>NZ_LT593974.1:2762961-3453701 GCF_900086985.1 Halomonas sp. HL-93
TTGCGCGATCAGAAATGATCAAGCCACCGCTGACTATCGCTTGTAGATGGCCTGATCGCCCGACAAGTCGGGCTCCTACAGGGGGTGGGTGCAGGCACCCACGTATGCGCATGGGGCTTCGTAGGAGCCCAATTCATTGGGCGATCAGCAGGGATCAAGGCGCCGAGGGTGAACGCTTGTAGACAGCCTGATCGCCCGACAAGCCGGGCTCCTACGGGGGTTGGGTGCAGGCACCCACGTATGCGCATGGGGCTTCGTAGGAGCCCAATTCATTGGGCGATCAGCAGGAATCAAGGCGCCGAGGGTGAACGCTTGTAGACAGCCTGATCGCCCGACAAGTCGGGCTCCTACGGGGGTTGGGTGCAGGCACCGGGGTTCGTAGGAGCGCAATTCATTGCGCGATCAGCAGGGATCAAGGCGCCGAGGGTGAACGCTTGTAGATAGCCTGATCGCCCGACAAGTCGGGCTCCTACGGGGTTGGGTGCGTGCACTGGGGTTCGTAGGAGCGCAATTCATTGCGCGATCAGCAGTGATCAAGGCGCCGAAGGTTATCGCTTGTAGATGGCCTGATCGCCCGACAAGTCGGGCTCCTACGGGGGCTGGGTGCACTCGTCATGCCGCGTCACTGCGTAACAACGGCCAAGCTCCTTGCTTCGATGCTTCCAATATAACAATTTCAATGATGGAGCCATCTTCTGCGTAGCTAATGTGCGTATTCCAATCTTGCGAAACTTCTTTTGCGATTGGCTTATCGGAGAGATGCACAACTAAAATATCATCCGCTTCATCATAGGTGGTTCGCATGTTTAGCCCTCCCACTGAAAATGGTGCATAACAGTTTTAACAATGAGCTTACCTTCTAGCACAACGGCAGCGCAGACCAAGTTGTCATTCCGCGACGAGAACATTTTGGCTATCCAGAGACGGCTATCATCTTTATATCGAATATGCCCTGTTTCGAGCAGCTCTCTCAATTGTGCTTCACTAATAGCGCGCTGCGCCATACGCTCTCGTGCATGTCGAGTTACATGAACATCCATGTCGAATCGCTGGCAATGCATCCAACAGCCCCCACAAAAATACTTCTTTAGGCTAGCACGAAAGTACCGCCATGAATTATACCTGTAGACAATCTGATCGCTCCTATAGGGGCTGGGTGCGTGTATTGGGTTTTGTTGTAAATTATAGGTGGGAATCCAGGGATGGAGGTGGGTTATGCCGCGTGGTCATGCGTTGCGCCTGGGTCGGCGTTGTATACCGGGGCATTATTATGTGGTGACGATAGTGACGGATAATCGCCGGTCTGTTTTCCGTGATTTTTCGATGGGGTGCGCAGCGTCCCGTGCGTTTTATCATCCAAGCGTTCAGCGGCATGGGGTGACGTGGGCGTTTGTGGTGATGCCTGACCATGTGCATTGGTTAATGGCGTTAGAGGGTGACCTTTCGCAGGCGGTTAAGTTGTATAAATCGTACGTTTCGCTGGCGGCGGGTAGCCCGGTTTGGCAGCGAGGATTTCACGACCGGTTGATACGAGAGGAGGAAGGCGTGCGTGATAGCGCACGTTATATTGTGGCTAACCCGTTAAGGGCCGGGCTGGTTAACCAGATTGGCGATTACAGTTTTTGGGATGCCCGTTGGTTAACGCCGGATGCGGGAGACCAGGTGCTTGTGTGAGGGCTTATTAAGAGCCGAAGGTAATTAGCTGATAGATAGTCTGATCGCCCGACAAGTCGGGCTCCTACGGGGTTGAGTGCAGGCACGGGCAATCAGTGTGAAGCCAGCTCGTTAAAGAACGAGGGGTTTTCTTGAATGGTCGCGAGCACCTTCGCTGCCAGCCCTGTTGGGTTGCGACGCTTGGTCTCCCAACTTTTTATGGTGTCGACACTGGTGCCCATTGCGTCGGCGAACTCAGCTTGGGATACATGCAGTTTCGCCCGAATTGCTCTGACATCCGCCACTTCGTGGCGGGTCACTCGGCTGGCTTGAGTCTTACCCTTCTTGATCTCGACAGCTTCTTGCAGCGATGTGTTGAGTTCATCAAAAATACTCATCAAGAAACCTCCTCTTTTAACTGCTGGGTAAGTGTTTTGAGCGCGGCCTTTTCGGAAGTCGTCAAAGTGTCTTTTACATTTTTGGGATAAGCCAGTATCAGGTAAATGACCTCAGCGGTAGCCAAAAAGTAAATCACTCGCGCACCACCTCGTTTACCCTTATGCCCCAATGCCATACGAACCTTGCGCAGTCCCCCTGTACCTTGAATCAGGTCACCTTTGTCCGGCTGCGCAATGAGCGCTAATTGAAGCTCCTTTAACTCGTCGTCAGAGGCAATAGTGACGATTTGCCTAGTGAACGTAGACGTTTCAATAAACTCTATGGCGTGAGTCACCTTTATGGCTTTCCTCTGACTAGTATGCCTTATGGTGTACAAAGTACACGGCCAAAATCGAAATGTCGATATAATTAATATCTGCCAACAGAGTCATCGCCCTAATAAAGGCAGATGATGGCACTGTAGTTTATTGCTCGTAGATAGCCTGATCGCCCGACAAGTCGGGCTCCTACGGGTTTAGGTGCGTGCACCGGGGTTCGTAGGAGCGCAATTCATTGCGCGATCAGGTGGAGGCTTACTTATAAACGGGGAACTTGTTGCATACCGCGGCGGCTTTATCCAGCACCTCGGCTTCAATGGCGCTGGTGTCTTCGCCACTGGCGAGTACATCGAGGATGTCGCAGATCCAGCCTGCCAGGTCGCTGCACTCTTTTTCACCGAAGCCGCGTGTGGTCACGGCGGGTGTGCCGATGCGCAGGCCGGAGGTGACGAACGGGCTTTGCGGGTCGTTGGGCACCGCGTTTTTGTTGACGGTGATGTGCGCACGGCCAAGGGCGGCGTCGGCGTCTTTACCGGTCACGCCCTGCTTGATCAACGATAGCAGGAAGAGGTGGTCTTCGGTGCCGCCGGAGACGATGTCGTAGCCGCGCTCGATAAACACGCTGGCCATCGCCTGGGCGTTCTTGACCACTTGCTGCTGGTAGGTCTTGAACTCCGGCGCCATGGCTTCCTTGAAGCAGATGGCCTTGGCGGCGATGACGTGCATCAGCGGGCCGCCCTGGCCGCCTGGGAACACGGCAGACTGAAGCTTTTTCTCAATATCCGCGTCGTTTTCGGCGGAGAGAATCACGCCACTACGCGGGCCACGAAGAGTTTTGTGCGTGGTGGAGGTGACCACGTGGGCGTGGGGCAGCGGGCTTGGGTAAACGCCCGCCGCCACTAGGCCGGAAACATGCGCCATATCGACCAACAAGTAAGCACCGACTTCGTCGGCGATCTCGCGGAACTTGGCCCAGTCGACAATTTGCGAGTAAGCCGAGAAGCCCGCAATGATCATTTTAGGCTTGTGTTCACTCGCAAGCTGAGCGACTTGATCGTAGTCAATCAGGCCTTGCTCGTTGAGGCCGTACTGAATGGCGTTGTAGTGCTTGCCAGAGAAGTTGGGTTTGGCACCGTGGGTCAGGTGGCCGCCAGCGTCGAGGCTCATACCCAGGATGGTGTCGCCCGGCTTGACCAGCGCTTGGAACACGGCGCTGTTGGCCTGTGAGCCGGAGTGCGGCTGCACGTTGACGTAGGTGGCGCCGAACAGTTCTTTGGCGTAATCGATAGCAAGGTTTTCGGCGATGTCGACGAATTCGCAGCCGCCGTAGTAGCGCTTGCCGGGGTAGCCTTCGGCGTATTTGTTGGTCAGCTGGCTGCCTTGGGCTTCCAGTACGCGGGGGCTGGCGTAGTTTTCGGAGGCAATGAGTTCAATGTGGGCTTCCTGGCGTGCCACTTCTTTTTGCATGGCATCAAAAAGCACATCATCGAATCCGGCAATTGTCATATCGCGGCTGAACATCGGCGGGGAACCTCGTACGAAGGGTCGGTCATGAAAGAGTAGGCGGCTATGATACCTCAGCCGAGCGCGGGTTTCATCGCAACCGCATCAGGATGCAGATGAATCGCGCTCATGTGCCGCAGAGTAAGAGGCTGGGTGCTAGGCCTCGCCTAATAAACCCAAACTTGCCGCGGGTGCTTGGCGGCGTAGGCTGCGGGAGAGGCCGTGGCCGATCACGCCGATGAGCAGCGCGCCGCCGATGGGTAGCGCAAGCCATAGCTCGGGGTGCGGGCGTGGCGGTAAATCCAGCAGGTAGAGATACAGCGCAGCGGTGGCGATTTCAGCCAGGGCCGCGCCCAGTAGCCCGCTGGCAAAGCCGAGTAGTGCGAACTCTGCGCCTTGGACTCGCGAGATCATCGTCTGCCCTGCCCCGAACACGCGCAGCAGGCCGCTTTCGTGGGCGCGCACTGGCCGGCTGGCGGTCAGTGCGGCGTAGAGCACACTCACCCCGGCCAGCAGCACGAGTATCAATACCAGCTCGACCGCTCGGGTGACTTGGGTGAGCACATCGCGTACTTGGCCTAAAATCGCCTCCACGTTGAGCAGCGAAACGCCGGGGAAGTCTTGCACCAGCTGATTGACCAGGCTTTGTTCTTCCTCTGGTAGATAGAACGCGGTGATATAGCTATGGCCGAATGACTCCAACACTTCCGGCGGGAAGATCACGAAGAAGTTGGGCCGGAAGGAGTCCCAGTTGAGGCTGCGCAAGCTGGTGATCTCGGTGGTGATTTCGTCGCTGCCCACGGCAAAGGTGAGCTGGTCGCCAAGCGTCAGCCCTAGCCGCTCGGCCAGGCCGTCCTCCATAGAAATTGGCACCGGTGCGGCTTGGGCGGTGGCGTCTACCTCATTCATCCAATCCTGCTGTTGGTCAGCGCCCTCTTCATTATTTGCAAACCATTCACCGGCGACGATCTCGTTACCTTCCGGCACCTCGGCCTGCCAGGTCAGATTAAGCTCGCGACGCAGGGAGTTATCACCCCGCGCGTCGGGGCGTACCGCCTCACGCGGGTCCTGGTCATTGATCGAGACCACCCGCCCGCGCACCATGGGGTACAGCTCGCTTTGCGCTTCGGCACGCGGGCTGACCACGTCTTCAAAGGCGTCGCGCTCACCGGGTTGAATGTTGATGGCAAAATAGTTGGGCGTGTCGTCAGGCAGTTGGTCCTGCCAGGTGCTGAGCAGGTCGCCACGCACCAGGACGATCATCGCCATGGCAAAGAAGGTCACCGAAAACGCCATCATTTGGCCGAGGCCCGCCTGCCGACGGCGCCCTAGCTGACGGCCGCCCAGGCGCAGCGCTTGCGACCAGGGGCCTTTGCCCGACAGCGCCTGCACGCCGCGCAAGACACCACTCAGTAGCAGCGCGCTTACGCCCCACAGCACGCCGAGCATGGCGGCACCGCCAACCAGCAGGGCCAATGCCAGCGGCAGGCTGCCGGAATACAGCCATAGCAGGCCGCCGAACACCAGGCTTGCCACGCTGACCACCAGCCACGCAGACGGCGGTAGCGGGTCCAGCTCGCGGCGCAGTACTTTGAGGGCGCTCACGCGCTTGATGCGTAACAGCGTGGGCCCGGCAAAGCCAACCAACACCGCCAGCGCGGTGAGCACGCCCAGGCCCAGGGGCATAATGCCCGGGGGCGGTAAGGTCATGGGCAGGAAGCTGGCCAGCAGCCACAGCAGTAGCGCTTGGCCTACGAGCCCCAACACGGCCCCGATCAACGAAGCGACTAGCGCCAAGCAGAGCAGTTGGATGGAGAAAATCACCACCAGCTGGTGTTGGCTGGCCCCAAAACAGCGCAGCAGCGCGGCGGTGTCCAGGTGACGCTCAACGTAACGCCGGGTCGACATGGCCACGGCCACGCCCGCCAGCAATACCGCAGCCAGCCCGGCAAGGCCGAGATAGCTTTCAGCGCGCTCCAGAGCGTTGCCCAGTTGGGGCTGGTCGACGCGTACGTCGCTGACTTCCACGCCGTCGCGACGCAGTTCATTCAACAGGCCCTGCACCTCATCCATCGCCTGGGGCGGCCCGGCGGCGAGGATTTCAAATTCGACCCGCGAGCCCTCTTGCACCAGCCCGGTGGCGTCCAGGTCGGCGGTATTGAGCATCAGCCGTGGATTAAAGTTGCCGAATCCGCCGGACTGGTCGGCTTCGCGTTCGATAATGCCGCTGATGGTCAGCTCGGTCTGGCCGACCTGAACACTGTCGCCTATCTCAATATCGATTAACTGCGCCAAGCGCGGGTCGGCCCAGGCCTCGCCGGGGGACGGGCCAGAGGCGATTTGCTCGCTGCCTTCGCCTCGGTCGACCCGCGAGCTGCCGTAGTGCGGATAAACGTCATCGACTGCCTTGAGGCTGGCGGGCTGGAAGCGGTCGTCGCGGCTGATCATCGAGACAAGATCAACCTGGTCGCTCAGGGTGAAACCGGCATCTTCCAGTTGAGTGCGTAGCTCATCGCTGAACGGGTCGCGCTGTTCCAGCACCACGTCGCCGCCGAGCATCTGGCTGGCTTGCCGCTCCAAGCCGCGGTCCAGCCGGTCGAGGAAAAACGCGATCATGGTCGACGCGGCTACGGCGAGCGTCAGCGCTACAAACAGCGCGCGAACATCGGCGGCGCGTAGGTCGCGCTTTAGACTTCGCAGGGCCAGGCGAGCGTTAAGGTTGCTCATGCATGGCCCTCTTGGTTTACCTGGTTGTCGTTGGCGAGCGTATCGCTTGCGAGTGTGTGGGGGTCGAACGCCTCAAGATGGCCATCGATGAGCCGCAGGCAGCGGTCGCAGCGGCGCGCCAGGGCGTGGTCGTGGGTGACCAGAATCAGCGTGGTGCCCGCCTGGTGGTTGAGGGTGAATAACAGATCAATAATTTGCGCGCCGGTGTCTGGGTCCAGGTTGCCGGTGGGCTCGTCGGCGAAAACCAGTTCAGGGTCGGTGACAAACGCCCGGGCAATCGCTACGCGCTGTTGCTCGCCGCCGGAGAGTTGTTTGGGCAGGTGGCCCTGGCGTTCGCCGAGCCCTACGCGGCCAAGCCACTGGGCGGCGGTGTCGGTTTCGCCCGCGCGGGGCGAAAGCTCCAATGGCAGTAGCACGTTTTCCAGCGCACTCAGCGTCGGCAACAGCTGAAAGTTTTGGAACACAAAGCCGACGCGGCCTGCCCGCAGCGAGGCGCGGCCGTCTTCATCCAACCGGCTGAGCGGATGGCCGAACAGGCTCAGCTCACCGTCGGTGGGCGTATCCAGCCCTGCCAGCAGGCCGAGCAAGGTGGATTTACCCGCCCCGCTTTTGCCCAAAATAGCCACACTCTCACCCGCTGCCACGCTCATCGAAAGGTCGTGTAAGATAGTTAACGTGCGCTCGCCGCTGGTAACACTTTTGGTTAAGCGTTCTGCATGAAGCACGCGCTGGCCGCCCTTGTTGGCGGTAGGTTCAGGTGAGTCAAATGAGGAGTAAGACATGAAGCGTGGCATCCTTGTAGCTTGGCGAGAACATTACCGCATACTAACCCTGTGGCTAGGGGTGCTGATAGCCACCTTTACCGCATCGCCAGTCAACGCTGAGACCGTCAACCCAGACGCAGACACGGGATCTACCGTGCTGGTCATGGGCGATAGCCTAAGCGCGGCGTATAACATTGAGCGCGATGAAAGTTGGGTGGCCCTGCTTGAAGAACGTTTGCAGGGGGATGCCAACGTCGTCAATGCCAGCATCAGCGGTGAGACCACCTCGGGCGGTGTGCAGCGTTTTGATGAACTGCTAGGACAGCATGAACCTGATATTATTCTGCTCGAGCTGGGTGGCAACGATGGGCTGCGCGGGCTTGCGCCACAGCAAATGCAGGCCAATCTAGCGGCGATGATTGAGGCTAGCCAGGAGGCGGATGCGGACGTGTTATTGTTAGGCATCGATATCCCGCCTAACTACGGCGATGCCTATCGCGAGGCGTTTACCACCGTGTATCACAATCTCGCCGATGAGTACGACGTCGCGTTAGTGCCGTTTTTGCTGGAAGGTGTGGCCACCGATGATGCCTTGATGCAGAACGATGGCATTCACCCTACCGCCGAGGCCCAGCCGATTATTTTGGAAAATGTGTGGGAAACGTTGGAAGAGATGGTGGCCCAGTAAATGAGAGTCACGCGGCGGCAACTACTCGCCGGGCTGGGTGCCGGTATGCTGTGCCTGTTCATTGGCGCGCCCTCGCCTGCGTCGGCGTTTAACCCTGAGCGGGTGCGGGAAAAGATGCGGCAGGCCCATGGCGACAGTGGCGTAGCGCTGATTGACGACTGGCTTGCCATGATCGAACGGCTGAGAGATGCCCGCCTGGGCGACCAGTTGAGAGAAGTAAATGACTTCTTCAACCGCAAAGTGCGGTGGCGTGACGACATCGACATTTGGGGCCAGGAAGATTACTGGGCTACCCCACTGGAGATGCTCGGCAAGCGAGAAGGCGACTGCGAAGATTACTCAATTGCCAAGTACATCACGCTCAAAGAACTGGGCGTGCCCGGCAATAAATTGCGCATGATATATGTCCGCGCGCGCATCGGCCGTTCGCAGCGCACCCAGGCCCACATGGTGCTGGGGTATTACCAAACGTCAGCCTCTGAGCCCTTACTGCTGGATAACATTATTCCTTCTATCCGGCCGGCTTCAGAACGGGATGACTTGGATCCTGTATTCAGTTTCAACAGTAGTGGTTTATGGGCCGGGGGCTCGCGGGAGTCTCGGGCTGACCCCTTAGCGCGGCTTTCACGCTGGCAAAGCGTGGTGGACCGTATGCGCGATCAAGGATTTATATAAGGAGATAGGATATGTCTCTCATCAAGCAGCTATGGTTGGCGGTCATCCTGATACTGCTCATGGCGTTTGTAGGCAGCTTGGCGGTGAGTATCACCTCAAGCCGCCACTACATTGAGCAGGAAGTGCAAATTAAAAATGCTGACAACGCTAATGCGCTGGCGCTTTCCATGAGTCAAATGGAGAAAGAGGACGTTAGCATTGAGCTTTTACTGTCGGCCCAGTTTGATACTGGCCACTATCGCTTGATTGAGCTTCGCTCACCGGAAGGCGAGGTGATGGAAAGCCGTGAAACTGAGGCGCTAGACGATGGCGTGCCTGCCTGGTTTGTTGATTTGGTGCGCCTGGACGTCTCTCCAGGCGAAGCGGTGGTGCAAGATGGCTGGAGCCAATACGGCACCTTAACCTTGGCGAGCCAACACGACTACGCCTACCGTTCGCTATGGCAAAGCACGCTGGAAATGGCCGCCTGGTTTGCGTTAGTGGGAGTTATCAGCCTGTTGCTGGCGTGGTGGATTGTCCGCTCCATTCGCCGACCCTTGATTGAAGTGGTCAGCCAGGCACGCAGCATCAGCGCTCGCCGCTTTACCACATCCCAAGAGCCACGCACCCTGGAACTGCGCGAAGTCGTGCAAGCAATGAATACCCTCTCCGGGGCGGTGCATACCATGCTTAGCGAAGAAACCGGCAAGCTCGACCAGTTGCGCCGCCGTTTGCAGGAAGACCCCACCACCGGCGCGTCTAACCGCACTACCCTGCTGGACCATTTGCAGCGCAACCTGGATAGCGATTCCCAGCGCGCCAGTGGTGTCTTGATTATGGTGCGCGTGGATGACCTGCCCGCGGTGAACGAACGTCTCGGCCACCAGGCCACCGACGCTGCATTAAAGGCGCTGGTTGGGCATTTATACCAATTGGCGAACGAGCTCGGCGGCGGTGAAGTAGGCCGTTTGAACGGCAGTGACTTTTTGCTGGTGGTCTACGGTGCGCAGGATATCGAACATGTCAGCGAGGCCCTTAAGCATCAATTGACCCTGCTGCGCGATGCCGTGGGCGAACCGCTGCGGCTGCCTGCGGCACTGAGCGAATACACCCAGGGTGATACCCCCTCTCAACGCCTGGCGGCGCTGGATGGCGCACTGGCGGATGCCGAAGGCCGTGGTGATCTGGCACTGGTAGTCGCCGCCGGGGAGTCTCGCTCTTCGCTTTACAACACCCATGATGCGTGGCGCTCGGCGCTGATCCAGGCGATGGACGCCGGTGTGGCGCTAGCGCGCTTCCCGGTGGTCAATGTCCGCCAGGGGGTGGTGCATTTTGAGGCGCCTTCGCGCCTTGAGCTTGACGGCGAGTGGCGTAGCGCTGGCTTGTTCATGCCTTGGGTGGCGAGGCTTCAGCTGGAAGACCGACTGGATATGGCGGTCGCCGAGCGTGCTCTGGCAATTATCGAGAGCGACCGGATTCCGCTGGGCATCAATCTTTCTGGGCGCGCTGTGGGCGATATGGCCTTTATCAAAACGCTGCGTCATCGGCTTGAGCGCGCGCCTGAGGCGGCACGTATGCTGTGGATTGAGCTACCTGAAAGTATTGCGCTGCACGATTTGGCAAGCTTCCGGCTATTATGCCGCGAGCTACAGCCCACCGGCGTGCGGATTGGTTTGGAACACGTGGGTAGCGAATTTACTCGCCTTGCCGACCTGCACGACCTGGGGCTTGCCTTCCTCAAGTTTGACGCCAGCCTGGTCAGCGGCGTCGACCAGGCCTTTGATCAACAAACCATACTGCGCGGCATGGCCACCTTGGCGCACTCGCTGGGTATTTTGGCCATTGCCGAAGGTGTTAAAACCGAGGAAGAAGCTGACACCTTGTTTGATCTGGGGTTGGATGCCATTACCGGGCCTGGGGTTAAGGCGGGGTAAGAAGGAAGAAGGAAGAAGGAAGAAGGAAGAAGGAAGAAGGAAGTTTAACGGTAGATCAGCGGCAGGGAAGCCGCTGATTAACATCTAGATGACGTCGCTGTCATCGTCGCTTATCAACCCCACATCATTTACGCGCTTACGCAGCGACTGCCTGTCCAGGAGTTTTTCCTGGGCTTTTTCGGGTAGGTCAGTGAAGCGGATAATGCCTTTATCCATCAGCAGGGTGATGACGTCTTCCAGCACCCGCACGAACTCAAGGTCCGACTGGCGAAGGCGCTCCGCCTCCTGGTCCTCGACGTTTAGAAAACGCAGTAGCTCGGCCGAGTCCGCCGAGACAAACTCCTGGCAGTGTTCATTGGCAGTTCGGCTTACCTGGGCAATCTCGCCTTGGCTGTCGCGGTTAACGTACATGGTGGTAGCGCTCCCAGTGGCAGCCAAGCTGCCGTGATCGTTGAATATGGTTAGCCTAACAAAAGGCCCCGCTTGGCGGTACCAAGCGGGGCCACTGAGGACCGTTCAGGCTTACTCGATGTCGAGCTTGCCATCCTGGATCAAGTGGGTTAGATCGCCATTGGGGCCTGCGCCCAGATCTTCTGCGGAGACATCCTTCAGGGTCACGCTCTTGCTGTCGCCCTGGCCGTTCTTCTGGGTAATCGCGATATTTACATCATTGCTGCCTTCATTGCTGGCGGTCACGAAGTAATCATCCAATGACTGGCCCTCGTCATCATTCAGCAGATCGGAGAGATCCAGCACATCGTTGGCTACATCAAAACGCTCGATAGTGACGTCGTCTGAGCTGTCGTCCAGCACGAACTGTTCGGCACTGTCGTCATCGCCGACAAGGATGTTGCCGACTGACGAGCCACTGGTCAGTTCTACGTTGTCGATGTAGAGATTTTCACCCCATGAAGAACTGTTATTATCAATTTTTAGCTCAATATTGCCCTCGTCATTGGCGATAGCCTCAAGCTTAATCTTGTCGTCAAAACCACCCCTGTGCTGGATTTTTTCGTCGCCGTTAGCTTCGACGGTAAATTCATCTCCCCAACGGCCATTATTATCCTCCCAGCTATTCAAACCAGTTGACGTCCATGCATCAAAGCTGATCTCTACCGTATCGCCTGGATTAAAGCCTGAATAGGTTTTCATCACTGAACTATGAGACTGAATTTCAACGTTGCCTCCATCAGTTAACGTGGCCCCTACTCCTTCGTATGTCCAACCTTCGCCACCTGAATTGAAATCGTCCGTTTCAGTCTTGGTGTTATCACCCGCGCTGGTGATGTCGAAGTCGAAAGCAACCTCGTCACCGTCGGCATCTTCGGCCAGGACTTGCAGCGTGGTGGACCCAAGCGCCGCTCCGCTCAACGTGTACTCACCGGTGGTGAGGTTGGCGTTAAGCGTGCCACCCAGTACGTTGTTCACCGTCACTTGGCCGTTCTCGTCAGGCGTGTAACTCACATCTCCGACCTTCAGAGACTTGAGACCACCACTTGTACCTTGACCATCCGAGCCAAAGTCGACGTTATCCAGCAGGTTGCCTTCCAGACTGCCATCCGCGGTCAGCGCTTGTTCGTCGCTGGCGGTGGGCTGGGTGTCAACGTTGATATCAAAGATGACATCAAAGTTAGCCGTATCGCCATCCGCATCGGAGGCTGTAACGGTAAACTGCTTCTGGGTATCCGCCAGGAACTCACTAGCGGTAGCCGTGTAGATGTAGGTGCCAGCTGCAAAATCTACCGCCAGCTGGCCATCGCCTTGTAGCGCTATGGTGGAGCCGTCAGCAAAGTCAGCCGCAGTGTAGGTAGTACCATCGACCGTAATCGAATCAAAGCTGATCGTACCGTCACCGCCGGTAACGTTGTCGTTCAAATCACCGTTAAGCGTGAGGCGAACCGGATCAATCGCCTCATCAAGGCCATTTTCATCCTCGACCACCAGCGTTTCGGAAACGTTATTGCCTGCTTCAGCCAGTTGATCCAGATAGTAGGTGTTGTTAATTCCGCTACCAAGCGCTACCACATTGAGCGAATCGATATGGTTGGAAACAAAATCGTTCCAATCATCCTGATAGATACCATCCAATAAGCCAGGCTCTTCGCCGCCCCAATCATAGTTTTCAGTGGTCGGCTCACCATCCGAGATAAAGTATGCTGCGGTTTGGTCGGCTGCAGGAGCGTCGTTGGCATCGTCAACCGTTTTGGCAACCGCGTCTTCGTAGTTGGTGTTACCACCAGCTTGAAGTTGCTCGATCAGCGCAATGGCATCTTCTGCGTTCTTCCAGCCATGGTCAGTGGCCGAGGCGTTAAAGGTCGTCAGTTTAACCTGTACGCTCCCCATTCCCTCGTAGCTGTTAATCATGTTGACTAATGCTTCTTTAGCTAGCTCGAAGCGCGTGGTTTCTTGGCCGTTAGATTGCTGGATCTTGTCGTTCATGCTGCCGGAGGTGTCCAGCGTCAGGTAGATGTTGCTGCTTACCGGATCAGCCGTGGCGGCCGCAAAATCCATGCTGCGCGTTTCACCCGACGCGGTGGGCACCGCATCCGCATTCACCGTTAGCGAGTAGCTATCCTCAGACCAGGCGAGGCCGTCCGATACGCTAAAGTCGAAAGCGGTATCTTCAGCAGCGTCGTTGGTTTGGGTGTAGACCAGTTCGCCATTTGCGATGGCGTCTGTGCTGATGACGTCACCTGCTTCTACGGCTTCACCATTAAGCGTCAATGCACCTGCATTCGCATCAGGAAGCGAGTCGATACGTACGGCTTCCAGTTGGTCATCGCTATCTGGGTCGCTGAACTCACCGAAGTCAGCCGTGGTCAACACCAGCCCTTCACCGGCGTTGGCGTCCACCTCATCATCGGTGGATTCCGGTGCGCTGTTGGCCATCGCCTCAAGTGCAAAGCTTCCATCAACGCTGTCGCCATCAGCATCGGTGACTTGGTAATCAAACGCTATGTCACTGCTTGCCAATTGCTGGTACTGGAAGAATTCCCACTGCCCGGTTGCTGGTGTTAGCTGAAGCTGGAAGACCATTTCGCCATCACCGTCACGCGCCACAATGGCGTTGTCGCTGGTGTCGATATCGGTAACCGGGGAGCCGTCTTTCAGGGCAACGTTACCGGCCAGGCCGGTTAATGCAAGGCTGCCGGGGCCATCGGCACCGTAATTGACGTCAAGCGAGCTTTTCGCGTAGCCAATCGGCGCGCCGGTAGAGCCGGTGAACTCGATGGACGAGACAGTGAAGTCGCTATTGTCGTTGTGGTTGGGGCCTTTGCCGTTGTCATCGGCTTTTAGCACGATGGTATCGAAGCCACCATCTTCCACCTGGAAGTTATCCGCATAGTTACCACTGTTGGCATCGGAGCTAAACGACTGTGTAGAAATCAGTTCACCGTCGCGGTAGAACTCAGCTACCCCGGTTTCCAGCTCGCCGCCGAACATTTTGGCGAATTCGATATTGGCACCGTAAGCAACTTGGCCATTTTGCAGCGCGATAGTTAGCGTTTCAGAGGCTTCATCGTCTGCTGTTTTGCGGAAGTCGATCTCATTGTCCAGGTTGTGGTAAGGCGACGCATCGCTATCCACGCCAAGGCCATCGCTAGATTGATTTACATCTGCGTCGACCAAATCAAGATCGTATTTACCTTCAAACCCTTGTGCCGTTACCACCACATTGCCGTCGGCAAAGCTGAACTGCGACTGACTACCGTTGTTGCCGGTGAAGTCGACATTGCCCACGTAGATGTTGGGAATACCCTCATTGGTGACGGTGACCGTATCGGCTTCGTCTACGGTCGGGGTGTCATCGTTGAAGTCGAGCGTGAGTGTGCCGCTCTGGGTTTCGCCATCGGCGTTTTGGGCGGTGTACTCAAGCGCTACACTGGCATCGTTTTCAGTGTTGTCGCCGTCCTCACCATCGAGGGTTTCGTGGAGGACGTTTTCCAGCAACGTGACGGTGTAGTTGCCTTCGTCATCAAGCTCAACAGTAAACAGCGCTTCGCCTTCGCGGCCTTCTGCAGGGCTCTCTGAGATAGTGGCGGTTAACACGCCATTCGCCCAGCCGTAGTTGACCTGCTCCTGACCCACCGTGGCGGTTTGGCCATTCATGCCTGCAAAGTCGAGCGACTCAGCCCCTGCTACGCCAATTTTGCCGGTGAAGGTGCTCTCATCGCTGCCTTGGCCTTCGCGATCGCCAGGACCACCCGCAATACCATTTTCCAGGCCATCTTCGTCAACCAACGCTTCTTGACTCGCTTCGAGAGTCAATGGTGCTTCGTAGCCTGCTAGATTGCTGGTGGAATCCACGGTTAGCGTGGCGCTGTCGGTGCCGCCTTGACCATCCGTGATGGTGTAGTCGAAGCTTTCCTGCAGCGTGATATCGGTGAGGAAGTAGTCGCCACCGTCAGTGTCCACATCGCTGTTCTCGTAAGCGAGACCTTCAAAGGCGATGTAACGGAAGTCACCTGCGTCGTCTGCAGAGACATTGACCCGGCCAACGTTATTGCTTCCATTCTGGTAAGCAACATCATCAGGTCCAAAGGTACCGCTACCGACCAATTCACCGGCTTCGTTGTAGGTGTACCAGGCGCCGCTTTCACCGCCATTTTCGTTATTGAACAGATTGGTAACGCCGAAGGAGAAGCCGGCGCCTTCGATGCTGTCGCCCATATCGGCGACCATGACTTCGCCGTTATCGTTGATCTGCTCGGGCACATCGCGACCGTCACTACCTGCGACGCCAACACCTTTGCCGTCAGTCACCTCTATTCGCTGCATGGCTGCAGTATCAAGCGTGAAGTTATTCAGCAGGTTGTTCTGAAGCTGATCGTCACCCTCCACAAACCCGTAAAGCACTGGTTGAGGCTGATTTGAGACATAGTCGTAGCTGCCGTCGCCGTTGAGCGTCAGCGTGCCAAACTGTCCCTGGATAGGTTCGCCAACGTTTGCGGCGCTCCCTTCGACAGCGCTAACGGTTAGCGGGTCGTCATCGGGGTCAGTATCGTTGGACAACACGCCGTTATCTTCGCCAACGGTAAGGGTTTCATCGAAGGCGACTTCGTTGGTGTCGTCTTGGGCGTCGGGGGCCACGTTGTAGTCGCGGCTAGCATCAGCGCTAAAGTCGTTGCCGGCGTCGTCAGTGCCGGTGACGTTAGCTTCGATGGTGTCGTTTTCGGCGAGTACATTGCCGTCCACATCGATGCTGTAGGTGAGGTCTTCACCCACGGTGCCTTCGTAGCTTTGATCGCCCACGGTCAGGGTGACGGTGTCGCCTTCGGCGGCATCGCCGGTGACGCTACCGGTGATCGCAATGGTCTGGCCGGCTTCGGTTTCGTTGATGGTGTTGTCGTCGGTGACCGGATCAATGCTGATCGTGGCGCTGGCTTCGGTATCGACGTTGTAGTCGCGGCTATTGTCCGCGCTAAATTCGTTACCGGCGTCATCGGTACCGCTGACATTGGCTTCGATGGTGTCGTTTTCGGCGAGTACATTGCCGTCTACATCGATGCTGTAGGTGAGGTCTTCACCCACGGTGCCTTCGTAGCTTTGATCGCCCACGGTCAGGGTGACGGTGTCGCCTTCGGCGGCATCGCCGGTGACGCTACCGGTGATCGCAATGGTCTGGCCGGCTTCGGTTTCATTGACGGTGTTGTCGTCGGTGACCGGATCAATGCTGATCGTGGCGCTGGCTTCGGTATCGACGTTGTAGTCGCGGCTATTGTCCGCGCTAAATTCGTTACCGGCGTCATCGGTACCGCTGACATTGGCTTCGATGGTGTCGTTTTCGGCGAGTACATTGCCGTCTACATCGATGCTGTAGGTCAGATCTTCACCCACGGTGCCTTCGTAGCTTTGATCGCCCACGGTCAGGGTGACGGTGTCGCCTTCGGCGGCATCGCCGGTAACACTACCGGTGATCGCAATGGTCTGGCCGGCTTCGGTTTCGTTGACGGTGTTGTCGTCGGTGACCGGATCAATGGTTATGCCCGCTTCAGCGGTGGTATCGACCATATACTCGCGGGCGTTGTCCGCGCTGAATTCATTACCCGCTTCGTCAGTGCCAGAAACGTTGGCTCGAATGTTGTCATTCGATGCCAGAACATCCCCATCCACTTCAATCGCGTAGTTGCCTTCAGCGTCTACTTGGCCTGTGTATTCATTCTCACCAACGTTCAGCGTAACGGTGTCGCCTTCGGCGGCGTCGCCAGTGACGCTACCGGTGATGGTGATCTGGTTGCCTTCTTCCGCTTCTTCACCGTTGATCACGTCGTCACCGGTGATAGCGTCAATGCTAATCGTGGCGCTGGCTTCGGTATCAACGTTGTAGTCGCGGCTATTGTCGGCGCTAAATTCGTTACCGGCGTCATCGGTACCGCTGACATTGGCTTCGATGGTGTCGTTTTCGGCAAGCACATTGCCGTCTACATCAATGGAGTAGTTGCCATCGGCATCCACCTGGCCGGTGTATTCGTTCTCGCCAATCGTCAGGGTGACGGTGTCGCCTTCGGCGGCATCGCCGGTGACGCTACCGGTGATCGCAATGGTCTGGCCGGCTTCGGTTTCGTTGACGGTGTTGTCATCGGTGACCGGATCGATAGTGATACCGGCTTCGGCAGTGGTGTCTACCTCATAATCACGACTGGCATCCGCGCTAAATTCGTTACCGGCGTCGTCACTACCGCTGACATTGGCTTCGATGGTGTCGTTTTCGGCAAGCACATTGCCGTCTACATCAATGGAGTAGTTGCCATCGGCATCCACCTGGCCGGTGTATTCGTTCTCGCCAATCGTCAGGGTGACGGTGTCGCCTTCGGCGGCATCGCCGGAAACGCTACCGGTAATCGCAATGGTCTGGCCGGCTTCGGTTTCGTTGATGGTGTTGTCGTCGGTGACCGGATCGATAGTGATACCGGCTTCGGCAGTGGTGTCTACCTCATAATCACGACTGGCATCCGCGCTAAATTCGTTACCGGCGTCGTCACTACCGCTGACATTGGCTTCGATGGTGTTGTTTTCGGCAAGCACATTGCCGTCTACATCGATGCTGTAGGTGAGGTCTTCACCCACGGTGCCTTCGTAGCTTTGATCGCCCACGGTCAAGGTGACGGTGTCGCCTTCGGCGGCATCGCCGGTAACGCTACCGGTAATCGCAATGGTCTGGCCGGCTTCGGTTTCGTTGACGGTGTTGTCATCGGTGACCGGATCAATGCTGATCGTGGCGCTGGCTTCGGTATCAACGTTGTAGTCGCGGCTATTGTCCGCGCTGAATTCGTTACCGGCGTCATCGGTACCGCTAACATTGGCTTCGATGGTGTCGTTTTCGGCAAGCACATTGCCGTCTACATCAATGGAGTAGTTGCCATCGGCATCCACCTGGCCGGTGTATTCGTTCTCGCCAATCGTCAGGGTGACGGTGTCGCCTTCGGCGGCATCGCCGGTGACGCTACCGGTGATCGCAATGGTCTGGCCGGCTTCGGTTTCGTTGACGGTGTTGTCATCGGTGACCGGATCGATAGTGATACCGGCTTCGGCAGTGGTGTCTACCTCATAATCACGACTGGCATCCGCGCTAAATTCGTTACCGGCGTCGTCACTACCGCTGACATTGGCTTCGATGGTGTTGTTTTCGGCAAGCACATTGCCGTCCACGTCGATGCTGTAGGTCAGATCTTCACCCACGGTGCCTTCGTAACTTTGGTCGCCCACGGTCAGGGTGACGGTGTCGCCTTCGGCGGCATCGCCGGTAACGCTACCGGTGATCGCAATGGTCTGGCCGGCTTCGGTTTCGTTGACGGTGTTGTCATCGGTGACCGGATCAATGCTGATCGTGGCGCTGGCTTCGGTATCAACGTTGTAGTCGCGGCTATTGTCGGCGCTAAATTCGTTACCGGCGTCATCGGTACCGCTAACATTGGCTTCGATGGTGTCGTTTTCGGCGAGTACATTGCCGTCCACGTCGATGCTGTAGGTCAGATCTTCACCCACGGTGCCTTCGTAACTTTGGTCGCCCACGGTCAGGGTGACGGTGTCGCCTTCGGCGGCATCGCCGGTGACGCTACCGGTGATCGCAATGGTCTGGCCGGCTTCGGTTTCATTGACGGTGTTGTCGTCGGTGACCGGATCAATGCTGATCGTGGCGCTGGCTTCGGTATCAACGTTGTAGTCGCGGCTATTGTCGGCGCTAAATTCGTTACCGGCGTCATCGGTACCGCTGACATTGGCTTCGATGGTGTCGTTTTCGGCAAGCACATTGCCGTCTACATCAATGGAGTAGTTGCCATCGGCATCCACCTGGCCGGTGTATTCGTTCTCGCCAATCGTCAGGGTGACGGTGTCGCCTTCGGCGGCATCGCCGGTAACGCTACCGGTGATCGCAATGGTCTGGCCGGCTTCGGTTTCGTTGATGGTGTTGTCGTCGGTGACCGGATCGATAGTGATACCGGCTTCGGCAGTGGTGTCTACCTCATAATCACGACTGGCATCCGCGCTAAATTCGTTACCGGCGTCGTCACTACCGCTGACATTGGCTTCGATGGTGTCGTTTTCGGCGAGTACATCGCCGTCCACGTCGATGCTGTAGGTCAGATCTTCACCCACGGTGCCTTCGTAACTTTGGTCGCCCACGGTCAGGGTGACGGTGTCGCCTTCGGCGGCATCGCCGGTGACGCTACCGGTGATCGCAATGGTCTGGCCGGCTTCGGTTTCATTGACGGTGTTGTCGTCGGTGACCGGATCAATGCTGATCGTGGCGCTGGCTTCGGTATCGACGTTGTAGTCGCGGCTATTGTCGGCGCTGAATTCGTTACCGGCGTCATCGGTACCGCTGACATTGGCTTCGATGGTGTCGTTTTCGGCGAGTACATTGCCGTCCACGTCGATGCTGTAGGTCAGATCTTCACCCACGGTGCCTTCGTAACTTTGGTCGCCCACGGTCAGGGTGACGGTGTCGCCTTCGGCGGCATCGCCGGTAACACTACCGGTGATCGCAATGGTCTGGCCGGCTTCGGTTTCGTTGACGGTGTTGTCATCGGTGACCGGATCAATGGTTATGCCCGCTTCAGCGGTGGTATCGACCATATACTCGCGGGCGTTGTCCGCGCTGAATTCATTACCCGCTTCGTCAGTGCCAGAAACGTTGGCTCGAATGTTGTCATTCGATGCCAGAACATCCCCATCCACTTCAATCGCGTAGTTGCCTTCAGCGTCTACTTGGCCTGTGTATTCATTCTCACCAACGTTCAGCGTAACGGTGTCGCCTTCGGCGGCGTCGCCAGTGACGCTACCGGTGATGGTGATCTGGTTGCCTTCTTCCGCTTCTTCACCGTTGATCACGTCGTCACCGGTGATAGCGTCAATGCTGATCGTGGCGCTGGCTTCGGTATCAACGTTGTAGTCACGGCTATTGTCCGCGCTGAATTCGTTACCGGCGTCATCGGTACCGCTGACATTGGCTTCGATGGTGTCGTTTTCGGCGAGCACATCGCCGTCTACATCAATGGAGTAGTTGCCGTCGGCATCCACCTGGCCGGTGTATTCGTTCTCGCCGATGATCAGCGTAACGGTGTCGCCTTCGGCGGCATCGCCGGTGACGCTACCGGTGATCGCAATGGTCTGGCCGGCTTCGGTTTCGTTGATGGTGTTGTCGTCGGTGACCGGATCAATGCTGATCGTGGCGCTGGCTTCGGTATCAACGTTGTAGTCGCGGCTATTGTCGGCGCTGAATTCGTTACCGGCGTCATCGGTACCGCTGACATTGGCTTCGATGGCGTCGTTTTCGGCGAGTACATTGCCGTCCACATCGATGCTGTAGGTGAGGTCTTCACCCACGGTGCCTTCGTAGCTTTGATCGCCCACGGTCAGGGTGACGGTGTCGCCTTCGGCGGCATCGCCGGAAACGCTACCGGTGATCGCAATGGTCTGGCCGGCTTCGGTTTCGTTGATGGTGTTGTCGTCGGTGACCGGATCAATGCTGATCGTGGCGCTGGCTTCGGTATCAACGTTGTAGTCGCGGCTATTGTCGGCGCTGAATTCGTTACCGGCGTCATCGGTACCGCTGACATTGGCTTCGATGGTGTCGTTTTCGGCAAGCACATTGCCGTCTACATCAATGGAGTAGTTGCCGTCGGCATCCACCTGGCCGGTGTATTCGTTCTCGCCAATCGTCAGGGTGACGGTGTCGCCTTCGGCGGCATCGCCGGTGACGCTACCGGTGATCGCAATGGTCTGGCCGGCTTCGGTTTCGTTGATGGTGTTGTCGTCGGTGACCGGGTCGATGGTAATTCCGGCTTCGGCAGTGGTGTCCACCTCATAATCACGAGTAGTATCCGCGCTGAACTCGTTACCTGCGTCGTCGCTACCAGAAACATTGGCATCAACGGTATCGTTGGCGGCAAGTACGTCACCATCAACGTCGATGGCAAAATTACCATCCGCGTCAACCAAACCGCTGTAGGTCTGGTCGCCAATACTCAGGGTAACCGTGTCGCCTTCACCCGCATCGCCGGTCACACTACCGGTGAGCGTAATGATCTGACCGGCTTCGGTTTCGTTGATCGTGTCATCGCCCGTGATGGGGTCAAGAATAATGCCTGCCACCGCAACGGTATCGTCAGCTCCGCCTTCTTCGTCAGCAGTCGGCACCTCTGCAAACTCGACTGTGTCAGGACCACCCTCGACGCCACTTGCATAGTCATACTGCAAACCCTGAACAGATTCTTCGATACGTGCGAGCTGGACGAAGTCGGAGCCTCCGCCACCACCACCGGCAGCACCACCTCCTGCAGCGGTCGCTTCAAGCAGTTCGAGCAGGTCCCCATCTTCATCTTCGAGTGCGGAGAGCAGCGCTTCTACTTCGCTGTCCTGGGCGACCGTTTCGTCTTGGTCAGGGGCATTTTCGGCATCCACGTCATTGGACATTGCCACTTCTTCGTCAGCGCCAATCGTGGTTGCTGGCAAGCCGTCGTCAAAATCAAGCTGAACACTGCCGTTGCTAGAGGTGACAAGCGTTTCGCCCTCTTCAAGGGCGTCACCGATAGCAAGCTCACGCAGATTGCCATCAGGGTCTCGTGCCCATGCCTGACCAGAAATCGCGACAACGGTTGCAATGCTCATAGGAGTCATCCTCTAACGACAAAAATAGGGTTTTGTATTGATAACTAGATTAGGCGAGGTTGGAGAGGCTTAGTATTGGACCGTGGTACAGGGAGGAGGACTATTTTGGTAAGCACGTCATACATGCTGCGGTGGCGTTAAGCACACGCCAGGGGCAAATAATGAACGAATGGATGAGGCGGGAGTGCTATATCGCTATCAAAGATGACAATATCGCCGCCTGATACTGGCTACTTGGAAGAGGAGAAACTGGGGATGTCACTGACCCCTGCCGATGAACCTTTCCCCGTTAGCTTAATGATCAACTGAAGTCGATCATGAATGTCCAGCTTGCTGAAAATGGCGGTCAAGTGGGCTTTTACCGTTCTTTCAGTAATATCGAGTTCCCGGGCCACGACTTTATTGCTGGCCCCTTTCGCCACCGCCAAAGCCACTTCACGCTCGCGTTGGGTCAGCGCTTCAAGTACCGATGATTGAAGCTGCTGGTCACCATTGAGAAGCCGCCAGGTACTACCCATGACTTGCGCCATCACATCAGGCGGCACCCAGATTCCCTGGTTCATGACCACCATGGCGATCTGCTTCAGGATTTCGGTCGGGCTAAGAGCGTGGGCATACCCTCGGGCACCTTGCTGTAGCGCATCGATGGCGGCGGTGTTGTCGGGCATCATCGAGAGCACCACAACGGTGGATTGCTTGGCAATACGTCGCACCAGGGAAGGCCCGTCGGTTTCTTGCTCCTCTTTCAACACCCACACCAGCGTGTCAGCATCGCCCAGACGTTCGGCCTGTTCAGGGGAAACGCATTTGGCCTCAGCAAAAGCGGCCTGCCAGCGAGGCATCAGCGTTTTATCTTGAGCGACAAAAAGGTGTTTCATCAGCGTTCCCCTAATGAATTATTCCATGCTCGCAGGACGGGCTTCAGGAGGAATTCCATCACTGTGCGCTTGCCGGTCATGATATCGACCTGGGCCGTCATGCCGGGAATGATGTCCATTTCTTCGTTATTGATCTCACCCTGCTCGGTACGCACCCGCACGCGGTAAAAGGTGTTGTCATCATCATCGGTAATTGTGTCGGCACTGATGTTTTCGAGCTCGGCTTTCAAACCGCCATACTGGGAATAGTCGTAAGCCGTTAGTTTGACGGTGGCGTCCTGCCCAGGGCTCAGGAAGGCAATATCTTGGGGGGCAATGCGCGCCTCAACCAATAGCCGGTCATCGGTGGGAATAATGTCGACCACTTCCTGCCCGGCCTGGGCAACGCCACCAATGGTCGTGATGTGCAGTGTCTGAACAATCCCTTTCACTGGCGCGCGAATGTCGGCTAACTGAACGCGATTCTCCAGCCCTGAACTGCCCTCATTGAGCGCCGAAATTTCACTGAGCGTGTCGGCCAGGTCGTTGCGCCATTGGCCACGGCGTTCAGCACCCAACTCGCGCAACTGTGATTCGCTTTCTTCGACAGCCGCTTCCAGCCGCTCGATGGCTGCATTGGCCTGATCGCGCTCGCCTCGATTACGGGACACTTCGCGTTCCAAACGCAGCACTTCCACTTCGGATACCGCCCCCGACGATAACAGAGGACGGGTGAGCTGGAGTTCCTCATTGGCCATTTGCAACTCGCGGTTCGCCGTATCGCGCTTCAGCTGTGCTTCAAGCAGCTCGGCATCACGCTGACGAATCCGGTCACGGATGACGGTTTCCTGCTCGCGCAATTCATTGAGTCGGCTTGCGTAGACTTCACGCTCTTGAGAAACCGCTAACGGCGCCTCAGCCAGCAAATCGTCGTCGGGAGAAAAGGCGGTATCCGTCACCAGGGCACGAAGACGCTCGGCACGGGCTCTTAGCGATTGAGCTTGAACCCGGTTTTCACGGAAATCGGAGACGAAGCGCGTGGGGTCGACGCGCATAATAATTTCGCCTGCCTCGACCATTTGCCCTTCTTCGACGAGGATTTCCTCTACGACACCGCCATCAAATGACTGAACGCGCTGCAGCTGTTGCGCGGGAATCACACGCCCCTGACCGCGGGTGACTTCGTCAATTTCAGCAAAGAAAGCCCAGATAAGCAGCGCGATCAAGGCAAGGACAATGCCATAAAGGAACCCGCGTGCGCGGAGCGGGTCTTGCTGCATGCGCGCCCAATCGGCATCGCTTGCCCAGTCTCGGTTTAAGTGGGCCGACGTGACGCGCTTTGAAAACAGTCGATCCATAAACGGGCGAAAAGGCTTTCCACCTTTTTCACTAAACCGGCCCAGCGCTTCAAAGCCCTGCTGTTCGGCAGATTTACGCTTTTTCGCCATTAATTCGCCCTCCCGACTTGGCCCTTACGCAAGGCTTCGACGACTTGCTCGCGCGGACCGTCCGCGACGATTTTACCCGCGTCCATGACGATGATGCGATCAACGAGCGAGAGTAGCGACGTACGGTGAGTGACGATCACCATGGTCTTTTGTTGACTAAAATGCGTGAGGTTTTTCTTTAATACTTCCTCACTGGCGTGGTCCATCGCACTGGTGGGCTCATCCAACAGCAGCACGCTAGGGTTGCTCACCAGCGCTCGCGCTATCGCGACTGATTGGCGTTGCCCCCCAGAGAGCATGTTGCCACCCTCACCAACCGGTAGATCAAGCCCGTGAGGATGTGATTTTACCAACGACTCAAGGCCACTCAACCTGACGGCTTCCAGAAGCGCGTCATCATCAACGCCTTCACTGCCTGCCCCTGCCAGGATATTGTCGCGCAGACTGCCAAAAAATAACGCTATATCTTGTGGTACGTAGCCAATGTGTCGTCGCAGTTGCGTGGGGTCGTACTGGCGTATATCAACGTCATCCAGCAATACGGCACCGGCCGTGGGCTGATAAAGCGCCAGCAACAGTTTGCTGAGGGTTGATTTACCTGAGCCGATACGGCCAATCAACGCGACTTTTTCGCCCGCTTTTAAGCGAAAGCTAACATTGTTCAGGGCGTTGCTTTCCGCCTCGGGGTAGCTGAGGCTCACGCCGTCGAATTGAACCGCGCCCCTTACGACAGGGCGACTAATGTAGGCTTTTCCCTCGATACGTTCGGTGGGCTTTTCCATCACGCCATTGAGCGACTGCAGTGCGGTGGAGGATTGATGGTACTGAGCCATCAACCCCGCGGCTTGGCTAATGGGTGCCATAGCCCGAGAAGACAGCAAGTAAGCAGCAATCAATCCCCCTTGGGTTAAGTCACCTTCAATGATCAAATACACCCCAATGACGATAATCGCCACCGCCACCGTATGCTGCGTCCATAGCGCTACGCTGGTGACCGACGAGCTAACCAGACGAAGCTGCGCTGCCGTGCGCGATAGAAAAGCCGACGCGCGCTCCCAGTTGCCTTGCAACCGGCTTTCACTACGCAATGTTTTGACGGTTTCCAAGTTCGCGACGGCCTCGACCAGCGTGGAATTGCGCTGTGCACCAATACGCCATGTGGTTTCGGAGAGTTCGTGCAATTTACTCTGGGCGGCCAACGCATAGAGAAAGACAAATACCGCACCGACGACGATCGGAATTACCAAAGGCACCCCGATCAAGGCAATAATCGCGGCAAAGAGAATCACAAAAGGCAGATCCACCAGCGCCACGACAGTGGCCGAGCCAATAAACGCCCGCACGGATTCAAATGACTGCAGGGTCGACGTGAACGAGCCGGTCGATGCTGGTTTAGCCTCCATGCGCATGCCCAATACGCGTGACATGATGCTGGAGGTAAGCTTTACATCCGCCCGACTGGCCGCCAAATCAACAAAGGCGTTGCGCATCAAGCGCAGTGCCAAGTCAAAACACAATACAATGAAAATACCAACGGCAAGCACCCACAAGGTCTCGGTGGCCGCGTTGGGCACAACGCGGTCATAGACGTTCATGACGAACAGTGGCATCGCGATGGCGAACAGGTTGATCACCAGCGACCCTATCAAAACGTCTCGATAAAGCTTGCGGTTCTCGCTTATCACGCCCCAAAACCAGTGTCGAGAGCGCTGCTGCTTAACTTCGGGGCCACGCGCATCAAAGCGGTATTTAGGCCTTACATATGCCGCTTGACCGCTGTAAGCCTCTTGCAAGCCTGAGAGGCTCACAATAGAGCTGGCTTCACCCAGTTCAGGAAAAATGACTTCTGCCTGAGCATTTTTAAGATCCACACTAAGCAGCACACAGGCTCTTCCGGCCTCAAGCAGTAAAATGGCCGGAAACAGGGCGGGGTTTAGCTGCGAAAGACGTGACTTGACTATCCGAGCGGTTAGGTCTGCGCGAGCTGCCGCACGCCCCAGCACGCCAGGGGTGAGTTTGCCCTCCTCAAGCGGAAGACCGGCGACCAACGCTTCCCGTGTAGCATCGTGGTGGTGAATGGCCGCCACAGCGATCAAACACTCTAGAAGCTCATCCAAGCCCGTTTCTTGCGGCGACTCAGGTACGGAGTTGTCATTTTCTTGCGTCACATACGCCTCATAACAGCCAGAAGATAGTCGACACTGCGACATCATCGCATGCTTGACCGTCCAGCAGCATTAACCGCCACTGGACGTCTGAGTCTCAATCGGTTTACTGGACTAAGAATGACTCAGGTCGTTACTGCCAGTAGATCAACTGCCAACCAAGTCCTCAAGGGTATAATTGGCAGGTGCTTGAGTCGGGCAGATAGAGTCGGCATCCAGTTCAACACCATCGCTACCCAGGTCTGACAGACTCGGCATGTCGGCGCGTGATACGTCCAGCGTTTGCATCAACTGCCCCATTGAGGCTAGCGTCTCAGCATCGGCAATGGCGACGTCATACTGGGCATTGACGTAGGCGCGGCTGGCTTCAAAGAACTCATTCTCGCTGTCCAGCACGTCGAGCAAGGTTCGCTCGCCGATGTCGAACTGCTGCTGGTAGGCGCCACGTACACGATCAATCGACTGGCGATGCTGATTCAGGTACTGCATCTGCTCACGCAGTCGCTGAGTATCCGCATAAGCGATTTGGGCGGTTTGACGAACGTTGTGACAGGCCAGCTCGCGATTATCGACGGCTTCCTCGATGCGCTCGCTTGCTGCACGAAATGAAGCCAAGTCCGAGCCGCCACGGTATAAGTTCATGCTGGCAACAAGCTCAATGCTGCTTTGATCACGACGACCTATCGCCGCCGAGTCATCGTTATTACTGCCGGTACGTCCAACGATATCGACCCGCGGATGGAAGCCTGCCTGCGCGATATCCTGCTCTGCGCGAGACGCGGCAATATCTTCAATAGCGGCATGGAAGTCAGGATTACCTTCAAAGGCAAGATTGACTGCCTCTTGCACCGAACTGGGTAATTCATCAGAAAACTCGGGCGTCGCCGCCAGGTTTTCAACCGGCAAATCGCCAACAATGCGGTTATAGCGTGCAGAAACATCGTGCAAATTTGAGGCTTCTGTCAGCAAATTGGATTCAGCCAGTGCAACACGGCCGCTAATTTGCTCCAGATCAACACCACGCCCAGCGCCTGAGCGAGCGCGCTCTTCAATTTGGTCATATACGCGCATGTGCTGGCGGTAATTATCCTGGGCTAAGCGAACCAGCTCACGGTAGCGAAGCACATCCGCATAGGCAGTGGTCGCTTCAAGGGCGACTGTTTCACTGGCGCCTAGCAGTTCGTAGTAACGCACTAATTCCGCCCGGTCTAGCTGCTCCACTTGGCCGGCTGTCGCAAAACCATCGTAAACCATTTGGGTTAATTCGAGCTGCACGAAGTCAGTGTCATAGCTGCCACGCCCATCCCCTTCGACAGACTCTCGCCCTACGCCCGCGGTAGCGTCCACACTGGGCAAATAACCGCCCTGGGCTTCAGCTTTGTCGTAACCCGACGCATTGAACGCGCGGAACGCCGAATTGACTTCGGGATTCTGGGTGATCGCCTGCTGAACCGTTTCCTGCAGATTGGATGAGCCGGGTATGGACATATCGGAGGGTAGCGACTGCGCCACCACTTGACTGAGTGGTAGCAGCGTCATGCTGGTGCCGATAGCGGCTGCCTGGATAAGGCGTGTTAAACCGAAACGCTGGTAAAACACGTTAGTACAGCTGAATTTTTTCATCTGTGGTCCCCTCATGGATTATGAGACGGTAACTGCAACAAACCACCGCAATCACCGATAGCAATTGATACGTTATTTGTTGTCGCGGGACTCACCTAACACTCGATATGTACAGGCGGCGCATCCATTCCCGGCTTCCTTACCTTGGTGGTGCTTGGCTCTTGAGCCTTGCGTATGAAAGATTCTCATCAAAAGAGCTTAAGCACCCTAATGACGTGTTCCCTATTTATAGTCTACATCTTACTAGGCTACGTCAGAATACTTAATGTAAGTAATCGTAATCCAAAATTACAAAATGTACAAAATAATAATTATGCTGACCTAGGATTTCCCCATTTGTTGCCAGGCAAGGCCTGCCAAAATAAGCGCTAAGCCTATTAAAGTTGAGGGGTAAATCGACTCGCCGACGACGATAAAAAGCAACAAAAGTGACACTGGTGGGGAAAGAAAAATGAGATTGGAGACCTTAGCGGTGCGCGACACCTTGTGAACGGCGAGCTGCCACAAAATAAATGCGATTCCCATTTCAAAAAGCCCCACGTAAATACCGGCGCCTAGTGCTGAGAGGCTATGCCACTGAAACCCTGGCCCCCATAACAGCAGCATCGTTAATACCGGCAGCCCCACCGTGAAGTTCTGCCACTGCCCAACCAATGGTGGGCGCTTGTCGCGGGCGTTAAGCAACCAGTAAAACGCCCAGAGTAGCGTAGACGCTAACGCGAAAATAACGCCCAGGGGGTCGGCAAAATGAACGTTAAATACATCGCCGCGGGTGGCGATCACCCAAACGCCCGCATAGGCGACGAACCCGGCGGCCACATCGACGCGCGTTAAGCGGTGTCCTAACAGCGGTACGGCAAGAAACGCCATGGCCAGGGCCCAGGTATAGTTCAGCGCCATGGCTTCCTGGCCGGGCAAGCGGTCGTAGGCGGCAAACAGCGCGAGGTAATAGGCGACTGGGTTCATCAGCCCAGCCCAGGCAGCCGTTCGCCAGCCGTGCTTCAGTGCCGTTGTGGTTTTACCCTGGTAGACCACCAAAGCGCCCATCAGGGCCCATGAAACCAACGCTGCCAGCCACATCAGCTCAAGGGGCGACATCCAAACCAAGGCAACTTTGAAGGCAGTGGCCACGGTGGACCACAACGCCACCGCACCCAAGCCATAGAGGATCGCTTGGCGGTCTTGATTCATCGGTCGGTATGCCCTAGGTCGCGGGCAGGCTCGACATGGTCGCGCACGCGCTGCTTGAGCGTTTTGATATCAGGAAAGCCGCCATCGCGCTCGCGTTCCCAAAGCAACGTGTCGTCGCACCAAACTTCAAAGGTACCGCCATGGCTGGGGCAAAGCGCCACTTCATCCAGCGTTTCGCCAAAGGTGGAGAGCAACTCCTGCGCATACCAGGCACTACGTAGCAGCCACTGGCATTGCGTGCAATAGCGAATTTGAATCCGCGACATCCTTGAGCTCCTTGGCGACACTCGCCATTATCCTTAAGGGCTTTGTCCTAACGACTATATTGCCAAAAGGCACGTATTTTAAAGCCTCCTCTATAAGAACACGGTCATTAAGCATGATGGTAATTAGAAAAACACTCAACAAATCAAACGGTTTACCCAGGATCGCATCGCCAAGGAGCGCGCATGGCCAGTCATGATCTTTCAGAGTCACGAATTTACGAGTGGCTGACCGGGGACGAAGATAGCCGGATGTGTGACGACATCCCCGATAGCGCCTGCCATGAACAACCGCGTAACTTTTTGCTGCACTTATCGGCCGCGTTGGGCAACAAGCTGGCGGATGAGCTCTCCAGCGCACGGTTGGTATTGCCGTGGCTGATGGGCATTATCGGCGCGCCGGTGTGGATGGTGGGTGTTTTAGTGCCGATTCGTGAGTCTGGTTCGCTTCTACCGCAGATTTTTGTGGCTGGCTTTATCCGCCTTAAGCCACAACGGAAATGGGTATGGGTCGCCGGGGCAGGTCTGCAGGCCTTAGCGGCGCTAGCGCTGGCGGGCCTTGCATTATGGAGCAGTGGCGGCCTGGGAGGCAGCTTAGTATTGCTGGTACTGGTGATGCTGTCGCTTGCCCGTGGACTTTCTTCCATCGCCACCAAAGACGTGATGGGAAAAACCATCGCTAAGCGCCGCCGCGGTACATTGATGGGCTGGAGCGGCAGCATTGCCGGGGCGGCCACCCTCGCGGCGGGGGCTATATTGATACTGTTAGACGACTCGCCAGACCGCACCACACTCGCCGGTTTACTCGCGGTTGCGGCTTTAGGTTGGGCGCTCAATGGCGCCTGTGCTGCGCGCATCAAGGAGACGCCCGGCGCCGTTGAAGGCGGTGAAAACGCCTGGGACAGCATCAAGCTGGGAATGTCATTACTCAGGCAAGACCGCACGTTTCTGCACTTCAACCTGTCCAGGGCATTACTGCTTTCCAGTGCATTAGCACTGCCCTACTTAACGCTGTTGGGCCAACAACAAAGCGGCACCGAACTCAGCAGCCTGGGCCTGCTTGTTGTGGTATCGGGGGTGGCCGCGATGGTGGCAAGCCCCGTGTGGGGCAAGCGTGCAGATCAATCCAGCCGTCGCGTGATGCGTGATGCAGCCATAGGCACAACCTTATGCTGTTTGCTGGGTGCTGGCATCACGTGGCTTCCGGCTGCCTTTTCCGAACGCATATGGCCCTATGCGCTGGTCTATGCGCTGCTGGTGATTGTTCACCATGGCGTACGTTTAGGGCGCAAAACCTATCTCGTCGATATGGCGAGTCAGGACGACCGCGCTCTGTATGTCGCGCTTTCTAACACGCTGACAGGCGGGCTGATGTTGGCGGTAGGCGGGGTAATCGGCCTTCTTGCCCAATGGTTAGGCAGTGCCGCCTTGCTGCTTGTTTTATCCGCCACCGCTCTGGCGGCAATGGCTAGCGCCCAGCGATTACCGGAAGTAGAGTAACGTTCAAGATTGCAATGCTCGGCAACGCTCGCCATGATGGGTGGCAGGTGGCAACTATGAAACGATCATTTGCTATCATAATAATTTATATCGTTCGGGGCGCACTGCATCGTGACAATCAACATGATAATGTCCCGCGATAGGTTTGGAGCTGCAACAGGACCCCTTGATGAAACGATCTCCCTTGATTAGCCCGGCGTTGCTCGAACGCATGGTTGACGCTTCCGAAGACGGCATTGTCGTTGCTGAACAGGAAGGCGATGAAAATATCCTGATTTATGTCAACAAAGGCTTTGAGCGTCTAACGGGCTACAGCGCCGATGAAATTTTATATCGGGACTGCCGCTTTTTGCAGAATGAAGATCGCGACCAAGCCCCGCTGGGAGCAATTCGTGAGGCGCTGGGCGAAGGTAAACCCTCGCGGCAAGTGCTGCGCAACTACCGTAAAGACGGCACGATGTTCTGGAACGAGCTGTCGATCACGCCGGTTTTCGACGAAGCCGATAACTTGATGTACTTCATCGGCGTACAGAAAGATGTCACTGAACGGGTTGAAGCACAGCAGGCATTAGCCGCGCTGCAATCTCAACAAGAAAAAGCGGAAAAATAAACCGCAATACTTGATCTTCAACCTAAGCGGGGTTATATAGCGGCAAGGCGCTGATAAAGCGCTAGGCGCTTCCTGTCAGCTTGTTTACCGGGAAGCCATTGTGACGCCGGTGCGCCGGCTTGGGTTGGAGGGCATGTCATGAGCCGTGACCCCTTGAGTCGTGAATCTTTCTCTCGCGAAGACGCCGAATCGGATGACTTCGACACCTTAGACGCTGTTAATGACGAGCATTACGGTCGTTCTCGCCCCACTAGCAAAGCCGATAGCCTGCGCGCCCGACGCCAGGTGGAAGCTTGGCTTGAAGAACGCCGCTTGAAGCGTGCGATCGAGGACGACTGGGACGAAGAAGAGTAAGGCCTCGGATTGGCCTTTCCCCCATCACTGGCCTTTCATCACGCAGGGCTCTATCATCTGCGTATCGTTCAGCGACGACGCTGGCATTTTGTTCATCAACTTTACGGATATCCATGGCGCAATACGTTTTCACCATGAACAGGGTTGGCAAAATCGTGCCGCCCAAAAAACAAATTCTCAAAGATATTTCGCTATCGTTTTTTCCAGGCGCCAAAATCGGTGTACTGGGTTTAAACGGTGCGGGTAAATCCACACTGCTGCGCATCATGGCCGGTGTCGATAAGGAGTTTGAAGGTGAAGCCCGCCCCATGCCGGGAATCAATGTCGGCTACCTTCCCCAGGAACCGGAACTAGACGACAGCAAGAACGTCCGCGAAACCGTTGAAGAAGCCCTTGGCGCCATCAAGGAAGCCCAGGAAAAACTCGACGGCGTTTACGCGGCCTACGCCGAGCCAGATGCCGATTTTGACGCTCTGGCAAGCGAGCAGGCGCGCCTGGAAAACATTATCGAAGCCGCCGATGCACATAACCTTGAGCGCAAGCTGGACGTTGCCGCCGAGGCACTTCGCCTGCCCCCCTGGGAAGCTCAGGTAGGCAACCTTTCCGGTGGCGAGCGACGCCGCGTAGCACTCTGCCGACTGCTGCTCTCAAGCCCCGACATGCTGCTGCTCGACGAGCCTACCAACCACTTGGATGCCGAGTCAGTTGCTTGGCTTGAGCGCTTCTTGCACGACTACAACGGCACGGTGGTCGCGATTACCCACGATCGCTACTTCCTGGACAATGTCGCAGGCTGGATTCTCGAGCTGGATCGTGGTCAGGGCATTCCGTTTGAAGGCAACTATTCACAGTGGCTTGAGCAGAAAGATCAGCGCCTGGGGCAGGAAGCCAAACAGGAAGCCTCGCGTCAGAAAGCCATCAAGCAGGAGCTTGAGTGGGTGCGCTCCAATTCGAAAGGCCGCCAGGCGAAAAGCAAGGCGCGTCTTAATCGCTTCGAGGAAATGCAGTCCGGTGATTTCCAGAAGCGTAACGAAACCAACGAGATCTATATCCCACCCGGCCCGCGCCTTGGGGATAAAGTCATCGAGTTTCATAATGTGGCGAAACGCTTCGACGACAAACTGCTTTACCAAGATCTTTCATTCTCGATTCCGCCGGGCGCGATTGTCGGCATTGTTGGCGGCAACGGCGCCGGTAAGTCGACCCTGTTCAAGCTGATTACCGGTCAAGAGCAGCCCGATGCCGGCGAAGTCGTGCTTGGTGAGACCGTCGATATCGCTTACGTTGAGCAGCTGCGCGATGCTCTAGATGACAAGCAAACCGTTTGGCAGGCCGTGTCCGATGGACAGGACATCCTCAACATCAACGGTTACGAAGTTTCTTCACGCGCCTACGTGGGCCGCTTTAACTTCAAAGGCAATGACCAACAAAAGCGCCTTGATGAGTTATCCGGTGGTGAGCGCGGTCGCTTGCAGCTAGCACAGACGCTCAAGCAAGGCGCCAACGTGCTGCTACTTGATGAACCGTCAAATGACCTGGACATCGAGACGTTACGCGCGTTGGAGGAAGCCTTACTGGCCTTCCCAGGCTGCGCGATGGTGATATCCCACGACCGCTGGTTCCTTGACCGCATCGCCACGCACATTCTGGCCTTTGAAGGCGACTCCGAAGTAGTCTTCTTCGACGGTAACTACACCGACTACGAAGAAGATCATAAAAAGCGCGTTGGCAACGACACGCCCAAGCGTATGAAGTACAAGCGTATTGATGCTTAAAACATTTAATACGCAAGCAAAAGCCCCGCCAAGCGGGGCTTTTTTGTGGGCTTCCAGCTTGTGAAAATCTACGCTTAGCCGTGGTAGGTCGTTTTGCTGACGGCTTTGAAGGCACCACGCATCAGCCACTGAACCGGTGCAGGCAGGCGAAGGCCGCCGGCTTCCAGGGCTAACTGAGCGTGATGGTTTTTAGCTACCTTCATTTTGTTCAGCATGGTTTGGGAAGTGTGATCGGCCGTTGGCAACTGCTCAAGCTGCTCGCTGAGCCGTTTGGCGGCTTGCGTCTCGCTGGCGGCTAGCACGCCCAGGCCAAGCCGCTCGCTTAGCGCGCCTGTGGCTGCGCCGATACTTAGCGAGGCGATATAGAAACATGGCGCGAGTAAGCTTGTTCGACTATCTAATTGCCGCAACCGCTCACCACAGAAGGCGAGATGTTGGAGATCATTGGACGCTGAGTGTTCCATTTGGGCGCTGGCGTCGGGCCGCTGGGCAAACAGTCGCTGCCCCTGGTAAAGCCCTTGCAGGCAAACTTCGCCACTGTGATTAACACGCATCACGCCCGCGACATGATGCGCCTCAAAGGCCGTGAGCGCCTCATCGCTTGGCGGTACAGGCATAGGCGATTGAGCACCCGTCGATGGTGGTGCCAGCGTACGTAGCGCACGGTCAAACTGGTAAATCCATTGGTCAGAACGGGTACGTCGACGCATCATGGCTCGCTCCTTGGCCGTGGGGCGTAAAAGTGGCGGCTACCGTTACCCAGCGGGCCAGGTAAACTGACGCCCGCCGAGCAAGTGCATGTGGATATGGTAGACCGTTTGACCGCCCATTTCGTTACAGTTCATCACCACCCGGTAGCCATCTTCGGCAAAACCTTGCTCTTTGGCGAGGTGTGCCGCGGTATATTGCAATCGCCCCACGGTACTTAGATCATCGGTTTGGATGTCGTTGAGCGTGGCAATATGCTTCTTGGGAATGATCAACTGATGCGTCGGTGCCTGGGGATTAATATCGTTAAAGGCCAGCACATGCTCGTCTTCATAGACAATATCCGCAGGGATTTCACGGTTAATGATGCGACAAAACAGACAGTCCATAAAAGGCTCCTTAGTGAGCATGACCTGACAACACAGGCAACGAGTTACCTGCGAGCCTAACGAAAACGACGCTGTGACAACAAGTGGCGCACCAAAGGCGCCAGAATAAGCTCCATGGCTAGCGACATCCGCGCACCCGGCACCACAAGCGTGTGGGGCCGGGTCATAAAGGAATCTTTGATCATCGCCAGCAGCCAGGGAAAGTCCACGGTGGAGGGGTCACGGAAACGAATAACCACAAACGATTCCGCATCGGTGGGGATATCCTGCACTTCAAAGGGGTTGGAGGTATCCACCGTGGGCACGCGCTGAAAATTGATGTGCGTGCGTGAAAACTGGGGCTGGATATAACGCACGTAGTCATCCATGCGACCGAGAATGGTGTCGATGACCGCTTCCTGCGAGTAGCCACGCATCTTGGTGTCGCGATCAATTTTCTGAATCCATTCCAGGTTCATCGTCGGGGCAACACCGACGAGCAGGTCAACGTGGCGGGCGATATCATACTCTTCTGTCACCAGGCCGCCATGCAGGCCCTCGTAAAACAACAAGTCGGTCCCACATGGCAGTGACTGCCACTCGGTAAAGGTACCGACCTGATAGCCCGCTTCGATTTTCTGCTTGTCCTCGGCGTGAATATAGTGGCGGAACGTCCCCGTGCCGTGCTCACCGTATTCAATAAACATGCCCTCAAGACGGTCCAGCAAATTGGCCTCAACCGCAAAATGCGACAGTTCGTGCTTACGCTCAGGTTCTTCGCGGAACATGCGATGCAGTTCTTCGCGGGTGTAGCGATGAAAGGCATCGCCATCGACTATGGCGGCATGCACATCTTCGCGCAGGAACATACGCTCAAAGCTACGCCGAACGGTTGTAGTACCCGCCCCAGAGGAGCCGGTGACAGCAATAATTGGATATTCACGGGACATCAGTCAGGTGCCTCTGGCTTGCGCTAATGCTTGCGCGACCGCCTCAGGAACCGCTACGGGTCGACCCGAGGCCTTATCAATCAGCAGCTGATTAACACGCGCGGTCGCCACCGGCTTGCCACTTTCAGCATGCGCTAGACGCTGGTAGGTGGTTAACGCCTTACCTTCTGGCGTCGGCACGGCGGTGTCAACCACCAAGGCATCGGGCCAGCGTGCTTCGCTTTGGTACTGCACCGCCAGGTCGACGACCACACTCGGGTAGCCACCCATGTCCCACTCGGGAAGATCGAGGGCGGCAAATGCCTGAATACGCGCCTCGTGGAGCAGCGATACCAGTGCATCGTGGCCGAGATGACGGCCGTAGTTCATATCTGTAACGCGGACGCTTAGCGAATGTCGATGAATAATCGCCTCATCCGGAAAGTCGAGCTGAACCCGTTCCATCCAATTATCCTTGTTGTGATCGGCAATGGCGGCAGGATGACCGAGCGTCGTCGCTACCCTTCCCGTGCAATCGCGCGGTAAGCGATATCACGGCGACAGATAACGCCTTCCCAGTGAATTTCATCAACGCCTTTATATGCCGCCTGCTGAGCCTGGGAGACACTCTCACCTAGTGCGGTGACACATAGCACGCGACCACCTGCCGTTAGGATATCGCCCTGGTCGTTTTGTTGAGTACCGGCATGAAAAACCTTACAACCATGGCGCTCGGCATTGGCAATGCCGTGAATCACATCGCCCTTGTGATAGCTGCCTGGGTAACCGCCAGCGGCCAGCACCACTCCCACCGCCGAGCGGGAGTCCCATTCACAGCGCTGTCCGGCAAGCTTGCCCTGTGCACCAGCAAGGCACAGCGCGGCAAAGTCAGACGTTAAACGCAGCATAATGGGCTGAGTTTCCGGGTCGCCAAAGCGACAGTTGTACTCAATGACCTTAGGGTTGCCCTGGGCATCAATCATCAATCCGGCGTAGAGGAAACCATTATAGGCATGCCCTTCGTCTGCCATGCCTTTAACGGTGGGTAGAATCACCTGCTGCATGATGCGCTCATCGACATCGGGCGTAACCACCGGCGCCGGTGAGTATGCCCCCATGCCGCCGGTGTTAGGCCCATTATCGCCGTCGAAAGCACGTTTGTGATCTTGGCTGGTGGCCATGGGCACCACGTTTTCGCCATCGACCATGACGATAAAACTGGCTTCTTCACCTTCAAGAAACTCTTCAATCACGACGCGCGCGCCGGCGTCTCCAAAGGCATTGGCTTCCAGCATGTCACGAATAGCGGCTTCGGCGTCAGCCTCATTCATTGCCACGATGACGCCTTTACCGGCGGCCAAACCATCAGCCTTGATGACAATCGGCGCACCGACCTCCGCCAGATAGGCAAGCGCCGGCTCAACCGCCGTAAAGGTTTGATAGGCGGCGCTGGGGATCGCATGGCGCGCCAGAAAATCCTTGGTGAACGACTTTGAACCCTCTAACTGAGCAGCCGCCTGGGTTGGCCCGAAGATGGTCAGACCCGCTGCCTTGAAGCGATCTACCACGCCATCAACCAGCGGCGCTTCCGGCCCCACGACCGTAAGTGCGACGTCTTCTTGACGAGCAAACGCTACTAACGCGGCAATATCGGTCGCCGGAATGGCAATATTCGTCAGCTTATTTTCAGTGGCGGTGCCCGCATTACCTGGCGCCACAAACACCTGCGAAACGCGCGGCGACTGAGCTAGTTTCCATGCCAGCGCGTGCTCACGACCACCGCCACCTATCATCAAAACCTTCATGGATTTCCTTCTTAAACGGATGAGCAGATTCGTCGCGGCATTATGCCACAGCTTACCCGGCGCGGCGCAGGCGCTTAAGACGACTTGTCGTTGTGGCTCTTATCGCTGTCGTTGTCATCCTCACCGGTGGGCGGATGATTGATGGTTTTCTGCCAAAAGCGCATGTTCTCTTCGGCCAGCTCACGCATAAACTCCATAGGCGTGTGGCGAATGGCCTGCTGCCACTGACTTTGCATGCGCTTTTGCTGCTCCATCATAATCTGAGTGCCTTGCTCTAGATAACGCGCCAGCGGCAGCGGTGACGACATATCATAGACGCGGATCAGTTGCGCGAGCAGATCATTGGAGAATACTTCCGCTTCGCTATCAGCTTGTTCTTGTTCGATAATAATTGACAGTAAAATGGTGCGCGTGAGGTCTTCACCGCTTTTGGCATCCTCCACCCGAAACGGCTCTTCCTCAAGAATCAAACGGCGCAGATCCTCCAGCGTCACATAACGGCTTTGTTGGGTATCATACAACCTGCGATTGGCATATTTGCGAATGACGCGCACGGCGACTCTCCTTAAACGCGATAGGGCTTTGCTGCCCGTTGCTGTTATTGTGCCTGCACCACGCGTCCATGCAAGCCATGTATCGATATTCAATAGACGTAGATGTAGCTAGACGTTTTGCTCAACGACTCACAGACCAACCACCTTCATGAACCTGATTTTACTCGAACCTCACGATGTGCCCCAAGATGGCCAGGCGCTGCTTCACGATCAACGCCGTTTGGCACACCTGCGCGAAGTACACCGCGCCCAACTCGGCGATTCGTTCACCGTTGGCTGCACCAACGGGCTGATCGGCAAAGCTGAGCTGACAGCGCTTGAGCCAGATCACGCACGGCTGAACTGGACAAACCTCAGCGAGCCGCCGCCGCCCCCCCTGCCTGTTCACTTGGTGTTGGCGTTACCGCGCCCGCGCATGCTGGCACGCACCCTTGAACACGTGACCGCACTGGGCGTAAAGCGCATTACCCTCCTGCACACCAAGCGCGTCGAGAAAAGTTATTGGCAATCGCCCGAGCTGCGCCCTGACAAGATACACCAACATTTGGTACTGGGCCTTGAACAAGCACGCGACACCATGCTGCCGGACGTGACGTTGGTCAAAGGCTTTCGAGCCTTTCTCAACGAGCACTTGCCCGTGCTATTGGGGCAAGGGCGTGGTCTCGTCGCTCACCCAGGCATGGCGTCCCCTTGCCCAAGAGGCATAAGCGAGGAAACGGTGTTGTTTATAGGCCCGGAGGGCGGTTTTATCGACTGGGAAGTGGATCAACTGCTAGACGCGGGCTGCGAAGGTATGCACCTTGGCCCGCGTATTTTGCGCGTTGAGACCGCCGTTACCGCCCTGCTGTCTCGGCTTTTTTAGCCGTCACGTTTTATCGCTGGCGTCATCATCGTCGGGGTCATGGGCGACGACGTCTGCATCATCATCGCAGTTGGGCTCTTGCATGAAGGATTCGCGCACATCAAGCAGGCCGAGATGGCTGATAGTACGCCGCCCTAACAACAGCGGATAGTTCATATCTTCACGGTTGCGCAGGCTGAACTGCTCTTCGTATATTGTATCGCCCATGCAGACTTCCAACAGCACCACGGGGCGTTCATCCTTGCCGCCCGCCCCGCGGACTCTTAATTCGCGGTAAAGCGGACGCTCTATCTCGTCGCTAAACACCTCGCCACTTTCTTCGTCTTCAAGCTTGAGGCGAAAGCGAACCCAGTCTTCGCCGTCCTTTTCGAACATTTCGATTTCTCGGGCGTCCAGCGACGAGGTTAACGCACCACTATCGAGCTTGGCTTTGACTTCGGTCCCCCAAGGCTGGAGCGTCGCCTTTTCTACCCAGCCAAACACGTTATCGTCACTGGCGGACGCTTGGCTGCTTGCCAGTGCCCCGACAAGGGCAAAACTGCTTAGCAACGTCGTTACCACGTTGGACATAATCTATTCCTGTACGATTGGTTCTGAAGCGGTGTATTTGGATGCCACAGCGCTCAATTTTAAAAAGCCTATTTCATGAACAATTTCAACAACTAACTCAAGAACTAACTCAAGAACTAATCAACGCGCTGGCGTAACCGTTCAAGCAATGATTGCGTCGCGAAGCCGTCGGGGGTTAACCCCTCATCACGCTGGAACGCACGCAACCCCTGGCGGGTGTTGGGACCCATAACGCCGTCGGCGCCGCCAACATCGTACCCGGCTCGATTGAGGTATTGCTGCAACGCTTCGACATCGTCACGCGTTAAAGGTGCCTCTTCACGGGGCCAACCTTGCTGAACACCATCGCGCCCGGCAATGGCATCACTAAGCGTTGCCACCGCCAGCGCATAGCTGGTGGCGTTGTTATAGCGCAAAATAGCCCGGAAATTAGGCCCTACCAAAAAGGCCGGACCTTTGGCCCCAGCGGGCACAATCACCTCGGCGCTGTCAAAGCGGGGAAGTTCCCCACTGACAGCTTCCACGCCCTGCTGTTCCCAGGCTTGACTGTCACGGCGGCCGGTTTGGGCATAGTCGAAATTATCCGGCAGGTTGACCTCCACGCCCCAGGGTTGGCCAGGCTGCCAACCGGCACGCGCCAGATAATTGGCTGTAGAGGCCATAACGTCCGGAATGCTGTCCCAAATGTCGCGTCGATCATCATCGTCACCATCGACCGCATAAGCTTCAAAGCTGGTCGGAATGAACTGGGTGTGCCCCATAGCCCCCGCCCATGAGCCGCGCATTTGATCGGCGGCGATATCGCCCTGCTCGATAATTCTTAGGGCGGCTAGCAGTTCCTCACGGGCGAACTGTTGGCGGCGGCCATCGTAGGCAAGCGTCGCCAACGCTTCAAGAGTGGAGAAGTCGCCAAAATTGCTGCCATAGTTACTCTCAATGCCCCAAATCGCGACGATAATTTCAGCGGGTACACCGTAGCGCTGCTCCATTTGCTCTGCAGTGCGACGATGTTCGTCGAGGCGTTCCTGGCCATTATTGACACGCGTGCTGGAAACGGCCGTATCAAGGTATTCCCAGATGGGGCGAACAAACTCGGGCTGATAACGATCCAGCTCGAGAATACGGGGGCGATAGCGTATCTCGTCAAAAGCTTCGCGCAACGTTGTTTCACTGATGCCCTGCTGCTCGGCATAACGTCGAAAGTCGTCTCGCCATTGATTAAAGTTGGCGTGCTGTACCTCTTGAGCGACCTTAGCATCCACCTCGGTCATCAGTTTTTGATTAGCCAGCACCGGTGAGCTCAAAAGCAACACCGAGACCATCCCGAACACGGCGCGGGTCGAGCGAATTGTCACCTTTTTATCCAACATCATTCCTTCCTTAGGGCAGTCCTTAGCTGCCCCCGATGATGGCCCAGAACGGCGCAGGTTACTAGTCCAGTCGACAGCAGGATGGTCAGCCGCTTTCATAGACCTGCGCACCGTCTAGTCGTCGCTTTCCTGGAGTTCACTCTGGGCAATAAGCCAGCGATCCCAAGTGGCTGGTTGAACCCTGGGCGGCCTAAACTGTGAGGCAGTCGTCCGCCAAGGTTGGTGCCGCTCGAGCCCAACGGGCAAAGCTTCCAGTCTTGGAAGCCAATGAGCCACATATAACCCCTTGGGGTCGTAGTGCCCCGCCTGCTTCAACACGTTGAAATAGCGGTCCTGGCGCGGATCACGTCCGACACCGGCGATATAGCGCCAGTTGCCCCAATTACTCGCCACATCATAGTCGAGCAGGCAGTGCTCGAACCAGGCAGCGCCCAGCCGCCAATCCACGCCCAAGTCCTTGACCAGAAAACTGGCAACGTTCTGGCGAACACGGTTGGATATCCACCCCGTGCTGCTTAGCTCCAGCATCGCCGCATCGATAAACGGCACGCCCGTATTGGCATTACGCCAGGCATCGAAGTCTTCATTCACGGGTGGCAGTTGCGCCTGGCCGAACAGCGCCTCACCTTCTAGCTGCGCCGCGCGTAAAAAAAATTCCCGCCAAAGCAGTTCAAAGCCAATCCAGTAGCTGGACTCATTGCTACCATGCTGTGATTCCCAGGCTTTGACCTCATCCTGCACTTGGCGCGGCGATAAACAGCCATGCGCTAGCCAAGGTGAAAAACGGGTTGAAAAGTTAGCGCCCAGAAGCCCATTGCGGGTTTTTTTGTACGTCGCAGGGCCGTGCTGATGCCAAATGTAGTGATTTAATCGCTCCTGGCCCGCTGCCTCTCCGCCTAAATAGTCAAAACCTTGCCGTTCATCGGGTTGCCAACGAGCGCTGATCTCACAGACTTGGCTCAGGGGAGGAAAGCCGCGGGGTGCGTCTGGCCAAGCGGGCAAGGTAATCGGCGCGGTTAGACTCGGTGGGATATCGCAGTACTTCTCGACCTGACGACGAAAAGCCGAGAAGCTCTCGGGTAACTGAGATAGTTCGAATGGCAAGGCATGCTCGTCGATCAGGCGACCGGATTCATGACGCTCAACGGCAACGGTGGACGAAAGCCGCTCTCTCACCGCCTCGATATGCTGCTTTTCTTCAACGCCGACGTGTTCGGCTACCCGTATGCTGCGCGCCTGCAGCCGCTCTGCCAGCGACACGACTTCCTCGACAGGGTCGCCAATTCTTACCAGCAGATCGCTTCCTCGCTGCAATAGCTCCCCGCGAAGCTCCATCAGGCATTGCCATAAAAACCTCAGCCTCGCGGGACCAACGCGCAATAGATCGGAATCGTCAAATAAAGGTTCTAGCCACGCCTCATCAAGTACGTATAGGCAGACCAAATGATCCGGCAGGTCGTCCAGGCGCAGCAGCGGATTATCCGTCACTCTGAGGTCGTCGTGCAGCCAGACGATATCGATCGTGCTGTTCATGCTCTGGTCTCCTCAGCGCGTTTTGCTATGCGGGCATCGCACTGGCAGCGTTTGCTGCAGTAGCGGACCTCATCCCAGCATCGCGCCCATTTCTTTCGCCAAGTAAATGGGCGCTGACATTGAACGCAGTTTTTTTGCGGTAAGTGATGTTGATGTGCCATGGAGGCTCGCTTAGATTGACGTGCGGCACTGAATAAACATTGGCACTATAACTTATACAGTACAACTATTGTACATATAATGGTTTCAAACTTTGTTTTAATTTACTTTGCCCCTCTGACACGAAAAAGCCACCCGTAGGTGGCTGATGGAATCTAGGATTGGTTATAGAAAAACGACTGCGAGGAATATGAATTTAACGACGCGGCAGCCAGCCCGACAGCTCGTTGTTGACCACGGCGAGCAGCGCATCGATATGGTCATCGCGGTCGTTCAGGCAGGGAATATAACTGAAGGTTTCTCCGCCGGCTTCCATGAAGCTGTCGTGAATCTCTTCCTTGATTTCTTCCAGGGTTTCTACACAGTCTGACGAGAACGCAGGCGACAGAATGGCTATGTGCTTGTGCCCCTGCTTGGCCAGTTCCGCCACGTGGTCAACGGTCTGAGGTCCGACCCACTTTTCGGGGCCAAACTGCGACTGGAAGGCGGTATCAACTTCTTCCTTACTGAACCCCAGCTTTTCACGCAGCAGACGCGTGGTTTTCTGGCACTGGCAATGGTAGGGGTCGCCTTCCAGCAAATAGCGCTCGGGTACGCCGTGGTAGCTTGCCACCAGCTTGGTCGGCCGCGTCGTGAAGCCTTCATAGGCCTCTCGCACCGAGTTGGCCAGCGCATCCGTATAGGCAGGATGGTCGAAATAAGCCGGCACGGTGCGAATGGACGGCTGCCACTTCATTTTCATCAGAGTACGAAACGCCTGATCGTTGGCGGTCGCCGTAGTGGGCGAGCCGTACTGCGGATAGAGCGGGAAGAAGACGATTTTCTCGCAGCCTTTTTCCTTCATCCGCGTCAGCACGCTTTCCGTGGAGGGGTTGCCGTAGCGCATGCAGAAGTCGACTTCCACATCATCGCCGTAAAGCGCCTTCAGGCGCTCGGTCATCTTCTCGGTTTGCGCCCGAGTAGTAGTCAACAGCGGGCTTTCATTCAGCTCGTTGTTCCAGATGCTTTTATAGGCGTTACCCGATGAGAATGGCCGCTTGGTCAGGATGATCAGTTGCAAAAGCGGTTGCCACTTCCAACCGGCATAGTCCACCACGCGCTTGTCAGAGAGAAACTCGCTCAAGTAGCGACGCATCGACCAATAGTCCGTGGCGTCGGGGGTGCCCAAATTGGCCAGTACCACTCCGACCTTCGCTCGGGGCACAGGGGGGTGGTCGCTGGGGGCATGCGTTAGACGACCTTCGCCCGGCTGGTCCTTTGCGACTTGCTCGGTCATGACATTCACTCCTGCTGACAACGCCTGTTGAAAAATAAATCTTACCACTTTTCGGCACAGCGGCGGCATAAAGTTATACTATCAGCATTATTTGTACATAGTTGAGATAACTTATGTCTAAGCCTTTGCTGCTGATATTGGGTGACCAACTGTCGCCATCGCTGGCCACCCTTCGCCAAGCACCTGACAATGCCGTGGTCGCCCTTTGCGAAGTGGCCGAAGAAGCTCGCTACGTTCCTCACCACAGCCATAAGCTTGGACTGTTCTTTGCCGCCATGCGGCACTTTGCCTACCAACTGCGCGAAAAAGGCTTCCAGGTGCATTACAGCCATCTGGACGATGCTGACAACTGCCACTCGCTTATTGATGAAGCAGAACGCTTGGCGGCGCTTTACGGCTGCGATGAAATACGCGTAACTCGACCCGGTGAGTGGCGGCTTTATGCAGCCATGCAAGACCGCCAAACCGCCGAGCTACCTTGGCAGCTATTTGAGGATGACCGCTTCTTCACCACGCCCGATGATTTCAGCCAGTGGGCTCAGGGACGCAAGCAACTGCGCCTGGAATATTTCTATCGCGAGCAGCGCAAGCGCACCGGGCTGTTAATGGAAAACGGCGAGCCGGTGGGCGGCCAATGGAATTTTGATCATGATAACCGCGAGCCCATCAAGCGTGACATAGACTTTCCGGCGCCACCCAAGCATCACTACGAAAAGCTGACCCACGCTGCTTTCGATGCCGTAAGGCGTCACTTTCCCGATCACATGGGGGACTTAGCGACGTTTAATTGGCCAGTCACGCGTCGCCAAGCACTCGTCGATTTGCGTCATTTCCTTGATCACTGTCTGGCCGACTTTGGCCGTTACCAGGATGCGATCAGTGATCGCTCGGCGTTTTTGTTTCATTCCCGCCTGTCGGCGGCGCTCAATATCGGGCTGCTATCGCCTCACGAAGTCTGTCAGGCGGCGGAAGAGCGCTATACCCAGAATGAAGCACCCATTAACGCGGTCGAGGGCTTTATCCGCCAGATACTCGGCTGGCGGGAGTACGTACGAGGTCTTTATTGGACGCAAATGCCTGATTACAAGCGCCTTAATCAGTTAGGTTTCGAGCGTGATCTGCCCGACTTTTACTGGCACGGCAACACCGATATGCACTGTTTGAAGCGGGCCGTTGAAATGACCATGGATAACGGTTACGCGCACCATATTCAACGGCTAATGATCACCGGCAATTTCGCGCTACTGTGCGGGGTCAAGCCCGAGGCGCTGTGCGATTGGTATCTGGCGGTGTATATCGATGCCTGCGAGTGGGTGGAGCTACCTAACACCCTGGGCATGGTACTTCACGCCGACGGTGGCCTGATGGGCTCTAAACCCTACTGCGCGTCAGGCAAATATATCAATAAAATGTCGGACCACTGCCAGCACTGCCGCTATTCACCCAACCAAGTGACGGGCGAAAACGCCTGCCCGTTCAATAGCCTGTACTGGCATTTCTTGGAGCGCCAGCGGGACCAGTTGAAGCATAACCCGCGCATGAAATTGATTTATGGCTCGCTTGATCGTATGGCACCTGACAAGCGCTCAGCGATCCACCAACAGGCACAGCAGTTTCTGGACCAGCTTGAAACCTCACCGGGTTATGGCCAACCCGGCCATACCGCCGGTTATACCAAGGAGACCACTTCATGAGCCGTTTTGCCTCGCTTAGCGCCAATGCGCCCGTTACGCTTTACCACGATGGTCACTGCCCTTTTTGTCGCGTGGAGGTTAACTGGCTTTCCAAGCATCGCTATCAAGACCGCATCAAGCTGGTGGATATTCAAAGCGCTGAATTTAACGCCACTCACAGTGACCGAGAGTTCGACGCCATGATGGGGCAGTTACACCTGAAGGATAAACAAGGCCGTTGGTATATCGGTATGGAAGCGAGCCGCGCCTTGTATGCCGTGCTGGGATACCGGCGGCTTGTTTGGCTGTCGTGCCTACCGGGATTAAAAGGGGGGCTTAATATAGGCTATCGGTGGTTTGCCCGTCGCCGGGTGCGACTGGGTCAATGGTGGGAAAAACGTGCCAGCCAATCATCGAGACATTCGTGAGCAGGGATTAAAAAACAAGCGGCACGCGCGAGCTTAACGGGGCGCTATAGTGGGCGGCACGTCCAATCATCTCATCGTGGGCGACGTGTTGGACCAGGTAAGCGCGATGAATATTGGCGCGTTTGAGCTCCAGGTAGATATCGTCTAGAGCGCGAAACATCATCGGCTTTCCACGCTGGGTCAGCATGTGGCGTTCGCCTTCTACGTCTTCCAACTCGACTTGATAATAACGACTGCCCGCATGACTAATCACGCGTATTTCAAAGTTATCGTGGTGGGCAACAAACGCCTTAAGCGACGTCATTTCCATGGCTCCCTCCTGGGTCATCAGATACTCAATCACACAGCATGCCGAAAGGTGATGGCATTTTTATTGCATTACCGTGTCGTGACTATGACGGTGATACCCCAGGAGAGTTCCTTCCGGGCCTATTTACTGATATTCAGAGGGGTCGATCGCTTTACCGAGTGAATTGCGGTCGATCCAGTTGCCTGCCTTGGTCTGCTTGTAGCGGAATACCACCTTATCGCCTACCTGAACCGGCAGCTCGGAGTCTTCCGTCTGGTAGCTGTATTTTTCGCCATCGACTTCAATGTAGTAGCGGTACAGATCCGGCATGCCCAGCCACTCTTTGAACGGCCCTTCACGCTCAAGCGACTGTAACTCGCCGCGCGCTTCTAACTTGGGTAGACGCTGACGATTACCGCGCCGAAAACCACCTGCCATGTTGTGCTCCCGTTCTCTTTGCTGATGCGCTGGGCATTATACGAGCCTGACCTCCAGGCTCAAGTGAGGACTAGTCGCCGAAGGCTTCACCGTAGCTATCCGGCGCCAAATCTTCAAAGCGCGTGTAGCGGCCGATAAAGGCCATATGCACGGTGCCGATAGGCCCATTACGCTGTTTACCGATAATTAACTCAGCAATACCCTGATTGTCCGGGTTATCTGGATTATAGACTTCATCGCGGTAAACAAAGGCGATAACGTCGGCATCCTGTTCAATCGCACCAGATTCCCTCAGATCCGACATCACCGGACGCTTGTTGGGGCGCTGCTCAAGCGAGCGGTTTAGCTGGGAAAGCGCCACCACCGGGCAGTTGAATTCTTTCGCCAAGCCCTTCAACGAGCGAGAAATTTCAGAAATCTCGCCGGTGCGGTTTTCAGAAAAGCCGGTAATCTGCATCAGCTGAAGATAGTCGATCATAACCAACGCCATATTGCCGTGCTCTCGCACTACGCGGCGGAGGCGAGAGCGCATTTCATTGGGCGACAGCGCCGCTGTGTCATCAATGAATAACTGCTTGTCTTTTAGTAGATTCACCGCCGATGTCAGGCGCGGCCAATCTTCGTCCTCTAGCTGGCCGGTCCGCACCCGGGTTTGATCAATGCGCCCCAGGGAGGACAGCATCCGCAGCATTAATGATTCCGCGGGCATCTCCATGGAAAACACCATTACAGGCTTGTCGCTGGAAATGACCGCATGCTCCACCAAGTTCATGGCGAACGTGGTTTTACCCATTGAGGGTCGTCCGGCAATAATCACCAGATCGGACGGCTGTAGCCCCGATGTCATGCTATCCAGGTCACGAAAGCCCGACGATAGCCCGGTCATTTCGCCTTTGAGGTTGAACAACTCGTCGATGCGGTCAACGGCTTTGGTCAGCAAGTCACTCATGCCAATAGGACCGCCGGTTTTAGGACGCTCTTCGGCAATCTGAAAGACCAGGCGCTCGGCTTCGTTGAGTAACTCATCGGCGGGCCGCCCCTGGGGAGCAAACGCGCCCTCGGCGATCTGGTTCGCGGCACGGATCAGCTTACGCAACGTCGCCCGCTCGCGGACGATATCGGCATAGGCACGTATGTTACTCGCTGAGGGAGTGTTTCTGGCCAATTCCGCCAGAAAGGCCAGCCCGCCAACAGTCCCCAATTGATCTCGCGCTTCTAATGCTTCGGAGAGTGTCACCACATCCATCGGCTGCCCCGACTCAGCAAGATGGATCATCACGTTGAACACCAGGCGGTGTTCGTAGCGGTAAAAATCGTCTGCCACCAGGCGATCGGAAATATTATCCCAGGCCTGGTTGTCCAGCATTAGCCCGCCCAGTACCGACTGCTCTGCCTCTAGCGAGTGGGGCGGCAGCTTAAGCGCTGCCGTTTCCTGGTCAGCGGGTGGCTGGTCCTGCATAGCAAGCTCCTTTCATTAGGCCGATAGCCAATAAACGCCTTATCTTAGCCGCCAACACTTATAATCACTACTGCAAGCATCGTCCAGGCCAACCTGAGAATAAATAGTAAAGAGCGTAAATAATAAAGGGCGCGAGGAAATCCCCGCGCCCTTTAGGACGTTGATAGACGCGCAGCGATTATTCTGCGACGACTACCACGCGTACAGCGGCATCCACTTCAGCATGCAAGTGAAGGGCGATGTCGTATTCGCCGGTCTGGCGAATCGGGCCTAGCGGCATACGTACTTCGCTCTTGGCAACCTCAATACCCGCAGACGAAATAGCGTCTGCCAGATCGCGAGGACCAATTGAGCCAAACAGCTTGCCTTCATCGCCCGCTTTGGAGACCAACGACAGTTCGATGTCGTTGAGCTGCTCAGCGCGCGCCTGGGCTTCTGCCTTGCGCTCGGCCGCTTGGGCTTCGAGCTCAGCACGTTGGGCCTCAAACGCCGCAACGTTATCTTTAGTCGCCGGAACCGCTAAGCCGTAAGGCACTAGGTAGTTACGACCATAACCAGGCTTAACAGTGACCTTGTCACCTAGGCCGCCCAGCTTACCAATCTTGTCGAGCAGAATGACTTCCATCTCGTAAACCTCTAGTCAATTGCTGCGGGCAAGGCGTGCGCGAATGTTCGCGAATGTATCTATCAGCCCCAACAGCAGCACAATGAGAATCGTGGGCCAGGTCGTGATTAGCAGCACATAGAAAGCCACCAGCCACAGCCCGTTCATCCCCTTTAATCCAACAATACCATGCACTAATGCAATGCCAGCCACTAGCAGCGGGATCCATGCCAGCATCGCCAACGCGGAGATACCCAGCACCATGCTGATAACACTCAAGACAATCAGCACAATCAGTTCCTTGGGTGCTAAGCGCAGCCCATGAAACTCTTCACGGAAACCACCCGGGTTATAAAGCCCTGCTTGCCAGCTACGTGCCAGTGCCAGACAGGCAATTGCAGCAAGCAACACCACAAACCCCGTGACACCACCGACGACAAGCCCCGCTAATTGCTGGGTGTCGTAGCCTTGATCGGCAAAGTTGTTGAGCATCTGATCAACTTCTTGCGATCCTTGGCGTAACTGTTCGAGCATTTGCTCGGTACCCGCCGGCGGGCTAAAAATGCCGAGTTGCACCATCACAGCGGCGGCAATCGCGCCGAGAATGAGCGACTCACCCCAGCGCATTCGCTCGCGCAGAACAACGGCCATCAACGTCACCAGCAAAATACTGGCCAGTGGAATCACATCGCCCTGCACCCACCACATTCCAGCGGGCAGCGCCGCTGCAATAATCACGGGTAACGCTTGCGCAAATCCGCGGCGTAGCGTTACCAATGCGCTGATAGCAGCACCCAGCCAAAATAGCCAGGGCACGAAGGTGGCTAACGCTGCCCCGCCTGCGGCGTAGGGCGTACCACGCATTAGCCATCGCGCCAGTGCTAGCATCACGTTAAGCGCTTACTGATGGCTGTCGGAATAGGGCAGCAGCGCCAGGTAGCGCGAACGCTTGATAGCCGTTGCCAGCTGACGCTGGTAGCGTGCTTTGGTGCCGGTGATACGGCTCGGAACAATTTTACCGGTTTCGGTGATGTAAGCCTTCAGCGTGTCGAGATCTTTATAGTCGATCTGCTTGACGCCTTCGGCAGTGAAGCGGCAAAACTTACGGCGACGGAAAAAACGTGCCATGGATTAAGCTCCTTGAGTTACGTGCTGTGAATAAAATCAGGCAGATTCAGATTCGGATTCAGATTCTTCGGCTTCAGCGCGCGGTTTTTCTTCGCGACGCGGACGCTTTTCTTCTGCCGGCTTCATCATCGGCGACGCTTCGGTCACAGCTTCTTTACAGCGCAAAACCAAGCTGCGGATGATGGCATCGTTGAAGCGGAAGATGTTCTCGATTTCGTCGAGCGTCTCTCCGGTGCATTCAACGTTCATCAGCACGTAATGAGCTTTATGGATCTTGTTGATCGGGTAAGCCAAATGACGACGGCCCCAATCTTCCAGGCGATGCACAGTGCCGCCGCTTTCAGTGACGAGGCTGGTGTAGCGCTCGACCATCGCGGGGACTTGCTCGCTTTGATCCGGGTGGACCATAAACACGATTTCGTAATGACGCATGGGATCTCCTTGCGGTTTGACAGCTTCTTATGCGCTCGCACTGGGCAACACGACATAGAAGCAAGGAGTTAACTGAAGTGCCGTTGCGCATTGTTAATTCAAAGGCATTGGCATCAAACAGAACAACGGATTAATAACCGTACGTAGCAACCGTTCATAAGAACGAGCGCCCGTTTGCCAAGCAAACGGGCGCATGCATTTTAGTGGCGGCCGGGTTAACTTGCAAGCTGCCGCTGGCGTACCGCTTCAAATAAGCAGATACCTGCCGCGACAGAGACGTTCAAACTAGACACCTGCCCAGCCATGGGTAGCTTGGCGAGGTTATCGCACGCTTCGCGGGTTAAACGACGCATCCCTTTGCCTTCAGCCCCCATCACCAGCGCAGTGGGACCCGACATGTCGATATCGTAAACGCTGGCATCGGCTTCACCGGCAGTACCGGTAATCCATACGCCCGCGTCTTTAAGCTTCGCCATCGCACGGGCCAGATTGGTGACCTGATAAACAGGCACTACCTCTGCGGCCCCGCAGGCCACTTTGCGAACGGTAGCATTTAATGGCGCGGCTTTATCTTTCGCCACGATGACGCCATGGGCACCGGCGGCATCCGCGCTACGCAGACAGGCACCAAAATTATGCACATCGGTCACTCCATCCAGCACCAGCAGCAACGGTGGCGTGTTCGACGGCCAGGCGCGCAGCTTGAGCCACAGCGACTCTTCGCTTTCAGGCGTTAACGGCGGACAAAATGCCACAACGCCTTGATGCGCCGCACCTTGCGTTAACTGGTCCAGAAGCGCCCGGGGATGTTCTTGAATCTTCGCCCCCTGACCACCGGCCTGGGTCAGCAGCTCGCTTAGCCGATTACCCGCGCCTTGCTGCACCCATATTTCTTTGGGTGCTTCTCCCCTTTCGAGCAGGCTTTGCAAAGCGTGTACGCCATACACTTGATCCAACCCATCGGGCGTGCGCGGACGCTGTCGAGACCCAGCCGATTTCATGTTCAGCCCTTATTCGTTGATGGCTTACGCGGGCCTTGACGCGTGCGCCGAGGACCTCGGCGTGTATCGGGCTTGTCTTTACCACCACTGTTGGCCTTATTGCCCTCGGCCGATGGTTTCTTGCGCGGCTGGCGACGTGGGCGTGGCTTCTCGTCGGCAAGGCCGAAATCGATTTTGCGGTCGTCCATATCCACGCGCGCCACCTGGACGCTCAACCCATCGCCTAAGCGGTAGGTAGTACCGGTGCGCTCGCCTTTAAGACGATGCTTTTCAGCTTCGTAGTGGTAATAGTCCGAGGGCAGCGATGTGACGTGCACTAACCCTTCGACATAAAACGCATCCAGGCGGACGAACAAGCCAAACTGTGTCACCGATGCAATGGTGCCATCGAAAGTTTCGCCCAGCTTGTCGGACATGAACTCGCACTTGAGCCAGCTCTCTACATCGCGCGTGGCGTCATCCGCGCGGCGCTCGGTCATGGAGCAATGTTCACCCAGCTCAAGCATCTGCTCGAAGGTGTACGGACACCATTTGCTCGGCGGTTCAACCGGCGCACCTTCGACCCGCAGCACGGTATTGGTTTGGCGCGGCCCGCGAATAACCGAGCGAATGGCCCGGTGCACCAGCAAATCAGGATAGCGACGAATCGGCGACGTAAAGTGCGCGTAGGCCTGATAGGCCAAGCCAAAGTGGCCTTCGTTTTGCGGCGAATAAACCGCCTGATTCATCGAGCGCAGCATGACCGTCTGGATGATATCGAAGTCTGAACGGCCCGTAATCGTCTCGCGCAGCGCCTGGTAGTCCTGGGGTGTTGGCATATCGCCACCGCCCACCGAGAGGCCTAGCTCGTTCAGGAAAAGACGTAGCTTATCGAGCCGTTCAGGCGTCGGCCGCTCGTGGATACGATAGAGCGCGGGCAGATCATGCTTATCCAGGAAACGCGCGGTCGCGACGTTGGCCGCCAGCATGCACTCTTCGATGATCTTGTGCGCATCGTTACGACTGCGCGGGACAATTTTTTCGATTTTGCGCTCATCGTTGAAGATGATCGCCGTTTCGGTGGTATCAAAGTCAATCGCCCCGCGTTCTTCCCTGGCTTCGCGCAGCAACTGGTATAGCTCATGAAGGCTTTCCAGCGGCTTGACTAGCCCCGCGTGTTCTTCGCGTAATGCCTGGCCCTCTTCGCTTTCCTTGTCGAGCATCGCCGCCACCTTGTTGTAAGTGAGGCGTGCGTGCGAGTTCATTACCGCTTCGTAAAAACGGTAGCGGCTGATGGCACCGGTCTTCGAGATATTCATCTCGCAGACCATGACCAGGCGATCGACATGCGGATTTAGCGAACAGAGTCCATTAGAAAGCAACTCAGGCAGCATGGGCACCACTTGGCCCGGGAAATATACCGAGTTACCCCGCGTGCGCGCTTCGTCATCCAGTGGCGTGCCGGGACGCACATAGTGCGAAACGTCAGCAATGGCCACCAGCAGCTTCCAACTGCCCGACTTGGTCTTCCAGGCACAGACCGCATCATCGAAATCCTTGGCGGATTCGTCATCAATGGTGACCAGCGGCGTGTCGCGCAGATCTACCCGGTGCTGCTTATCGTCTTCGAGCACCTCAGCCGATATACCGCTCGTTTGGTCCAGGACTTCGGGCGGGAACTCAGCGGGGATCTCATAACTGCGAATGGCAATATCGATTTCCATGCCGGGATCCATACGTTCGCCAAGTACTTCAATGACTTCGCCTACCGGCTGCACGCGAGTTTCGGGCTGCTTAACGATCTTGGCCGAGATCACCTGCCCGTCTTTAGCACCGCCGCAGGCACTATGTGGAATAATCACTTCCTGAGTAACACGCGGATTTTCCGGTATCAGGATGCCAAACTCGGGGGTATTGCTGCGGTAAACACCAACAATGGTCTGCGTATTGCGCGAGATAACATCGGCAATCGTCGCTTCATCCCGGCCGCGGCGGTCACGCCCGCTAATACGTACCAGCACGTGGTCTCCATGGAACACGCGGCGCATTTGCCGGGGCGGCAATACCAGGTCAGGCTTTTTACCATCGTCACGCAATAGAAAACCGAAACCATCACGGTGGCCAAGCACCTTGCCTTTAATAAGGTCGAGCTTGTTGATCAGCGCATAGGCACCACGACGATCGCGCAGCACCTGCCCGTCGCGTTCCATGGCGGCCAAGCGACGGCGCACGGCTTCGTGGTGGTCCTCGTCTTCCAGGCCCAGCAGCTGGCTCATGTCTTCGTGGGTAACCGGCTTACCGTACTGCTCTAGCGCCGCCAGCAAATATTCGCGGCTCGGTGCGGGGTTGTCGTATTTATGCGCCTCGCGCTCGGCGTGCGGATCATCACTTAATGTCCAATACTTCATGCGATCAACATCCTTGATAGCGTTGGCGGGAGGCGTAAAAGCGCGGACGCAGTATGTCGCGCGTGGGGGTTTTCAGCATTCGCCCGGCTGAAAAAAGTCATATTTTGTTTGGTCATAGCGCTAGTATAGCGCCGTGGCGTCCATCACCCAACCACCTAGGCTATGATTCTCGTATCAACGCGTTAAAAACCCATGTTTAACGCTTGCATTTAACCATTACACGGGTATCATACGCGCCACTTGCCCAGATGGCGGAATTGGTAGACGCGCTAGCTTCAGGTGCTAGTGTCCGTATGGACGTGGAGGTTCAAGTCCTCTTCTGGGCACCAATCAACTTTGTGTTATCCCCTTTTCACACGTTGATTGGTATTATCAAGTTGTTGTTCGCCCAGGTGGCGGAATTGGTAGACGCGCTAGCTTCAGGTGCTAGTGTCCGTATGGACGTGGAGGTTCAAGTCCTCTCCTGGGCACCAATCGAACACAACTCGCAAGACCAAAAATGATGCGCCCAGGTGGCGGAATTGGTAGACGCGCTAGCTTCAGGTGCTAGTGTCCGTACGGACGTGGAGGTTCAAGTCCTCTCCTGGGCACCATAGAACTGTGCCTTGCATCATTCAGTCGCTTAAATTACTCACTTATTGATAGCGCCCAGGTTTTTTAGCTACTTCCTCCAGCGCCCAGCCGTCGGTGCTGACCTCGCTTTCCAAGACACTCTCTACTTCGTCATTCAGCTCGGGAAAGAAGTCCAAACCGGTTTGTGCTTCTACGTCGTCAATGCTGACCAGATAGTCGTCCAGCGGTTCATTGCCGCGTACGTCCTGGGGCATGATAAACGCCAGCGCCAGCGGTGCTTCATCGTGGGGCGCCACGATGATTTTGTAGAACGCTTCCGGCACTTCGACCAAGCCCACCCGATTAAACACGTTATCCATAAAGTTCTCTGGGAAAACTGGGCCGGTAATAATTTGCAAGCGATCATACCGCGGCGCGAAATGATCCATCACGGCTTCTTCTAAACGCTGCCAGAGCTGGCGGTTTAGATTGGGCCGCTGGGGCGTCATATTACTCATGTAAAACGTATCAAACTGGGCGCTACGTCCGTGAACGGCGGCAATGGCATAGTTGGGGGCAAGATGACCGCGATCATAGCCGCTGCCCGAATAGCTGTCGGTGCCCACCGGCCATATTGTTCGCCAATCGGGCCGAAAGTCGGGTCGTGAGCCAATACGCGTATCGTCAACGGCAGCGACCTGATAGCTGACCCAAAGCGGATTGACGCGAACGTCCGACCAACCGACCAGATAACCGTCATTGCGCAGCACGCGGTGGAACGAGGTCAGGCTAAGCGCTTCCCAGGTGGGCACGCCTTGCCAGGTGTAGGCGTCCTTGTGCTGGCGTTCCTGGTACTGCCATAGCACGGTCCCCAGCACCACAAACAGCACGAGAATCGCTATTCGTCTGGCCTGCCGACGCCAACCTAAGCGCAATCTAGTCACTACCACAACTCCACATCAGCGACGGTCAAGCGACGCATGGTCAAGGGCACGTTACCAGCCGAGTGAAAACATGGTTTCCAGATCGTGGCGAGAATGCACCTGCATGGCGTTGAGCGTTTCGGTATCGCTGATACCTTCTACGGCATTGAGTCGTTCGGTGACAAGGTCGGCCAGGCTTTCAAAATCACGAGTCCGTGCGATAGCGACTAAATCGTAGCGGCCGCAGGTCGAGTACACTTCGCTGATGCCGTCGACATCCGCCAAGCGCTCCGCGACGGCCTTGACTTGGCCTTTCTCGGTATTGATTAGGATGACTGCGTTTTGCATCGCGCCCTCATGAACTGTCGGTGTTGGATATGGTCCTATAAGGGCAAGAGTATAACAGGGCCCTGGCAGCGGGCGTAATAGCGATAAGATAGCGGCGCTAAAATAGTGACACCAAAATAGTCACTCTCTCGGCGCGACCGATTGTCGCTAACGCGTTCAGGGTATTCGCACTCCGCGAGGAGTTCCGCTAGCATGCAATTGTGCGCTTATTACATGCAGCGCTGTATAATAAATAATAGACACCGTGACACTACGTCAGCAAATGACGACAAGGAGTAACCATGGCTAACCAAAGCCGACGTGCCTTCATGCGTTCCAGCATGCTAAGCCTTGCTGCCCTGCCGCTTGGCGCGGGTATCTTGTCTAAAACAGCCTTTGCGCAAGAGTTGCCGCGGCTGGATCCTTCCGCGAGTAATGCCCAAGCGTTGAACTATGTGGAAGACGCAGCGGATGCCAGCGATCATCCTGCCTATGAAGAGGGTCAGCGCTGCGATAACTGCATGTTCTACTCCGCCGATAACGAGGGATGCCAGCTTTTCCCGGAAAATAGCGTAGAACCCGCCGGTTGGTGCCAGTCCTGGGTCGAACAGGGCTAGGCCAACTCCTCGACACCGGCAGAGACGCCATGCGCCTCTGCCCTAATGTTTTCTTCTGCCTTACCTCATTCTTCGCCTTGAGGAATTTCCTCGACAGGCCACCGGTAACGCCGCGTAACGCGCCCCTCTTCCATCGAGACCAAGTGAACGGGGAAGCCCCACAGCTTTTGCAAATGCCGAATGACAGGGTACACGCTACGTGCCAGCGGGCGGCGGCTATCTTGGACATGATGCAGTGTGAGCGAGCGATCACCACGAATCGCGGCTTCAACGACTTGGATATTAGGCTCACGCACCGATAACGCATATTGGGTTGCCAGTGCATCGCGCACCTGCCGGTAGCCCTGTTCATTGTGAATGGCCGCCACCTCCAACATTTCCTCCTGATCATCATCGACCACCAGAAACAGTTTGTGATCACGCATCACCTTGGGTGACAGAAACTGCTGAATAAACGACTCGTCCTTAAAATTACGCATCGCAAACTCAATCGTGTCGCGCCAGGGCGAGCCGGCGATATCAGGAAACCATTCGCGGTCCTCTTCGGTGGGCGTCTCGCAGATACGCTTGATGTCCATAAAAATGGCGAAGCCCAGCGCGTAGGGGTTAATGCCGCTGTAGTAGGGGCTATCAAAGGCTGGCTGGTTAATCACCGCCGCATGGGACTGTAAAAACTCAAGCATCAGACCCTCATCGACATTGCCGTCATCGTAGAGCCGGTTCATTAACGTGTAGTGCCAGAAACATGCCCAGCCTTCGTTCATTACCTGGGTTTGCCGTTGAGGATAAAAATACTGCGCCAGTTTACGCACGATCCGCACGATTTCCCGCTGCCAGGGGGCCAGCAACGGCGCATTTTTCTCAATAAAATAGAGCAGGTTTTCCTGGGGTTCGGGCGGGTAGCGCCCGCCGCTATGCAGCCCAAGCGGATCATCTTCTTCAGGCGACAAACTACCGGGCAACGATTCGCTACCTTCCGGGCTGTCGGGAATCGTACGCCACAGCAGGTTCACCTGCGTTTGCAGATAGGCCTCGCGTTCCTCCTGGCGCTTGGCTTCTTCTTCCGCCGAAATAGGCGACGGCCGCTTGTAACGATCTACTCCATAGTTTTGTAGCGCATGGCAGGCATCCAGCAACTGCTCGACGGCCTGAACGCCGTGGCGCTCCTCGCACCGGGCAATGTACTGGCGGGCAAAGACCAGATAATCAACGATGGACTCTGCATCCGTCCAGGTGCGGAACAGGTAATTGCCTTTAAAAAAGGAGTTGTGGCCGTAGCAGGCGTGGGCCATCACCAGCACCTGCATCATCAGAGTGTTCTCCTCCATCAGGTAGGCGATGCAGGGATTGGAATTGATAACCAACTCGTAGGCCAGCCCCATTTGGCCGCGCTTGTAAGCCTGCTCTACCGCTAAAAACTGCTTACCGAATGACCAGTGGTGGTAGCCCACCGGCATGCCGACGCTGGCGTAGGCGTCCATCATTTGCTCGGTAGTGATCAATTCAATCTGGTTCGGGTAGGTATCCAACCGGTATTCGTCAGCCAGGCGCGCAAGCTCCGCATCAAAACGCTCAAGCACGCTGAAGTTCCAATCGGAACCGGTCGCAATCGGCTTACGGGTGGCATTCATAGCGCACTCCTCAACTCAACGGGCGGTCAGCGCTGCTGGCTTAAGCGGCGCTTAAACAGTTCACGGAAGACGGGGTAGATATCCCCGGCATCGACAATTTGACGCATGGCAAATTGCTCGGGAAAGTGAGACGCCACCGTTTCATACTCCTGCCAAAGCGACTGATGATCATGCGGGGTGATTTCCACATAGGCGTAATACTGAAGCTGGGGCATCAGCTGCTTGACCAGCAGGTCACGGCACACGTTTGAATCATCATCCCAGTTGTCGCCATCGGAGGCCTGGGCGACATACAGGTTCCATTGCCCCACCGGGTAACGCTTTTCAATAATGCTGTTCACCAAAGTGAGTGCGCTGGAGACAATCGTCCCGCCGGTTTCTCGTGAGTAGAAAAACTCTTCCTCGCTGACCTCCCGAGCAGCCGTGTGGTGGCGAACAAACACAAGCTCGACTTTCTCGTAATGCTTCTCCAAAAACAGATACAGCAGTAGAAAAAAACGCTTGGCGATGTCTTTGTGGTTTTGTGTCATGGACCCTGAGACGTCCATGACACAGAACATTACCGCTTGGCTTGAGGGTTGCGGCTGCGCGGCCAATTGGTGATAACGCAGGTCGTAGGTGTCAATAAACGGCACCGCTTCAATGCGTTTTTCCAAACGCTCAATTTCTGCCTTTAGCTCGGCGATTCGGGCCGGATTGCGCAGCACGGAGTCTTTGCGCTCTTCAGCCTCGAGCGCTTGCTGGGCTTCTTTCAGGGCTCGCTTAATCGGGGCACGCATGGCGATCCGGCGCGCATACGCCTCGCGCATCGAACGGGTAATACTGATGCGCGAAGGTACCCCGTCACGCGCCAGCCCCGCTCTAACCATTTTGATTTCCTGCAGTGACTTGAGCGGTTTACGCTGCAAGTGAGGAAGTTCCAGCCCATCAAAGACGAACTCCAAGAACTCCTCGCGGCTCAGAGTGAAAGCGAATTCGTCGGTGCCCTCTCCTTGATTGGAAGCACCGCCTTCGCCCGACCCACCACTTCCTCCCTGGCCAGGCGGGCGGCGGATCTTATCCCCCGCCAGGAACTCTTTGTTGCCAGGCGATACGATTTCGCGTGCGCCCCCCGGCCCATGTTGAAACACCGGTTCGGAGATATCCTTGGTAGGGATCGAAATCTTCTCGCCCCGCTCCATATCGGTGATCGAGCGGCGGTTAACCGCCTCCTCTACCGAACGCTTGATGTGTTTACGATAGCGCTCCAGAAAGCGCTGTCGGTTGACCGCGCTCTTGTGCTTGGCGTTGGGCCTGCGATCGATGAAGTAGGTCATAAGACCTCCTTAGCTCTTGTCTAAAGCGCCAGCCACTACTGAGACTTGCGCACGCGCAGGTACCATTCTGACAATAGCCGCACCTGTTTTTCGGTGTAGCCACGATCCACCATCCGCGCGACGAAATCTTCGTGCTTTTTCTGGTCCGATTTGGACGCTTTGGCATTGAAAGAGATCACCGGCAACAGCTCTTCGGTATTGGCGAACATCTTATGCTCGATGACGCCTTTGAGCTTTTCGTAGGACTGCCAACTGGGGTTCATGCCGTTATTTTGCGCACGCGCGCGCAGCACAAAGTTGACCACTTCGTGGCGGAAGTCTTTGGGGTTGGAGATACCCGCCGGCTTCTCGATTTTTTCCAGATCTTCGTTGAGTGCCTGGCGGTCGAGCAGTTCACCAGTCTCGGGGTCGCGGTATTCCTGATCCTGAATCCAGAAGTCCGCATAGGTGACGTAACGGTCAAAAATATTTTGCCCGTAGTCGCTGTAGGACTCGAGATAGGCGGTCTGGATCTCCTTGCCGATAAACTCGACATAGCGCGGTGCCAGAAACTCCTTGATAAAGCCGATGTAGCGTTCAAAGGCTTCAGAGGGTAGCTGCTCACGTTCCAACGCCTGTTCCAGCACGTACAGCAAATGCACTGGGTTAGCCGCCGTTTCCGTGCCATCAAAGTTGAACACCTTGGAGAGAATCTTAAACGCAAAGCGGGTTGATAGCCCCTGCATACCTTCATCCACCCCGGCGGCGTCGCGGTATTCCTGAATCGACTTGGCACGCGGGTCGGTATCCTTGAGATTTTCGCCGTCGTAGACGCGCATCTTCGAATAGATACTCGAGTTTTCGGGCACTTTCAGCCGCGAAAGCACCGAAAATTGCGCCAGCATGCGTAGCGTATCCGGCGCGCAGGGCGCGGCATTAAGCGACGAGTCTTCAAGCAGCTTCTGGTAAATCTTGATTTCTTCGGTGACCCGCAGGCAATAAGGCACCTTGACGATATACACCCGGTCAAGAAACGCCTCATTGTTGCGGTTATTGCGGAACGCCTGCCACTCGGATTCGTTGGAGTGGGCAAGAATGACACCGTCAAAGGGAATCGCCCCCATGCCTTCGGTGGGGTTGTAGTTGCCCTCCTGGGTGGCCGTTAACAGCGGATGCAGCACCTTGATGGGTGCCTTGAACATCTCGACGAACTCCATCAACCCCTGGTTGGCGCGGCATAGCCCGCCGGAGAAGCTGTAGGCATCGGGGTCATCCTGGGAGTAGAGCTCTAACTGACGGATATCGACCTTGCCGACCAGGGACGAGATATCCTGGTTATTCTCATCCCCCGGCTCGGTTTTGGAGATCGCAATCTGATTCAACCGCGAGGGATATAAGCGCACTACCCGAAACTGGGAAATATCGCCGCCGTACTCCTTCAACCGCTTGGCCGCCCAGGGCGACATGACACTTTTGAGGTAACGCGGGGCAATGCCGTACTCTTTTTCGAGCAGCTCACCGTCTTCTTCGGGAGAAAATAATCCCAATGGTGATTCGTATACCGGCGAGTCTTTAATGGCATAGAACGGGATACGTTCCATTAACAGTTTGAGACGCTCCGCCAGGGACGATTTGCCGCCCCCCACCGGACCCAGCAGGTAGAGTATCTGCTTGCGCTCCTCAAGCCCCTGCGCCGCATGGCGGAAGTAGGACACAATCTGCTCGATGGCTTCTTCCATGCCGTGAAACTCGGCAAACGCCGGGTAGCGCCGAATCACCTTATTGGAAAAAATGCGCGAGAGACGCGAATCTTTAGCGGTGTCGATGACCTCAGGCTCACCAATCGCCTCCAGCATGCGCTCGGCAGCGCTGGCATAAACCTTAGGGTCACGACGGCATAGCGCCAAATATTCCTCAAGGCTCATGTCTTCTTGCTGAACGCGGGCAAAACGGTCTTGAACGTGATCAAAGATGCTCATGGAACTCTCCTGTAGCCCAACCCCAGACAGTCACCGTCAAGCAGCCAATGTCAAAACGGTGTGCCCAACAGAGGTGTCGCTTATCAGCATAGTCAGCATTAGCAAAATGTGATGGCTCAAACTTCAACGCTAACGCATTAATTCTATGAGCGTACAGAAGGTAGATTAGTTGCGTTGACAGACCCAACGCACAGCGCCGCCGGGACGGCGGCACTAGAGACTCCAAACGGCCCGATAACCCTTTGCGGGGCGCTGCGAAACCAGCCATGGCGAATAGCCCCCGCTATGGGTTAGTTCAGAGCTAATTCAACATAAAGTGCTTTAATACGTGCTATTCAAGCACTTTCTGGATATCCGCCAGCAGTTGGTCGAGCAATTCAACGGTGGTGTTCCAGGCGCAGACAAACCGCGCGCCTCCGGCGCCAATAAAGGTATAGAAGGTCCAGTCTTTGGCTTTCAACGCTTCAATGGCATGGGGCGGCAATTCCACGAAGACGCTGTTGGCTTGCGTCGGAAACATGAGCGAGATGCCGGGTAACGACTGCAGGCCCTCGGAAAGATAACGCGCCATCGCATTGGCGTGTTGCGCGTTGGTTAACCAGGCGCCGCTTTCCAGCAGGCCTAGCCAGGGTGCCGAAATAAACCGCATTTTAGAGGCCAATTGCCCCGCCTGCTTGCAGCGGTACGAAAAGTCTTCGGCCAGCTCGCGGTTGAAAAACAGGATGGCCTCACCAAACGCTAAGCCATTTTTGGTACCCGAGAAGCACAGCGCGTCAACGCCGACCTGCCAGGTCAACTCAGCCGGGGTGGCGTCCAAACTGGCACAGGCGTTAGCAAACCGCGCGCCGTCCATGTGCAGACGCAGATCGTACTTATCCGCCATGGCGCGGATGGCCAGCAGCTCCTCTCGGGAATAGACCGTGCCGACTTCAGTCGCCTGGGTTAGCGAAATGACCTTGGGCTTGGGGTAGTGAATATCGCTGCGCTTAGTGACCAGCGCTTCAATGCCTTCTGGCGTCAGCTTGCCGTTGGCGCCCGGGGAGGTTAGCAATTTTGCGCCGTTGGAGAAAAACTCGGGGCCACCGCACTCATCGGTTTCAATGTGTGCCAACTCGTGGCAGATCACACTGTGGTAGCTACGCCCCATCGCGGACAGTGCCAGTGAGTTGGCAGCAGTACCGTTGAACACAAAAAACACGTCGCAATCGTAGTCGAACATATCGCGAAAGCGATCGGCGGCTCGCGCCGTCCAACGGTCGTTGCCGTAGGCCAAGTCATCGGCTTGATTGGCTTCCAGCAGATACTGCATGGCCTCCGGGCAGATACCGGAGGTGTTATCACTGGCTAAAAATCGGGGGGTACACTCCGAGGTCATGGCGATAATCCTTGTGGGTAATCCTCTTTATCTGACGGTCTTGCAGCGTGGGCTGGGTGCCACCCACGACGTTAGCGACTCGTTAGACTTAATAACTAGGTCGCTCATCAGTCTATCGCCATTTCAACGTTATAAGGAAGCCGCCAACCGAGTTCCCTGATCAATAGCGCGCTTAGCATCCAGCTCAGCGGCTTCATCAGCGCCACCAATCACGTGCACGCGGCCGCCAGCCTGTTCCAGCGGCGGGATCAGATCGCGCACTGACTCCTGGCCCGCGCAGACCACGATGGATGCCACGGCGAGCACCTGCTCTTCGCCATCACGGCGGATATGCAGGCCTTCATCGTCGATTTTGAGATATTCACAGCCGGTGAGCGTTTTGACGCCACGTTGCTTGAGCGAGGCGCGATGCACCCAGCCGGTTGTTTTGCCCAGGTATTTACCCGGCTTGGAGGTTTTACGCTGCAGCATGACAATTTCCCTTGGAGAGGCTGGCGGCGCAGGTACTTTCAAACCGCCCCGCTCGCCCACCGCCAGGTCTACGCCCCACTCATCGCACCAGGCGGCAAGGTCAAGCGTAGGATGCCCCTGGTGGGCCAAAAGCTCAGATACATCAAAGCCGATTCCACCCGCGCCAATCACCGCGACCGTCGGGCCGACACGCTCAGGCTGCTCAATGGCCTCGGCGTAGCTCAGCACACTTGGATGGTCAGCGCCGGGTAACGTCAGCTCGCGGGGCATCACGCCGGTGGCGATCACCACCTCGTCAAACTCGGCCAGCGCGTCGATCGTGGCGGTGGTGTTCAAACGCACCTCCACGGCGTGTTTGTCGAGCATTACGCGAAAGTAACGCAGCGTTTCGTTAAATTCTTCCTTGCCGGGGATTTTGCGGGCGTAGTTGAACTGCCCGCCAAGCTCGCCACGGCGCTCAAACAACACCACTTTGTGACCACGGCTGGCGGCGGCCACGGCTGTGGCAAGGCCAGCAGGTCCGCCGCCGACGACCGCTACGCACTTCGCTTTCTGAGCAGGCGTAAGCGTAACTTCTGTTTCATGGCAGGCTCTGGGGTTCACTAAACAAGACGTCAGTTTGCCCGCAAAGGTGTGATCCAAACACGCTTGGTTACAGGCGATACAGGTGTTGATCTCGTCGGCCAGGCCTTGCTCGGCTTTAAGAATCCATTCCGGGTCGGCAAGAAACGGACGCGCCATCGACACCATATCGGCATGCCCCTCGGCGAGCACCCGCTCAGCCACGTCGGGCATGTTGATGCGGTTAGTGGTGATGAGCGGAATCGCAAGCGACGCTTTCATTCGCTTGGTCACTTCGCTGAACGCCGCTCGTGGCACGCTGGTCACGATGGTCGGTACTCGCGCTTCATGCCAGCCAATGCCAGTGTTAATAACATCGGCCCCTGCCGCTTCGATCGCTTTACCTAGCGCAACGACTTCCTCCCAAGAGCTGCCTTCTTCTACCAAATCAATCATTGATAGACGGAAGATAACCAAAAACGCATCGCCCACGGCGGCACGAATTCGCTTGACGATTTCGATGGGAAAGCGAACCCGCCGCTCGAAATCACCGCCCCATTGATCATCGCGCTGATTGGTGCGCTGGCAGATAAACTGATTGATCAAATAGCCTTCGGAGCCCATGACTTCAACGCCGTCATAGCCCGCCTGCTGAGCAAGCCTCGCGCAGCGCACGTAGTCGACGATTTGCTGCTCGACCTCATCACTGGTCAGCGCGCGGGGCGTGAAGGGATTAATAGGTGCCTGAATCGCCGAGGGCGCCACTAACTCAGGGGAGTAGGCATAGCGGCCTGCGTGGAGAACCTGCATACATAAATGCCCGCCCTCTGCATGGACAGCATCCACCACCTGACGATGTTCCGCTAGCTGCGACGTATCAGTTAGCGCATTAGCCCCCTGAAACACCGCCCCCTCGGTATTGGGGGCAATCCCCCCGGTGACGATCAGGCTGACCCCGGCGCGTGCTCGTTCAGCATAAAACGTCGCTAGCCGCTCGAAGCCATTGGGCGCCTCTTCCAAATTGGTGTGCATGGAGCCCATCAAGACCCGATTCGGCAGCGTTAAATGCCCCACTGTTATCGGACGGAATAGATGCGGATAAGCAGGCGCACGAGTCATCACGGTTCTCCAGGGTATTATTCGAACATTATTCAAACAAGCGTATGACATCCCGGCCGTCACGTATACCCCCTGTTTTGATGACAGGTTATCGTGACTGGTTCTGGTGTCAGGTTCTTGTGAAAGGGTCTTGCCCACCATGCGAAAGGGCGTCACATTACCCGGCTAACGATAAGGAACCGCTGCTATGCGCTTGATGTATTTTTTGCCGCCGCTCGCCACCGTGCTTATCTGGTCGGGGAACATGACTATTAATCAGTTAACCGTGGGCGCCATCGCCCCCAGCAGCATTGCGTTTTTACGCTGGCTGCTGGCGTTAGTGGTTATGACACCATTTGTACTGCCCGCGGCGCTGCGTCACCGTGAGGAAATCCGCCGCCACTGGCCAAAGCTTGCCCTATTGGGTTTATTGGGCATGGGCCTATGGCAGGGTCTGGCTTACGTGGCCGCCGAAACCACCACCGCGACGAATATGGGCATATTGGCGGCGATGGTCCCACTACTGACCGTGCTGTTGAGCGCTTTGATTCTGCGCGAGCCGCCGACCCGCGGTGGCGTGCTAGGTGGCGTATTAGCGTTTATCGGTGTCACCGTTCTGCTGGGTCGAGGCAACCCGCTTTCGCTATTACAGCTTGAGGTTGCCTATGGCGACGCGCTGATGGTAATGGCCGCCACCTGCTATGCGCTGTACGGCGTAATGCTAAAGCGCTGGTCGATGAATTTACCGCCCTGGGTAATGCTCTACGCGCAGGTCTGCTTTGCCGTGCTGTTGCTGCTGCCGCCTTATTTGATGGGGCCCATGACGCCTGTGGATAGCCAAAATATTGGACTGATCCTGTATGCGGGCATTCCAGCATCGATTATTACCACCTTTCTGTGGATGCGTGCTGTTCGTCAAATTGGCGCTAGCCAAGCGAGTATTTTCATCAACCTAATGCCATTGTTTAGCGCGCTGATTGCCATGGCCTTTTTGGGTGAACGAGTGGCGGGATTCCACTTTATCGGCGGGCTATTAATTTTGGCTGGCGTCATCATGGCGCAAACGCTGACCCAGCCCTTAGCACCTCGCAAGGTATCGCAGAGTAAAACGAGCAGTGCCAAGCAATGATACAATGACGCGACTTATTTCTACTGCCGGGAATCCTTAAACATGTCCCTAGAAGAACTGCACCTTAACCTGCGTAACTTATCGAGCGATGATTACGAGCAGCTCAAGACGTTAATGGATGCGGTGTATCACGATATTGGGGGTGCCTGGCCCAAGCTCACCATCGACAAACTGATTCAAGAGTTTCCCGATGGCCAAATCGCTATCGAGGACGATGGGATATTGGTAGGCGTAGCGCTAACCGTTCAGGTGGATTACGACGAGTTCTCAAACCCGCACAAGTACGACGACCTGATCGGCCATCGTGAGATCATCCGTAACGACCAAGACGGCGATGCCATGTACGGGCTGGATGTACTGATTCATCCCGACTACCGTGGCTACCGCTTGGGACGCCGCCTTTACGAGGCGCGTAAAGAGCTATGCCGCTCGCATAACCTGCGCGCTATTCTGGCGGGTGGCCGCATTCCCGAATATCACCAGCATGCCGATGAGCTTTCACCGGCCCAATACATCGACAAAGTCTCACGTAAAGAGATTTACGACCCGATTTTGTCGTTCCAGCTGGCTAACGATTTTCAGGTAAAGCGCCTGTTACGTAAGTACCTGCCGGAAGACGAGCAGTCGCGTGGCTACGCGACGCTGCTGGAATGGAACAACATTCTGTTTGAGCCTGCCGAGAGCGTCCTGGATACCCGTCCCACCCAAGTGCGAGTTGGTGCGGTGCAGTGGCAAATGCGCGAATTTTCGTCTGTAGAAGCCGCGCTTCAGCAGATCGAATACTTCGTGGATGCCCTCTCGGACTACCAAAGTGACTTTGCCGTGTTCCCGGAGTTGTTCAATGCGCCGCTAATGGGGCTGCAAGACCGCGAGGCTCAGCAGGACCAAATGGGTGCCATTCGCTTTTTGGCAGGCTTTACCGAGCGCTTTACTACCGAGCTTGCGCGAATGGCGGTCTCCTACAACATTAACATTGTCGGCGGCTCCATGATTGAAGTTCGCGATGATGACCGGCTTTATAACGTTGCCTACCTGTTCCATCGCGACGGCAGCGTCGAGAAGCAATCTAAACTGCATATCACTCCCCAGGAACGCCGTGACTGGGTCATAGAAGGCGGCGACGACCTTCAGGTATTCGATACCGACGCTGGCCGCGTGGGTATTTTGATTTGCTACGACGTGGAATTCCCGGAGCTGGGCCGCCTACTTGCCGACCAGGACATGGACATTCTGTTTGTGCCGTTCTGGACCGACACCAAAAATGGCTACCTGCGGGTGCGCCACTGTGCCCAAGCACGGGCCATCGAAAACGAGTGTTATGTCGTCCTATGTGGCAGCGTGGGTAACCTGCCGTCGATCGAGAACCTGGATATCCAGTACGCGCAATCGGCGGTATTTTCACCCTCTGATTTTGCCTTCCCTCACGACGCAGTGCTGGCGGAAACAACGCCTAATACTGAGATGATCTTCTTCTCGGACTTAGACCTAACCCGCCTAACGGTGGTACGTGCCGAAGGCTCGGTAACCAATCTGAAAGACCGCCGCAAGGATCTCTTCGACCTGCGCTGGCGCGACTGGTCGTGGAAGTCAGGTGCCAACCTCGACGACTAAGCAATTAATCAGGCCAGACAAGGTGCCTGGGCACCCGCCCCTTGGCATCAAACGCTACGCCTTCATCGCGCAACTTTTGATGCTGGCGGGCTGCCCCGCCGTGGTCGGCGAGCTTTAGCGAAGCGGCAATGACCCGGTGCCAGGGCAACTGATGGCCATCGGGCAAATGACGCATGGCAGATCCCACCATGCGTGGTGTCGCGCCTTCCGTCATTGCGGCAATGCGCCCATACGTCGTGACCCGCCCCGCCGGTATTTGATCGACAATGGTGTAGATCTGTTCGAGCAGTTCTGGCCGGGGCATGGTAGGACCTCCTTCTGGGCAGGAATTATGGCTCGTCGTTACGAGCGGGCCACGCTTTAAGATACATAGTTTTCGCCATATATGACGGTGTTAGTTAGTCAGAAGAACTGACTAAATCGCCTTTTGCAACCACTGCCATACGACCTCGGCGTCTTCACTCACCTGCCGACGGCTAGGCCTTACCAGCCAGAAACGCTCCTCGCTTGGAACGCTGATCGAAAACGGCGCCACGAGATCATCGCGCTGTTCAAGCAAGCGCCGATGCGTCAGGGCAACGCCCCCACTCTGACTAGCTAGCGCCAGCGTTATGACCTGGTTATCACAGGTCAACGCATGGCAATGCGACTCCAAATGCGCCACGCCTGCGGTTTGCAACCACCCCGGCCACCCAACTCCAAAGCCCACCGCATGTAACAGCGTGTGCCCAGCCAGATCGCTGGGGGAAGTCAGCGTTCTCGCGATATCGGGCGAACATACCGGCAATAGCTGCTCATTCCCAAGCGGCCACATCTCGACGCCGCTCCACTCACCTCGCCCGTAACGAATTTCGATATCCGCCCCCTCCGGGCCAAAATCATCGGGCCAAATAGCACTCACTAGGCGCAGCGATATGTGAGGGCACTGACGATGCAATTGAATCAACCTCGGCGCTAGCCACGACTGCTGAATCACGGGCGTTGAACGCAGCGTTACCGGCTGTTCACTGGTCACGCCGAAAACCTCCGATGTGCCCTCGCTGATGCGTGCAAAAGCATCGTGAATACTGGGTAACCACGCCTGACCGGCAGGGGTTAGCGTCAGACTGCGGGCATGCCTGACGAACAGCTTCTGCCCCACGCGATCCTCCAACAGACGGATACGCTGGCTGATCGCCGCCTGCGTCACCCCCAGCTCGTTACCCGCGGCGGTAAAGCTGAGTGTTCGCGCGGCGGATTCAAAGGCTTGTAACCATAATAGCGGTGGCAACTGGCTCATGAAAAAGCAACCTATAAGCTGAGTGAGGTCTTAGGGGTCAGATTAATCGTTTGTCACTGCCAATGCGACTGCCCATCCTAGCAAGACGTAATTGAGTCAATGCCGGGAGAAAATCATGAACAGTGCCGTTTTCGCTGAAGAGCAACGTCAGGCGCCCCAAATGGGTGAATTAGCCCCCTATCAGGACGGCCCATCGCTGACTGAGGCGGTGCCCACCGATGAGGGTGTTCATCTGACATGGCAGGACGGCCAGCACACCATCCTACCGCTGCTGTGGCTTCGTGATCATTGCGCCTGTCCTGCCTGCCGGCACACGCAAACCCGCGAACGTCTGTACCTGCCGCTTGATGATATCAGCGAAGCACCGGCGATCGAGCTCGCAGGGGGGCATCTCTACCTGACGTGGCAGGATGGCCACGTGAGCGCTTATCATGGCGGCTGGCTTTACCAGCGTCGCCCGGAAGCCGAGATCCCCACGGCCGTTCCATCGCCTGCCCCCTGGCGCGACCAGTTCACTCCCGAGCGCATCCGCCATGCCGACTTCTTGACGCCCGAGGGCGAAAAAGCCTGGCTGACCGCCATGCTGCGCGATGGCCTGGCGTTAATCACTGAGGGCCCGCTGGTTGAGGAAGAAGTCAGCCGTCTGGCGGAGCGTATCGGCCCGCAACGGGCGACCAACTTTGGTTCACGCTTCGATGTGCGCTCGAAGCCCAACCCCAACAATGCCGCCTACACGGCCGTCGGCCTGCCGCTGCACATCGATCTGCCTAACTGGCGCCAGCCACCCGATATTCAACTGCTCTACTGCCTGCAGAACGAAGCCAGCGGCGGCGAATCGCTGTTTGCCGATGGCGCCCGCGTGGTCAATGCCTTGCGCCAACAGGATCCAGAAGCCCTGAAAGTGCTAAGCGAAACCACCATCGATTTTCGCTTTCAGGATGACACCCACGATATTTCCGTGCGGGCACCCGTCATCAAACTCGACGATGACGGCCAGCTCGTTGAAATACGCCTTAACAACTGGATTCGCGACACGCTGCACCTTCCCGCGCCCAAAATGGCGGCCTGGTACCGCGCCTACCGCGTTTTGTGGCAGCTGTTTCACAGCGAAGCGCACCAGCTCGAATTTACCTTATTACCTGGCCAAATGGTGGCGTTCGATAACCGCCGAGTTCTGCACGGGCGTCGTGAGTTCGACCCCAACAGCGGCGCACGCCATTTACAGGGCACCTATCTAGACCGAGACATGCTTGCCTCTAAGCTGCGCGTCCTCGCGCGCAGTGCCTAGGGTTCGTCTGAAAAATTAACGAGCATGCATTGATAATAAACCCAGCAAGGAGATCCTATGACACACCTAAAACCTCTCGCCTCGAGCATCGCACTGGCCAGTGCTGCGCTGTTGGCTTCATCGGTCCATGCCGATGAGCAGACGCTCGACTTTGGGGTGCCCGCCTGGCCCGGCATTACCGTCAAATCTGAAATCGCCGAACAGTTGCTTAACCCATTGGGTTACGAGACGAGCACCCAGGAAATCGGCTTACAGGTGATTTATCAGGGGATCGAAAGTGGCGATATCGACGCCTTTCTAGGCGCCTGGCTGCCTGCCCAGCGGGACATGTTTAACCCGCGTAAAGAGTCAGGCGTATTGGTCGATGTCGCCAATAACGTTGATGGCGCCCAGATGACCCTGGCGGTTCCCGAGTACCTCTATGAGGATGGCCTGCAAAGCTTTGCCGACCTTGATGACTATCGTGATCAGTTGGATGGCAAAATTCACGGCTTTGGTGCTGGCTCAGCAGCCAGCGAAATCCTTAACGACGCCATTGATAACGACACCTGGAAGCTTGGCGACTGGCAACTGGTAGACACCAGCGAAGTCGCCATGCTGTCCGCCGCCCGCGATGCGATCTCCCGTGAAGAGCCTATTGTGTGGGTTGGCTGGACGCCGCACTGGATGAACCTTGAGCTGCCGATGCGCTATCTCGACGACGAGGAAAACCTGTTCGGCGAGAACAATGGCGAAAGCGAAGTGCTCACACTATTACGTGCGGACTACGCGGACGCCACACCAAACGCCGTCACGTTCTTTGAGCAGTTTACGTTCACCGCCGAAGAGCAAAGCTGGATGATTCAGCAGTTCGGCCTGGAAGAGCGCGAATTGGAAGACGTTGCCGAGCAGTGGATCAACGAAAATCCTGAACGCGTAGAGGCGATGCTTGCCGATGTAACCACCACCGACGGTGACCCTGCTTGGCCTGTTATTGAGGCCCAGATTAACGACTGAGGGTTTTCGCCATTAGCCATCAGCGGCTTGGCTCGCTGGTGGCTGCCCAATTAATCGAACGACTGTCCGTTGAGAGTGGCCAATACGCGACGCGTACCGCCCTGCTCGCGATGCTCGCCCAGCCAAATCCCTTGCCACGTTCCCAGCGCCAGACGGCCATTGCGCACTGCCAGCGACAGTTGTGTCCCCATTAGGGACGCAACCACATGCGCGGGCATGTCATCAGGCCCTTCCAAGGTGTGCCGAAAATAGTCCAACCCCTCCGGCACCAGCCGTCGCATAAAGGCATCTAAATCGTGGCGAACATCCGGGTCGCTATTTTCATTGAGAGTCAGCGAAGCCGAGGTATGCAGCAACTGCAAGTGTAAAAGCCCTATCTGACATTCCGCCAGCCAAGGCAACGCCTCGTCCACCTCGTGGGTGATAAGATGAAATCCTCGTGGCCGCTCGGATAAATGAATCTCCTCTTGGTGCCACATAACTCCCACCCTATAGTCAGGTATACGTCTATCTATGCATTGTTATGGGCAATAGACGAATTAGCAAACCTCAGCCACTCAAGGAGTAAGCGATGTTAAAACCATGGAAAGTGGTGCTAAGTAGTGTCGTGTTGGCGGGTTGTATGGGTATTCCTGAGGGCACCCAACCGGTTACAGGCTTTGAGCTTGATCGCTATTTAGGCCAGTGGTATGAAATCGCCAGGCTGGATCATTCCTTCGAAGAAGGACTTCAATGTGTCACGGCAAATTACAGCCTTCGCAAGGACGGCGGCGTCAAGGTGATTAATCGCGGCTACAACCCTGAGGAACAAGCCTGGGATGAAGCCGATGGGCGCGCTTATTTCATCGACGATGACGATGTAGGCCGACTAAAGGTCAGCTTCTTTGGCCCCTTCTACGGTGGCTACAATATTCTGGAGTTGGATGACGATTACCAATGGGCACTGGTATCAGGCCCCAACCGTGATTACCTGTGGATTCTGTCTCGCACCCCGGACATGGACGGCGAGTTAGAAAAACGCTTGCGCAAGCGGGCTGCCGAACTTAACTTTCCTACCGAGGAGCTGATTGATGTCGACCACGGTGACGCATGCCCGGAGCTCTAGCAGGCCCGTCAAACACCTCATGTCAGTGGCAACGGCGGCACCCTATCGGCCATTTCCTGCTGTAAGTAGTCGATAAAGGCACTGATGCGTAGCGGAAGATGGCGGCGGTGTTCGAAGACCGCGTAGAAATCCGCGCGTACCCCTTGCCAGCCGGGGAGCAGGGGGAGAAGCGCGCCGCTGGCAAGGTGCTCATTGACATCCCACCAGGAACGCAGCATCACACCATGGCCTTCAAGCGCCAGGCGGGTAATCACTTCACCATCGTTGCTCGCGAGGCGTCCACTGACCTTCACCGATTGCCCACTGCCAGGGGCGTTACAACGCTCAAACCGCCACAGCGGAAAGTCGCTGTCGTTTTCGCGGATGACCAGGCAGCGATGTTGGGTCAGGTCGGCAGGCGTGGTCAATGGTGGCATGCCCTTCACATACACTGGCGACGCACATAGCACCCGGCGATTGGCCAGAAGACGCCGTGCCACCAGGCGCGAGTCCGGCGGCTCGCCAATGCGAATTCCCACGTCAAAGCCATGGTCGCTCAAATTGAGCGGAAAGTTGGTCAGCTCCAGCCAGCTTTCTATCGCCGGGTGCTCAGCACAAAACGCTGACAACAAGGGCGCCACATGGCGCCGGCCAAAGCCAAAGGTGGCGTTGACTCGCAATCGTCCGCTCAGCGCCTGGCTTGCGGTCTCACCTAGGTCGTTCTCCAGTTCATTCAACTCATCAAGAATCAGCGCCCCACGGGAAAGATAGCGCTCGCCCTCGGCGGTCAGGGTCAACCGCCGCGTGGTTCGCGCCGCCAGCACGACGCCCAGCCGCGACTCCATGTGTTTCAACCGCTTGCTGACAGCAGAGAGTGACAGCCCCAGATCGCGGGCCGTGGCGGTCAGGCTGCCCGCCCGGGCAAGCTGCTGAAAGAACGCCAGGTCATCGAGTGGGGACATTAATTCTTCACTTTTAGGCAACAATAGCTTGAATAATAGCCTGATTATCTCCCAGCTAATAGAGGCTACACTCATCAAACAACGCGTCTAAATCCAACGAAAACACCGCTCAGATAAGGAGTCCCCATGGCCCATCGTATTGCCGTGATCGCCGGCGACGGCATTGGTACCGAAGTCATGCCCGAGGGTATTCGTGCCCTGGAAGCCACCGCCAAGCACTTTAATATTGATCTTGAATTCACCACTTTTGAGTTTGGCAGCTGCGACTATTATCTCGAGCACGGCAGCATGCTACCCGAGGACTGGTTCGATCAGCTAAAAGGCTTTGATGCGCTGTTTTACGGGGCGGTGGGCTGGCCTGACAAGGTACCAGACCATATTTCGCTGTGGGGCTCGCTGCTCCAGTTCCGCCGCCGCTTTGATCAGTACATCAACCTGCGGCCGTGTAAGTTAATGCCTGGTATCAAAAGCCCGCTGGCTGGCCGCGAACCCGGCGATATCGATTTTTACGTGGTGCGTGAGAATACCGAGGGCGAGTACTCAAGCGTTGGCGGCAAGATGTTTGAAGGCACCGACCGTGAAGTGGTCATTCAAGATACGGTGATGACGCGCACCGGCGTCGACCGCGTCCTCAAATACGCCTTTGATTTGGCCCAGACACGCCCGCGCAAAAAGCTTACCTCGGCCACCAAATCCAACGGTATTTCCATCACCATGCCTTACTGGGACGAGCGCGTGGTTGAAATGGCAAAAAGCTACCCGGAAATTGCCGTGGATAAATTTCATATCGACATCTTAACGGCCAATTTTGTGCTGCATCCGGACTGGTTCGATGTGGTGGTGGGCAGCAACCTGTTCGGCGATATTCTCTCCGACTTAGGCCCTGCCTGTACCGGCACCATCGGTATTGCGCCTTCGGCCAACATCAACCCGGAAGGTCACTTCCCCAGCCTGTTTGAGCCGGTTCACGGCAGCGCGCCGGATATTGCCGGCAAAGGCCTCGCCAACCCCATCGGTCAAATCTGGTCCGGCGCGATGATGCTCGAGCACCTGGGCTATAAAGAAGCCAGCGACGCCATGGTCACGGCCATAGAAGCGGTACTCAGCGCAGGCGATAGCCAAGTGCTCACCCGCGATGTTGGCGGGCAAGGCTCCACGACAAGTCTCGGTAAGGCCATTGCCAACGCTATTGGGTCGCGCTGACGGTATTGCACTAACCAATACACATAGGCATTCGCTTCGTATTTTGGCTGCCCGGTTGAAGCTAACCAGGCAGCCAATGTATGTTTTTTGACTTCTTATGTTCTACATTTTCCTGAGAGTGACTGAAACATCGGTTTCACGTCACTCATAACAACGCTCTCAAACAATAATCAGGATAATGCTATGAAACTTGGACGCCGTCAGTTTCTTTCGGCAACGGCTACTCTCGCCGCTGTCGGCACATCACCTCAGCTTTTTGCCTTACAGACCTCACAAAGCGCCACCCCTGACCGTTACCCGATTGATGCCTGGAAGGTCGAGGACAAACGCTTCAGTGACTACATGATTTTTAATAGCCCTTTGGAGCGTCATTGGAGCGAAGGGCTATGGACAGAAGGACCCGCTTGGAACGCTGTAGGGCGTTACGTCGTATTCAGCGATATACCTCGTGCCAAACAGATGCGCTGGGACGAAGCCACCGGCCAAGTCAGCGTTCTGAGAAATAATGTCGGCCACTCTAACGGCAATACCTTCGATCACCAGGGCAGGCTAATCTCATGCGAACACTACCCAGCACGTGTTTTACGCTACGAATGGGACGGCAGCACAACAGTGCTTGCCGAGCGCTATCAGGGAAAACCACTCAATGCGCCCAATGATGTGGTGGCTTTGCCTTCCGGTGGCGTGATCTTTACCGATCCAGGCTATGGCGCCCACTTCGACTATGAGGGCAAGAAACGTGACCTAGAGCTTGAGACAGCGATCTATTACGTCGATGATAATCTCGATGAACCCATCATGCTGACCGATGATATTCACAAGCCAAATGGCATTGTATTGACACCAGATGGCGAAGGATTCTACGCAAGTGATAGTGCCCCCACCCATTTCGATGAGCCAGCTCGAATCATTCGCTGGACCCTTGGCGAGGATGGTCGCAGCGCCAGTGATCGAAAAGTGATCGTTACTAGCGAAGATACGATTTTCGACGGTATGACCTGCGATATGGATGGCAATATTTGGTCAAGTGCCAACGGCGGCGAGGGCATCGACGGGGTGGTGGTCTTCTCATCCGAAGGTGACCTGCTGGGGCGGGTCTTGTTGCCGGAGGTCTGTTCTAACGTATGTTTCGTTGGCCAGGATCGTAACCGACTCTTCATGACTGCCAGCCAATCCGTCTACACCATCTATACGGCAGCTCGTGGTGCGTAGCCAATAGTTATAACGCTAGCGCAAACTGAAAAAGCCTCGCCGGACGACGCCGGCGAGGCTTTTTAATCACTGGTTAAAACAGATTAACTAGCCAGTTTGGCCGCAATGCCAGCGACATGCTTGCCCTGGAAGCGGGCGATTTTCAGCTCGCGTTCATCCGGCTGGCGAGAGCCGTCGCCACCGGCGAGCGTCGCAGCGCCGTAGGGCGTGCCGCCGCTTACCTTGGAAATATCGAACTGCTCTTCAAGCCCGTAACCAATCGGCACGATCACCATGCCGTGATGGGCCAGCGTGGTCCAGGTAGACGTGATGGTCATTTCATCGCCACCGCCGGTGCCGGTAGAGGTAAACACGCTCGCCACCTTACCTCGCAACGCGCCCTTGGCCCATAGGCCGCCGGTTTGGTCGAGGAAGGTACGCATTTGGCCCGCCATGTTGCCAAAGCGCGTGGGGGTACCGAAGATAATTGCGTCGTAGTCGGCAAGCTCCTGAGGCGAGGCTTCAGGAGTGGTGAAATCCTGCTTGCCACCGGCATTTTTGAAAGCCTCTTCCGGCATGGTTTCGGGCACACGCTTGACGGTGACTTCTACGCCGTCAACACGCTTTGCGCCCTCGGCAACAGCGGCGGCCAGCGTATCGATATGGCCATACATGGAATAGTAAAGTACCAGTACTTTCGTCATTGCTCACTCCTTTGCGCCTTGATCAGCACGTTGACATGAATAGCCATACCATAGCGCAGTGGCGAGTAGAGAAAAGCGAATGTTTTCGACCGCGAGGATCGATTTCATCGACGCTCAAGTAGTTGCGCTTTGGCGAGACGCTGACTAGCTTTTATTGCACCCCCGCATCCATGGAGCCAGGAATGACAATTTTTGAAGCCCTACGCAAAGACCACGATATTCAGCGCGACTTACTAGCACGCCTGGTGGAAACCCACGGCGATAGCGACGAAAGAGAACAGCTCTATCAGCAAGTACGTGCAGAATTGAAATACCATGCCAACGCCGAAGAACGTGCGCTTTATATTCCTATGATGGAGATTGACCTAACCCAGGAAAAAGCCCGCCACAGCGTGGCGGAACACCACGAAATTGACGAAATGCTTGAGCTTCTGGACGACACCGATTTCAGCGCGACCAGCTGGCTTACCCACGCAAAAAAACTCCAGCACCTAGTGACTCATCACCTGGACGAAGAAGAACAAGAGGTGTTTCAGCTTGCTGGACGAGGCCTTAAGGACCAGCAGAAAACATCGCTGGCAGATGAATACAACGACGAGATGCAGCGCCACCGCTCAGCCTAATCGTTGCCACAATAAAGGGCGCCCGGCACACACAATGCGCAAGTCCCGGGCGTTTTTTGTTGGTACTTTTTCAACATGCCACCGCGCTTTTTCACTCGAACGACGCCGAGGGTTGCCGGTTAAGCCGAAGATGGTAAAGGTGGGGCACGCTTATCACCTTGTTGTATTCCCAATGACACGACGCACCGTTACCTCGCGATTTTTTCTCGTTGACGCCGTTATTCGTCACGAGGAGCCAGCATGCTAAACGAGTGGCTGGACTGGACACTTGATGACCAGTGCGATACCCCACGGCAGGGTACCTTTGCCAGCGGTCACTTTGAGGTTAGCGCCCCCGGCGTTTTACGCCTGACGCCACATCGCCAACGCCCTGATGCCCACGCCTGCATTTTCTCAGCGGCCATTCATGGCAACGAAACCGCCCCTGTCGAGCTGATCGGCGCTTGGCTCAGCGCTCTAGAAGCCGGAACGCGGTCATTGGGCGCGCCCGTACTGGTGATTCTCGGCAATATCCCCGCCCTTAAGGCCCAGCAGCGCTTTATGCATACCAACCTCAACCGGCTTTTTCAGCGTGAGCTGAAAGGCAACGGCGATGAGCCCACGCGCGCGCGCCAACTTATGGCCGAGGTGGATGATTTTTTCTCACTGCATGCCGAGCTACCCAAGCTACACTATGACCTGCACACAGCTATCCGGGGAAGTCTCTACCCACGGTTTGTGGTGGCGCCCTATGCGGATACCGCCACCCAACCGGCCCAGTGGCGGTGGATCGCCGCTGCTGGTATGCAAGCCGTGTTACACCAGCATCAGCACAGCTGGACGTTTTCTCACTACAGTAAGCACTACCACGGTGCGCAATCGTTTACCTTTGAGCTAGGTCGTGTCGCGCCTTTTGGGCAAAACGATATGGCTTCACTCACGCCGATGCTTGCATTGCTGGGTAGCCTCAGCGAAGGGGTTATGCCGGCGGAGCAGGCCATTGACTCGTTACCCTATTTCCGCGTGCAGCATGAGTTAATTCGCCACGGCGACCAATTCACGCTGTGCTTTGCCGATGACACGCCCAATTTCACCCGATTTGAAGCCGGAACGTGCTTAGCAAACGACAGCCAGAACGGGGAGTATCGGGTGGGTGACACCCCATTACACGTGGTGTTTCCCAACGCCCACGTTGAAATAGGCGCGCGCGCCGCGCTACTGGTGACTCCCTGCGCGGCGCCACCTACTCATGAATAAGATTTGACAACAATAATGCTGTGGCGATGATAATTCGTTTGGCGTTGACTACGACTAACGTCGCGCTATCAAAAACACCGGGAAAGCGCGCATACGCCGTTTAGCCTGATAGAATCGCCCCTTTTTCGCGCCAGCCGCCATCAACACTCATTGTTGCTGCGGCAACCTAGTATTGGAGCCAATCACATGGCCGCTACGCCTATTCCTCTTGAAGTGCGCAATATAAAAAAGCGCTTCGGCGATACGGAAGTTCTGAAAGGTCTTTCTCTCCAGGCCCATAAAGGAGATGTCATTACCCTCATTGGGGCGTCTGGTTCAGGCAAAAGCACCTTCTTGCGCTGCATGAATCTGCTTGAGCAACCTGACGAGGGCGAACTTTACGTGCACGGAGAAGAAATCCGCTTCAAGAACACCCCGCGGGGACGCGAACCCGCCGACTGGAAACAAGTGGTGCAAATGCGCGCCAAACTTTCGATGGTGTTTCAAAGTTTTAATTTATGGGCGCACATGACGCTGCTCGAAAACATTATTGAAGCGCCGATCCATGTGCTGGGGCAGTCCAAAAAGGAAGCCACCGAACACGCCCACGCGCTGCTCGACAAGGTCGGCTTGACGGCCCGCGCCGATGCCTACCCAGCGCAAATGTCAGGCGGTCAGCAGCAACGCGGCGCAATTGCCCGGGCGTTGGCGATGGATCCGGAGGTCATGCTGTTCGACGAACCCACCTCGGCGCTTGACCCCGAACTGGTGGGCGATGTACTAAAAGTCATGCGTGATCTCGCCGAAGAGGGGCGCACCATGGTCGTGGTCACCCACGAGATGAGTTTTGCCAGGGACGTATCCAGCCAGGTGATCTATCTCCACCAAGGAATGGTGGAAGAAGCTGGCCGCCCCGAAGAAATGATCGGCAATCCCCAATCTCCGCGCCTGCAGCAGTTCCTGGCGCCTAAATACTAATCGCGAGGCTCACGATGCTTGATCTTCATGGTTACGGCCCGCGCTTGCTTGAAGGCGCAGGCGTAACGATTCAGCTAGCGCTGTTATCGTTATTGCTCGCCGTGGTGCTAGGGCTCATCACCGCCAGCGCGAAGATGTCGCGCAACTGGCTTGCCCACCGTATCGCGACGCTTTACACCACCGTTATCCGTGGCGTTCCAGACCTGGTGCTGATGATGCTGCTGTTCTTCGGCGGGCAAATCGGCGTCAACATGATAACCGACTGGCTCTACTATCAGTTTGAAATCGATATTTTCATCAATATCAACGAGTTTGTCGCGGGCGTGGTCACCATCGGGCTAATCTTCGGCGCCTACATGGGCGAAACCTTCCGCGGCGCCTTTATGGCGGTGGATCACGGCCAGATTGAGGCAGGTAAAGCCTACGGTATGAGTAACTCGTTGGTGTTTCGCCGCATCCGTTTCCCCCAGATGATGCGTCACGCCCTGCCGGGGCTTTCGAACAACTGGATGGTACTGCTTAAAACCACCGCGCTGGTCTCGGTGATCGGACTTTCCGACATGGTGCGCGTGGCGTCCGAAGCCTCCAAGGCCACCCGCGAACCGTTCACCTTCATGATTGTGGTGGCGCTGATTTATTTATTAATCGCCAGTGTGTCGGAGTGGGTATTCGCGCGCCTGCAAAAGCGCTATAGCATTGGGTATGGGGAGGCAGACTAATGGAACCCCTATTAACCTGGCTGGAAAATCAGCTCGCCGATAACAGCATTTTTACCCTGCAGACGCTTTCGCACTATGGCGCTGGCTTGACGACCACCGTGCAGTTGGTTTTCCTCTCGCTGATTATCGGACTGATCGCCGCGGTGCCGCTCGCCATTGGTCGCGGCTCACGGCATGCCTGGATCAAATGGCCTATTTTCGCTTACACCTACGTCTTTCGCGGTACGCCGCTACTCATCCAGCTCTACTTGATTTACTACGGTGTGGTGTTTGTTGAGGGCATTCAGGAGTCATGGCTATGGGTCATTCTGGAAGACCCCTTTGTACCAGCATTGATCGCCTTCACCCTGAACACTGCGGCCTACACGACTGAAATTTTCCGAGGGGCCATCAAGTCCACCTCGAAAGGCGAGATCGAAGCGGCACGGGCCTACGGCATGTCCCCCAGCCTTACCATGCGTCGGATCATTATCCCCAGTGCTTTCCGGCGCGCCCTGCCCGCTTATGGCAACGAAGTGATTTTCATGCTCCACGCCAGCGCGATCGCAAGCGTGGTCACCATCATGGATTTAACCGGCGCGGCACGCTTTGTCTATGCCCGTTACTACGCACCTTTCGATGCCTTTTTATTCGTCGCGGCCATTTATCTGTGCCTAACCTTTGCCATTCTGTATTTCTTCCGCCATCTGGAGAAAAAACTGCTGGCCCACCTACAACCCCAAACCGGCTAGCGTGAAACAAACGTTAGTTTATGCGTCGACAAAACATTGTTGTCGGCGCTAAGCTGGCAAAAGTTATGTTCCTCACCACTTGGTGAATTACATCCATCAGGAGAACCCATAATGAAAAAAGTCCTAACACTTTCGCTACTTGGCTTGGCGATTGCCGCAACCAGTGCCCAGGCACAGGAATATGACGAAGTCCGCATTGGCGTGGACGTTCCCTACGAGCCTATGGAATACCGCACCTCTGACGGCGAACTTACTGGCTTCGATATTGATCTGGGCAACGCTATGTGCGAAGAAATCGGCGTTAGCTGCGAATGGATTGTTCAAGGTTGGGACGGCATCATTCCGGGCCTCCTGTCACGTAAATACGATGCCATCATGTCATCCATGACCATCAACGACGACCGTCGTGAGCAGGTACTGTTCTCTGACCCCTACATCACGCCTCCGTCCGCCTGGTTTGCGCCTGAAGGTACCGAGCTGGAAGAAATCAGCGAAGAAACGCTTACCGACATGACCATCGGCGTTCAGCGCGGCACCCTGCAGGACAACTACGTCACCGACATGTACGGCGATGTGGCCGACATCAATCGCTACGCGACCGCCGATGACATGGTCCTGGACATGGAATCCGAGCGCCTGGACATCCTGTTCCTCGACTTCCCGGTAGGCAAGTCCACCCTGCTGGATAGCGAAGAAGGCGATTACGTGGTTGTTGGCGATATGCTGACCGAGCCGAAAGAATACTTCGGCGATGGTTTTGGCATCGCCTTCCGCCAGCGAGATGAAGCGCTCGCCGAGCAATTCAACGAAGCCCTTGAAACCCTTCGTGAAGACGGCACCTACGACGAAATCTACGCGCGTTACTTCGAAACAGAGTAAGCAACTGCTCCTCCCCAGCCCGCTGGGGAGGAGCCCCTCCTTTTTCTCTCCCCCTAAACTTGAACCGTTTTGTTATGCTTTGTTGCGTCGATGACGCATACGGAGTGGCGTGCGTCACTTTCAAGTGCATAAAAGACCGGTGAACCTGAACGATATCCACGAGTCTTTGAGCATAACGTTAACCTATGCAGGCATTCACACGGAGGTTCTATGGCGGCATCGGCAACAAAACCCTCGTCACACTGGACGGGCTGGGCTCAATGGCTCGCCCTGTTCACCATGACGGTGGACCATGTGACGCGCTTTGTAATACCCGATGGCTGGGAGCTAGATTGGGTGGGATCATCCGTTGGCCGCATTGCTTTCCCACTGTTTGCCGCCATGGTCGCTTGGCACGGCCTGTTCAATACGCGTAATCCGATGCGTTACGCTCGGCGTATGCTGATTATCGGGATAATCGCGCAACTGCCTTATATGCTGATGCCACGTGCATCTGATGCGTTCATACTCAACATCTGCTTTACCTTGGCCACCGGCCTCGCGCTAGGCTCGCTTGTGCGGTTGGGTTGGCAGCATTATCAGCAGGAAAGCATCCACTTTGGCTGGCTGCTTGCTGGCGCGGCGGCAGGTGTCACCCTGTGGTATCTGCTCGGCTTTTGGGTTGAGTATCACCACTACGGGTTGCTCTTGATTCCGTTGCTGATGTTTGCCATGCAGGCGCTGAGCGATGCCGACGGTGATTTTTCTGCGCGGCTATGGGCTGGTTTGGCGGCGTTCCCGGCCTTATGGATGGCAGGCCAAATGAATGCTTCCGATATGGCCAAGTCGTTTACGGTGGGCACCTGTATTGTGGTACTGGTGATAGCAGCAGGTGCCGCAAAGCGCATCCCCGCCATTCAGTGGGTCATGCCCAGGCGCTTATGGCTGGCCTGGTATCCTGGTCATTTCGCTTTGATCGCGCTATGGCTATTGCTCAGCGGTCAGATTGGCTAGTCGAATCATCAGCGGGCGCTCGAGGCTGGGCCAGTTGTTTCGCTTCATCCAGCATCCACGGCTGATAGCGTCGACGCTGTGCGCGACCTCCCATTTTAGCCTGATACATGGCCAAGTCGGCTTCTTTCAATAACTCGTCATGATGACAGCCGCCAGCTTGAAAACAGGTGAAACCAATACTTGGCGTCACGTCTACCCAGTGGTTTTCTAGTCTATAGGCGTCGGAAAGCGCATGCTGAATACCCTGCATATAAACTTCAGCCCAGTCGTCCAGCGCCTTGGCCGTGGCGGTATTGGTCAACGCCAATAGCACAAACTCATCACCGCTAAGCCTGGCCGCCATATCGCCTTCGTGTAGACAGCCCTCCAAGCGACGCGCCACTTGTATCAGCAAATCGTCACCGGCAGCGTGACCCAACGTATCATTGATCAGTTTAAAACGGTCCAGATCCATAAACAGCAGCAGTCCGCTGGCGTGCTGATCTCCGGCGCAAAGCGTTTCCAGACGCTCGATAAACATCCGCCGATTGGGCAGGTCGGTCAATGCATCATAGTAGGCCTGGTGATAAATAGTTGCTTCGCGGGCAGCCATACTGACGCGTAGCGAAATATTGTCGTGTATCACCAGTCCCATGCGCCGACTGGTGATAATCAGCAGTCCTAAAAACACCATCATGACGATGCCGATCATGGTGTGGGTAGGGATGTCAGATGTCACAAACATCCATTGAAGGGGCAGGCCAATCGGCAATATAAAAAAAATCACTATCCACCAAATGGCAGACAGCATGGTAACGCAGCCCGCCGCAACGCCCGACAAGACAATCGCCAGTGCCGCGACATATTCAGGATGCTCTGGAGCAAACATAAGCACACCGGCAGTCCCCCAGACGCACCCCGCCACAAAAACGGTCAGCGCAAACGAAAATAGCCATTTCGGTTGCGCCTGTGAGGTTTCGTCGGACTGCAGAAACAAGGAAGCCAGCCGCAAGCGAATCAGAGAGATGGCGATAATGGCGACTAGCCAGCTGATTAAAACGGAGGGAGCAACGACCTCCCACATAATGCTGACTAACAAAACCGCCCCTAGAATACCGGCGTAAACGGGCTGCCATAAATTACTATAGAGGATGCGCACCTTTTCGCTGGTCAGGCTCTGGGCTTTATTAGGATCTTCACGCGCAAACCGGCGACGCAGACCCGATAGAATCGCCGCACTAAAAAACTGTGGCATTCAAAAATGTCCCTTACGTTGTCGGCTCAGCTCGTCGATTCGTCGGCAGGCGCCCGGGGCTGTGCGAGCTGTTGCGCTTCATCCAGCATCCACGGCTGATAGCGTCGACGCTGCGCGCGACCCTCCATTTTGGCTTGATACATAGCCAGATCGGCTTCTTTGAGTAACTCGCCATAGTCACAACCGCTGGCTTGAAAACAGGTGTAGCCCATGCTCGGAGTCACCTCTACCGAGTGAGCTTCTAACCGGTAAGGTGATGCAAGTGTGTGCTGGACCGCCTGCATATAGTCCTCAGCCCATTCGTCCATCGCCCTAGGCGTCGTGGTACTGGTTAACGCCAATAGCACGAACTCATCGCCGCTCAGCCGTGCGACCATATCGCCTTGATGTAAACATCCTTCCAAGCGGCGCGCCACTTGCACCAGCAAATCGTCACCGGCGGCATGGCCCAGCGTATCGTTGATCAGTTTAAAGCGATCCAAATCCATAAACAGCAACAGCCCACTTGCCTGTTGGTCATCCGCGCAAAGCATCTCCAGGCGCTCAATAAACATACGCCGATTGGGCAAGTCGGTGAGCGCATCGTAGTAGGCTTGACGGTAAATAATCGCTTCGTGTCGCTTGCGCTCGGTGAAGTCCTCAATCATCGCCACCCCACCCACCATTTCCTGACTAGCGCTATGCACTCCGTTAAAAAAAGCGCGCAGCGGCGTGCCTTCAGAAGCTCTGGGGAGGTAATACGTACCCTCGTAATAACCCGTGCCTTGCCCTAAGGCATTTTTCACGGCCTTAGCGACGGCTTTATCGGCACTGCGTGCCAGCATGCAATAACCAATTAACTGCGCGCGCTCCACGCCCAGAATATCCAGCAGCTTGTTGTTGCAGTCGGTGATCGTGCCCTGCTCGTCAAAATGCAGCACGCCTAGAGGCGATTGGTGAAAAATCGACCGGTAGCGGTCCTCGCTTTCCTGCAGCTGCGCTTCCCGCGCCGCCATGCTGACCCGCAGTGAGATATTGTCGTGAATGATCCGGCTCAGCCGGCGGCTCGTGGCTACCACCAGCCCCAGAAACAGCACTAGCATCGAGCCAATCAGTACCGAGAGCGACGACCCCAGCAGAAAAAACTGCAGCATCAGCGGCAGCATAATCGGAAGCACAAAGCCCATTGCCACCCACCAGACGGCGGAAAGCGTTGTCACGCCGCCAGCAGAGATGCCGGCCACTACAATGGAAAGCGCCGCCACCTGACCAGGATGGTCGCCGGTAAACAGTGCAAAGCTACCAATGCCCCATACACATCCCGCCGCGATAGCTCCTGCGCTAAATCGATAAAGCCAGCGTTGACGCTGCTGCTGCAAGGCCGGTAAGCGATGAAAATGATAGGCCAGACCCAGGCGTAGTGCGGAAACCAACAGCAGAGCTGCCAGCCAACTCAGCAACTTCCAGTGCGCCACAACCGGCCAAAGCGCGGCGACCAAAAGAATCGCTGCGAGTACGCTGGCAAGCACGGGTGACCATAAACTGTCGTACAGCAGACGCACTTTTTCGCTGCGTAGGCTTTTCACCGTGGCATTATGTTCACTCTGGAAACGACTGCGCAGACCCGAGGCGATCGCCGTGCTAAATGGCTGTGGCATACACTCAATGTCCCTTTATGTTGCCAAGTCGGCTTGCAAGCCGATCTTATTGATTAATCAGTCTGCTCCTTTTTAGCCGATTTTCTCATGCTTGGCGACTGAAGTTCGTCATTGGCTCGTTGGCGCACAAAAAAGCCGCCTCAATCGGCGGCGATTAGACTTAAAGAGTTGACTCAAAGCTCCACGACACGGGAGGCGCCTCGGGCAATAGCGTTTGGCAGGCACGCACTTTTTCAAGCAGCTCGGCGTGGGTATTCGCCACCACATTCACATGGGCCAGTTTGCGCCCGGCCCGCTCGGCTTTGTCGTAGCGGTGCAGGTGGGTATTGGCAAGCGCCAGCAAAGAAGCGTTATCGCCTTCTCGGCCAATCACGTTGACCATGCAGGTAGGCGCAATCGCCTGGGGGCTGCCCAGGGGGAGTCCCTGAATCGCGCGGAGGTGGTTTTCAAACTGGCTGGTCACCGCGCCATCCATGGTCCAGTGGCCCGAGTTATGGACCCGGGGGGCCATTTCATTGGCCAGCAGGCTACCGTCGCGGGTTTGAAACAGCTCCAGCGCCAGTACGCCCACATAGTCCAGTTCATCCAACAGCGCGCGAATATAGCGGTCAGCGGTGTGTTGAACGCTGGCGTCCAGGTCCGGTAGTGGCGCGACCGAATAGCGCAAGATGCCATCGACGTGCTGGTTTTCCGCCATGGGGTAGAACACCACCTCGCCATCGCGGCCGCGCACGGCAATCATCGACACTTCGCGCACGAAGTCGACAAAGGCTTCGACGATCAATTGTCGATGGCCGATATCTCGCCACGCGTCACCCGCCTGTTCAGGCTGCTTAAGTACCGCCTGGCCTTTACCGTCGTAGCCTTCCGTGACGGATTTGGCCACCACCGGGCAGCCAAGCTCGCGGGCGGCTGCCTCAAGCTGCTCGGCACTTTCGACGACGCGGTAAGCGGGTGTGGGAATGCCCAAACGGTCAAACAGTGCCTTCTCTTCCACGCGGTTTTGGCATACTTCAATGGCGCGGCTGCTGGGATACACCGGCTTGTGCTGCTCAATTTCACGCACAAGCTGAACCGGCAGGTGTTCAAATTCGTAGGTCACCACGTCGACCTTTTCAAGAAACGCCGCCAGGTGCTGGTTGTCAGGGTCGACGATCACCTCGCCGATGCCCGCGCTGGGGTTGCCCGTGGTATCCAGAAACGTGAAGCGATTGCCCAGCGGGTAGCCCGCCAGCGCTAACATACGGCCTAGCTGGCCTGCGCCCAATACGCCGATATTACTTGGAATGGTAGACGTCATCGCAGGCCTCCTTATTCGGCTTCCGGCTCGGGGCGCGGGTCCGGGTTATCGAGCACTTTTTGAGTCTGTTCGGCGCGGAAGGCCTCTACCGCATTGCGTACCTCGGTGTCTTGCAGGCCAACAATTTGCGCGGCCAACAAGCCTGCGTTAGTGGCTCCTGCTTTGCCAATCGCCAACGTGCCGACTGCAATGCCGCCGGGCATCTGTGCAATTGAGAGCAGCGAATCCAGCCCTTTCAACGCCTTGGACTCCACCGGCACACCTAGCACCGGCAGGGGTGTCTGTGAAGCCACCATGCCCGGCAGATGCGCAGCGCCACCGGCACCGGCCACAATCACCTGAAGGCCACGCACGGCGGCGTTTTTGGCGTAGTCGAACAGCAGGTCCGGCGTACGGTGGGCGGAGACCACACGGGTTTCATAGGGGACGCCTAGCCGCTCGAGCATTGCCACCGAGTGCTCCATGACCGGCCAATCCGATTTTGACCCCATGATCACGCCCACTTTGGGTGCGCTGTTCGACGACATGCCATCTCTCCTCGGCCCGTGGCCTTATCAAAACGCTCAATATGCCGTGCCTCATGGTAGAGGACAGGCGAAAAATTAAGGGGTTAGTTTACCAGAGCCAAGGCGTTTACGGGGTGTCTTACATGCCATGAAATTTTCATCAAAAAAGGCATTGAAATACGACCCGGTTGGCGGCATTGTGTCTTTGTCATTTCAGACTGATGGAGCCTCATGAGTACGGCACGCTCAACTGCCCACGCGGATCTGCTCGATCCTCCGCGAAGCAGCCCTGACCTCGATGTCAGGGAACTCGAAAAACGTACGCGCTTAATGCGTATTATCACGCGTCTGATTGCGGTATCAGATATGGGAAGCCGTGAAATCGCCCGCAGAGCGGGGTTACCCGTTCAGAAGGTCAGCGACCTGCTCGCTGGAAAGCTTGAGCACCTTAACGTGGATGAACTTCACGTTTTGCGTCGCACGTTGGAAGTGGAGGTGCCATAGCGGTTTTTTATCCTCGCCACCTCAGGATTATCGTTCTCCGCTAATGCCGGCCGCTTATACAGCGGCCGTTTTCATATCCGATTTAGGCAACGACCTCAGGTCGCAATCAGCACGCCGCCCAGCGCCACCACGATGACCACCATCCAAGCGGGCAGCTTCCATACGGTTAGCAGCAGAAAACCCGTGAGTGCCAACGCGAACTCCTCAGCGCCAATGATCGCACTCGTCCACACCGGATCGTAAAGCGCCGCGCCTAAAATGCCGACCACTGCCGCATTGGCACCGCGCATCAGCGCCTGTGCCCACTGCCACTGGCGGAAGTGGTTCCAGAACGGCAGTACGCCCACCAACAGCAAGAAACCCGGCAGGAAAATCGCCAGCAGCGCAAGCGTCGCTGTCAGCAAGCTACCACCTGACGGTATCAGCGCGCCCAAATAGGCCGAAAAGGTAAACAGCGGCCCCGGAATCGCCTGAGCGGCACCATAACCGGTCAAGAATTCGTCGGCTGACACCCAGCCTGACTGCACCACCTCGGCTTCCAGCAGCGGCAGCACCACGTGCCCACCGCCAAACACCAGGGCACCTGAGCGGTAAAAAGCATCGGTAATATCCAGCCAGGCCGCCATACCGGCCAGTAGCGGCAGCAATACCAGCAGCCCGCCAAACAGCACAAGCGCGATGATGCCGACCTGGCGCGAGACCGGAAAATGCAGCGCCTCGCTCTCCGCGGTCGCCGCCATGCCACGGCAAAGCACTAACCCGGCGATGCCACCCAATACAATCGCGCCCACCTGGCCCAGCGGCCCGCTAATGGCCACGACGGCAAAGACGGCAGCCAGCGCAATACCCGCACGGGTACTATCCGGGCAGAGATTACGCGCCATGCCCCACAAGGCATGAGCGACAATTGCCACCGCCACGACCTTCAAACCGTGGATGATGCCACTGGCAATCGGCCCCTCCAGCACTGCGGCGCCAAACGCGAACAGCACCAACACAATGGCCGACGGCAGGGTGAACGCCAGCCACGCCATGGCCGCGCCCCAGGGGCCGGCGCGCATCAAGCCAAGCGCAAAGCCCACCTGGCTGCTGGCAGGCCCCGGCAGAAACTGGCACAGCGCGACGAGGTCGGCGTAGGCGGTTTCGCTCAGCCACTTCCGGCGGGCGACAAACTCGGTGCGAAAATAGCCCAGGTGTGCCACCGGCCCGCCAAAGGAGGTCAGCCCCAGCAGCAAAAACGCCCTAAAAACTTCACTCACTCGCGACGTTTGTGTCATTTCACATCCTTATCGCGCACATAAAAACGCCAGGTTAACCCTGGCGTTTTACATACACATGACAACACTACTCTTCGTTATCGGTCACTGCCCCGGTGCTGGCAGAGCTGACCAGTCGCGCGTATTTGGCCAATACGCCGCGACGATAACGTGGCGTCGGCTGCCGCCAGGCCGCACGGCGGCGAATCAACTCGTCATCGGACACATCGACATCGATGGTATCAGCCACCGCGTCGATGGTGATGGTGTCACCGTTTTCCACCAGCGCCAGCGGGCCACCCTCGAAGGCCTCGGGCGATACATGACCCACCACAAAGCCGTGGCTACCGCCGGAGAAACGGCCATCGGTAATTAACGCCACGTCGCTGCCCAGCCCACGGCCCATGATGGCCGAGGTGGGCGTGAGCATTTCGCGCATGCCCGGGCCCCCTTTGGGACCTTCGTAGCGAATCACCACCACGTCGCCGGCCACTACCGTGCCGTCGTTGATGCGCGCCTGGGCTTCTTCTTCAGAGCCAAACACCCGCGCCGAGCCACTGAACCGCGTGCCTTCCTTGCCGGTAATCTTGGCCACCGCACCTTCCGGCGCCAGGTTGCCATGGAGAATACGCAGATGGCTTTCGGCTTTAAGTGGGTTACCCAGCGGCGCGATAATCTGCTGATCGATTGGGTAGGGCTCTACATCGGCCAGGTTTTCCGCCAGCGTCTTGCCCGTGACGGTCAGGCAGTCGCCGTGCAGCAGGCCTGCATCCAGCAGGATTTTCATCAGCGGCTGAATACCGCCAATCGCCACCAGCTCGCTCATCATGTAATGGCCGCTGGGGCGCAAATCGGCTACCACCGGCACACGCTTGCCAATCTCGGTGAAATCGTTGATCGACAGCTCAACCCCGATAGTGCGCGCCATGGCCACCAGGTGAAGCACGGCATTGGTGGAGCCACCCAGCGCAATCACCACAGTCACGGCGTTTTCAAACGCCTCGCGGGTCATGATATCGGAGGGTTTGATGTCGTTGGCCAGCAGCGCCAATACCGCCTCACCCGCCGCCTCGCAGTCATCACGCTTATCGCGGGAAATGGCGTTTTGCGCCGAGCTACCTGGCAGGCTCATGCCCAGGGCCTCAATCGCCGAGGCCATGGTATTGGCGGTGTACATGCCACCGCAGGAACCGGGGCCGGGAATCGCGGTTTCTTCAATGTTCTTGAGTTCGATCAGGTCGATATCGCCGCGGGAATGCGCGCCCATGGCCTCGAACACTGAAACGATATCGGTATGGCCCTCGCCAGGCATGATGGTACCGCCGTAAACAAACACGCTGGGGCGATTGAGCCGCGCCAGGCCCATCACGCAGCCGGGCATGTTCTTGTCGCAGCCACCAATCGCCACCAGACCATCAAAGCCTTCGCAGCCCGCTACGGTTTCGATGGAGTCGGCGATCACCTCCCGTGACACCAGCGAGTACTTCATGCCCTCGGTGCCGTTGGCGATGCCATCGGAAATGGTGATGGTGTTAAAAATCACGCCCTTGCCACCGGCGGCGTCGGCGCCGTCGCGGGCATGCTCAGCCAGCTCGCCAATGTGGCTGTTGCAGGGCGTCACCATGCTCCAGGTTGACGCAACGCCGACCTGGGGCTTTTTGAAATCGTCGTCGTTAAAACCCACGGCGCGCAGCATCGCGCGGCTGGCGGCTTTGCCTGGGCCGTCGACCACGGCAGAAGAATGACGGCGGGAATTGTTAGAAGACTCAGTCATGGGGAAATATCTCTCAGCATTGTTCACGGTATCGGCATAGCTTGGCGATATATCGCGCATCCCGCAAGATGTTCATTTAAAGCGCCTTAACAGTATGCTGTTTATTGCTTTTTCTTATCATCAGGTGTAAACCAAAGTTGACACTTTCAGCACTGCCAACTAGGGCTATCAGCCAGCCCCGCGACATCGAATAGGCCAAAGCCATTGCCGCGCAATGGAAGGAGTAATTCTATGACCGTTTCTAACGTCACTTTCAGCCACTACGATACTGCCGATTACCTTCAAACTGAGGAAGATATTGCGGCTTATCTTGACGCAGTAATGGAAGAAAATGATCCAGCACTTCTCGCAGCCGCACTCGGTGACATCGCCCGTGCGCGCAACATGAGTCAACTTGCCAAAGACGTGGGCATGAGCCGCGAAGGACTCTACAAAGCCCTGTCTGGGGAAGGTAATCCGGCATTTTCAACCATCAGCAAGGTCGCCAACTCCCTAGGGTTGCGCCTATCCATCGAACCGCTTTCACGGCCGAAAGCACATAGCTAACGCGCTTATCGCGCATCCAGCAAGACGTAAACTTATGGCGACGGAACGCTATGCTCCCGCGGACATCTCATTTCGCTAGTTTGCTAGACGGCCGTGTTGTGTCTCTGAGCCTGCACTGATAACTCAAAACCGCAGGCTTTCGCATAACGCTGAAGCGTTTTCCAACCGGGGTTACTGTCACCACGCTCTAGCCGACTGATATTACTTTTTTGGGTATGCAGGCGCTTTGCCAATTCGTCTTGAGTCAGGCCTGCTTGCTGTCGCATGGTGATTAGCGTGTTGGCCAATTCAAACTCAGGTGCCAAGCGCTCATATTCCGCTTTGACCTCGGGATTTTGGAGCGCCCTATCCTTTAGTGCTTGTAAGCTCATGACCGTTGTACCTCACGTTGTCGTATACGAGCCAGTTCCAATACCTGGCGGGGCGTTTTTTGGCTTTTCTTCACAAATGCATGAAGAATGATGATTCTCTGCCCATTCACATAGCAAAATAAGGAGCGACCGATTCCCTCTTTGGCTTTTGCTCTTATTTCGAAAAGCCCATCTCCTAATGATTCAGTGTGTGGCGGCCCCAAGTTAGCACCATGCTGTTCAACCATTTCCAATAACCGCAGCATTCGGGCCTGTATTTTTGGCGGCATACCGAGAATTTCACCATCGACTCCCGGATAAAAATCAACTTTCCATTGCATTACCCAGCTCCCTGAAGGTTATCTTTTATGATAACTCATTTGTCGTAAAAGTTCCTCTTTCCAATCCGCACCCCGCAAGACGTTAACTTATGGCACCATACCCTTAGCCACCACCACCGCCGTGAAGGAACCTCGCGCATGCCCGCCAATTCGCTGCTTTCGCCAACATCGCTAACGCCAGGTTTCATGGTGGTGCATGGCAACCGCCTGGAAGATTTGCGCGGATTGGCGGTGGAGTGGATGCGCCTGCACCCGCTGGGGCCGCTGGAGAATGAAACCATCCTGGTGCAGAGCAACGGCATCGGGCAGTGGCTGAAATTGGCGCTGGCGGAAGACCCTGACAACGGCGGCGCGGGGATTGCGGCGGCGCTGGACGTGATGCTGCCCGCGCGGTTCCTGTGGCAGGCCTACCGCACGGTGCTGACTCACGTATCGCACAACGAAGACGCCGTGCCGGAAACCTCGCCGTTTGATAAATCGCGCCTAGTCTGGCGGCTTTTGCGCCTGCTGCCGACGCTTGCCGGGCAGGAGGTCTTCGCCCCGCTGGCGCAGTTCCTGGAAATCGATCGCGACCAGCGCAAGCACTACCAGTTGGCCGAGCGGCTGGCTGACCTCTTCGACCAGTATCAGGTGTATCGTGCCGACTGGCTGGACGCCTGGGCCAACGGTGAAGACGTGCTGATCACCGCCCGCGGCGAGGCCCGCCCGTTGGAAGACCACCAGCGCTGGCAGCCCGCGCTGTGGCGCATTCTGCGTGACGACGTGGCCGCCACCCAGGGCGATGCGGGCCTCGACAGCAGCCGTGCCCAGGTGCATCGGCGCTTTTTGAAGGCCACCGAAAAGCTTGAGGGCCAAGCCTGCCCGCCAGGGCTGCCCCGGCGGCTGATCATTTTCGGCATTTCATCGCTGCCCCAGCAAACCCTGGAAGCCCTGGCGGCGCTGTCGCGCTGCTGCCAGGTGGTGCTCTGCGTGCACAACCCCTGCCAGTACTACTGGGCGGATATCATCGAGCACAAGGACCTGCTCCGCGCCAGCCGCTACCGCCAGCGGCGCAAAACCGGCATGCCGGAAGCGCTGGACGTGCTGGGAACCGGCGACGCTGACGATGCCCTGCACCTCCACGCCCAGCCGCTGCTCGCCGCCTGGGGCAAACAGGGCCGCGACTACCTGCGCCTGCTGGACGAGCACGACGATACCGGCGACTACCAGACCCTGTTCGAACAGCAGGCGCTGCGCATCGACATGTTCGAGCCGTTCTCCGGCGAACGCGGCTGCCTGCTCAGCCAGCTGCAGGACGATATCCGTGAGCTGCGCCCGGTGGCCGAAACCCAAACCTACTGGCCTGCCCTCGACCCGGCGGACGACTCCCTGGTGTTTCATATCGCCCACGGCCCCCAGCGGGAGGTCGAGATTCTTCACGACCAGCTGCTGGCCGCCTTCAGCGACGACCCCGAGCTGCGCCCGCGGGACATCATCGTCATGGTGCCGGATATCGACCGCTACGCGCCGCACATCGACGCGGTATTCGGCCAGCTTCAAAGCGACGACCCACGCTTCATTCCCTACACGCTATCCGACCAGGCCAGCCGTCACCGCCTGCCGATGATGATCGCGCTGGAAAAGCTGCTGCGCCTGCCGGAGCTGCGCCTGTCCGTCAGCGACCTGCTGGATCTGCTCGACGTCCCCGCCCTGCGCCAGCGCTTCGGGCTTGAAGAGCGCGACCTGCCGGTGCTCGAGCGCTGGATGGAAGGCGCGGGGATTCGCTGGGGGCTCAACGCCAAACAGCGCCAAACTCTGGAGCTGCCCGGCGGACTCAGCCAGAACACCTGGGCCTTTGGCCTGCGCCGCCTGTTGCTGGGTTACACCGTAGGCGATGGCGACGCCTGGCAGGGCATCGAACCGTTCGACGACATCGGCGGGCTGGAAGCGGGCCTTGCCGGGCCCCTGGCGACGCTGCTGGAAAAACTCGAAGCCACCTGGGAGACCTTTCGCCAGCCCACCGACGCCGCCAGCTGGGTCGAGCGGCTGCGCACCCTGCTGGAAACTTTCTTCCTGACCGACGACGCCCAGGAAAGCGTGATGCTCACTAAGCTGGAAAATGGCCTGCAGCAAATCCTCGAAAGCAGCCGCGAAGCCCAGTTGGCCGATCCGCTGCCGCTTTCCATGGTGCGCGAACACTGGCTCGCGCAGATCGATGAGCATAGCCTCTCCCAGCGCTTTCTGGCCGGGGCGGTCAACTTCGCCACGCTGATGCCCATGCGCGCCATTCCCTTCAAGCGGGTGTGCCTGCTGGGCATGAACGACGGCGAATACCCCCGCTCCCAGCCGCCGCTGGACTTCGACCTGATGGGCAGCGACTACCGCCCCGGCGACCGTTCCCGCCGGGAAGACGACCGCTACCTGTTTCTCGAAGCGCTGCTCTCTGCCCGCGACCAGCTCTACATCAGTTGGGTCGGCCGCAGCCAGATCGACAACACGACGCTTCCGCCCTCGGTACTGGTCGGCCAACTGCGCGACCACCTGGCCGCCGGTTGGCACTTTGAACATGACGCCCCGCTGCTTGACACCCTAACCACCGAGCACCCACTGCAGCCGTTCAGCCGCCGCTATTTCGAAGACAGCACCGAGTCCGCGCAGCTATTCACCTATATCCATGAGTGGCGTGGAGTCCATGAATGGCGCGACGACCAAGCCCCGAGAGCGCCACGGTCTCAGCTCGAAAAGCTCCCCCCGCCGGAAAACGCTCCTGCCAGCCTGTCCCTCGGCCAGCTGGGCGGCTTTCTGCGTGAACCGGTGCGGACCTTCTTCAATACCCGGCTGGGGGTGTATTTCGAGCAGGAAGCCATCGCCGAGCTGGACGCCGAACCCTTCGCGCTGGACGGCCTGCAGAACTGGCAGCTACAGGACCGATTAATCGCCGCCCAGCGACACGCAGTCGACAACGGCGAGCCGCGCCTGGAAGCCCTCGACGCGCAGCTGGAACGCTTCCAGCGCCAGGGAGTGCTCGCCATGGGGGCCTTTGGCGAGCGCATGCGCGAGTCGCTGGCCGAGCCCATGGACGACCTGTTCAGCGCCTACGAAGACGCGCTGGCCCAGTGGCCCATCGTCTTACCCGCGCCAGAGCCGGTTTACGTAGAAAGCGCCGACGGCATCGTGCTGGAAGACTGGCTGAACGAACTGCGCCAGAACGAGGCTGGCGACCGCTGCCGGTTGTTACTCCTCAGCAGCAGCCTGATCAGCCAGGGCAGCGGGCGCGGCCAGTACCGCTGGACCCACCTGCTGCGCCCCTGGGTCGCGCACCTGGCGGGCAACCTCAACGGCCCGATGACCACCCAGCTACTTTCCAAGGCAGGCAACATCACGCTGGCCCCCATCGCCGCCGACACCGCCCGCGCTCACCTGGACACCCAGATGACCGTCTGGCAAGCAGGCCTCCAAGCCCCGCTGCCGCTGGCTCCCCAGGCCGCCTTCGCCTGGCTGACCAAGCTAGGCACGCCGGAGATCGCTGAAGAAAAAGGCCGGGAAAGCGACGCCTACGCCGCCGCCGAAGGCGCCTATGACGGCGGCCGCTTCCAGACCGGCGAAGTCGCCCAAAGCGCGTACCTGGCCCACCAGTGGCCACGCTTCGAGCGACTGTTCAATGACCACCGCGAACAGGCACACAGCTTCGCCGCGCTGACCGAGGCGCTCTACGCCCCGCTGTTCAACGCGGTCAAAAACCCCGCTGGCAAAGACCAAGAACGTAGTGGAGACAGCAAGAAGAAAGGAGCGGCCCAATGAACCAGGATGCCAACCGCGTAACGCCGCTCAACGCGCTCACCCTACCCCTCCACGGCAGCCGCCTTATCGAGGCCAGCGCGGGCACCGGCAAGACCTTCACCATCGCACTGCTTTACGTGCGCTTGGTGCTGGGCGGCCAGCACAGCGAAGACGACACCGCCTTTGTGCGACCGCTGACGCCACCGGAAATCCTGGTCGTCACCTTCACCAACGCCGCCACCCAGGAACTGCGCGAACGCATCCGCAACCGTCTGGTAGAAGCTGCTGGGGTGTTTCGAAAAGAGCCTGACCAGGCGAAGGGAGCAGGCCAAAGCGAGGGTCTTTTGCCAGGGATGGCAAAAGTAGCCCCCACGGACGGGTTCACGGCGCCCTCGCGTCGGCCTGCTGCCGAGCCGCCTGCTGATGACCCGCTGCTCCTCCAGCTCCGCGACCAATACGATGAAGCCACCTGGCCCGCCTGCGCTCGCCGCCTGGAACTGGCCGCCGAATGGATGGACGAAGCTGCGGTTTCCACCATCCACAGCTGGTGCTACCGCATGCTGCGCGAGCACGCCTTCGACAGCGGCAGCCTGTTCTCCCTCGACCTGGAAAACGACCAGCACGAACTGGAACAGGAAGTGGTGCGCGACTACTGGCGCACCTTCTACTACCCGCTGGACGCCGAGGCGCTGGGCCACATAACCCGCTACTGGAAATCCCCCGACGAGCTGCACGCCCAGGTCGCCCGGCTGCTTGCCGAAAGCGACGCCCTCGGCAGCCAGCGCCCTAACCCGGCGGAGACCCTGAGCGCCGCCGAGGCCGAACGCCAGGCAACGCTCAGCACCCTAAAAGCACCCTGGCCCGCCTGGCTGGACGAACTGGTGCCCGCGCTGGAAGACGCCGCCAAGCGCAAGGCCTTCAAAGGCCAAAGCTTCAACGCCAAAAACCGCGCCAACTGGCTGGGGGCGCTGCGCGAATGGAGCGAAAGCGACCTGGAACGCCCCGCGCTGACGCCCGCCGCCTGGAAACGCCTCACCCCGGAGGGCATGGCCGAGATATGGAAAGACGGCGCGCCGCCCTGCCCGGCGGCCTTTGAAGCGCTGGCCGAGCTGCCCGAGGCACTCAAGGCCCTGCCCGAACCGCGCAACGACCTGCTGATTCACGCCGTGCAATGGTGCAAGGTGCGCCTGGAACGCGAACAGGAACGCCGCGCCGAAATGGGCCCCAACGACCTGCTCAGCCACCTGGACCGCGCCCTGCAAGGCCCCAACCGTGAAGCCCTGGCCGCGCAGATTCTGCGCCAGTTCCCCGTCGCGCTGATCGACGAGTTCCAGGACACCGACCCCATCCAGTACCGCATCTTCAACGCGGTATTCGAGGTCGCCAAGCCCCGCCGCGACGCCGCCATTCTGCTGATCGGCGACCCCAAGCAGGCCATCTACGCTTTCCGCGGCGCGGATATCTTCACCTACCTGCAGGCCCGCCAGGACACCGCCGGCCGCCACGTCACACTGGGCACCAACTTCCGCTCAAGCCGCGCCATGGTCGAGGCCGTCAACCACTGCTTCACCTACGCCGACCGGCAACCCGCCGGGGCCTTTCTGTTCCGCGAAGAAGGCGGCGACAACCCGCTGCCCTTCCAACCCGTGACCGCCAAAGGCCGCGACGAACAACTGGTGCACCAGGACCAACCACTGCCCGCCATGACGCTCTGGGCGCTGCCAAGCGACGAGGCGCTTTCCAAAACCGCCTACCAGACCGAAATGGCCGAGCGCTGCGCCTCGCACATGACCGAACTGCTCAGCGCCGGGCAACAGGCAGAAAGTGGCTTCCAGAAAGACGACCAGCTCACAGCGCTGAAGCCTTCCGACATGGCGGTGCTGGTCAACGGCCTGCAGGAAGCCCGCGCCATTCGTCTGGCGCTGGCCAGCCGCGGGGTCAAAAGCGTTTACCTCTCCGACCACGACAAGGTATTCAGCTCGCCCATGGCCGGGCAGGTGGAGCGCTGGCTGCGCGCCTGCGCCGAGCCGCTGGCCAGCTCCCGCCAGGCCGAAGCCCACCTGCGCGCCGCCCTGGCCACGCCGGTGCTGGGCCTCACCCTGGCCGACCTGGACCACCTGCAACAAAGCGAGCTGGCCTGGGAAGCGCGGGTCGAACAGTTCAGCCACTACCATCGCCTGTGGCAGCGCCAGGGCGTGCTGCCGCTGGTCCGCCGCTTGATGGTCGACTTCGACATTCCCGCCCGCCTGCTGGCCGAGTTCGAAGACGGTGAGCGCTTGCTAACCGACCTGCTGCACCTGGGCGAACTGCTCCAGCAGGCAAGCGCAGAACTGGACGGCGAACACGCGCTGATTCGCTTTCTTTACGACGCCATCGCCGACCCGGAAAGCCACGGCGACAGCCACAAACTGCGCCTGGAAAGCGACGCCGACCTGGTCAAGGTGGTCACCATCCACAAGTCCAAGGGGCTCGAGTACCCGCTGGTGTTTCTGCCATTTATCGCCAACCACCGCCCGGTCAGCGACAAGGACCTGCCGCTGCGCTGGCACGACGCCCACGGCAACCTGCAACTCAGCCTGAGCGCCGATGAAGACACCCTGGCCACCGCCGACCGCGAGCGCCTGGGCGAAGACCTGCGCAAGCTCTACGTAGCGCTCACCCGCGCCCGCCACGCCACCTGGCTGGGGTTGGCGCCGCTCAAGGAGCTGGAAAACAGCGCCATCGGCCACCTGATTAACGGCGGCAAGCCCCTCGACCCGGAGGCACTCACCGCCAAGCTGGATGAATTAACTGAAGGCAGCGATATTCGCGTTGATGCGCCCCCCGAGCCCACGGCGCTGCGCCTTGCGCCGCCCCAGCAAACCACCACCCTGGAGCACGCCCGCACCCCCAAACGCCCGGCCAAGGAACACTGGTGGATTGCCAGCTACTCGGCGCTGCGCCTTTCCGGCACGCTCACCGCCCCCGTGCTCACGCCCCTGGAACCCACCACCGCCCAGGAAGCCACGGCGTTCGAGGTGCTGGATGAACCGCAGGATCTCTCCGAGCCGGACGCGTTTCACCTGCACAAGTTTCCGCGTGGCCCCGGTCCCGGCACCTTCCTGCACGGCTTGCTGGAATGGGCAGGTAGGGAAGGCTTTGCCACCGCCGCGACCGACAGCGCTGCCCTTGATGATATGCTCTGGCGGCGGGTGCAACTGCGCGGCTGGCAGGCATGGCAAGAACCGCTGGCCGGTTGGCTCACCACACTGCTAACCACGCCCTTGCCACTGAACCAAAGCGACAGCGTGCCGCTCACCGAGCTTGGCAGCTATCAGGTCGAGCTGGAGTTCTGGTTCGCCGCCAAACAGGTCAACACCCAGGCCATCGACACCCTTGTTAGCAAGCACTTACTGCCTGGGATGGAACGGCCCGCACTGGACGCCGACACCCTGAACGGCATGCTGAAAGGCTTTATCGACCTGGCCTTCGAGCACCAAGGGCGCTTCTACGTGCTTGACTGGAAATCCAACTATTTGGGGCCGGACGACAGCGCCTACGAACCCGAAGCCCTGCGCCAGGCGCTGCTGACCAAACGCTACGACCTGCAGGCCGCGCTTTACCTGCTGGCCATGCACCGGCTTTTAAAAGCGCGCCTGCCCGACTACGACCCGCACCAGCACCTGGGCGGCTCGATGACGGTCTTTCTGCGCGGCAGCCGCAGCCCAGGGCGCGGCGTCTTTGCCGAGCCCGCCCCGGTTGAACTTATTGAAGCTCTGGACGCCCTGTTTGCCGGTGAGCCGGTTTCCACCACGTCGCAAGAGGCCACGCTATGAGCCGCAAACGCACCAACGGCCACCCAGGCGACACCCAAACGTTTGACCTGTTTGACGACACCAACGCCGAGACGAGCGAGCCAACGCCCACGGCGGCTACCACGCAAGTAAGCGCTCACCTTGCGCTAAGCGACACGACCGAACTACTAGCGCTGTGCGAGCGCTGGGTGGCTCGCGGCTGGCTGCGGGATCTAGACCGCGCCCTGGTGCGCTTCCTCGCCATGGAAGCACCGGACGCCCCACCGCTGCTGCTACTCGGCGCCGCGCTTGCCAGCCACCAGCTAGGCCGCGGCCATGTGTGCCTGGATCTAAACGCCACGCTCAGCGCACCGGACTTTGCGCTCTCGCTACCGCCGGAAGGCGACGATCTTACCGACCCGCCGCCGCTACCCAGCCAGGTGCTCGCCACGCTAACGCTCGCCGAATGGCAAGCCGCGCTCAACCACCCATTGCTTGCCAGCGCCGGCCCCGGCAATACCCCCCTGGTGGTCAGCCACAACGGCAACACCACCAAGCTCTACCTACGCCGCTACTGGCAATACGAACAAACCCTGCACCAGGAAATCGCCAACCGCCTCACCGGCGAAGAAGGCACCTGTAGGAGCCCAATTCATTGGGCGATGGGTGACGAACGTCACCCCGAATTACTCGCCAACGCGCTAAACGTTCTATTTAAAAAAACCACAACCCTAGACTGGCAAAAAACCGCCTGCGCCCTCGCCGCCCGCAACCGCTTCGGCATTATTACCGGCGGCCCCGGCACCGGCAAAACCACCACCGTGGTGCGCCTGCTCGCCCTACTGCAAACCCTGCAACTGGCTGAGCCCAATGCCCAACCGCTGCGCATCCGCCTGGCCGCCCCCACAGGCAAAGCCGCCGCCCGGCTGAATGAATCCATCGCCGGGCAGGTAAGCCTCTTGCCATTCGAGTCATTAAGCACTTTGTTGGAGCCCGATTCACTGGTGGTCCGACATATCGGCGATGAAGCGGGCTCGGGCCAACTACAGGCAGCAATACCAACCGAGGTCACGACACTTCACCGCTTACTAGGCGCCCGCCCCGATACCCGCCACTTCCGCCACAACGCCGCCAACCCGCTGGCGCTGGACGTGCTGGTGATCGACGAAGCCTCGATGGTGGATATCGAAATGATGACCGCCGTGCTGCGCGCCCTGCCCGCCCAGGCGCAGTTGGTACTGTTGGGGGATAAAGACCAGCTCGCCTCGGTGGAAGCCGGTGCCGTACTGGGCGATCTGTGCCTCCGCGCCGAAGCCGCCCACTACACACCGGAGACCGCTCAGTGGCTGGAAAGCGCCACCGGCCAGCCGCTACCGCAGGACTACATCGACGCCCAGGGCCAGCCCCTCGACCAGGCGATTACCATGCTGCGGGTCAGCCACCGCTTCAACGAGCACAGCGGCATCGGCCAGCTGGCCCAGGCGATCAACCAGCCAAGCCACGCCCAAAGCGACCAGGAAAAACACCAGGCGGTGAACCAGGTACTGCGCCACGGCTACCCGGACCTGCACCACCTGACGCTGACCGACGACGCCGCGCTAGATAAGCTGGTCATTCACGGCAGCCCCGACAAGTTTATCAACGACGGCGAAGGCCGCACCAACCACAACGGCGCCCCCATCGCCCCACCCACCGGCTACCGCCACTACCTGAACGTACTGAACGCCCAGCGCCCGCGCGGGGCATCGTTTGAGGAAGATGCGAAAGCCTATGACAACTGGGCAAGCGCCGTACTCAGCGCCTACAGCCACTTCCAGCTGCTCTGCGCACTGCGCAAAGGCCCGTGGGGGGTAGAAGGCCTGAACCTGCGTATCGCCAAGACGTTGCGCCATGAAAAGCTGCTGTACGGGAGTGACTTCACGCTGGAAAAAGGCTGGTATGAAGGCCGCCCGGTGCTCGTTACCCAAAACGACTACGGCCTGAAACTGATGAACGGCGATATCGGCATCACGCTAGCGGTACCCGACCCAAGAACGCCCGGCAAATCGCTACTTAGAGTCGCCTTTCCCACCAGCGACCCGGAAAAGCCCATCCGCTGGGTACTCCCTTCTCGCCTGCACGCGGTGGAAACCGTGTTCGCGATGACGGTACACAAATCCCAAGGCTCGGAGTTCTTGCACACCGCCCTACTGCTACCGCCCACCCTCAACCCAATCCTCACCCGCGAGCTGGTCTACACCGGCATCACCCGCGCCCGCGAATGGCTTACGGTGGTTGAAGCCAAGCGTGGGATTTTGAATGAGGCGGTGATTAGGGAGGTTATGAGGGTTAGTGGGTTGGATGAGATTTAACGCCTCACTTCACCGGCAGCAATAAGCAGAGCGACAAAGGAGCGGCGCTTATTGCTATCCGAGTGCATGTGATTGTTATAAATTACTTTCCGGCAAGCTTTGCTGCTTCTTCTATCCACTTAGAAAGATCTTCTGAATTTGTATACTTATATGCCTTAAAGCCATTTTTTTCGATCTGACTCGGTATCGCACCTGGAGAACCAGCCTCGCCGCCTTTATCTTTCAAGTGATGAATTTGGACAGCTACGAGACCATTCCCCCTAGCCAAAGATTGCTCTATTTCATAATCAATATATTTACGGTCTTTAGTACCATAAGTAACAAAGACGACAGTCACTGAGGTGCGTTCGAGCGCTCCGTCGATCATTTTTTTAATTTCTTTATCACCCTTTTTCTTTGCCTCCTCCCACAAAGAGGCGTCTTGGAACCCCGCTGCTGCAGTCCCGGTTACATTAGGAATACTACGTATTTGATTGACCTTCCAGACATACTTGTAGTGAAAACTGAAAAATACACGACGTGCCATGATTTACTCCTTGCAGATTAATTCTAAAGTTTCGATTATCCTAGACAAGAGCTGATCTGGATCATCAACGTCTTCACCTAGCTTTTGAAATGATTTTTTTAATTCCTCTGTTGATCCAGGGAAATAACCTTCCCAGTTCGCTACAACCCTATCCCAAAGCTCTTGTGCCATCCAGCCGCTTGCGCCAATTGGCAAAACTGACAAATTCATTTCCTCGGCGAGCTTAAACTCTTCTTCAACGCCACCAGCCAGAGCTGTTGTGCCTTCTAGATCTTTATTTCCCATAAAAAAGATGGCAACCCCAGCGCGACCGATAAGGTCTTTCCTATACTCGGACCACGTTTCGGCTCGCTCATCGGCGTCTTCAATATATTGGGGAAATGGCCTCAAGATAGCATAATCAGCGATTCGGAGGCCCGGTTTTTGATAGACTTTTCTAATAACTCCAGTAATAAAGGCATTGCCTATACCTAAGCCGACACCTGAAGCAACCTTGAATCCCTTATCGACGAGAATCTCACCTAGAGAACATAGAAATCGCTCAACGCTCTCTCTATCCCATGGTGCGAACTCGTGAGCGCTACCAGATAAGAAAACTGTATTCCTTCTATATCGATGCTCTAGTGTCTTGAGCATATCAGTGATTTCTGAGTAGTCGTTTACCAATATTGTTTTAATATTAAATCTTTGTAGATCCTTTATTAACAGCCCTTGCCTAATGGATTCATGCTGAAAAATTTCATCACTCGGGCAATCCTTTCGCTCGACCACCTTGAATATGCAATAATGTTGCCTCTGGTGCTCTTTAAAACTTATTCTAATTCTACTGAGCACATAATCGAGATTCGGATCAGAAAGACCGAACCCTATAAAAAGAAATGTTTTAGAAACCAGATCGCCAGAAAGCGCGTTAACATAAGGGCCTTTATCAAGGAAGTATCGCTCGTAGTCATCTTTGGTGATTACGGCAGAATCGGCGTGATCTACATCGCCATGCATCTTATAGACTACCGCATCCCTTCCTTTTCGAGTCGTTGCCAGTTGATTAACTGTATATTTTACATCAGGTAGCTTTCCTGCTTGCTCAAGAGACCTCTCAATTAGCTTATCGTAATTTGTTGTCCAAAAGGTTTCTATGGGCAACCTCGCTAAAATTTTATGGTTCTCGGTGGGAGCAGAACTCTTGCCAAGCTGATCCAATATTTCTTGGTTAAGCCGATGCCGACCATTATCATTAACGTGAAACTGTGCTAAGGTGATGAGATCTGTTTCGGCTTCTATATCAATTCCTAGCTCATCAGCCAGCGGCTTGAGTAAAGACTTCCAATTTACATAACCTGCGGGAATTGATAGGCCAGCTCCGGCGAATATTCCGGCGTTATGCTCAAGTAATTCGCCAAGAAACCTATCAAGAAATACTTGTTTCTCTCGTTCACTAGACATCATGCCTCCGATACTACGTTATAACGCCAAGGCTAAGTGCAAACCGGCCAGTTTGACCCCCTTGTTAACTTCTGATTTCTAGTAGCTCGTAAAAAATAGAAGATTCATTAGTTAATGGATTTTCAGTTTCAGTGACTTGGCAATAAAGTGTCACTTCCTGCTCAAGGTGAAGTTCACTGACGGTCGGAAGTAAGCGTTTAGGATAAAGTATTTTTATGAGGTTACCTTCCGCTGACCTTAAGTCTATCCGTTCACGCTTGCTTAGCAGCTCTACTTTTCCGTAAAGAACCACCCGTTCTTCTTCCATCACTTCAGTAACCTCAAGTGCAGCTGTTACTGAATCAAGAACATCTTTACTTCCTTTCCAATGTCGAACCCTCTCTCCCGAGAATGTCCATGTAAATTCAGCTTCAGCATCATGGGTTCGAATAATTTTTAGAAAATTACGCAGACTTTTGGCGCCTAATGGCCCTAAGTCGTTAACTGAATTAAGAAATTCTTCCCCTCTTCCCCCAGAATCAAGAACGGAAAATACGCGCTCGATAGCTCCTTTACTTAATCCATCATCTAATAGATCCCTCTCAGCCGCTGCTGAAACTATAAACCTCGAAGATCCGGGCAAGAGCCCTTCAAGCCTTAAATCTAAATCCCCGTATAAATGCTGTGGAACTCTTTTCCTATCTATACCACCTTGGGTTAGACGGAGCGCCGCGTAGCCAAGTGTTTTTCGTACTTCTTCAGTCAACTTTGATACAAATGCAAGAGGAGCACTACCAGTTTTAAGATCTGGAGCGTTTATTCGGAAATCCAACATTTCGAATGCCGGACTTACCTTCGAAGTAAGTTCGATCTTGTCTAATTCATCAATATGGTTTTCAAGCGAAGCAGCGGTCAACTGATAGGCGAAATTTCCTTCTTCAGCCTTTTTATTGGCCTCTTCGAGGAGCCTTCTTGCCTCATTCTTTTGTTGGCTAATTTTTTCACTCATGTCGCCACCATTATCCGCGCGATACCTTTCGGCTGCTCGTTTCTGTCGAAGCCAAACCAGCCACGCCAATAACTCCTCAATTGTTGATTTTCAGCTGCACAAAAATAAACGTCTAAGCCGAATCTCTTTTTGACTGTTGGCTTATCTAATAATGCTTTGAGCAAGTCTTTTTCCTGAGGCGGTAATGCATTTACTTCCGTTTCAGATGAAAATATAACCAAGTCGATATCATTCGGGTTTAACTTATTCGTCGTGAAAGAGCCATCTAGCCACAACTCGGCCGAAGCGCCCAAATCCGAAAAAAGCTTTGCGTAAGCTTCAAGATTAGCTATCAATTGCGCCCTTGTCCTCGAATCTGCAAAGTCTTTGAGAAAATGATTTCCAATCTCATCCAGCTCAAAGTCGTGCAGTCCGGGCTCCAGTATTGGTTCTTCTTCCATGTCAGACTCTTATGTTTAATTAACGCTTGGCTTTGCGGCGCACCGAAGCGCCAGCTAGGTGCGTCCGACAACAGCCGCTGGTTATGTGCTGCTACGGCGCTGCACCACGGTTTTGTAGATGATGCGTCGATTTATCTTCTGCTTCCAAGCGGTTTGCTTGGGTGACAACTTCCGCTTCCTGCGAGTATCCATTAAAAACTTGTACTCTTGATCGAAGATGTAACCAAGCTTGAAAGCATGATAGATCAAATCTTCGTTTGCATTGGCAGTATCATCGACCGCTATTCGACGCAGTCCAGCGAAAAGGTTTCCGGTCTCGATACCGATAAACCGGTTAATACAGACATTACCGACATACGTTGTGTTGCCATTTATCTGATTGCGGATGTAGCAATGCTCTTTGATATCCTGGCCGCAGGGACAGCTATCAAATTCCTCACTGACTTCAACACCAATGAGCGCCCATTCAGTTCTCGCGGTATCGAAGTCGGTTGCCACTGAAAGGGGGAGAATATGGGCAGCCAACCGCTCTCTATTGTGATCCACACTCACCTCCCCATGAGCACATAACAGTGATTCTTATACGCCCCGCTGCATAACCTCAATGAACGTGACGGCACATTGATTGATGTTATGCAGCCAACCTAATCAACATAACCGTTTGACTTTATTAAAACCACAGCAACCCACAGCTATATATAAGAATTCGCGTGCTGTCGCGTTTTGCTATTTTAAATAATACTAGCGGTTGCTCTGTGCATAGATCACACAACTTGCACCGCTAGCCTTTCCCCACCAAACGCCACCCTACCCGCTACCGCTTCCATCCCTTCAATCGGCTGCTCGTAACTCCAGGCAATATCTTTTTTGTCGCCCAGCGAGAAATACACTGTATTGCCTTTAAACGGGCAATAGGTGGTCGTTTCTGAGGGGGTAAGCAAATCCATCCGCACGTCTTTACGAGGGAAGTAGTGGCGTGGCGGGTAGCTGGTTTCGCAGAGTTCGAGGGCTTGGGTGGAGTCGGCAAGTAGCTTGCCATCCACATGCACCTGCACGCGCGGGTTAACGGGGTGAAGCTCGATGCGTGGGGCATGTGGCATTACGTTGTTCCCTGCGGCGATTTTCGCTCTAGTAAAATTAGCCTAGCAGTTAACTTATGTTAAACACACCCTCGCATCTTAGCTTTTAGTCGGTAGCGGATGGATTGGAGGGAGGATTCAGGCCTTCTTTACAAACTGGGCGGTCAGCATCATGTCGCCAGCGCCGTCGACCTTGCAGTCTAGCTGGTGGTCCTTGCCTTCCTTAAGCCGTTTGATCACGGCTTTGGTGCCAATCTTGAGCACGATAGAGCTGTTTTTCACTTTAAGGTCTTTTACCAGCGTTACTTTATCGCCTTCTGCCAGCAGGGTGCCGTTGGCATCTTTGACGGTGACCTCGTCTTCAGCGGCGGCCTCAGCGGGGTTCCATTCATGGGCGCACTCAGGGCAGATGAACAGGCTTTGGTCCTGGTAAACAAATTCAGACTGGCAACGGGGGCAAGGCGGGCACGACATAGTAATGGCTTCTGTGGTTTGATTAGCGGCCTATGATACTGCGCCTTGGCGGCCTTGGCGAATGGAGTCACACCAATCAAGGTTGCCCGCCCTGCCTATTGATCCGGAGGGGACAGATGGGCATCGGTCAAGGTGCGTGGTCGGTAATCACAGGTTGTATCGCCCCAGCGCGTCCAGACGCTGTCATCGATTGAAATATTGACCGCCGGTTTTCCCTGCATCCCTTTTGAATATTGTCGGTAAAATCGACCGTCTTCTGTCTTTCCAATGCGTTTGAATTTGGCGTACATCCCCCTCAGAAACTCGGCGAAAGAATCTCTTGGCGCTGTCTTCCAGGCATCCTCAACAACGTCGTATTGAGCCACTTTCAGGCCAGCTTTTTCCGCCTTGCCTAACATCCACTTCAGCGAAATATCGGCCAGTGTGTCGTCAGCGCCATACCCGCCGCCTACATTGGCGTGGGCACCGATAAACCAGCGCTGCTCTACGTCGCGGTTACCCGGTTTTTGCTTGCCATCCTGGCTGGTCCAGAGCGATACGTTGTAGGTCGCTCTGTGCTCGTCCAGCGCTACTGCCTGATAGGCATGATCGACAATGCTGGAAAGCTCCGTATCGTGCCAATCGTATTTGCTTTTAAACAGGGTGGTGCCGGGCACACCCAGCGCGCCAACGGTATCCCATATGCCGATGAAATGAATCCTCGGCTGGCGGCTGAAGCTTTTCTTGAAATCGGTGCAAACGTCAGCGTCTGGGTGCAGCGCCTTGTCCCGATAAATGCTTTCGGCCTTATCGAGCAACCCTGGCGTGACCACATGCATTAACCCGCATTTTCGTATCAACCCCACCAGGCTTCTGGCCGTGTAGGCACCGCGGCTGAACCCGAATATCCAGATCTCATCGCCTTCTTTATAGCGCCTGGCAAGCCAGTCATAGCCTTTCAGTAAATGTTTGCTAAGCCCGACACCGAAGGCACCGCCGCTAATGCGCTGAAACCTGGAGGTACCCACACCGGGATCGTAATAGAACCGTTGTTTAACACCACCATCGTAATCATGGATAAGCCGTGTAATACGATAAACATTCGTCTGGTCTTCAGGGTCGTTCCACGTTCCATCAAATAGCAGAATCAATTTTTGTTTTGTCATTGTGTTCCCCATGATGATGCGCACCCTTGAACCGTGCCCATTACCGCTGACGGAGGGACAGCGGATGCGCTATGTATCCTTGGGCATAGCACCACCGGCGGCCTCAGCACTATGTAACTAAATGTAGTCGAAAATTAACCCCCATGCTCGTTTATGTCCAAGCCGCTAGGAGAGTGCAGGGATATAGTGGAGTATCGAGTGTGAGTGAGCGGGAAGGGTGAAGAAATTTGATGACATCCGCTCACTCTTAATCAAGTCCGTTTAAACGAGGCGAACTATCAAGGATGCATAACCACCCGACCAAACGGCTTTCCGCGTTCAGCATACGCATGGGCATCGACCGCTTTCTCCAAGGGAAAGCGCCGGTCTATCAGCACTTTGAGCTTGGCGTTAGCGACATCGTCGAGCATGCGATCCACCGTGGCCGCGACGCTTGGGTACCCGAATTGCGTGCCCATAAAGACCCCAAAAAGAGACTGATTGGCCTGTAGCGCTGGCCAGAGATCCACGGTGAGCTCGCCGCCTCCAGCATTGCCGACGAAAACCAATCGCCCTTCAGCGGCCAGCAACTGAAGCGAGGTCTGCAACGTCGATCCGACAGGATCAACAGCGAGATCAACTCCCCTGCCCTGTGTGTACTCAAACACGGCCTTAACAACGTCTTCTCGTTGATGGTCGACGACATGATCAGCGCCCAGTGATTTGAGTTTCGCAAGCCTTTCCGAGCCGCTTGAAACGGTGATGACAATAGCGCCCATCCGTTTCGCAAGTTGAATAGCGGCAATACCGACACCACCCGCACCGGCCTGTATTAAAACGGTCTCTCCACTCTGGAGTGCGCCGCGCGCGAATAGGCAGTGATGTGCGGTGCCAAAGGATATGGGCAGCACCGCGGCCTCAGCAATATCAACGCCATCTGGAACGAGCCACGTCTGGCTTTCGGGAATAGCGCGTAGTGTTGCATGCGACCCATCCAATCCGAAGCTCGTTACTCTGTCGCCAACCTTGCGCGTACTCACCGCACTACCCAATGCAACGACAACGCCTGCCGCTGCATATCCCACGATGTAATTTTCTCGGGGAGGGGGCGTCATCTGGCGGTTGATTACATCACCACCCTCTATCGAGATCGCCTGAACTTCAATGAGGACGTCAAATGCTCCGAGCTCTGGATCAGGAACATCTGCATAGCGCAGAACCGTTGGATCTCCGCATTTGTCATAGACTGACGCTTTCATCTTAATCTCCATATATCAGGTGCGTCATGGGTTCGATGGTGGAGAGTTCCCCAACCTGTGGACGCAACTCGGCGAACGGATAGTGTGAAACATAAGCTCTCGCGCAGGGCATTAAGCAATGTCATACGGCTATCGAGATCGGCCTAGCTAAACGTTCGGGTTATCTCCATTCACAAACGAATACAGCTGAATATCGGACCGGCACATCCAGCCCTGGCTAGCCCAGAACTGTTTGGCCGCTTCGTTCTCGGGAAGAATCATCAGGTGTGATTTCAGAATGCCTTCGTTTTTAAGCGCTTCCAGGCAAAGGCTTACCAGCTGTGTTGCGATGCCTTTGCGGCGCTGGGAATCCGCCACCGATAAGTGCTGCACGTAACCACGCTTGCCGTCGTGGCCTGCCATGATCGTCCCCACCAGTTGCCCTTCTACCTCTGCCACAAAGCTCAGGCCGGGGTTCCTCCGCAGGTACTTCTCGATGCCAGCTCGGGAATCCGCATCGCGCAGCCGCACGCCCTCGCTTTCGCTCCATAGCGCGATGGTGGCGTCATAGTCGTCGATGGTCATGGGGCGGTAGTGCATGTATGAGGCTCTCCCGGGTGGCGGTTAGTTTCGGGCGTTAATGTGCACGCCCACGCATAGCGCGGATATCATCGAGATCAACGGGCCTTGCGAGCATCGACTTATAGCGAATCAAGTCTTCCTTCAACATCAGGGGAAGCGCCAGGCCTAGTAAATTGACGGTTTCATAGCGGGCAAAGTCTATATTTAGCGGCACCCATGCTTGGCTGGCCGCATCAAAAATGTGAGCGCCTTCGGCGTTGCCGACTTCCACCTTAATGCCTTCATACTTGAACTGAACATAGGTTAAATCCCAGCCCTCCTCGCAGCGTTGCGCCGCGGGTTTGGATATGTACGCCTGCCCTGCCTGCACCACCGTCATAAAATGCTCATCGGGGACAAACAGGTCAATATCATTCAGCGCTCGGCCAGCACCATAGCCCTTTGCGGCGAGCCCTCCGCAGATCTGAAACGGGATATTTCTATCTCTGAGTAGTCCCACTATCCATTGGGCTGCTAACGGGTGCATGACTGTTCCATCTTGTTGGCTAATACCGGCTTACCGTTGTAGCAGGCCTCAAACTCCCCGGTCACTCTAAAGCCATATTGCTGATAAAGCGCTTTTGCCGTCACGTTGCTTTTTGCGACGCAGAGCGTAGCGGGGCTACCGATCCAGGCAATCATATGGTCAAGCAGTTGACTGCCAATGCCTTGGCGGCGAAAGCGCGGGTGAACAAGTAACGTACGAATCTCATTTCCATAGACCGCTCCATACCCGCGAATGCCTTTATCGTCATGAACAAATATCGTTGATTCCATCAGCTCCCGTAGGCGTGTCTCGTCTTGCCTCAGAGGTATGAGTACAAATTGGCCTTGCTCAAACCGAAGCTCATCCAGTTTGGCGAGTGAGTAAATTTCCTCTATGGCTTCAAAATCCTGGTCTTCGAATGCTCGTATCATCGTTTTGGCTAACAATCCGGGAGTGGCCTCTTCTTGGACACTCTAAATGGCTAGTGTCCTTTTAGCTGCTCACTCAACGCGACGAGGTCTTCAGCTACAAAATCCCATGCTTGCTCTGCCTCTAAATCCTTGCGCTGTTGCGGGCCATACTCTGTGCGACGGGGTATAAACGCCGTTTTCATTCCCAATGCACGAGCAGCCCCCAGGTCGTAATTGTGCGCTGCGCATAGCATCACCTCTGCTGGCGGCAGGCGAAGCAGGCGGCAAGCCCCTAAATAGACCTCAGGGTCAGGCTTATAGTGCTGGAATAGCTCGGCGCAAAACACCATATCCCATGGCAGTTTGGCATAACGGGCAACGTCCACCATTAACGACAAATTGCCGTTGGTCAGGGTGGCGATGATGGTTTGCTCTTTCAAGCGCTGAAGGCCACGTTGCACGTCCGGCCATGGGTCTAACTGGTGCCAAAAGTGATTGACGCGATTAATGGTCGCCTCGTCTAGCATCACCCCATGTTGATTGAGGAGTTTAACCAGGCTTTCCCGATGCAGATCATCCAACCCCGTCCACGGAATTTCGCCTTTACGCACCCGATCCATCGAAGGCGCATAATGCTGACGCCATTGATCCGTCAGCGCTTCACTAGGTAGCTCAATTCCCAACTCCTGCTCTAACGCCCGGAACTGGTTAATCAAACTGGAGCGCCAATCGACAATAGTGCCAAATACATCAAACACGATGGCTTTCATTCACGTCTCCTTGACGCTGTATGGTCATTAGTAACCCCAATAGTGTCATGCCGATCAGCAGGCTCCAGCCGAGCATAAAGCTGTCGCTTATATCCAGCATCCACCCGAGCAGTGGCGGCACCGATACTATCGCCAGTTGGTTAATCGCCATGGCCAGCCCCAGCACAAAGCCGGTTTTATCGGCAGGTGCCGACTCCGCCACATAAGCCACCCAAGGGCCGTACCAGCCGAAACCAAAAAACCCTAACCAAGCCATCAAGCAGCCCAGCATGAACGTTGAGTGTAACGGCAACCAGACTAATACCAGTAGCCCGACGATTACCGCTACCATGCACACCATGACCGGGAAATAGCGCGAGAGGCAGCGATCACTCCAGGCTGCCAGCAAAATGCGCCCGGCAACCCCGGCTCCTTGGGCCACGAATAGCAACGTCGCGGCTTGCAGCACGTCCATCTGCAAACGGCTGTGCAGATAGAGCACGGTAAAAATCAAAATGCCGTACTGAACCGAGATCAGACTAATACCGGACGCCATGATCTGTTTCATGGCCGGTTCGCGAATCATCGCCAGCCGCGACAAGACGACGTTTGTCACGCTGCCTTCAGAGGCCCTTGCGACCGGCACCACGCCAGCAGGGGCACGGTAAAAGAGTATAAAGGCCAGCGCCCCGAAGATCGCAATCAGCCCGCCCACGAGAAAAGAGCCGCGCCACCCCCAGGTGATAGCGACGGTTGGCAGTATGATCGCCGCCAGCGCCCCGCCCAGGGGCAAGCCTGCCTGACGAATGCCCATGGCAAAGCCGCGCTGGGATTTATCAAACCAAGCGGCTACCGATTTGCTACCGCCAGGCTGGGCGGTACTGTAGCCCGCCCCTACGATGACCAAAAACAGCAGCATGGCCCAGTAGCTTTCAGCCAGTACGGCAGCGCTAAGCGCGATGCCCACGACGAGGGTGCCGGCACCCACCACCCATCGCTCACTGAATCTATCCAGCAACTCCCCGGCGACTAACAGCCCGACCACAGGCACCAGCTGAGAAGCCGAGACCAGCGCCCCAATCTGAAATGCAGAAAGGCCCATATCTGCCTGTATATAGACGCTGATGGCCCCAATACCCTGCACGAAAAAACACGCCGCTGCTTGAGCCAGGGTGGCTATCAGCAGAATGACCCAGCGGTAGTTTTGAGCAGAAGCCATAGGCAGCATCGTCGTCATAGAGGTTCTCAGCACATTGAGCCTTCCCCTAGCATTAGCCATTTATGGGCGTTAAGCCACGACGATATCGCAACGCCTGTTGCCAAATCAGCAAGCACTGTGTTTCGCCTATTTAGGTTGCGCTATAGGCTCATCAAAAGGGGCGAAACAGTTGCTAACGCTGCAACGTGAGCTGGGAGTACCGATCAAACAACCTCAGAAAACGCTCTCACGTCCTTCATTTCCAGGAGACCATCCCATAGCCGCTTAGCTTCTGCGGTTAAGGGCGCTGTTCGTCGCAGCAGGGTAATGTTTAGTGGCACATCAAAGGCTGTACTTCCCGCTCGAACAAGCTGCTTAGCGCTGAGATCCTCTCGCACTAGCGAACAGGGAAGCCATGCAACACCCAGTTTTGATAACGTCATATGACGCAAACTGTCAGCTAGGCCAGCATCATGATGTTGCTGAAGGTTTAAGCCTTGCTGCGCGAGCATGGCACTCAGCGACCACTCCAAGTGGCACTCTTGTGAGTAATTCAAAAAAGAGAGGGGGGAGCCGTCAGCCACATGTAAATTAAACAGTGGCTGACCGGCAGCATTTGGCGCGCTAACAGGGATGAGGTACTCGGTATCCAGCTCAATTGAAGCGTAGCTATCACTCACTACTCCCAAGCGCCTTGCGATAAGGTGTTCACAATCGAATAGCGCCGTGACGAAGTCGGTTTCTCCCTGATTGAGCGCGGCCAGGCACTCCGGCAAGGTATCCGACTCAATACTAAATTTAGCCTGTGGGAACTGCTCCTGTATGCGCGGTAACCACTTGGGAAAGAGTATCGTCGCCATAATATGGGGTGAGCAAAAGCGTATCCGCCGCCGCTGGTCATTAAGATCATCAACCACGGAGCGTCGAAAACGATCAAAGGAGCTAAGTGCTTGCTCAGCTACCGTTTGCAGGCTGAGGCCTGCCTCCGTCAGCACTAACGCGCCTTTACGCCGCTCAAACAGCGCGGTACCTGCCCACTCTTCAAGCCCTTGAATACGGCGACTCAGCCCTGACACCGATACATGGCGACGCTCAGCCGTGCGGCTAAAACTCTTGGTCTCACAAAGAACCAGGAAATCTCGCAAGATGATTAAATCAGTCATTGAAGGCCTTCGGGCAGGTACGCAGTAATCTTACTTTAGCTAAAATCATCCCTGGGGAAATATGTTATTAGAGAACAGGCTTGCCGAGATGCGACTGAGTTCACTCAAGCGCTACGTTGAAGCTCTCAGCGGCCGAGTGCGTATCGATATAGAGCTTCCCGATGGAAGCCATCATGGCTTCCTCCTGCTGTAACGCTTCAGGACTACGCCATCTTCTGCCAGTGCTGGATACTAGAGAGATCCTCGTGTTCTAGCTGCTCTGCTTTGAAGAGATCCCAACGCATTTGTAAATTCAGCCAAAAATCTGCTGAGACATCAAAAAATCGTGCCAACCTTAGTGCCGTGCTGGGCGTAACACCCCGCTTTTTATTCACCAGTTCATTGATCCGCTGGTAAGGAACGTGGATAGCAGATGCCAGCTCGCGCTGGGTAATTTCCATGGGCTGCAAAAATTCTTCCAGCAACATCTCGCCTGGGTGCGTCGGTTCACGATACTTCGGTATACGTATCATTTATCTATCCTCTTAGTGGTAGTCCATCGGCTCCAAATGCCACCCTTGTTCGGTTGCCAGCAGGCGGTCTGTCAGGGCGAGGTTTTCCAGAAAGGCATCGTCATGGGATACCACCACTAACGCACCTTGGTAACTGCGCAGCAGGGTTTCCAGTGCCTGTGCCGATGGCAGGTCGAGGTGGTTATTGGGCTCGTCGAGCAGCAACAATTGCGGGGGCGAATCGGCGTAGAGGATGCAGGCCAGTGCTCCTTTCAGGCGTTCACCCCCGCTTAGTAGCCCGCTGGGTGTGGTGATCTTCTGCGCGTCCAGGCCTAATTGGGCCAGTAGCATGCGCAGCTCACCCTCCGTTGTGGAGCGGTTAGCCAGTTGCAGCTGTTCGAGCACGGTTTTTTCCGGCTCAAGATTCTCCAGCCGCTGATCGAGATAAGCCCTTTCAGGGGTCACCTTGCAGGTTCCAGATAATGGCTCAATCTGGCCCGCAATTACTCGGAGCAGCGTTGACTTACCACAGCCGTTGGGGCCAACGATACCGATGCGCTGCGGCCCTCTTAGCAGTAGGCTAATGTGACGAGTGGCTCCCATGACGAACGGTAGCTCTACCCTCTCCAATTCTGCCAAACAGCGCTTGGCAACCTGATTGACGGGGATCTCATGCAGGGTGATGTGCGCCTGGTCTTCAACCTGCTTTGCGGCTTCCAGCACACGCTGGTTAAGCTGATCACGGCTGGCCGCCTGCTTTTGTCGCAATGCACCGGCGGAGTTCTCGCTGCGCTCTTTCTGACCATCCAGTATCGACTTGGCCTGATTGGCTTCCTTGCCCTGCCGTTTACCACGGGCGTGCCGTTTCTCCTGGCGTTCACGCTGCTTGCGCATCGCCCGCTCCTGGCGTTGGCGCTCCAGCTTATGTTGATTGAGTTGGTCAATCGCAGTTTGCTGCTCGTGGGCTTTCGCTTCCGCATAGAAGGTGTAGTTGCCCCCATAGCTATGTAGCCCAAAGGGGGAAAGCTCCACAATGCGCGCCATGGATTCCAGTAGTTGCCGGTCATGACTGACCACGATCAGTCCACGCGGCCAGCGTTGCAGCTGTTCGATGAGCGCTTGTCGGTTTGGCCGGTCGAGATGGTTGCTTGGCTCATCAAGAACAAGGAAATCGGCATTCGAGAGCATGGCGCCCATTAAGGCAACCCGCATGGCTTCCCCACCGCTCAGTGTGCTGGCCGGTGTGGCGGCCTCAAGATAGCTCAAGCCATTACGATCAAGCTCATGGCGGAACCGCTGAGGCAAATCCCAACGGTCATCGACTGCCTCAAAATCCTCTGACGCCGTACTGCCAGCCTCGATGCGTGCCAGCGCATCCAGCGTCGTGCGCACACCCGCGAGGTCAGCGACTGAGGAACCCTCCGGCTGGGCCACTTGCTGGGCAAGGTAGTGAACTTTGTTTGGGCGCTGACAGTGCCCGGTGGTCGGTGTCACCAGCCCCGCGAGGATTTGGGCCAAGACTGTTTTGCCGATACCATTGCGCCCAACCAGCCCCGTGGGCCGCGTATCGAACTGCTCATAAAGGTCGGTAAAAAGCGTTCTGCCATCCGGCAAAACGTAGGAGACACCCTTTAAGGTGAGAGGGGTAGTGGTCATAGTTGATTCCAGCGATGCCGAGTTCTCCCCCTGGGTCAGGGGCTAATGGAGACTGGCCGTCATTGCAACGGCGGGCATCAATGGCTCATTGGACAACTACCTCTTCGTGGAAAGGCTTTCAATGATACAAATAACGATAGGGAGTCGGCAAGATCATCGCGCGGTAGCTTTCACCAAGTTCCAGGCCAAGTAAATTGACAGTTTCATAGCGAGCCAACTGTCTGTTTAACGGCACCCACTTAACGAAAGCTCATCAATAACAGTTTCCACTCTTCTCCGAGCCTCACCTTGCAGGGTTTGTAGCGGCTGGGGCAAACAGGGCTGGCTGACCTTCCCGGTGAGTTCCGCAATGGTGGCAGCGACCCGCAGGCTGCCGCCGTAATCACGGTAGAGCGCCCATAGCGGCTCGAGTGCTCGAGAGCGGGCCATCGCTTGCTCGGTATCGCCTGCCTGGGCGGCGCGGGTGAGCGCCAGCGCCATGTCCGGGTATAGCCCGCCGATCACCGAGTACCAGGCATCGCACCCGGCGAGTAACCCGGTGGCGGCGGCGGAGTCGCCGCTGATGCCGATGGTCACGTCGCTGGGGATTAACGCCCGCAGCCCTGCCACGCGTGCCTTGGCAGCGGCAAGGTCGTTCTGCACTGGCGGAATTTTGATCGAGCGCACCTGGGGCAGCTCGGCAATGCGCCCGTGCAGCTCGTCGCTGAAATTAAAATGCGTGGTGCCGGGGTTGTCGTACACGCAGAGCGGCACGCTCAGCGAGCGGCAGACCGTCTGGTACAGGCTAAACACTTCTTCATCGGTGAGCGTTTGATACGACACCGGCGCCAGCAGTACGCCGCTTGCGCCCGCTTGCTGGGCGTTTTCGGCGTTGACCAGCACATCGCGGGTGCGTAGCGCGCCAATACCGGCGATGACGGGCACCTTGGCGGCGCTTTCCACACCCAGCTTGACCATCCGGGCGCGCTCGTCACTGCTTAGATAAGCATAATTGCCCGTCGAGCCCAGCACGCCGATGGAGTCCACGCCTGCTTCCGCCAGGCGCGCCACTAAGCGAGCAAACTCATGCTCGTTAATGCCCTGTTCGTTCATGGGGGTTAGCGGAAATGCGCTTAGGCCGGTAAACATGAGGAATGATCCTTTTGAAGTGGCTGGCGGTTGTTGCCCTACTGCCCGAAGCTGATACCCAGACGCAGCGCCTGTAGGCCGTCAAACTCGACACTGACTTCGTCAGAGAACACCGGGTGGCCCTGCACGGCCATATCCACGGTCGCTTGAGCGCCGCGGTAGGTGACGGTGATGGCGATATTGGCTGAGGTACTGATCGGCGTCGTCAGCCCGTACGTCACATCATCGACACTGATAGACGATAGCCCGCGATCCTCCAGTTGCTGCTCAACTTCCTGCTGTACGGCAACGCCGTAATAAAAGTAAATGCCAGCGTAACCAAGCGCTACCAGTACAATCAGTGCAAAGAGCTTTCCCATGCAAAATCCTCAAGAGTATGCGTTTGGCATCACGCTGGGCGTCAGGGCTTTCAGCGCCCGCCCACCTCATCCGAGAGGTCGGGGCCGGGATGCAGGCGGCCCGGCCAGCGTAACACCATGATCGCCAGAACGTTGCGGTGTTCTCCACCCGCCAGCCCGACTCCCCCCGAGGACGAGGGGATGATGCCGCTGGCAGGGTCTATCGCCGCCACCAGCGCCTCGCGCACCTGGCCCACCAGTGGGTGGTCCTCGCGGCCGGCCAGCAGGAAGACCAACGCCACCTCGGCTTGGATGTCGGCCGTGGCCCGGGCCAGGATGTTATCCGCCTCCCGCGCCAGCGCTTCCAGCACCCAAGCGTGCGCTTCCGGGTCTACCTTCCGCTGGTAGTAGCGGCTGTCAGCGATGACGAAGTGGGTCAGGCCATAGAGCCAGTTATGGTACTCGGCGTCGTCGAGCTCGGCGACTCGCTCGGGCGGGTAGTGACGTCGGAAGGCCGCTTCCACCTCCCGGCGCAGGTCCATCACGCCGAGCTGGTGCAGGAAGTACGCATAGTTGGCCACTTGAGCAGCGTAAATCCCGATCACCGAAGGGTCGGTCAGGAAGGCGGCCCATTCGACCTCTGCCTGGTAGTCCAGCGCCCGCTCGTGGTCTTCAATGGTCGGTAGCAGGCCGTGGTATTCGGCCTGGACGAGGCGGAACAGCAGCCCCCGTGCGAAGGGAATCTCACCCCACTCACCTAGCATGGCGCGTCGGGCGCGCTGCTTGGCCGAGCTCTGCGAGTAGTCGGCAACGATCGCCCGGCTGCGGGCGGCCGCGTACCGGGGCTCGGCCAGGCCGACGATGTCCTCCTCAAGTCGCGCCAGTAGACGCTCGCCGTAGGCGCGATTGAGGGCCCGCCAGCGCTGCTCGCCCGTCAGACGGTAGAGACGCTGGGCAAAGTGGCGCTGCTTGTCCTCGGACAGCGTCGGCAACGCCCCCTCGTAAACTTCTTGGATGGCCAGACCAGCATCGCGCTGGACGTCACGTTCATCATACGGCTGGATGGCGGCGCAGCCGGCCAGCACCAGCGCAATCATTAGTGAAAAGAGCTTTCCCATACCGAATCCTTGGTGGTGTTCACTAACAATAGGCCATCAACGCACAGTCGATGAGCAATTATGTACAAGCATCGGCGACATTGTCGGCATAAGCTAAGGCTGTACTTCATCAAGTAAGGTTTCATCAGGGGAGTCGGCATGAGTAACGCCAGCCGGTTTGAGTTCTTCAAAAGTCATCATGTGCCTACGCTCACGGTGCTGAAGGCGGGCATTGAGGATTTCAGTTACGACCCGCATGCCCATGAGGAGTATGCCTTTGGCGTTACGCTGGCCGGGCGTCAGGATTTTTTCAGCGGCGGGCAATTTCACCGTAGCCCCCCAGGCAATGTGATTTTGTTTAACCCGGAGGAAGTCCACGACGGCCATTCGGGCGGCGCACAAGCGCTCGATTACCTGATGGTGTATGCCCACCCGGAACAGGTGAGGCCGCTGTTTGCAGAGGTGCTTGGCCGCGAAAGCGCGGGTGCCTTCCGTTCCAATCAAACGCTGATTCAGGATGCTCGCCTGCGCCATGCCATTTTGGAACTGGCGCGTTTGGTGTCCACGCAGTCCGGTAGCTGTATCGACCAGGAGAATGCGCTTTACCAAGTGATTGAGCGCACCGTTCAGCTAGGCGGCCACGTTCAGGAGCGCCGCGTAACCCATCGCCCTGATGCCCTGCTGGACCTTGCTAAGGCGTATATCCACGCGCATCTGGAAACGGATATGTCGCTGGACGACATCAGCCAGGCCGCGCATTTATCCAAGTACCATTTTTTGCGGCTGTTTCGGCAACACTACGGCATGACGCCTCACCAGTACGTGATTAACTGCCGGATCAATGCGGCCCGCGCGGCGCTGGATCAGGGGGCGCCGCTGAATGAGGTGGCGTTGCGGTTTGGGTTTGCCGACTTTAGCCATTTTAATCGCCGCTTCAAGCGTATCTATGGCATGACGCCCCACCAATACCAGCGCGATATCACGCGTTAGCCCTACCCAACTTTGAGGTTCCAACATGTTAGCAATCGTCGCCTATGCCCTGGGCGTCATGTACACCCCTGGGCCTGTGAATCTGCTCGGCCTGAATGTCGGCATCAATGGCCAGGCTAAACAGTCGGTCGGGTTTTGCCTGGGCGTGGGAATGGCAATGCTTGTTTACCTGCTGGTGTTGGGCTGGGCGGGAGCTGCCTGGATCAGCGGTAGCGCGCTCATCATAGTGAGTGCGCTGGGCTGTAGCTACATTGTGTACTTGGCCTTCAAAGTCGCCCGCGCCAACGCGGATTTGGGCGAGCCTGACCATGCACCGCGCCTGCTGAACTTTCGCGATGGGCTGGTGATGCAGTTGCTCAACCCGAAGGCCATCGTCGCGACCCTGCCCATTGCCACCCTTCAGTTCCCGCCGGCGGATATTCAGGGCGCAAGCCTAGTGGTCTGGGCGCTGGGGCTGTCCGCCATGGCGGCGGGCGCCCCCGGCAGCTATGTGGTCATCGGTAGCCTGGTGGGTGAGCGCATTAAAAGCACACGGGTGGTGAAGGGCTTTAACTGGCTGATGGCGGGCTTGCTGGTTGCCGTCTCCGTGTCGATCGGCTACGAGCATGTGTGGCGGCCGTTGGTGCCCTAAGCCGATACCTAAGTACAAGACTTGCATGCCAAATTCTGTACTTTCAGCTAGTTCTGCTTCCGCCGGTGTTACTGGTCTTTGTACTCTTCAAGCACCTCCTGTGCTTCTGCCTCGATAGCGTCCAGCACCTCTTCAGGCACTTGGTAGCGGAACTGCTTACGCCGGTTGTTTGAGAGGCGCCCCTCGTTACTTAGGCACATCATCACTAGACGGGCTAAATCACTTCCACGTATATCGAAATTCGCATCCACTGCTGCATATACTCGGTCAAAACAAGCAAGGTAGCGTGTTTCTGCTTTCAATTCCTCTTCCAGCGCTACTTTTGCCATTTTCAATGTAAAAGCCACGGCGTTTGTGGCATCCCAATAGCGATAGAGCGCATCGAGCCCCAGATACTCAAAATTATACTGATCGGCATCTATCCAACTTACTCGCCAATGCTCACGAGCTGGCCTTGAAAACGCTTCTAGTGCTGCTAAGTAATCAGCTTCATAACGCCTCATGGCAACCGAAATAGGCAGCAGATTATCGTGGGGGAGGCCATCCATTCGGCAGAGTGTATGGTGAATCAGAAAACGTGATATGCGCCCGTTGCCATCCATGAAGGGATGCAAAAAAACAAAACCAAAGGACAGTATCGCTGAAGCTACCAGCGCTGGCACAGCCTCAGACGAATCGCTGTCTGGGAGTTGGTTCGCCCAGGTCATCAATGCGCCCATTAATTGATTACAAAGATCCGGCGGTGGCGGTAAATAGCTGACGCCTAATGCGCCGGGCAACCCGTTATGTAGATAGTTTTGCTCATGGCGAAATGCCATTGCTTTGTCGAAAGGATTACTGATGGTGCTATTCTGCAATTCAACAAAGTATTCTTCAGTCAGCAGCTTGCGCTCGTGTGCCTGACGGAGTAGCTGCATGAAGCGCTGCTGCTTATCTTGCGACGGCGATTCTCGCTCAATGGCAAACGAAGATTGGGTTTCACTGAGATAGGCCCACTGAATTGCGCGGTCCAGCATACCGGGGGGCAACGAGGCCATGAAGGTAGCGGCTTGGGTGAGAATATCTTCTTCAAGTAGTGCAGCAATTTCTGGCGTACGCCTCACGGTTGCACAATAATCAAGTGTTCCTAGCCCGTTAAAGTCAATCCGCCAACGGCTGTCACGTACTGCAGGGCCGGTAATATAGCGTTCTGGGTCGAACAAAGGCACTGCTCGGCCACTGACGGCTATATCGAACGGCAAGCGCTTTACGAAGGCTTCATACAAAAAGCCTAATTTTCTTAAATAGATGCCGTTTGGCGAGGCTTGCAAGGCGTTTTGAAGCGCTTCTATGGGCAAATGTGGCAATGCGCCCGCCAGAATGGCGAGATCGATACCTTCGTGTTTAAGTGCGAAAAGAAGATGGTCGAGCAATGACGTTTCTGGCGCACGCCCGGCAGGTACTGCTATTTCCTTCTCCATAGACATAATGCGTGTGACTGGGCGCACCCGTGCAGGGTAAACGGGTGGACATACCCCCAGCGCCAAATGCTCGTGCAGGTACGCATAACCTACTGGCTTCATCACAAAACGCCTCAAATCAAAACATTTTATTCACTTCAACAAAGAAATGTTCAGTAATCAATAAAAATACGATTTTTTATTAACCTACTGCAACGCAAATAGAGAGCAGGCAGCTTCATGTCGCAGCTTGGAAGCTGATCAGATAAAAAAGAGCAGGCGTTCATCACCTGCTCTTTTGCACTTATTCCATCTCCACTTTTAACTGCTCACCGTCTCTTCAACCTCCCTGCACCCTCTGACGCTTTCCGCCAGATCACTGACCAAACCGTGTACTCGCTCAACGGCTTCATCAGGCGTGCTGGCCTTTTCGATACAATCAACAAGCGCAGAACCCACTACTACCGCATCGCTGTATCTACCAATGATGGCGGCCTGTTCGGCGGTGCGGATGCCGAAGCCAACGGCGATGGGCAGCTCGGTATCTTTCCGCAGTCGCGAAACCGAGCTTTCCAGCCGTTCCGGCGTGGGGGCGTTGCCGCCGGTGACGCCCGCCACGGAGACGTAGTAGATAAACCCGGAGGCGTTCGCCAGCACCCTGGGCAGGCGCTTGGCATCGGTAGTCGGGGTGGCCAGGCGTATAAAGTCGATGCCGTGTCGAAACGCGGGCTGGCAGAGTTCTTCGTCGTGTTCGGGGGGCAGATCCACCACGATCAGGCCGTCTACCCCGGCACGGGCGGCATCGGTCAAGAAGCGCTCAACGCCGTAGCGGTAAATGGGATTGTAGTAACCCATGAGCACAATCGGCGTGGTGCTGTCCTGTTCGCGGAAAGTGCGCACCATGTCCAGCGTTTTGGCCTGGGTCTGGCCGTTGTTCAGGGCGCGCTGGGCCGCCTTTTGAATGGCGGGGCCATCGGCCATGGGGTCGCTGAACGGCATGCCCAGCTCGATGATATCCACCCCGGCGGCGGGCAGTCCGTGGAGCAGGCGGCGCGAGGTGTCGGCATCCGGGTCGCCGGCGGTCAGGTAGCTGATCAGTGCCGGGCGGTTTTGCTGCTTGAGTGTGCTAAAGCAGTGTTCGAGACGCGTGGGGTTGTGCATGGTTTGATTCACGATAGTGTTCATCGCGTTGTCCTGGATCGCACTCATACGTTTTTCACTCCGAATTTATCGCCAAGGTGATGGGCGACGCTCGTCATGTCCTTGTCGCCACGGCCACTCAGGTTGACCACCATCAAGTGCTCACGGGGCAGACTGGGGGCGCGTTTAGCGACTTCTGCCAACGCATGGGCGGTTTCCAGGGCAGGAATGATGCCTTCCTTGCGGCAGCAAATCTGGAAGGCCTCCAGCGCCTCGTCATCGGTGGCCGAGACGTACTCGACCCGCTTCTGCTCATGCAACCAGGCGTGCTCGGGCCCGATGCCGGGGTAATCCAGCCCGGCGGAGATCGAGTGAGCGTCGGTAATCTGGCCGTCTTCGTTTTGCAGCAGGTAAGTGCGATTGCCGTGCAGCACACCCGGCGTGCCACCGTTCAGGCTGGCGGCGTGCAGGCCGCTTTTGACACCCTTGCCGCCCGCTTCCACACCGATCATGTGAACGTCCGGGTCATCCAGGAACGGGTAGAACAGCCCAATGGCGTTCGAGCCGCCGCCCACGCAGGCCACCAGCGAATCCGGCAGGCGGCCGTGCTTTTCCAGCATCTGGGCGCGGGTTTCGTGGCCGATTACTGCCTGGAAGTCACGCACCATAGCCGGGTACGGGTGCGGCCCGGCCACGGTGCCGATGATGTAGAAGGTGTCGTCGACGTTGGTGACCCAGTCACGCAGCGCTTCGTTCATGGCATCCTTGAGCGTGCCGGTGCCGGAGGTGACAGGGACGATCTCCGCGCCCAGCAGCTTCATGCGGAACACGTTGGTCTGCTGGCGCTCGATGTCCGTCGTGCCCATGTAGATCACACACGGCAAACCAAACCGCGCTGCTACAGTGGCGGTGGCCACGCCGTGCATCCCCGCGCCGGTTTCGGCGATGATGCGCTTTTTGCCCATCTGCTTGGCCAGCAGCACCTGGCCGATGCAGTTGTTGATCTTGTGCGCGCCGGTGTGATTAAGCTCTTCGCGCTTGAGATAAATGCTCGCTCCGCCAAAGTGCTCGGTCAGCCGTTCGGCGAAGTAAAGCGGGCTGGGCCGCCCGACGTAGTCCCCTTGAAAATAGGCCAGTTGGCGCTGAAATTCTGGGTCGTTCTTGGCGGTGGTGTATTCGTCTTGTAGCTCCAGAATCAGCGGCATCAGGGTTTCGGCGACGAAGCGGCCGCCAAAGTTGCCAAATAACCCGTTGGCATCGGGCAGGCTCTGGGATACGTCTATAGGTTGATTCATCACGACCTCTGAATGCGTTATCGAACAATGCAGTCAAAGTAGCGCAAGCAGGCGAGGAGAAAAATCGATAAGATGTCATCAACCTGTGAGCTGGAGTCACATATCAATGCACAATAGCCTGCCACCGCTTAGCGCCTTACGCGCCTTCGAGGCCACTGCCCGGCTGGGCAGCGTGACCGCCGCGGCCGAGGAGCTGAGCGTTACACACGGCGCCGTTAGCCGCCAATTAAGAAGCCTGGACGAGCATTTTGGCGTGGCGCTGTTTACCAAAGCGGGCCGTGGCATTGTGCTGACGCCCCACGGCGAGAAGCTGCAAAGCGGCCTGAGCGACGCCTTTGCCCAACTGCGTGATAGTTGCGCCGCGCTCAAACGTGATGTGGAGGAAGCGCCCTTCACCCTCGCCTGCCCCGGCAGCCTGCTGGCCCGCTGGTTAATTCCCAGGCTGGACCGCCTTCACCGTGACCTGCCTGACCTAAAGCTGAAAGTGGTGGTGAGTGACACCGAGCAGCCCGGCCAACAGACGGACGCCAGTGCCACCCTAGCGTTTTCCGAGCCGCCCTGGCCCGCAGGTGTTGAGGTATTCGAGCTGATGGAGGAGCAGATATGTGCGGTGGCAAGCCCGCCGCTGGCGGCCCAGTGCGATGCAACCAAGCCCGGCTCTCTACTTTCCAATAAGCTCTTGTATACATCTTCCCGCCCCCAGGCGTGGCCACAGTGGGCCGCTGCCAAAGGGCTGGCGCTGGAACAGCTTGAGTCGGCGCTAAGCAAAGGCCAGAGGTTCGATCACCTTTACTACTTGATGGAAGCGGCAGTGGCGGGTCTGGGTATCGCCATTGCGCCACGGCTATTGGTGGAAGACGACCTGAGAAGTGGCAGGTTGGTGGCCCCCTGGGGAAGTATCCAAACCCCTGCGCGCCTCTGCCTGTGGTTGCCCAGCCAAGCCGATAGCCGCCGCAGCGAGCCACTGGCAGAGTGGCTCAAGCAGGAGTTGGAGACTGACTGCTGCTAATATGACTGCTTGATCAACGTTTATTTCGCGCAAAGGATGCGTGCTATTTGCTCACGCACCCAACGATGTGCACTGTGACCATGATTACGCTCATGCCACACCATACCGACTTTGAATCCCAGTGATTTAATGGGGGATTCAACAATTTTAAGGTCGGAACGTTGGGCAACTAAACGCCATGGCACCAGTGCCACAAAACGCGAGTGAGCAACAATCTCAGGGATGAACAGGAATGAAGATGTCGACAGAACAACATTGCGCCTATAACCCAATGTTTTTAAGACCTGATCCACCTGAGTGGAAAAATCGCCCCCGCTGAGCGAAACGATTACGTGCTCAAGCTGGACATACTCTTCAATCGTCATTTCCTCACTTAACTGTGAATGATTCCAGCATCCAACCAGCACATAGTTCTCATCATACAGCGGCCTGGTTCGTAAAACCTGGGGCGCCTCTTCAGGTGTCATGAGCGCAAGATCCACTTCACCCCGTGCCATTTGAGCTTCCAGCCTGGGTGGCTCCAGACTACGTAGGGCGATTCTAATGCCAGGTGCTTGTCGCCTAAACTCTTTCATGACCGCCAATCCCATGACCGCTTGAAGGTAATCGGTGCATGCAATCGTAATGGTCAGCGACGCTTGGGCAGGTTCAAAGTGCTGGTGCGTTATCAGTGTCTCTCGCACCTGATCCAGTGCAATACGTAGTGGGCTAAGTAACTCCAACGCTTTAGCGGTAGGCATCATCCCGCGGTGCGCCGGAATGAGCAGCGGGTCGTTGAACATATCCCTAAGGCGGCTCAGCTGAGCGCTGACGGCAGGCTGACTAAGATGCAAGCGTGCGGCGGCTCTCGTGACATTTTGCTCTTCAAGCAAAGCCTCTAAGGTCACCAACAAATTAAGATCCAGCCTTTTAGTATCCATATTTTATATAGTAGATCATAAAACTATTAATTTCATTGATAGCTTATTCTTGCCCACAATCTCTAGCGTATCCACTAAGTAAATTCGCCTGTAGGAGCATTAGAGTGTCCAAAACCATATTAATTGTGTATGCGCACCCAGAGCCCACATCATTGACCCGTCGGTTCGTAACTGAAACGGTACAAATACTGGAGCAACAAGGCCAAACCGTGCTGCAATCAGACCTATATGGCATGGGCTGGAAAGCGACGTTTGATGAGCACGATTTCCCCAACCGTATAAACATTGACCGGCTAGGCTTTATTCAAGAGTCGCAGCACGCCTATGCCACTCACCAGCAGACGCAGGATGTCGCCGCAGAGCAGGACAAGCTGCTTGCCGCCGATGCCGTCATATTCCACTTTCCTTTGTGGTGGTTTGGTATGCCCGCCATTCTCAAAGGCTGGATAGACCGGGTGTACGCCTATGGATTTGCTTACGGATACAAAGGTGAAGGCAATCGTTATCGCTATGGAGACGGTATTCTCAAAGGCAAACGAGCGTTACTGTCGGTAATGGTGGGTGGCCCAGCAGAGGACTATTCACCCAGAGGTATTAATGGCCCCTTGGAGGAATTGCTATTTCCCATCACCCACGGCGCCCTGTTTTTTCCGGGTATGGATGTACTGCCGACCCATGCCGTGTATGGCACTGGGAAACTATCTAAAGCCAGCGTAGCGAAGGAGCTAGCTGCTTGGCATCTACGCCTCGAAAATCTTTTTAATGAACCCCCTATTCCATTCAGGCGGCAAAATGGTGGGGAGTACCAGCAAAATATACTCGCTGACCATATTGCTGTGGGGAAAGAGGGACTAACCGTCCACATCGACCATTAGCCATTTTTTTAGACAGCAACACCATAAAGACAAAGCATTCATAGCTGTACGATGTTGCCAACACGTGCAGCTTTGGAATCGAGGCGAAGCCGCAGCGATAAAGCTATCGCTGTGCTTAACCTTTATAGGGGCATTTCGGTATAGTTAAAGTGAAGACTTAGTGACTATATCACCCACTCAAGCGATCGCGGTTACTGGCCACCAGCTCAGTCAGAAAATCCGCCACGGCACGGGTACGGGCTGATTGGGTGAGATCCGTCTGGATGACGAGATAGATGGGCTGATCCACGCCGATATCGGACTCGATGCAGACGAGCTCAGCCTCCAGCGCCAGAAAGTGCGGCAGCACCGCGATCCCCAGCCCCGCTTTGGCCGCTGCTAGCTGGGTCGCCAATGATGTGGTGGTCAGTGCTGGTTCACGACCTCGTAGAACCCGTTCAACCCACTGGGCGGCAGGTAAGTGCGCTTGCGTATCGCCCCAGGTGATAAAGGCATCCGTGTCGTAATCGCCTGCGTCACGATGAGCCTTGCGCTGCGCTACATAGTCGGGGCTCGCGTAAAGCCCGAAACCCAGCATACCCAAGCGTCGAAGGGTGACATTGCCCCGCTCGGGCTTAACCATTCTAAGTGCCAAATCGGCGTCGCGACGGTGCAGATTGACGGTCGTGATATCGGTCACTAGTTCAAGCGTGATGCCGGGGTACCGCGCATGAAATTGCGGCAATGCGGACAGAATCAGCGCCGTGGCCAGGTTTTCAGCGGTCGCTAAACGCACTCTGCCGCTCAGTTGCGCAGCATTGGAAACCCCGCTGGAAAAGGCCGCCGCTGCAGCCTCCAAGGCTTCGGCTTTCTCGATTAGCCCCGCTCCCTCCTCGGTAAGCTGATAGCCCGATTGCTGGCGTACAAACAGCGGCAGCTTTAAAGCGTTTTCCAGCCGTTCGATACGCCGGGAGAGCGTGGCGATGCCCAGGTTCAGCTCGGCGGCGGCACCACTCAGCGTGCCGTGACGGGCCACTGCCAGAAAGGTGCGCGTGTCGTCCCATACCCAGCCACGCGGCATGTGTTTTTCATGATCGGAAATTGGCTTACCTAATTCGTTAATTTTTTTCATTACCGGATAATGCCACGCTGTGACGGCGCCACTCAAGATCGCGTCATTACTGGAGAAACATCATGCAAAAACGAACGCTAGGCAACGATCTAACCGTTTCCGCTATCGGCTTAGGCTGCATGGGGATGAGCGAGTTTTACGGCCCTCGGGACGACAGCGAGTCGCTGCGGGTATTAGCCCGGGCGGTAGAGCTGGGTCTCGACTTTTTCGACACGGCGGATATGTACGGACCGCACCATAACGAGGAGTTGATTGGCCGCTTTCTCGCCAGTCACAAGCCTAAGGTGCGTATTGCCACCAAGTTTGGCATTGTACGCAACCCTGGAGAATATCAACGTAGCCTGGACAGTAGCGCCCACTATGCCCAACAAGCCTGCGAGGCATCGCTGCGGCGGCTGGGCATCGAGCAAATCGATCTCTACTACGTCCACCGCGTTAACCCGGACAACCCCATTGAAGAAACGATGGAAGGACTCGCCCAACTGGTGAAAGAGGGAAAAATTGCCCATATCGGCCTCTGCGAGGTCAGTGCAGAGACCCTTCGTAGAGCCCACGCTGTGCACCCGGTAACCGCGGTGCAAACCGAGTATTCGCTCTGGACGCGGGATGTCGAGCAAGATGTGCTGCCCACCTGTAAGGAACTCGGCATCGGCTTCGTGCCCTACTCGCCGCTGGGCCGTGGCTTTTTGACGGGAAAACTTCAAGAGAATGCCGACTTTGGCGAAGGTGATTTTCGCCCTAACCTGCCGCGCTTTTCTGAACAGGCCATGCATGCCAACCGCCAAATCGCCGACGTGATTGGTGACATGGCTACTCAAAAAGGCTGCACCCCAGCGCAGCTGTCGCTGGCCTGGCTGCTATCCAAAGGCGATAACATTGTGCCGATTCCAGGCACCAAGCGTCTGCGCTATCTTGAAGAAAATGTGGCAGCAGCGTCCATCACCCTAACCGCCGACGAGCAGCAACAGCTTGAAGCGGCCACCGAGCGCCTTCCGGTGACCGGTGAGCGTTATACGCCGGAAGGCATGAAGGGGGTTAACGCCTGAGCGGCTGTGGCTCATTGAGAACGCACTACTTGATAATCTCTTCAATCGACCGCTTTCCATCCAGCAAGGCGAACTCTTTGTTGGTAACACTGGATTGCAGTGCGTAGTGGAGCGCATGGGCGACATTGGCGCGGGAGATTTGATTGTCGCCTGCCTCGTCGATTGAGCTTGCGAACTGCTGGCTGGCGGCGTCATCCGTCAAACGCCCTGGCTTGAGAATCACGTAGGGCACGCCGCTGCTGCGCAGGTGGGCATCGGCGGCGAATTTTGCGGCCATGTAGGGGCGCAATTTTTCGGGCGCTTCCATGGGGTTCTCGGCGCGTATCGCGCTGATCATCAGGTAGCGGGAGAGCCCTTTATGCTTGGCGATATCGGCAGCACGAATGGCTCCATAAAGGTCGATCAACAGGGTTTTATCTGGCCCGGTGTGGGGCCCTGAACCGGCGGTGAATACTACCTGGTCACAGCCTTCAAAGGCGTGTGAGAAATCGTCTTCCAGGTCGGCAATCACGGTGTCGATGCCGCGCTCGTTAAACCACGGCACCTGCTTTTCGCTGCGAATCATTGCCTTGATGGGCGTACCTGCCTGCTGGGCCAACTCGCAAAACTGCTTGCCAATCTGTCCGTTCGCGCCAATCACTAGCGTGGTCATAACGTCTCCTTGTGAGTTGCTTCTACAGACTAGGTGCTGGCAAAAAGACGACATTCAACCCGGGGTGAATCATTCATTACCCGCCTCGGTTGCATGGGCGGGAGTCACCCGCAACAGCCTACCCTCGGGGCTGTCGGTGAGCAGGTAAATAGCGCCTTCCGGGCCTTCGCGCACGTCGCGGATGCGCTCATCCAGCTCGCCGAACAGCCCCTCTACGTCTTCGGCGCTGGTACCGTTGTCGGATACACGTACGCGACGCACTTCTTTATTCACCAATGCGCCGACCAGTAAGTCGCCTTGCCACTCGGGGAACATCTCCCCGGTGTAGCGCACCATGCCGGAAGGCGCGATGGAAGGTGTCCATTCCAGAACTGGAGACACGGTGCCTGGGTACTCTGTGAAAGGCGAAATCCGTGCGCCGGTGTAATCCAATCCACCGGTCGCCAATGGCCAACCGTAGTTGCTACCTGCTTTGATAATATTGATTTCATCGCCACCGCGCGGGCCGTGCTCGTGGGCGAGCAGCCGCTGGTTATCGTCGTCAAACACCACCCCCTGCACATTGCGGTGGCCATAGCTGTAAATTTCCGGTCGGGCGCCGTCATGGGCTAACGCAAAGGGATTGTCACCGGGCGGGCTGCCATCCGGATTAAGACGCACAGTGCTGCCGATGTGGCTTCCCAGATTCTGTGCCTGCTCGCGGTAATCAAAGCCATCGCCTAGCGTCAGAATCAGCGTGCCATCCGCCAGCCAAGCCATGCGTCCGCCAAAGTGGGCAGCGCCCTGCTTGGCTGGTTGAGTGCGGAAGATTTCGCTGACGTCTTCCAGGCCGTTTTCCGCCAGCGTGCCCTTCGCGAGGCAGGTGTGGTTGGCATCAGTGTTGCCGCAGGCATAGCTAAGATACACTTGCTGGTCGTCTTCAAACTGCGGTGACACCCGCACATCGAATAAGCCCGCCTGGCCAGAAACAAATACGTCTGGCACACCGCTTAGCGATTCCACCACTGTTTCTCCTTTACCGCTTAACAGCCTAAGCCGCCCTGGGCGCTCGGTGACCAGCATGCGCCCATCGGGCAGAAAGGCGAGCGACCAGGGATGTTCAAGCCCATCGGCAAGCGTTTCAATGTAATACGACCGGTCTTCCTGGGCCTCAACCGGTTGGCTCACACCGGGCAGTGCGGCGGCCAAGCTGCCAACCCCAAGAACCAGCGCCATACCGGAAAAGCCGCGCGGGCGCTTGGCGTATCCAGCCCGCCGGCGCAGCAGGGCAAACAGCCAACCCGCCACCCCTGCGGTTGCCAGCATGGCGATAAGCCCCGCGGTGCCGCGCGTGGCGGCAATCAAGGTGGGCGGCGGCGCCAGGGTGTTGACCAGCCATAGCGTCGCCCAAAGCCCAACGGCCGCACCGCCAGCGCATAACAGCGCCAGAAACCTGCCGCCCAGCCATCGGGAAAGCAGCACAGCCGCGGTTTGGGAAAAAACAAACCCCAATCCAAACAGCAGTGCATAAAGCGGCGCAAAGCTGGCGAGATCCTGAAGCGTAGTGGCCACACTTTGCTCCAGCGGAATCCTAACGCCCATCGTTCGAAGCGCGGCGAGATTAAACTGTGTTTGTACCACGCTACCCAGCACCACGCCCGTCAGCAGGGCAGCAATGAAATGGATAACGATGGGTACCACGCCTGTTGGTTTGGCCATTTTAAATATCAACTTGCTTAAAAAGCGGTGCAGTTTAAGAACATTTCAAGATTAGCAGTTTCTGGGTAAACCCGTGAGATCAGCGACTTTTCTCTTCAGTTCAACACTCACTATGTTACATGCTGGCAATTTGGAATAGCCACTGAAAACGGGTAGGGTTATTAAATGAACATTCAATAAAGGGAACTCCTATGCAACGTCTTCCGCTTGCTACCGCTGTATCGCTGGGTCTTTTCGCTGGTGCTGCCACCACTGCGGCGATAGCAGACACATCGCCTCTGGAGCAGCAGCTAAAAGATCTGGAAGCGTTTCAAGTCATCGCCCACCGTGGTGCCAGCGGCCACGCGCCGGAAAGCACCATGGCGGCCTTCGAACAGGCTCATGAGTGGGGCGTCGATTACTTGGAGCTAGACGCTCAGATTACCTCGGACGGTGAGTTAGTGGTGTTTCACGATGACACCATTGACCGCACCAGTGACGGTGAAGGCGAAATTAATGATTACACCTTAGAAGAACTCAAAGCGCTGGATACCGGCACCTGGTTTAACGACGAGAACCCCGATAGCGCCGACTCGGCCTTTGAAGGCGCGCAAATTCTCACATTGGATGAGCTCTTCGAGCGCTTTGGTCACGATGCCCGCTACTACATCGAGACCAAATCGCCCCAATTAAACCCAGGCCTGGAAGAAGCCCTGGTAGAAACGCTGGAAGAGTACGATATGGTCGAGAATGGCCGCGTGCTGGTGCAGTCCTTCGAGCAGGACAGCCTGTTAAAAGTGCAGGAATTAAATGACGATGTACCGCTGATCCAACTGGTGTGGTACTACCCAAGCGAAGAAGACGACTCACGCCTGGTGGAATGGACAGACGTGACCCCGGGGCCCGCCGAGATTACCGATGAAGACTTCCAGGAAGTGGCCGATTACGCAGTGGGTATTGGCACTAACGTCATCTACGAAGGCGAAGAGGTCATTGATGCCGACTTTGTTAAGCAAGCCCAGGACAACGGCCTGCCGGTGCATGTGTATACCGTCAATGAAACCGAAGAAATGGAGCGCCTGATGGAATGGGGGGTAAACGGCCTGTTCACCAACTACCCCGACCGCCTGCTTGATCTGGTCGAGTAGCCCCCCATTGGCGGCGCCCCGCTTTAGCCGGGCGTCGCCGGCCGCTGAAAGTCTTTGATCGTAATGCTGGCGAACTTTTCCAGAAAGAACACTAACGATTCAGGATGGCGGAAGCGTTCGCTAAAGGCTTCCTGACCTTCCGGTGAGTGGCGGGTAATATTGGCCTCGTATTCATTACCCACTTTAAATACGTTGGCGTGGTTTTCGCGTTCGCCTTCGCGGTGAATCGCGGTGAGCGCGGTTTGCTGCTGCAGCATGACACGCAGGCGGCTAGCGTCGCTTCGCTCGGCTGCCGTTGCCCATAGCGGTTGGTCGCGGTTACCGTAGTGGTAGAGCATCACGGCTAGCAGGATGGCAAAGATGCTGCTGGTTAATACCCATGTCAGCGTGGTTCCTGACACCGACATTTGCAGCATTACCACAAATTGCACGAGCCCACCGACAGCGAGGGCAACCGCCAGCGGGCGCCACATACGCGGATTCATCACGCTGCACTCAAGGCTTGCCCCCCACAGCCCCAGCACGGCAAAAAAGCCAACGACCAGATACACCGCCGCGAGCGGCGTGCCGCCGCCCATCAATACGGCGATAATGCCGATCATCAGTAACACGCTATAAAACGCTGCCAGCAGGCAGTAGGCACGCTTTAGAGTCATGAAAAGTTCTCCTTAGATGCTGGCCGGAAGTATTACTCACACCGGCCGTTATTGTTATGGTTCCTGTGAGTATAGGCGAAGAAAACAAATCCACCTCGTACCTGAAAACGCAGGCGCATGGATTTTTCTCTGGGGCAAACAAAACATACGGGAGGCCCCGTTGTGTGTATGCTGACGTACATCCACTTGCCTTAGTGGAGACCTCTCGTTGACGTCGGCACTCTTCCGCCGGTACCTACCTGTTGCCTCCTCTGAGTCCAAACCTGAGGTTTGTGATTCATGCTTCCTAGTTCCTTAAAAGCTATATTCGGCTCGCACACATCTACCAATGATACTCGCCAAACGGCTATCGTTTATTGCGAGGGCAACTTCACCCGAATTGATGGCAAAACGGCCAACGGTCTGGTGCGCAGCAGTGAGAAATACCGCATCCTTTGCGTTATCGACAGCACCATGGCCGGCACAGACGCGGGCCTCGCGCTGGGTATGCCTTCAGCGGGCATTCCAATAGTGGCCGATTTAACCACAGCGCTTGCCGATTTCGGCTCCCTGCCCGATGTGCTTATATTTGGGCTGGCACCTTTATCTGGATTGATGTCTGAGGCTGACCGCGCAGTCGTGTTGGCGGCATTGACGGCGGGCGTCAGCGTGGTCTCTGGTCTACACGAGTTTCTCGCCGACGACCCGGAAATGTCAGCGACAGCAAACGCTGCCGGCGCGACGCTTTACGATATCCGCCGACCACGCCCGACGAAGCACCTGCGTATGTTCGATGGTGCCATTGCTAACGTTGACTGCATACGCATCGCTGTATTGGGCACCGATGGCGCGATTGGTAAACGCACCACGTCTACCCTGCTTACCAAGGCGCTTAACGAAGCGGGCATTCACACAGTCATGGTCGGAACGGGCCAAACTGGCCTGATGCAGGGCGCCGCCTATGGCGTGGCACTGGATGCCATTCCTGCCCAATTTGGCGTGGGCGAACTCGAAGGCGCGGTGATGGCCGCTTATGAAGGCGAGCACCCCGACGTTATTGTTATAGAAGGCCAAGGCGCGTTGAGCCATCCCGCCTACCTGAGTTCGACGGTGGTATTGCGCGCCAGCCGCCCGCAAGCAGTCATTATGCAGCATGCCCCAGCGCGCAAAATGCTCAGCGACTACCCTGATGTCCGCATGCCGACTCCCGAATCAGAGATTCAGCTTATCGAGCTGTTCGGCCAGACCAAGGTCATTGGCCTAGCGATCAACCATGAGGACATGTCCTCCACAGAGGTTTTAGACGCGGCTAAGCGGTATCAGGCCGAGCTTGGCATTCCCGCCACCGATGCGCTGTGGCATTCGCCTTGCGAACTTGTCGCTATGGTCACAGCGGCCTTCCCCACACTGAAAGCACGGCAGCCGCTGGAAGTCGTATGACCTCGCCGCGTATCGAGATCGATCTGATCAAGATCGAGGAGAACACGCGCACCCTGGTGACGTTGTTAGCCACTAAGGGCATCCAGGTCACCGGCGTTACTAAGGCAGCATTAGGCTTACCAGAAGTAGCCAGCGCAATGATGGCCGGTGGTGCCGAGCGTTTGGGGGACTCACGGATCGAAAACCTTGAAGCGCTTCGCAAAGCGGGCATTGAGATACCTTTAACGCTACTGCGTTCTCCCACGCCTGAACAAGCCGAACGTGCGGTCGCATGTGCCAATATCAGCCAGGTGAGTGAACTTGAAGTAGCCGAAGCGCTCGCCTCAGCGGCGGCTAAACACGGCCTGGTGCATGGCGTGATATTGATGGTAGAGCTTGGCGACCTGCGCGAAGGTGTGCTGCCAAGCGGTGTTCTCGACGCTGCCCAGCACATCGTGCGTCTTAGCAATGTCACGCTATTGGGCCTGGGTACCAATCTCGCATGCCGAGCCGGGGTGGTGCCCAGCGTGGAGAATATGGGCGAGCTAACCTCACTTGCTAGTGGTCTTGAAAATGCGTTAGCGCAAGCGCTGCCGATCGTGTCGGGAGGCAATTCAGCCAATCTCGCCTGGGCCATGCAGTCTTCCACTGGCCGCGTTAACGACCTGCGTTTGGGTGAATCCATTTTGCTTGGTTGCGACCCCCTCACACGACGGCCCTTGAAAGGCCTGTACACCAATGCGTTCAGTTTGGTGGTATCGGTGATTGAATCGTTAGCCAAACCGACCTCACCGCGCGGCATCACGGCAGAGGCCGCGTTCGGCTCGCCGGTCGAAATGCGTGAACGCGGCACCATTATTCAGACCATCGCGTCAATAGGGCGACAAGATATTGACCCCGAAGGCCTAACACCCCCAGAAGGCGTCCGCATTCTGGCGGCCAGCAGCGACCACCTAGTACTTGAGACACCGCACCGCCTACCACCCGGTACGGAAATCCGCTTTGGCCTCAACTACTCAGCGCTGCTGCGGGGAATGACATCACCGTTTGTAGCGACTACTTTCTCAACCGCACCAGACCTACTTGCGCATGAGCGAAATGTCTTTATCGCCGCAGATTTATGCGTGCCTGATACGCACGTACATAAAGCAAATAAGGTGCTGCCTGCCTAGCGGCACCCGCTGTGCCGACCTCGCTGCATCTGCGCCCGTTCAGATACAAAAACCAACCCTTATGTTGCAGTAAACAGCCTGTTGCACCACGCACTTAACCGCATGTCGCGCTATACTTAGCCTATGGTTTAACGGAACCCTACGCTAGGAAGCATTTATGACGGATTCATCACGCGAGTCGACTCGGCAATCCTGGAACCCAGAGGGATATGCCCAGCATGCGCGCTTTGTGCCCGAGATGGGCGACGAAGTGTTAGCGCTGCTTGCCCCAAAACCAGGTGAACGGATTTTAGACTTGGGTTGCGGCGATGGTTTGCTAACCGAGAAAATTGCCCAACGTGGAGCCGAGGTAGTGGGCATTGATGCGTCGCAAGAGATGGTCAGCGCTGCTCAAGAAAGAGGGCTCAACGCCAGAGTGATGGATGCCTACCAGATGCCGTTTGACCAGGAATTTGACGCCGTGTTTAGCAACGCGACGCTGCATTGGATGCTCGACCCCCAATCGGTATTGGCCAGCATCAAGCGCGCGCTAAAACCGGGCGGGCGATTTGTCGCCGAGTTTGGCGGGCATGGCAACGTAGCGGCGATTTGTACCGCACTCATCGGCGCGCTGCAGTTTCGTGGTATCAGCGCCCGGGGCCGCTACCCGTGGTACTTCCCCACTGCGGATGACTATCGCCATTTGCTGGAAACAGTCGGTTTTAAGGTTGAGTCGATTGAGCTCTTACCCCGCCCAACGCCACTGCCCACCGGCATCATCGGCTGGCTCGATACCTTCGCGAGTCCTTTTTTACATGGGCTGGAAGACGACTTGCGCGAATCAGTGATCGACAATACCCAGATGCTGTTAGCCCACAGCCTTCGCGACGCCCAGGGTAACTGGACCGCTGATTACGTCCGCCTACGCGTGTGCGCCCACCTTTGATTATTGCCCCCGCCCATGAGGCGGGGGCGTTTTTCAGGCTTGCTAGAACTCGTCCCACTCGTCGTTATCTTGCTGAGCGTGCGCTGGCTGTTTTTTGCTTTGTGGGCTTGCTTTGCTAGGCGTCGCCAGGGTAGCGATAGGCTGCTTAGCATCCATATCATGGGCATCCGCACTTGACTGCGCGTCTACTTCCCCCTGTTCCAACCGGAAGGTCGCCATCAAGGCGGCAAGCTGCTTCGCTTGCCCCTCTAGCGAGGCGGCGGCAACGTTGGTTTGTTGAACCAACGACGCGTTTTGCTGGGTCACCGAGTCCATTTCAGTCAGCGCGGCGTTGATTTGTTCGATGCCGCTATTCTGCTCCCGCGTGGCGGTGGAGATTTCACTGACCAGCGTGGTGACCTGGCGGATAGAATCTACGGTGTCGTTGATCGTTTCACCGCTTCTCTCGGCCTGTTGCGCGCCCTGATGAATTTGGCCGGTGGTTGCCTCGATCAACTGGCGGATCTCTTTAGCCGAGTCGGCGCTGCGGCTTGCCAGAAGGCGCACTTCGCTGGCCACCACGGCAAAACCACGCCCCTGCTCCCCGGCCCGCGCTGCCTCAACCGAGGCGTTCAAAGCGAGAATATTGGTCTGGAAGGCAATCGAATCAATCACCCCGATAATATCGTTGACGCGTTCGGCGCTTGAGGCAATATCGCGCATCAGTTGAACCGTATGAGCCACCTCCTTGCCCCCACTTTCGGCCGACTGTGAGGCTGCGACTGACAATTGATCAGCCTCTTGGGCGGTTTCGGTATTACGGCTAACCGTGGTGGCCATTTGCTCCATGCTGGAGGCGGTTTGTTGAAGCGCGGCGGCCTGCTGTTCGGTGCGCGCGGAAAGATCCTGACTACCCGCTGAAATATCACCGGTTCCGCTAAACACGCTGTCGCTACTTTCGCGTAGCGAAACCACCAGCGACTTAAGCTTGGCCTGCATGTCGGCCAACCCTTGGTAGAGTTGCCCTACCTCATTACGCCCACGGTCTTCAATGCGAGCGGTTAAATCACCACTGGCGATGCGTTCAAAGTGCACCACCGCCTCGCGCAGCGGCGTGACCAGGCCACGCACAATGCCCATGCGCATGATGACCGTGGCCAGCACGGCAATGACCAGCAGAACAATAGCGATGGTGCCGACAATTTGGTTCAGCGACGCAACGTCGACCAGCATGGCATCGCTGCGCTGGTTAGCGTAATCCGTAAACGCCTGCATGGCATCGTCAAAGGCAATGCCCAATTCGCTTAGCTCTTCCTGGCTTCGCTGGACTTGAAACGGGGCCGCATCAAGCAAAGGCGTAATACCTTCGGTCACAAAGGCATCGTAAGCGTCCACCATAGCGCTGACGTATTCAGTGCGTGGGTCATCTTCAGCGAGTTCAACCTGGCGAAACTGCTCGAACCGCTCATCGGCGGCATTAACCGCCGCCTGGGCCATTGCTTGGCTTTCTTCCCCTTTGTCTGGATTTCCCTGAGTACTGAAACTAGCGTAGCGATCCAAAAACGTCTGGGCGCGAAGCGCGTTGACCTGGGTGCGGTTGGCGGCGTTGGCGAGCTCCCCGTTATTAATCGCCAATTCTTGGAGGGCATTTTCACTGGTGGTGCTCGAATAGAAACCCAGCCCGCTAATCAAGCCAATCATTAACAGCAATATGACCAGCGCGGCGGTTAGGCTCCATTTAATCGAGAGGTGCTTCATCCTGTTGATCCCTTTGCTTTTTTAAGTGTGGGTATCAACGACTATCGGCCAACATCGCACAACATGAAGGAAATTGACAAAAATATAGACCTTGGTCTAACAAAAAACCGGTGACGAGCAGGCCGCTCGCCACCGGGCAACGTAAACAGACTAGTTAAGACGCACCGTTAACGGTGTTAAATGGTCGCCATATCGATGACAAAGCGGTAGCGAACGTCACCTTTCTCCATTCGCTCGAAGCCTTCGTTGATGTTGTGAATATCCAACATTTCAACGTCGCAGGTAATGCCTTGGTCGGCACATAGCTGCAATACTTCTTCGGTTTCAGCGATACCGCCGATCAGTGAGCCCGCTACGACGCGACGCTTGAAGACCAGATTGAAGGCTTCAATCGCCGGCTCGATGGGCTCCATCAGCCCGACCAGAATGTGCGTTCCATCATACTTCAAGGACGCCAGGTAGGGATTGAGATCGTGTTGAACCGGCACGGTGTCGAGCATGAAGTCGAAGGTTTCGGCCACGGCGTCCATCTGCGCTTGGTCACTAGACACCACAACGTGGTCGGCACCGTTACGCTTGGCTTCTTCAACCTTGGCATCCGAGCGGGTAAACACGGTGACTTCAGCACCTAGCGCTTTAGCCAGTTTAACGCCCATATGACCCAAGCCGCCCATACCGATCACGCCCACTTTGTGGCCTTTACCTACGCCGTGATGCTTGAGCGGCGAGTAGGTCGTAATGCCGGCACACAAGATCGGCGCGGCAGAGGCAAGATCGATACCATCGGGCATTTTCAACACGAAGTGATCGCTGACCACAATCTTATTGGAGTAACCGCCCTGGGTCATGGTGCCATCCTGGCGGTCCTCGCTACCGTAGGTCATGGTGAAGCCTTCCAAACAGTACTGCTCCACGCCATCTTTACAGGCCGAGCAGGTGCGGCAGGAATCAACCATGCAACCAACGCCGACAATATCGCCTTCTTTAAAGCGACTCACCTTGTCGCCCACGGCGGTCACGCGACCGACGATTTCATGACCTGGCACGATAGGGAACTGCGTCATGCCCCAGTCATTGCGAGCAAAGTGCAGATCACTATGGCAAACGCCGCAGTACAAGATGTCGATGGCGACGTCGTCCGGGCGAGGCTCGCGACGGTCAAAAGTGAACGGGGCTAGGGGTTTATCTGCAGACAATGCCGCGTAGGCTTTGGCTTGACTCATCGAATGAAGCTCCTTTTTCAGCGATCCCCCTCAACGACGGGGATGAACACCTATTATTGACCTAATAGGCCGAGATAGCGATGAATGAAGCTACGAAACTTTTGCACGATCCTCCATACAATCGCTATAAAATAACAAAATATGCCGAAAAACGTGACATAATCGTCTTTATTAATGGAAGCTTGATTATGGAGCTATTATGCCGAGTGAAGTCGCCAACCCTGGCCTTAATGCGGCCCAAGCAGGCAGTGAACTGGCGGAACTGATGACGCCGCTGGTCAACCAACAAGGCATGACGCCTACCGCGCTGAGCGGCGTGTCGCTGTTGAGGCTTGCTCGCCACCAGGCCCGCACGCCACTGCTTTACCAGCCTAGCCTAATTATCATCGCCCAGGGGCGTAAGATCGGCTATCTGGGCGATAGGGAAATTCACTACGACCCCGGCCACTACTTGGTACAAACCTTACCGCTGCCGTTTGAATGCGAAACCCACGGCTCGCCTGAGGCACCTTTGCTAGGCGTATCCATTCAGTTGGAGCCTGCGCTGCTTAGCGAAATGGTGGCCACCATGGGCGAGGTACTCGGTCACAACCAGGCCACGCTGCCCATGGCATCGGTGGCGATGAATGCGGGCATGCAAGCCGCAGTGCTGCGATTGGTGCGTGCACTGCATGAGCCCGCTGAACTCAACACGATGGGCAAGGCACGTATACGCGATGTGGTATTTGAGGCATTAAAAGGCGAGCAGGGCCCGGCGCTTAAGGCGCTGGTGCGCGGACATGGTCATTACGCGCGCATCGTTCAGGTACTATCGTCGCTGCATCGCGACTTCGCCGACCATTACAGCGTCGAGCAGCTAGCTCGTCAGGCCAATATGAGCCCCTCGACGTTTCACCAGCACTTTAAACAAATCACCCGCGCATCGCCGGCGCAATACATCAAGCAACTTCGGCTAATCAAAGCCCAGCAATTATTGCTTCAGGATGATCATAACGTCAGCCAGGCGGCACAAGCGGTGGGCTACCGCAGCGTGCCGCAATTCAGCCGCGACTATAAGCGCTATTTTGGCGACGCGCCATTGCAGCATCGTCGCCAAGAGCAGGCCATGCGGTCATAACGCAGCAACTATTTGGCAAATAGCTGGCCCATGTCCTTGAAGGCTTTGAATTCCAACGCGTTACCGCAGGGGTCAAGCAGGAACATGGTGGCCTGCTCACCCACTTCGCCTTTGAAGCGCACGTAAGGCTCAATCACGAAGTCGGTGTCGCGGGCCTTAAGACGCTCCGCCAGGGCTTCCCACTCATCCCAGCCGAGCACCACACCAAAATGGGGCACCGGCACATTGTGGCCATCGACTGGGTTGGTGTGAACGTCTTCCTGGCCCGGCGTTTTGGGGTGCTCGTGAATGACGAGCTGATGCCCGAAAAAGTTGAAATCAACCCAGTGATCGCTTGAGCGCCCTTCACTTAAGCCGAACACGTCATTATAAAACGCACGCGCAGCACTCAAATCGTAGACGGGAATTGCCAGGTGAAAAGGGGAAAGGCTCATGGTTATCTCCTGTAGCGAGAGTCATATTAATGGCATTGCTTCGTTTGGCTAGCGTACCGCACCATCCTGATTGCTCTATCCTAGAGCGCGCTATGCGAAAATAAAATCCATTACGCGTTGATGATAGCGTTTTAAAAATATAAAAGGTGCTTAAATTAAGCATAAAAGGAATCTACAGGTGAACCCAGAAGACCTTGAGAAGCTGGTAAACCGCAAGATGCCCTTCGGCAAATATGAAGGCTGGATTATCGCCGACTTACCCGGACCATACTTAAACTGGTTTGCACGCGAGGGATTCCCAACAGGCGAAATCGGACAACTGCTACATTTAATGCATGAGATCGACCATAACGGTCTGAGTGGCCTGCTCGATCCACTGCGGAAAAGGTAGTGAAGGGGCCTTAGGCCTTAGTTTCGAGACTCAAGCGCCTTTTCACGTTCAGCCATATATAGCGCTTCATGCTGGCTCGGGTCGGCAGGAAAACGGCCCAGCGCTACTGCCTGTTGAAAAAAGCCTGGGGCGGGCAAGCCATCACCTCGGCGGCTAACCACCAGCGCCGCGATCATTGGCCGCCCTGCTGCCACATCCTCTTTCATGAGCTGCTCTAGCGCTTGTGCAACGCGCTGAATGGTGCGCGGGGGCATAAGCCCTAAGGCACTTGCCAGTTGCTGGTAAGTGATGGGCAATGCTGCGCTTGGCATGCTGGCTAGCAGTGTGCGCACCTGGGTGGCAATCGGAGCCTCTGGGTCAGTCTGGGGCATCGTGGTTGACGTTCTCATTGCAGGAAGACAAGCATAACGTGAAATAGCTGGTTATGCTGACGTCGGAGTGAGTCGCTTAACACGTTATTCATCAGGGGAAAAGCATGACAAAACCACCCAGTACTCGGCAAGCCAACGGCGGCCGGTGGCCTAATGCTTTGGCATGGCTAAGCGTTTTAGCGCTGCTGGCTGCTTTGCTACTGATGGGCGGAGCTGGCCCGGCCTACCGCGGGGAGCTAATTGAACTGGGCGATGCCTTCAGCCTACTGCGCTATGGCGTCTATCTTGCCGGGGCCGCAGCAGCGCTGGGGTTGCTTGTGCTGGTGGTCAGCGCTTTGACACGCCGTCCCGGCGCTGGCGTGGTCGCAGTGATCGTGCTGGTGGGCACCGTCGCCATGCTGTATATGCCCTGGCAACACTGGCAGCGTGCCCAGCAGGCACCGGTTATTCACGACATCACCACCGACACCCAGAACCCGCCGACCTTTGATGCCCTACGCGATGCCCGGGAAGCCGCGCCCAACGGCGTTGACTACCCAGGCGAGGAAACGGCGCGTCAGCAGCGGGACGCCTATCCCGAGGTGCAGCCGCTCATGGTAGCAGCACCGCGTTCGCGTGTGCTCAGCGCCGCCCAGTCAGAAGTTGAAGCCGCAGGCTGGGAGATTGCAGCGATTACCGACAACACCATCGAAGCCACGGCTGTCACCCGCTGGTTTGGTTTTAAAGATGATGTCGTCATCCGACTCACCGAGCAAGAAAACGACATTCAGGTAGATATGCGTTCGGCATCACGCTTAGGTGCCAGTGATGTAGGCACCAACGCGCTACGTATTGAAAGCTTTCTTAATCGCCTGCGAGAGCGGCTGGAATAGCCTGTTTAGTGCACCTGTTTCGCCCGCGTGGTGATTTCGCGACAACGAATGTGCTCGGCATCCAGTGAACCAATCGGCACGTCTACGCTGTGCGGTATATCACCGCTTAGCTGCAATGCCTGATAGCGCAGCGCGCATACGCGTAAAAACGACGTAAAGTTTCCCGCATCATGCCCCGCGGCTACCGATTCGTGGTAAAGCCGCGTGATCATTTGAGCGGTGTTCATACCGTCGCGCTGGGCAATTTCCTCAAGAATCTGCCAAAAGTAATTTTCCAGGCGCACGCTAGTCACCATGCCGTCAATACGCAGCGAATGGCTCGCGCTTTGCCAGAGCGAAGGGTCCGCATCGATAAACAGTTTGCACATCACGCCGCCTCTTCGAAGTGAGTCATGCTATCAGCATAGCGCCCATCTGGTTCTGCGCCCAGGCGTCTTGGGCGCAGAACCAGATGGGCGCTAATACGCGGCTCACTTAGCGATTCATTAACGCCATAAACTGGGCTAGCCAGGCAGGATGGGCGGGCCAAGCAGGGGCGGTTACCAGGTTGCCATCGGTGACCGCTTCCGTCACATCGATTGAACGAAAACGTCCGCCGCCCAGCTCTACTTCGGGCTGACACGCCGGATATGCTGAACACTCGCGACCTTTCAAGACGCCCGCTGCGGCCAACAGCTGAGCGCCGTGACAGATCGCCGCCACCGGTTTTTGGGCGTCAAAAAAGTGCTGCACCATGCTGAGTACCGCTTTGTTGAGGCGTAAATACTCCGGCGCACGCCCACCAGGGACCACCAGCGCATCGTAGTCCGCCGGATTGATGTCGGCGAAGGTCGCGTTGAGGGCAAATCGGTGGCCAGGTTTCTCGGTATAGGTCTGGTCGCCTTCAAAATCATGGATGGCCGTAGCCACGGTATCGCCCGCTTGCTTGTCGGGGCATACCGCATCCACTTGATGCCCCACCGCCATCAGTGCCTGGAAAGGCACCATGGTTTCGTAATCTTCGGTAAAGTCGCCGGTAATCATTAAAATGCGCTTGCTGGTCATATCACGTCTCCTTGTTATCAGCTTATTAGCAACAACGTTATTAAAAAGCCATCAACAACGACGTTGCCAACGATCGTGTTACCACGCGGGATCGCGTGTGGACTGAGCGTAGCAAGCGCGAAGAAATGAGGGGTAGTAGGCCGTTACTACACCCGCCGCCATGCTTTGCACAATGGCGGCGGGTGCCCTGTCAGACTAGCTTAGGCGGGGAGCGGCTTTCTGTTCCGGCAGCGAAAGATGACGCTGTCCAGCGCCTTCACCGACCTTGAAACGACTGACCAGTGAGTTCATGTCGCTGGCACGCTCGTCGAGGGTCTGGCTTTCGGTGGAGGCTTCCTGCACCAAGTGAGCATTTTGGTGGGTCACCTGATCCAACTGGGCGATCGCTTGGTTGATCTGCTCAATACCGGAGGACTGTTCGTGGGTTGCCTGGGCGATTTCCGTCACGTAACGCGTCACTTCGGTTAAGCTCTCGACGATTTCGTTCAGATGAGAGCTTGATGCATTGACCAGGTGCTCGCCTTCGCTAACCTTGGCCACGCTATCGTCGACCAAGTGGCGAATTTGTGCGGCTTCTTCAGCGCTTCTACCCGCCAGCTTACGCACTTCTTGAGCGACTACGGCAAAGCCGCGTCCTTGCTCACCGGCCCGCGCCGCTTCTACCGACGCATTGAGCGCCAGCAAATTGGTTTGGAAGGCAATGTCATCAATCGCTTTGATGATGCTGGTGATTTTTTCGCTGGATTCACGAATATTACCCATCGCCTCTGTGGTGCGTTTAGCGACATCACCAGCCGAGCGCGCGCGCTGGTCAACGCTAGTGCTCGCACCTTTGGCATGGTCAGCGTAGTCAGCGGTTTGCTTGACCGTGGCGGTGATCTGCTCAAGGCTCGACGCTGTTTCGGCAAGCGAGGCGGCCTGTTGATCGGTACGCTGGGAAAGGTTTTCATTACCGGAGGCAATCTGGCGACTGCTGGCGGCAATCGCCTCAGCGCTTTGGCGAATTTGCGCCACCATGCCTTCAAACGTATCCATCATGCGGTTGAAAGCCTGCGCGGTTTGCCCCACTTCGTCGTTGCGCTGTAGATCAAGGCGCATTGAAAGGTCGGCATTTTCGCCAGCGGCCCCGCTGATATTTTCCATTTGACGACGCATGGTCAAAAGCGGCCCGAGCACGCGCACCATCGTGCGCCAGCCAAAGATCGCCAGCAGCGCAATCACCACCAGCGTTACCACGATTAATAGCGTACGACCCGCATTGGCCAGCATTTCGGCCTGCTCAGCGGCAGTGTCGGCCTGCTCGACCGCGTAGGCTTCCACATCGGTTAATGCGTCGCCCATCTGGTCCATCGCCTGGCTGACGCTATCAAGCTCGCTCTGGACTTGTGCACGGCGATCCAACTGCTGTTGGCGCAGCGCATATACCGAGCTGTCATCGGCGATCATTAAGCTTTCCAGCTCAACGATAATATCGTCCAGCCCGTTAACCAGCTCTACTTGCTCAGTATCAGTGCTTGGCGAGCGAGTAATGCCCGCCAGCGACTGGCGAGCCAAGCCAATTTGCTGGGCGATCTCGTTGTGACGCAGATTAACCAGCGCATCTTCGCTTTCGACCTGCATTAAGCGTCGGCCTTGGTCGGCCAACATCGCGACGGCGATGCGTACGTCGCTGCTGAGACGGCTTATCTCAGCATCATTGCTAAACAAGTTATCCAGCAACCCGGTGGGCAAGGTGGTCATACCGTCTTCCCGCCAGGCGTTTAAACGCTCCTCGAGTTCACGCTGCTCACGCACTTGAACCAGCGCAGTTCGCCCGGCGATATCCCCGGCACTGCTCATTACCTCGCTGATTAACGCTTGCATCTCAGCCAGCTGTTCCGCCATGCGCGCTTGCAAGGCGAGCTCTTCCTGGCGGACGCTTTCCAGCGAGGTGTCGCTTTCGAGGAGGGCCTGGTAGTACTCATCCAATGCAGCCAACCGGCCTGATTGGGTTTCGGTATCGTCTGCCGCCAAGTCACTACGGGCCTCGCTGAAGCGCTCGTCCAGCGTTTCCCGGGGCGTAATGTTCGCCAACTCGTCGTCGTTCTCTGCCGCCAGCAGGTCGGCATGGCGCTGGCCAAAAGCCCCCATGGTCGACACCATTTCACGGCTGGCGTTTTGCAGCGGCATCACGTCACCGGTGATGTAGCGTTGCGAGTCGATCAAACGCTGATTGGTTGCCCAGCCGGTGACTGCCAGCACCACGGCACCGATAACGGCGGCCAGAAACAAGCCAATCAACATGGCACGTAAACTGAGTGTTTTTTTCATTAGCTAACTTCGCTTGTATCAGGGGTAAATGACGCAATAGCAGCGGATGAACGCCTTAGCGCAGCAGCGTTGACCACTCGACTAATTCAAATTTGCCGTCGGCAATAATGGTCGGCCAGACGCTATCGCTGGCCTGATGGTCGTCACGCCCCAGCTGAAGCGGCTCTTCCAAGCCAATATCTACCTCGCCGAGCCCTAGCATCCCATCGACAATGGCGTCTCGATCCGGTGAATCGCCCGCGGCTTTTACGCCTTCCACAAATAACTTGGCCGCCAGGTAGCCTTCCAGTGAGACGAAGTCGGGTTCACTGTCATCGGCATATTCCGCGAGCGCCTGGCGATACGCTTCAACCGCCGGCAGGTCGGCATCTAATGGCGGCACTACCTGGGTAACAATGACCCCTTCGGCCTGATCACCCAGCTCGTTTAGCAGCGCTTGGCTTCCCACGAACGAGACGTTGAGGAACACCGCATCGGGCATGTCCTGGCGAGCTTCGCGGATAAAGTCAGCGGCAGGGCCGTATGTGCCGACGATAATTACCGCTTTGGGGGTTTCGGCGGCTTGCAGAATGGTCGCTAGCCCCTGGTGGATATTGCGAGTGCCACGTGAAAAGCGGCCATGGGCAAGATTTTCGATGCCGGTGAAGCCTTGCGCTTCAAGGGCTTGCCTCGCTCCGTTGTAGCCCGCGTCGCCAAAACTATCGTTTTGGGTGAAAAAAGCAATTTCTTCCGGCTCAATACCAGCTTCCATCAGGCCATCCACCATTGCGGCGGTTTCCTGCACGTAGCTTGCACGGTAGTTGATGACATAGCGATCAGGCGGCGATTGTCGCAACACGCCTGCTCCGGTGAAGGCGCCGTAAAGCAGCGTTTCCGCTTCATTATGGATCGGTATGGTGACCGTTGCGGTGGGCGTGCCCACATTGCCGATCGCCGCTAGGATGTCATCATCTTGGACCACTTCACGGGTATGGCGGGCAGCTTGGATGGGGTCATACTGATCGTCAAAGGCGGTCAGTGACAGCGTCTCGCCATTGACGCCACCGTCCGCATTAATTTCGGCAAAATAAGTCTCAATCCCTTTCTGCATGCCCTGCCCCAGCGAAGCTGCCGGCCCTGTGTCCGGTGCTACGATGGCAAATTCAAGTTCCGCCTGAGCCATCGGCACTAACGCCACACTCAGTAACGCTATCCCTAATCGTCGCATTGCCCCTCCTTAATCTGCTTGCCCGCTTTATTGCCGAATACGGCTTATGTAAAACCTTTAAAATCAGCACAATGGCGTCTTTTTTTCACCACGCGATACATCAGCGTGGAATGCGCCTAACAGTACTATCGGCCGCAGAATATAGGACTAAAGGACAATTATCCTTAATTACTAAGTAAACATTGTAGCGAAGTATGTAACCAGACGGTTGGTCTACTGCTGAGTAGGTTAGCTGGGGCGCTGCAAAGCGAACCGGTCAGTTGTGCGAATATAGTCGCTGCCCGCCAGTCGGCCGATGGGAGTAAGCACGTCCAGATTAACGTGGCGGCCATCCCAGATGGCATCATCAAGATGCAGGGAAATCACGTTAGCGAGCACGAGGTTGCCCGCCATGGGCTGGTCGCCAAAGCGAATGATGTCGCGCAACCGGCAGCCGAAGGCCACCGGCGCACTGGCAATACGTGGCACCGACACCCCCGCCATGGTGGCTTTTTCGAGCCCGGCAAGCATGAACTCGTCCTCACCGGGCGACAGGCTCGCGCTGGTCGTATTGAGGGCATCGACCAACGCTTCACTGCTGATGTGCACCACGCATTCGGGGTTTTCTTCCAGGTTACGCACGGTGTCTTTACTGCGCCCTTGGCCGTTCTGAAGCGGCGAGAACCCCAATACCGGCGGGTCAACGCTGACCACATTGAAGAACGAAAATGGGGCGAGATTGGCGTTGCCTTGACGGTCCTGGGTAGCCACCCAGGCGATCGGGCGCGGACAAATCGTGCCGGATAACAGGCGATACAAGATGCCCGCTTCCAGCGGTGATTCATTGAGCAAACAGTGCATAGCCTTTCCTCATCAACGCATGAACGAAGCCATTACGCTATCACACCCTCTGGTGGGCGGGGCATGTTACGCTAGGCGTTTAGAAGCTTATCCCGCTCCCTTTTCTACTGCTTGCTTGTGCCTGAGAGTGACGATGCCTGTAACTTCACCCCCTATTCAGCGTCCGCTATCACCCTGCCGTCAGGTGTGCCGTATCGAGCGCTCCCGGTCGCTATGTGAGGGCTGCGGACGCACTCTGGATGAAATCGCCCACTGGGGTCAGATGACCGAGGCCGACAAGGCCCCGGTGTGGGAGCGTATAGAGGCTGAGGGCTATGTTGTTTCAGCCGGTAATTCAGTTCGCGGGGGATGATGGCGGTCGCTTAGGATGTGATGCAGCTCGCCGCAGTTAACCAGCGGGTCGTCACAGTTAATCACGATATTCGAATGCGCCAGCACGTAGCTGCGCCCAGTAATCGTATTTTCCACTACCTGATACGCGCCTTCCTGGTGGGTATCAATGAAAGTGCCGATAAAACCGGTGTTGCGCAGCGACACGGTTTCCAGCTTGTCGCCCTGGTTCAGCCGTCCTTCGTAATGCATCAGCGCCAGACGCGCGGAAGTGCCGGTACCCGTGGTACTGCGGCAAATGACGCCGGGATGCACATAGGTGGTGGAACGCGAACGCACGTAGCCTTCAGCAACCTGTTCTTCCGGCCCCATGAAATGCAAAAACGGTAACGGCCCGACATCGCCCAGAGTGTAGTGGGAAAAACCGCGCTCCGCTTTAATCGCTTCAACGATTTTATGCGCGCAAAGCGCTAGTGCTGTCTCCTCTTCCAGCGTCAGCTTAAAGCCTAATTCAGCGGCATCCACCAGCGCATAAAAGCCACCGCTGTAAGCGACCGAATAGGTCACGGGGCCAATACCCGGCACCTGGATCTGCTCGCGGTAGGTGTCGATGTAACTGGGCAGCCCGCCGCAAGTCACCGATTCCACCACGCCGTTATGCACCCTGGCCTCAACCTGCACCAGGCCGGCGGGCGCTTCGAGTTTGAAACGCTGAATGCCCTCCTGCTTGGGCACAATACCGCTTTCCAATACGGCCGTGGCGGTACACAAGGTGTTGGAGCCAGAGTAAATCGGGTAGCCCATGACCTCCATAATGATGTAGCCAGCGACCGCTTCCGGATCGCAGGGCGGCACCAGTAAATCCACCGACATTTCGGGAATGCCGTACGGCTCTTCGAGCAAGAGCCGACGCAGGCCATCGGCATCGTCGCGCAGGTATTCCATTTGCTCGCGGACGCTATCACCGGGGAGGTGGTCAATACCTCCGGTCACAATGCGGCTAACATCGCCGCCCGCGTGGGTATCCATTAATTGAATGGTGTGCTGAGTATTCATTCACCGGTCTCTTTGCGATTAAGGTGCGTTAAGGGCAAACGGCACACCGTGGGTTTGCCACTGGCTGTCCGGAACAATGACAATTTTACCTAGGTAGTTGCTATCGCGATTAACAAAATAGCGTTCGGCGTCATGTAATTCGGACAGCTTGAACGCAGCGTGTAAAACAGGCTTCAAATCGCCGTTGCGAATCCAGGCGATCAGTTGCTCGGCCTCTTCCCGTGTGCCGTGGGACACGCCAAAGATCTGCACCTGATAAAGGTAAATGCGCGTCCACATCATTTCGCTGAGATTGCCGCCGCTGGCGCCAGCAATGGAGAGCCGCGGATAGCTTTTACGGTGCTGCATATCGACAATCATGGTGTCGATAAACAAATTAGTCATGTCGCCGCCGACCAGGTCCATCACTGCATCGATGGGCTGGCCACCGGTCGTTGCCAGGACGCGATCCACAAAGGTCGGCAGATCACCCCGGTCAATCACCGCCTCGGCACCCAAAGCGAGTAGCGCATCGACTTTATCGGGCTGGCTGACGGCATAGGGAATCGCCCCCACAACGCGGCACAGCTGAATCAGCGCGGTGCCAACACCGCCGCTGGCACCGCTGACTAGCACGCGCTCACCAGCTGCTATGCTAGCGGACGTCATCATGTGGTAAGCCGTTTGGTAAGAGCACATCCCCATGGCGGCAAGCTCAGCATCGTGTAGATCCGGGTTGGGTACGTGATGAAACTGATCCGAGGGCACGGCGATGTACTCGGCATAGCCGCCATCTGCCCCATGGCCGTAGTAATCGGGTGTCAGGTTGATATCGCGGCGATCATCGGCATACAGATTAAAATCCAAAAGCCCCCGCTCACCAATCCGCGAGGCGTCAACCCCCTCGCCTACCGCCACGATGTGGCCAGCCACATCGGCTCCTTGAATACGCGGGAACGTCAGCGTCGGCTCGCCGCCCATCGCAAATGAGGTCACATCGCCTTTATCTTTGGTGGGGTACAACCCTTCACGGGCTTTGCGATCGGTATTGTTTTTTGCCGTCGCGGTAACCTGCACCAACACCTGGCCCGCCTGGGGTTTAGGGGTCGCCACGTCCTGGCGGTACTCAAGCTTCTCGACACCACCGTGCCCGGTTAACAGCATGGCCGCCATGGTCGGCGGCGTTACGCTAGCAACTGAGTCAGCCATTTGCGGACTCCTTTAGTAATGAAAGAAAGGCATGATGAACATACTACGACCATATCAAACTTTCGCGCCGTCTCAAGCAGGCTACGCTGAGTATAAATAAAAGACGTCCAAGGATGGTGCATGCTGCGTTTTTCATCGCCCTACCATCGCGACCTCACTTGGCGCTACTTTGCACTTTTTGTGGCGATTGGCTTAATGGGTGGCTTGCTTGGTCCTGCGCTACCTCATTTCGCCGCCATGACCGAGTCCAGCATGAGCCAGATTGCCGTGCTGTTTACCGCTCGCGCCCTGGGAAACATGGCCGGAGCCTTGATCACCGGTGTACTCATCGACCACGCTAGCGGCCATCGTGTGCTATTCGGTATGGCGTTAGTCGGTGTACTAGGGCTGTTACTGACACCTTTTAGCCCATCGCTTGCGCTGTTGACCGCCATGTTGGGGGTGCTGGGTTTTGCTGAGGTGTCGCTCAACGCGGGGGGCAATACGCTGCTGTTGTGGCTACATAAAGAATCGTCGGGGCCAAACGTTAGCGCACTGCATTTCTGCTTTGGGGTGGGCAATATGCTTACCCCGTTGGTCATCATGGTCGCACTAGCGATAACGGGACAGTTTCAGTGGGCGTTTTGGGTCGTCGCGAGCTGTTTATTGATGGTGATTGTCCCTATTACTCGATACGCGAGTCCTGTGAAACCACACGCTCATAATGAACCCGGCACATCGCGCGTCATCAAACACCGTGACCCGCTGTTGCTGGGGCTACTCATGCTGCTGTTTGCGCTGTATGTGGGTCTCGAAATCACCTTTGCGGGATGGATTACCGCCTACGGCATACTATCGGGGTCACCGACTGCGCAGGCCGCCTTGCTGGCTACGCTATTCTGGCTTGCCCTCTCGGCGGGCCGACTTCTGGCTATTCCCCTATTGCGCTGGTCTTCGCCCTGGGCGGTTCTGGTCGGCGGTTTACTGTTAGGTATGGCGACCGCCGGCGCTTTGCATGCACTATGGCTACCGCTGGGTGTCGGCGCGCTATTGTTCGGCCTAGCCGCTTCAGCGTTTTTCCCCACCTTATTTACGCTGAGCAACCATGTAATGGAGATACGCGGGCGCACTACGGGGGCCATTTTCATGGCGGCCAGTCTCGGCGCACTGATTATCCCCTCAATCACGGGCCCGCTGCTGGATCGATTTGGCGCACAGGCCTTTCCACCGCTACTAGGCGGGCTTCTTTTACTATTGAGTATTGGCCTGTTGGCGTTAGCCCTGCGCTTGCGCTGGCTAGCCTCAAAACCAGTGCTTGCGCTTGAATAGCCAGATCAGCATGCCGCCGATACCCAGCATTACCCCCCAAACAAAGAAATAGCCGTAGCGATAGCCAAGCTCCGGAATATATTCGAAATTCATGCCGTAGACACCGACAATAAACGTGAGCGGCACAAAGATGGCGGTAATCACCGTGAGCACCCGCATGGTGATATTGAGCTGGTGTGATGAAATTGAAATGTAGCCATTCACCAAGTCGCCGCAAATGTCATAGTACATTTGCGTTAGGGTATAAAGCCGCTCAAAGCGTTCTTCTACATCAGTAATCGCGTGTCGGGTTTCGCTCTCTTCGCGGGGTAGATGAGCGTAGTCGTAGGCGGTTAGCTCTTGGGTGATGCCTTTGTGATAGCTGAAGATTCGGCGCATTTTTACCAACCGCGACCGGTAGGCGATGATTTTACGCATCAGCACATCGTTACCGTTGTCGAGCAACTCGTCTTCCAGGTCGCTGAGTTCAACTTCAAATTCCAGCAGGCTGTCGATATAAAACCCGGCCGACAAGTACATCACCCTGAGCGCCACATGCTCGGGCGAATGCGCCAGCAGTGCGCGCCCTTGTTCGTTAAACAAGCGCTCAATGCTTAATGCCTCCCCTGGATGCAGGGTCAACAGGAAGCGTTCACCGATAAAAAAACACACTTGCTGGGGGACGAAGTTCAACTGGGCATCAAACGACGAGATGCCGCGATAAATGATCAGCGTGTGGTGCTCGAATTCTTCGATTTTCGGTGGATGGCGCTCTTTGTGAGCATCTTGGATGGCCATTGGATGGCATTCGAAGCCTTCTAAAAGGCGCCGCTCACTGGCTTGACTTTCACCTTGCATGTCCACCCAAATATGGCTACCCGGCGTTTGCCGCCATAGCTCGATAAGCGGTTCACCACCTTCGTGTATATCCCCCTCGGGAGTGGTTAACAGTGTACGAATCATGTCCGTCCTTGGCATTTGAATAGGGTTACGCGGGCGCGTCGGCCATGCAGACCTGTGCTTTGCCATTATGCTTGGCGTTATACATCGCCACATCAGCGCGCTTGAGCAGTTCCTGTGCCGTTTCATCTACACCGGGCTTGTAGAGCGCGACACCAATACTGGCGCTAACGTCCACCTCGACATCCGCCAGTCGAATGGGCTTTTCTATTGTTTCGACGAGCTGCCGGGCAATCCGTTCGGCCGCCTCGGACGCGACACTTTCCAGCAATACAACAAATTCATCCCCTGCCCAGCGAGCCACATAGTCGGTCTCACGCACACCCGCGGTGAGGCGCTTGGCAACCTCACGTAGCAGCCCGTCACCAGCGCTATGGCCGTGGAGGTCATTAACGGCTTTAAAACCATCCAAATCCATAAACAACACGGCAAGCGCGGTTTGCTGGCGTCGGGTACGCGCCATGGCCTCTGGCAACCGCTCATCCAGCGCGCGCCGATTGGGCAGCAGGGTTAAGACATCTTCGCGAGCCTGCTGATCGCGCAAGCGCTCCAATTGAAGGCGTTCGGTGACATCGTGCAGAAACAAGCTGCGAAGACTTTTCCCATCAATATCGAGTGCCTTGATGCGTATTTCTACCGGTAATGGGCTTCCGTCACGACAGGCGGCGTAATAGGTAACGGGCGTTTTATGATCGCCTTCAGGCACCCCGTCAGGAAAGACCAGCTGCTGAATAGGCCGCGCCAACGCTTCTTTACGCGACCAACCAAACATCGTCGCTGCGGCGCGATTCCAATCTAAAACAATATCGTTGTCATCAATACTGACGTAGGCATCATAGGCCGACTCGATCACCAGATTCAGCTCTCGAGTGCGTCGTTCAATCTGGTTTTCGAGATCAAGGTGCAGTGCTTCAAGCGAGGCCTGCGACGCCTCCCGGCGGTGCTTTTCAAATAAGAACCGTTCGCGCAGGTGGATTTCGTCGGTAACAATCGCCCCCAGGTCTTTCAAGGCGTCGAGCTGGGCTTCGCTAAGTCGTCGCGGCCGGGTATCCACGGCACACAGCGACCCTAGTGCCAGACCCTTTGACGTACGTAGCGGGATGCCCGCGTAAAAACGTACGCCATCGGCTTGCGTCACCAGCGGATTATCAGCAAAGCGCGGGTCTTCACGGGTATCTTCAACCACCAGCGGTACGGTTTCCGCAATCGTGTAAGCGCAAAATGCCACGTCGCGGGAGGTTTCACTAAGTTCTGTTCCTACCCGCGATTTAATCCATTGGCGTTTCGCGTCAATCAGCGTGACGGTCGAGGTAGGCACATTCAGTAACTGGGTAACCAGCCGCGTCACCCGATCAAACGCGGGTTCTTCCGGCGTATCCAGCAGCGCCAATTCGTAAAGGGCTGCCAGACGAGCCTCTTCATCGGGCAGAATAGGGAAGTTCATTGACTGTCACCCATGATGGTAGACGGTAGCCTACCATCATAACGTGATCAGCCATGCTTTGCCCAAGGCGCACGGTTACCGGCCACCTTTGCCCAACTGACGCTTACCAATGAGGAAGCCAATAGCGCCCCCAAAAAAGGCCCAAGCGTAGGAATGCCATTGGGGAAAGTGGCAGCTAGCAGCCCTGCTTCCAAGCTACTGGTCGTGACCCAGCCGGGTAAAACGGCGCCTAATAATCCAGCGATGCCGCCGCCGATAGCGGCGGCAGTTGTCATACGCTGCCATAGCCCCAGCAGTACCGGCACGACAATCGCGGCGCACAGTAGGTCGGCGACTAAAAACAGCCGCAGTACCGAGAGCCCTTGTAGTGCGATGATAACCACCGGCACCATCAAGGCAACGGTCAGCCAACGGGCGGTGGTTAGTGATCTGCCCTGCTGCTGATGCTGAGACACCATCAACGAGGCAATCGCATTTTGCAGCGTATCCACGCTCGATGCCACCAGCGTCACCGCTAGCACGAGAGCCAATAGTGCAAGCCAAGAGGGTGCGTTACCCAGTAAAGCAAAAAACGGCATCGGCGGATCACCCAACTCAACCCCGCTGATCGAGGCAAGCATCCCCAAGCCGCCAATCACCATCACTACGGCGATGGTCATACCGCCACCCAACCACGCACCACGACCAAGACTTTGTGAATCCTGCGCGGCCCATACCCGTTGCCAGTAACCTTGGTGAAACAGATTGGCTGCGGTGACGGCGATCACCAACGTTATCGCCACGCTCAGCGCGTCGCTTAACGGCACCTTTGGCATCGACGACATCGTGGGCATATCGGGCAGGTGTGTGTACGCCACGCTGCTGACGATGAGCAACAAAGCGACCAGCAGCCAAGCTTGCCAGCGATCGGTGGCAAGGCTTGCCCGCAGTCCTCCGAGCACGGTATAGGCAAGCGTACTCAAGGCAACGCCAAGTACCACCAGGGCGGGCGGCACATCGGAAAGCAAAGCGGTAATCGCGCCAATGGCCGTCAGCTCTGCGGCTAAAAAGCAGGCCATATAGGCCACTGAGACCAGCGAAACCCAGCGCCGCACGTTTGTACCAAAGCATGCCTGGGCGAACTCAGCGATGCTTCTGCCTTCCGGCAACGCCCGGCGAATAGCGGGTCCATAAAGGCCTAATACGATAAACGGCAGCGCCGAACCGAGGGCATAACCGGTCAGCGCCACAGGCCCCACAAACGCACCGATTTCCGGCGGCGCAAACAGAATCCACGCCCCCATGCCGGACGCGAGAAACGACAGCCCAAGAGATGCCCCGGACTGTGAATTACGTGCCGTGATATAGTCATCGACCGTGCCATCGGCCCAGCGCGCGCGCAGACCAAGCAGGATAAAACCACCGAGTGCCGCGGCTAGCACGGCTGATGTTAGGTAAGACATGTCGCACTTCCTCCGCCGGTATGATCCGGATCAGGTTCCAGGGTAAACGCTAAGCGCACTCTCAGCCCTTGGGGGCTCCCCTGGCGACAATGAGTGAAAGAATTATCTAAACGGACGCTATCCTCAACGATAAACGCGTCAGCGTAAAGCACCATGAGTATGCCATAACGCGCAGGCAAACGGCGTTTCACGTCACAAGGTCTTTCAATCTTGACAACCGCTCGCCATACTCAGTAAGTAACCCAATAACATGATAAAGACCGTGCGCCAATCGCGAAACGGTTCGCTAGAGAAGGGAAACGTTTATGCGCTACACAGAAGCCAAGGAACATACGCCGGGCAGGCTACACGAACTGTTTGCAGACCCTTACAAGGCGTTTGAAAACGATACCGACGAACGACAGCTACACCTTCACATTATGCTGTATTTGCTGTTGGCACGCCCCATGGCGCGCGGCTTGATGACGCTACGCGTCATTCATGGCTGGGAAAACGGCAGCTTCGAGCCGGAGGATTTACAGCATGTGGACTATGCCATTCATAACGTCGCCGACTTCAAACGCGTGGTAAACGACTTTCAGCAAGCCTCCAAAACTAACGCTGCATTTCCCACCGATAACGACGCCCTGCTGGCGTCCCCGCTTAGCGATGCGATCGCCAATGCTGAGGCGGATGGCCAAACATTAAACGAAGAGACGCGCACGATTCCAGCGCGCTGGCCCGCCTTCGAAGGCGGTTTAGCACTCTATACGCTGTTTAAAATGTACCACCGTTTAGTATACGGCGAGGACGAAGCGTATCGCTGCGCGCAATGCTACACACCTTACGGACTGCGCGAGATTCACGAGTTTCATCTTGAAGAGGGAGAATTTGCGCTATTGGTGCCGACTGGCAAGCACTTTATCGAAGAGCCGTCATTACTGGTTCTGCACGAAAGTCAGCTTGATCCCATTGAGCAACTGCTGGAAGAAAGCCTGCCGTTGTTTCACGATTTCTAGCCGTTGCCTGAGGTTTAAGACTCACACTGCCTCCTTCCCCTCAGCTAAAGCAGAGGGGAAGGAGGCAAGTGACGTTAGCTAAGTGAAATCGTGCTGTTAATACCGCTGGAGACATTCTCCGGTTCGAACCAGCGTGCGGTCACGGTTTTAGTTTGTGTCCAGAAGGCAATCGCCTGCTTGCCGTTCGGCCCCAGGTCACCCAACTTCGACCCACGCGAGCCGGTAAAGCTGAAATAGGCGACCGGCACGGGAATCGGCACGTTAATACCAATTTGTCCTACGTCGATATCGGTTTCAAAGCGCCGCGCGACCCAGCCGGAGTTGGTAAAGATTGAGGTACCGTTGCCGTTGGGGTTGCCGTTGATGAACGCGATGGCGTCGTCCAGGGTTTCCACGCTCACCACGCAGAGCACTGGCCCAAAGATTTCCTCGCGGTAGACGGTCATCTCTGCGGTCACGTCGGCAAACAGTGTCGGCCCTACGAAATTACCCTCCGGATAGCCGTCCACAGAACAGCCTCGACCGTCGACCATTAACTTGGCGCCTTCTTTTTCTCCTGCGGTAATTAACCGCTCGACCCGCTCTTTGGCTTGGGGAGATACCAGCGGCCCCAAATCCGCATCGCGCTGGGTACCGGGGCCAACTTTCATACTGCGGGCACCATCGACAATGTCATTCAGCCATTCGCGGGCTTCACCCACCAATACCACCACTGAGTTGGCCATACAGCGCTGCCCGGCGGCACCAAAAGCAGAGCCCAGCAGGCTATCAATCGCCTGGCTGCGGTTGGCATCAGGCATCACCACGCAATGGTTCTTAGCGCCCATCATCGCCTGCATGCGTTTACCCGCCGCGGCAGCGCGGTTGTAAAGCAGCGAGCCTACATGGGTCGAACCGATGAACGACAACGCCTTGATATCCTGGTGATCGGCAATCTGATTGGCCACCTCAGGGCCACCATGGACCACGTTTAATACGCCTGCTGGAATGCCCGCTTCATGAGCAAGCTCAACCAGGCGCATGGTCGAGCTTGGGTCCTGCTCAGAGGGCTTCAGTACAAAGGTATTGCCGGTAGCAATCGCCAGTGGGAACATAAAGCAGGGCAGCATAATCGGGAAGTTAAACGCAGTAATGCCCGCCCCGACGCCCAGCGGCTGGTGCATGGTATACACATCGACTTCGTTAGCAGCGTTTTCAGCCAACTCACCAAGCTGTAGCGACGTGATTGAGCAGGCGTGTTCAACCACCTCTAGCCCGCGCCCAACCTCGCCTTCGGCGTCCGGCAGGGTTTTGCCGTGCTCCTCGGTAATCAGCGCCGCCAGTTCGGGCGTGTGCTCGCGAATCAGCGCCTGTAGCTTGAGCATGATGCGCATGCGTTTGCCCAGCGGCACTTTACGCCATTCTTTGAACGCCGTTTTGGCGCTGGCAACTGCACGCTCGACTTCCTCGGCAGTGCAGAAAGGCACACGGGCCACGACTTCCTGGGTGGCCGGATTCACCACATCGCGCCACTCCTGGCTTTGAGAGGTGACCGGCTGACCATCGATATACATGGGGATTTCGCGAACGGACATAGCATAGCTCCTGTTATCATTGTGTTGGCAAGTTAACGTAAACGTCAATTTCACATGCCTTGAGTAAACAGAAACTATCGCGCGGCGTCAATTAGCCTTTCCACCTTGCCATGCCAATGGCCATACTGCGCGGACATCCACCTGCGTAATAGCGTGTGGCCACACCTTTCATTGCCGAAGATTAACGGTTAATTAACCCGTTGGTTAGCCACGGCAGCCACGCCAACAGCACCAGCGTTACTAATGTCGCCAGCAAAAACGGCAGCAGTGCGCGGAAGATTTTTAGTGGCGGCGCGCCAGTCATCGAAGAGGCAATAAACAGCCCCGCCCCAACGGGCGGGGTTAACAGCCCCATCACCAGCGTTAAGCAGACCACAACGCCAAATTGATAAGGGCTGATAGCGAACTGGTTTTCTGCAATGGGCATTAGAATGGGCACCACTAGAATCAACGCGGCGATACCGTCAATCACCATTCCCACCAACAGCAGTGCACCGATAACTAATAGCAAAAAGACAAACGGGTCGTGGGTTAGGGCCGCAATCCATGCAGCGGCCATCTGCGGCAGTCGTTCATAAACCACCACCCAGCCAAACACCCCCGCCGCTGCAATCAGTATAATCACCAGTCCCGCGTTAATCGCCGTACGCTTTAGCACCTGGGGCATTTGGTCAAGAGCCAGGCCGCCGTACACGAAACGCCCCATGATTAACGCCGCCAAGGAGGCCAGCGCCGCTGACTCGGTGGGGGTAGCAATCCCCCATAAAATACCGCCGATGATAATCACCGGAATCAACAGCGCGGGCAGCCCCCAAAGTGCGTCGTGTAAGGCCTGTTGGCGACTGGGCCACTGCCCTTTGGGGTATTGCTGCACAAGCCCTACCAGCGCAATCACAATAAAGAAACTCGCGCCCAGCAATAACCCAGGAAGCAATCCGGCAATAAACATCTCGGCGATGGGCACCTGGGCCATCACGCCGAACAGCACAAATAGCATTGAGGGCGGGATAATCGGCGACAGCAAACCGCCCGCCGCGGTAATCGCGGCACTGTAAGGGGTGTCGTAGCCTTCTTCCTCCATGGCGGGCACCATGGCGCGGGACATAATGGCGATTTGCGAAGCGGCAGAACCAATAATCGCCGCCATCATCATGTTGGCTACTAGGTTAATGTAAGCAAGACCGCCCCGGAAGCCGCCCACCAAGATACGCGCCAGGGCAATCAAGCGTTTGGTGAGTCCGCCTTCGTTCATCAACTCCCCTGCCAACATAAACAGCGGGATCGCCAGCAGACCGTAGCTGTCGATGGCGCTAAATAATTGCTGCGGATAGGAGTCGAACAGCACCGTGTTGCCCGACACATAGATATACACCATGGCCGTCAGCGCCAGCACCAAGGCAATCGGCACGGCGCCGAGGAGTAACAGTAAAAACACTCCAAGCGTCATAGCAATGTCTCGGCGGAAGGTTCTTCGGCAGGGTTACGCCACTGGGTAATCGACTGGGCAAGATTAGCCAATCCATGCAGGCTAAGCGACAGCGCAAACCACGGCACAATCAGCCATGCCCAGAATTTTTTCACGCCTAGCGTCGACGTATTTTCGGCATAGATGAAGTTGAACGTTTGCCCCTGAAACGCACCGATATCAAACCCCGCTTGGGCAAGCGCCAAGGGCTGGTACCAGCGCCAGCATAGCCAAACCAGCAGCACGGCAAACACCAGCACCATCACATCCACCCAGAGGCCGACCAGTTTACGCCCATTGCGCGGCAACAAGTCGCTTAATAGCGTTACCGCAACTCCCTGGCGGCGCTTAAACACCGCCCCTGCAATCAAGAAGGTCATCCAGATCATCGCATAAATGGATAACTCGCTTATCCAATAAAGCGGGTTACCCAGCACACGAAAGGCGATATTGACCAGGATTAAACACGTTACCGCCGCGGCTAGGGCGGCGGCGGCGGTCTCTTCACAGCGGGCAAGCCCCGAGGAAAGGCGTTGCAGCATGATGATTGATGACTCTTGTCGGTGATCGAGTTGTTAGCTTAGCAGCGGTTTACTCACGCAGGCGGTCGGCTTCTTCGCGCAGGGTTTCAAGCATCGGTGCTTTGGGCGCCCAGATATCTTCCCATTCAGCAATCGCGTCGGAGAAAAACTCAGCGTCCGCCTCAACAATATTGATATCCAGCTCGCGAATCTCTTCTTCCTGAGCGGCATCCTTCTCTTCAAACCCCACCAGCACATTTTCCAAGTGCTCGGCCATGGCGGTATCGATCAACTCACGATCTTCTTCGGATAGCTCCCGCCATACGCGCCCGGATACCACACCCACCATGGGGAACATCATGTGGTTGGAAATCAACAGGTTTTCGGCCTGCTCGTAGAATTTGAGAATCAGGATGGAGTCGAAGTCCATATCGATGGCATCCACCTGACCGTTGGCCAGGGCATCGTAGACTTCGAGCAGCGGCATCGGCGCCGGCGCCGCTCCGGTGGCGGTATAGAAATCACGAATTGGCTCAAACGGCGTAATCCGCAAACGCTGGCCTTCCAGATCGTCAACGCTCTCGATGGGATCGCGGCTGAGCACCTGACGCATGCCGACCATACCGTAGCCCACGCCCACCAAGCCGACACCTTCCGGCATTAGGTCAAGCAATTCCCCGGCGGTGTCTGAACGCAACAACCGAGCGGCATGATTGACATCATCGACCAGGTAAGGCGCATAAAGCGCGCCGAAATCGGGAATCCGGTTGGAGATTTCGGCGATGGTCAGAAAGGCCATGTCCAACGCGCCGCTTTGCAACTGCTGGACCATCTGCGCTTCATTACCCAACTGCTGGGCAGGAAAAACCGACACGCTATGCTCGCCGTCGGAGCGTTCATTAAGTGTTTCGGCAAAGGCTTCTGCTTCGGTCGACCACAGGTGCTGGGCGGGGGTAATCAGCCCTAAACGAAAATCACGCGCCTGGGCATTGAACGATGTTACCGCCAGCGCGGTGGCGGTAATCGCAAGGGTCAACCGTTTGCAGTGATTCATAAATCGCCTCTTATAATTCGCGCGGCCTCTTTCGCAGGACCGCATTATGATGAATGAGGCTAAGAATACCCTACACTAAGCGTTGAGGGCAGCTATCGCCACCAACGTCGCATCTCGGTTTGCAAGCTTAGTTAACAGACGCCAGATAGGCAGCTTTAAGTCGATAAAACTCATCCACAATCGCCGCCATCTCATCTGCGTCGTAGGAGCATAGCCCGCTGACCACCAGTTTTTTAGAGCCTGTCCCGACTGGCTCACCCGCTGACTCAATGGCAAATTCAAGTAGCGCATCGGCGCGTTTGCCTTGTACATCCAATGACGAGTGGCTAAGCGTTAACCCCGGCGATACAGCGTCTAGTCGCTCAAGCGAGAATCCCATACTGTCGTAAATGACCAGCGGGCGCTTAGGGTTGAACATCACCCCGTGCTCTTCCATCAGCGGCTTGAGGTAGTGAGGAAAGTTCTTGCCCGAAAACGCCACATAACAGCGGGCAAAGGCTTCTATCACCGAGGCATCGTAGGTCCACTCACCCCGCCGCGTAACCTGCAAATAGCATTTACCACCTTCATCGCATACCTGTAGCTCGCCATTATCCGCTTCGCTAAACACCAGTGGCGTATCGGCGCCCACCATGTTGGTGAAACGAAACTCCATATGCCGGGAAAGACCAAATTTTGCCAACACCAGTGCAAAGAGGAGATCTCCTGGCACACAAAAACGCCGCGCATCAGGGTTATGAATCGGGTTGTAGTCACCCGCGACGCCTTTGGCGAAGCGGCTGGCCTGTTCGGCGGAGATAACCACATACTCTCCGCGCTGCGTGTAAAATTCCTTAAACATGGCGTTGGTTGTCTGCTTAGCGTTGAAATCAAAAGTCAATTGCGGGCTTACGTCGCGCATAATGCCATAAAACATCGACCAGCAGGAGTCATCTGCAAGGAAGCCGTATGCCGAACCAGCGTCATAGATCAAAGCGTTTACTCCGGGTCCTGCTTATCACTCTGTTAAGCGCTTTGACTGTGGCCCTCATATGGATACTCGGGAGCGCATGGCTGCTTAATAGCCAGTGGCTGCCGCAGCAGCTTTCAAAGATCGAAGGCGTCGAGGTGCGTTGGTCGAATGCCACAAGCCTGCACCCTGGGCGCTGGGAGGTCGAGAACCTCTACCTTGCGCGTGAAGACGATAAGCTGCCGGTAGCGATTGAGGCCCAGCGAGCCACCCTATCGCTGTCATTATTAGACCTGCTGCGCGGCGAGTTGCATATAAAAGCGCTAGACGCGCACGGCCTTCGCCGCCTGACCGTAGGCGATATTGCGCTGGAAGCCGAAGGCCAGTTGCAGGTAATGGATACCCAACTCAGCCGCGATACATTAGCGGTGCCTCATTTTTCGCTGGATATTCGCCAGGGGCGCCTGGTACGTCTAGCCGACCAGGCCACCTTGGCGCGCGATATCCAGTTAGGTGCTGACGCCACGTTGGAAAGCGTGAACACCGCGCACTTCTCACGCGATGCGCTTATCTCCCAGCTGCTTAGCGGCCTTTCAGCACAGTTGACGATCGATGCCCAGGCCGACGCCTGGGACGTCTTCATGCCCTACTTAACAGCATTACCCTGGCTCACACTCGAGGGCAACGGCGCGTTAACGGGCGAGCTTTCGCTTAACGCAGGCAAGCTAAAACACGGCAGTCTGCTAACACTGACGGCTCCGGCGCTACGTTTATCAGTGGATGAACAACGCCTCAACCCCCTTGGAAGCGACTCCCCGCGTTGGATACTCCCTCACGCACCTCCACCACTCCACTCAGCCGTCGGTGAAGGGCGCGTGAGACTGGCAGCAGACGATGATGAGCTTACCTTTGCCACCCAGTTAAACGATGTGGTGCTAGCCGACACTCACCCTTACGCCAAGGACACCCAACTGCGCCTAGCGACCCACATGCCCAATCGGCGCTTAGACCAGTTAGACCTACCCACGGGCGCCACACTTGAAATAGAGGGCGAGGTAACCCGCCTGGATATGCTCGACCGTTACCTGGCAGACACCTTGGACGGTCAGGGCGTTCGCCTTTCCGGGAACGGGAAAATTGCCGCCAGCGTGACGCTGCGCGACGCCCAGCCTCACCGTGCCTCACTGGCCATTAAAGCCCCCGAACTGGCCGCAGAGCTGCTTGATTTTACCGCCCAAGGTAGCGGCTCGCTGACGGCACAGCTATCCCCGGAGGACACCATCGACGCCACGCTAGCGTTGACAGAGGCGACCCTTCACCATTATCAGAACACACTGCTGGCAGATGCCGCGATAACCCTCCTTGCGCGCAGCCCGCTTGACCCCGCGCAAGCGCGAGAAAATGCTACCGGTCGGCTAGCGTGGCAATCCGCTCGCCTGCCCAACATCAGCGTACTACAACCTTATTTAGGCGCGGCATTACCCGCCCCCGCTCCACTACAACTGCTCAATGGCCAAGCCACCAGCACCGGCCAGCTTGATTTCACCACGCAACAGATGCGCGGCGAGATCTATTTAGCGGGGGAGCAGCTAACCACTCGCTGGCAGCACAGCAACCAGCATGGCACGCTTAAAAGCGATGCTCAGCTTTCCTTGGCGATCCGTCAGGCGGCGCTCGACGGCACCGCGCTGGATATCAGCGGGTCCCGCTTACGTTGGCAAGTGGCCGACACTGGCGCCCCCACCGAACAGCTACAGAGCATCCTGGTACTCAATGAAGGGCGTTTTGAGCGTGACGAAAGCAATGACGCAAATCGCGTCAGCGGTGAGTTTTCCATGGAGGGCAGCGTACAGCAGCTGGGCTTTTTGAATGCTTTCCTGCCCGACGCCCACGGGTTAAGGCTTTCGGGCAACGGCCAGCTATTCGCTCAAGGTGCATTCCATGATGATCGCCTGCTGGCACCGACCCGCCTTCGGGTCAACGCCAACCAGCTGGAAGTCGGTTTTTTAGACTATCTCGCCACGGGGCGCGGCGAGCTGACGGCTCAACTGGATATTGCTGATCACGCCCAGCTTTCGTTGGGTATTCCACACTTTACACTGATGCGCCAGGACGACGATCAGCCACATCTAGAAGGTCGTCACTTTGCCCTTACGACTCAAACTGATCGGTTTAGCAAGGTACTGGAATCGCCGGTGCCTGCCTACTTCACCACCCGTATCGCGCTGCCCATTACAGAAATTCCTGACTTTACCCGTTATAACCGCTACCTACCTGAAGAAGCAGGTATTCGTCTGCTAGGGGGCAAAGCAAGCCTGACCAGCGAGTGGCTGCTGGAGGGACTGACCGCTCAAGGCGAGGTCAACCTGCGCGCTTTTGGCGCCGAGTTAGCGCTGCTTGACCAGCGCCTCAAGGGAGATGTTGAACTGCATCTTCATCTCACCGAGGGTGACTTGGACACGCGGCGCTTTAATGCCAACGACTCCTTTCTGCGTCTTGAAAATGTGTTTCGACAGAGCGAAGAAGGCGCTCAGGATGCAGGCTGGTGGGTACAACTAGACTTGGATGAGGCGCAGCTTGAGTGGCGCAACCCTATCAACCTCACCAGCCAACTACGCCTTGGTATGCGCGATACCGGCTTACTGGCTCGGCTGTTTCTAGCCCGTGCCCGAGATAGCAGCTGGCTGGGTAGGCTATTGAACGTGCACGACATCAACGGTAACGCCCAGTTGCACATCGACGGCGAGCGGATTCGCCTCCACGACCTAACGCTTACCGGAGGGCCGCTTCTGCTGCTTGCCGATGTCACCCTGGCCCAGAAACGTGCCAATGGCGCGCTATATACCCACCTTGGCGCGATGGGCTTAGGCGTTGAGCTCATCGACAGCGAACCCGATCTGAAAGTCTTACAACCCAGACGATGGTTCGATCGCTGGCGAGAAGCCCATCGTTAGCGCCGCTTGCGCTCATGGCGAATCATCCTGACCCGCTCTTTGGCTTTTTGCGGCGTCGAAAGTGGCGCGGCCGCATCATCGGAGGTTTTCGGGGGTAGCGTCACCCAGGCAAACACCGGCAACGCAAGCTGCCAATGAATCGCCGCAATTCGCAACCCTAGCGTCACCGTTAACGAGGCGGCAATCGCCAAGGTGAGCGGCGCTTGCAAGGCATGTAGCGCCACGTAGACGATCCCCCCGGCCATGGCCGCCGTGGCGTAAATTTCTTCGCGCAGCACCATGGGAACTCGCTGGGCCAGTACATCGCGGATCATGCCACCAGCTACACCGGTGATCATGCCCATTAGCACCGCCACAACGCCGGATGTGCCCAAAAGCAGCGCTTTATGGGCGCCAATCACGGTAAATAACGCCAAGCCAAACGCATCGGCAATCGGCAAAAAGCCCCGTGAAAGCCTGTGGATATAGTGAAATCCCACCAGCGCGACACCCACGGTGGCAAAAATCACCCACAGGTACGTTGGGTCGGCCACCCAAAATACCGGCCGAACCCCCAACACCAAATCGCGCAGCGTGCCTCCACCAATCCCTGTAACGGCAGCCAACACCAGCATGCCAAACGGGTCCATACGCGAACGGCATGCCAAGATAACCCCCGACAGCGCAAAGACGATCACTCCCGTCATATCCAACCAGTACACAATACCCGACACGCGTCTCCCCCCTTCCACCATCAATGGTTTATTGACCCTTCCCCGACGTCGAGTAGCGTACCATTACCGCCCCTCTCCCCCGCGCAAACTGATCATTTTTTAATCAGCTAACACCCATTTTGTAAGAGATTGCCGACACGGTTTGTAAGATATTAACTCTTTGTGCAGTGAAGGGGTTGCCCTGCCACCGCGTCTCGCTACTCTGATCGCTTTTATTATCAGTTGACGATCCAGGGAGCGGGATTATGTCTGACAGGATGGGGTCGTATAAGACAGGCCTGCAATTCACCCTGAGGCTACGAGGATATCGCGGTGATCGACTTCGCCCACCGCGAAGCGCTCTCCCAACCCTTTGAACTGACGCTGAACCTGGCCAGCCGCAACGGCAGCCTCAATCGCGATTGGCAGGCGATTGAAGTGAACCACGTCGGCGAGCAGCCCCAGGCGCCCCCTTTAACAACCTCATTTTCGAGCATTTTGCTCAACAAAAGATAAATAGCAGGCAATCATGAATAACAGTCAAACGAATATAATAGTTGAACTAATACGTGCTTATCATTTTATGAAACGCGAACGCCCGAATATCGAGCAAGCCCATTCGACCAACGACTTGGTTGCTATTGTCGAGCGCGCTCGCTACCAAAGCGTCCAGTTACAATTTAATACTAACGGTGCAGCCATGGTCATGTTTACCATCGCTGCGATTTGTTTTGGATTAAGCTTCAAGCTTGGAGAAGATCACCCCTATACTGCTATTACCCTTCTAACAACTTTTATTTCGATCTTTATAGGTGGCGGATTTATTTTATTAGCCGCTCTACTCAGGCATTTCCGCTACTGCCTTTTTGCAAAGGATTGCGATATCGACAGCGGCTTTACCCCCTATCTTGGTGATACAGGCGAATTACTGCAGCAACTCAAGCTTGATGTATCGGATTTCTCGCGAACGAGCAAGAAGAATGGTCGACTGTCTTACTGCAAGCAAGGCAGGAGCGAGGTTGGCAGCTTCGATTACCACATCTATCGCTTCAATTGGTCCACGGGCAACGAGGATAATCGTCGCCACTTCGCTCGCAACGGTGTCTGGTGCAACCTATTCACTCATGGACCACTGGACATTTGGAATGCCCGGGAGAGCAAGAATTGGCAACACCCCATGGAGTATGCCGTTTCGCCAGAGTTCGCACACCAACTAACAATACGTGAGGGGGATGACATGGCGCTGGCACGCTTTCTTAAACCCCGTGTCATGGAAGTGCTGGTGGAGATGGCCAAGCAGTACAAAGACATGAATGTGCAAGTTACTGCCGACCACGATCTGTTCATTACCTGGACAGGACCGGACCTGTTTGATTTAGCACTGGAGAATACAGGGGAGTCCAACCAAGTTACTGGACAAAACGGACACGTCACGCACAGAGTTAACACCGATTTCAGTTATATTGTTGGAGGAGAAAACCCGCCTGCCTGGTCACCTGAGATGTATGACCAAATAATATCAAAATTGAAAGCCCCCCAAATTACCAAGGGACCTGAAGCCCTGCTTGCGGGCATCGCTGAAATTCGCCGTTATCTCGACGACAACTTCAGTGGCCACCACACCCAAAACGTGAATAGAGCAGATGTCGCTGCAACAACTACTGGCCAATAAGGCTGACTTTAATTTCTTAGGAGCATTTAAGTGGAAGTAATAATTGTCATCGCGGCCGCGCTACTCTTCGGCGCTATCATAAGTTACAACCGTATTATGTATGCCTTCAATCGCGTCGAGCAAGGGTGGGCAGGTGTACTGGTTCAAGAGCGCCAGATCCTCCGCACCCTGCCCGCTTTACTTGAACAGGTCAAAGACTACCAAGAGTACGAGCAAGAGACTCAGGAGCGCTTGACTCGCATGCGCGAGAACCTTGACGGACTCTTCAACCGGAGTGTACCGAATGAAATTGATAGTGCTGCACTTCAGGATGCACAACGCGAAGGAGCGGAGTTGATGCGTGGGCTGCGTTTTACCGTGGAGAACTATCCCGAGCTCCAAGCCAGCGAAGTCGTTCGCGGCTATATGCGCGAACTCTCTGAACTAGAAGATAATCTAGCAGCAGCTTTGCGTATCTTTAACGCTCAAGTAGCCTCTTTCAATTCGCGAATAGACGCCTTTCCAAACAATATGGTCAATACCATTGCTCCGCGTAAACAACGCATTCAGGTATTTTTTGATAACGAGGCTTCCGCTTCCTTTGAGTACCGCCCCAACCTATAAAAAAAGGGCTGCAACAGACATGGTACGAACCACTTCAGCCCCCACCTATCTAACCAGCATGGACAAATGGCCAGCAATATTGTTAAAGCCGGATCATTAATCCGCCAACAGTAGATATATTCGGCTCCAACCTATCGACTAGTCTGCTGAATTTTAAGACAGGGGTTTAGGTAGCTCCTATATCAATCCTTTTTTCTGGCCAACCATTCTTTCAAGAAGGCGATTTCATCCTCCTGGGCGGCAATAATCTCTTCTGCTAATTGACGAATTTCGTCGTCTTCGCCGTACTCCAGTACAATTTCAGCCATGGCAATCGCGCCTTCGTGATGGGGAATCATGCCTTGTGCAAAATCCACATCAGGATTGCCAGTCAGCGCCATTGCCATATCTTCATGCATACGATCACTGGCGGCTTGGTAGGCGGCTACGGCAGGGTTATCACCGTGCTGTTCAGCAGCACTGTGCTCGCCGTGGCGGCCATGGTGATCATTTTCCTGGGCAATGACATACGGCGCTACCAGCACTCCTGCCACAGCACACACGTTTACAGCCATTTTCAATGTGAGGAGTGACCGGAAAGCAGGTGCTTGTTTGTTGATACCATAAAACGGCATAACAATGATCCTATTAGCAATACAGGAAATTAAAGTTTAAAACCTACTGGCAGCCCACAGGTCAAGACGCGCCAAGTGAGTTACCCTAAGCGCATCATCACTTACGTACTGCAGAGGAGTACCCATGGATTGGAATCCGGCGTATAGCTGGCTAGTCATTGCCCTACTGCTGAGTTTGGCGGAGTTAACCTCTGGGGCGATGTTGCTGCTTGCCTTGGGGGTTGCCGCCGCGTTCACGGCAGCGGTAACGGCGCTTGGCCTGACACTACCCTGGCAGTTGGTCAGCATGGGGGTATTTTCCGGTGTGCTGGTCCCCTTGGGGGTAATGGTCATTCGCCCGCACTTTTCACCCAAGGGCGTGGCCTACGGCACCACCGGCACCGGCGTTGAGAAAGGCAACCACTACACCACATTGAAACGCGACTTCGATAACGCTACCGGTATCAAGGTCAACGGTGATTTTTATCGGTTGCGAGTATTAGAAAGCGGTGACACCAACCTACCGCAAGGCACCTCCGTGCTGTTTAAACGCTTTGACGGCACAACAGCCCTCGTCAGTCTCGCACCCACCGACACCGCTCGTCAGGATGATGTTTCCCAACGCAAGGAGTTATGAAAATGGATTTACCCATTAGCCCAGGCTTACTGATAAGCCTGATTATTGTCGTCATCGGCATATTAATCATTTCGAAAGGTCTGGTGATCGTTCGTCAATCAGAGGTCATGGTGATTGAACGCCTTGGCTCGTTTCATCGCGTGCTGGAAAGCGGCATCAATATAATCATTCCGTTTATCGAACAACCACGCGCCATCACCATGCTGCGTTACCGCAAGATGGGCGAGGACTATACTGCGATCACCACCGACGAAATCCGTATCGACCGCCGTGAAACGGTGATGGACTTCCCCGGTCAGCCGGTGGTGACTACCGATAACGTCACGGTGCGCATCAATGGCGCGCTCTACTATCAAATCATCGATCCCAAGCGCGCGGTGTATGAAGTCGAGAACATGAGCCAAGCCGTGGAAGTATTGGCCAAGACCACGCTACGTTCGGTGGTCGGCAAGATGGAGCTGGATAAGCTGTTTGAGTCCCGCGCGGAAGTCAACAATGAGATCCAAGCGGCCATGGAAGAGCCTGCCTCCAAGTGGGGCGTCAAAATCTCCCGCGTTGAAGTACAGGATATCGCCATGCCGGATGAGGTCGAGTCCGCCATGCGCCTACAAATGGCCGCCGAGCGTAAGCGGCGTGCCACTGTTACCGAGGCGGAAGGCGAGAAATCCGCCGCTATCGCTATGGCCCAGGGCCAGCGGGAATCATCTATCCTGAACGCCGAAGGCGATAAAGAGTCGGCGATTCTGCGTGCCCAGGGCGAACAGGAATCTATCAAGCTGGTGCTCAGCGCGATTGGCGACAGCGAAGAGAACAAGCGCACCGTGGTGGGTTATCTGCTCGGCCAAAGCTACATCAAAGGCCTGCCCAATATGGCGAAAGATGGAGAGCGGGTTTTCGTGCCCTACGAATCGTCTGCGCTGCTTGGCTCCATGGGCATGTTCCGCGAAATGGCAGGCTCGCCGGAAGATACCGTGGCCAACCACCTTAAAAACCGCAACGGCAGTCGCGAAAGCGGCTTCCAAAGCGGGATCGTTGGCGGTGCCGCCAGCTAACAGTAAGCATGGTGAGCGTAGGCGCAAAGTTACGCGCTAAATGCTTAAAAAACCGCACCACTTAATTAAGCCGGGCCCCAGTTGGTCCGGTTTTTTCGCTTGCGACCTAGCACAGTCAATCAAACCGTTGAACAAAACGCATCGCCTTAGTCATATTTTTAGTTAGACTGAGGACCAACATGCCGACTCGACTGTATCTCGCTGCACCAACCCTTGGTAGTGAATACGGTTGTTGCCCTTAATCAGTAGAATGACCGTTAATAAGAAACGAGGACGTTCACCATGCCGCCACGTGGGTTCGCCATACGCCATTGCGTTCTGCTGATCGTCTCATTAGTTATGCTGGCGACGTTCTCTAACGGTCTTAAAGCGGATACCCCACCTCAACCACTAACAGACTGGGAATACCGCTGGGGCGACTCTCCCCTGGATGCTAACGGCGCGCCTCGGTGGCTGCATAGTGACCCCGTCGATTGGCAGCCGTCGATCTCTCCCTCTAACCCACCAGGCCGCGAGGGACATCAACACCTTTGGTTGCGCACGACGTTGCCAGAAGGCGAATGGAACGACCCCGTCCTTTATATCACCAGCATTAATTTAATTGGCCAAGCCTACCTCGGCGATGAAATGGTTTATCAGTACGGGGAATTTGACGACCAGGGGCGGGGCGATTTTGCAGGCTGGCCCTGGCATATGATTGACCTGCCCAAAGACGCTGCCGGTCAGGCACTCACTTTCCGGCTATATTCCTACTACACCAGTATTGGCCTTTGGGGCGAAGTGCAGGTCATGGAGCGTATTGATGTACTCAAGCACGTTATCCATGACTCGGCCCAGGATCTTGGCGTCAGTGCGCTGGTGTTGGTGCTTGCGATTCTGGCGACTATTTTTGCCCTCATTGGCCCTGAACGGCGTGGTTTTATGGCTATCGCGCTGTTCGCCTACGCCTCAGGGCTGATGCTGCTTGCCGAGGCGCCTGCTCGACAACTGATCGCCGATGGTCCCTTGGCTTGGGATACGCTGAGGGCGGGCAGCTATTATACCCTGCCGATCGCGCTTGGGATGTTGCTCAGCCACTGGCTTGAAGGCACAGCTAAACGCTGGATAACAAGGCTCTGGGCCTTGCATGTGGCTTACTTGGTGATTGCCATTGGCTTGGTTCAGATGGGCATTATTAGCCTATCGTTAACCTTCCCCATTTTTGATGTTCTGCTGGCCGTGACCATGCCGTTCATGCTGCTGCTCGCGCTATTTCGCTTTCGCAAGCTCAACCTTGAACAGCGCTTGCTGGTGCTCAGTTTCACTTTTTTCGCCCCACTACTGCTGGCTGACATGGTCGTCGCCCATGGTTTTGTGGCTTGGCGCATGGTGCCGTTAAGCTACGGCAGTTTGGCCTTTGCGTTGGCCATAGCAGCCATTTTTTTGTGGCACTACCGGCGCACTCAACAGCAACTGGCAACGGCCAACGAAACCCTCGAAATGCAAGTAGCATCGCGTACCGCTGAGCTTGACCAACTGGTTCGGGAGTTAGAGGGCCTGTCGTTTGAGGACCCCCTCACTGGCCTCCACAACCGACGCCATTTCAATACGGTATTTGACCATGAGTGTCGCCGCGCGCAGCAGCATGGTACTTACCTCTCGCTGTTAATGCTGGATCTGGACCATTTCAAAGATATCAACGACCACTTTGGCCACGATGCAGGTGATGCCGTGCTGGTCAAAATGGCGGCGTTACTCAGCCAGCATTTCATGGATTTGGGCGTCGTCTGCCGAATCGGGGGCGAAGAGTTTGTCGCTTTGCTCCCGGACGCCTCTGCCAAAACGGCAGAGGCCAGCGCCAACGCACTATTAACTTCGGTCGCCCAAACCGTCTGTACTCACCAGGGTATGCCACTCAGGCGAATTACCCTGTCTTGCGGCATTGCCACCTTTCCGAACCATACCCGGGACCCGCATAAACTCCTACGACACGCCGATGAAGCGCTCTATCACGCCAAACGCAGCGGCCGGAACCGCTGCGTCGTTTGGTCGGAGTCGTTCGAGGAACATGGCTTTATGCTTGGCAGGCACCAAACACAGTAACTTCAGCCGCTACGTAGCCGCTACGGTGAATCAGTCGCCAGAAAATGGCCGATAAACACAGCGTAATCCTGCTCGACGCAGTCGGCATAAGCCACCGCCAGGGTCGACACCACGTCAACAAACTGCGCTTCACGTGCTTTCAGTCGCTGGCAAACGGCCATAGCGAACGGCCGATGATCCCCTTTATTTAAGGCTTGCGCACCGCGCAGGTGCTCGCGCGCCAAAATCTGCCCCCACTGCTGCGCGAGCTTACGATAAGGCTTTCCACCGGAAAGCTTATGGGTGGGAAAGTCTTTCTTGAACGGCGAGCATTCGCGCACCGAAAACACCTTGTCGTTCATGGTGAGCCAGCCCAGATAGGCGTCCGGGTGTTCCGCGATAGCGTGAAAAGCCGCCGCATGGCGGATGCCTTCATTGGGAAATAACTTACGCCACGCCTGCTGTTGGGCCTTGTTCATAAAGCGAAACGCTTCCGGCGTCACCTGCTCTTTAACATCCAAAATGATGTCGTCGTGCTCTCGGTCAACGCCTCCTTCAATCAACACATAGTAGCGTTCTAACCCGAGCAAACCGGTACCCGCGTCTAAACGGCGCGCGGTGTCTTTGACGCGAAAATGGTGGGGATCACTGTCTTTTATGGGGGTCTGGAGGGTTTGCTGGTACTCCTGCTCAATGAGGCGGCGTAGCTGGCTGGCCACATCTGCTGGCAGATTGGCCAGCTTACCTGGGCGCTCGGCAAACTGGCGGCCTTGTTGCGCATCCAGGGTGGTCCACTTTTCCAGCATACGCGCGCGGCTTTGTTTATCCACCACCTTGGTCATAAAGGGTTTTAATTGGCCTTTGGCGTTATCCCGGGTCACCGCCTCAATCGGTTTGTCATCAGTATAGTCCGCAAGCGTTTGGTAGTAGCCCTCCAGCAAATTTTTCAATGCTTTATCAATGGCTTTAGGGCTAAGCTCAACGTTTTCGCGGCCGTCCAATACCACGCTAATGGCCAGCCGCCAAACGTCATATTGATAGTCGCCGATCAGCGCATCGTCAAAATCGTCCATGCCGTAACGCACTTGGTCATCATGATGACCGTATGCCCCAAAATTGTAGATATGGGCGTCGCCTTGCAGCCAGGTTTGGGTATTCGGCCAGCCACCAAACAGCGCGAAGCGCCAGTCGTGCCAAACATCTTGCCAGTACACATGGGAGGTGCCACGGAAGAAACGATACGGCGACGCCGCCATTTTGGCGTATTTGGCTTGGCGGGTCGCCACGGCCAGCGGCGCATTGACTTGCTGGATAGCCCCAATCACTTGCTGAGGGCGATTGTGCCCCGTTAGTGCATGACTCATCGCGATGCCTTTGTCGGTGCATAAAAGCGGTCTGCTTCAAGCATAGGCGACAAACGTTAAGAGATTAAGTCACAGAATTTAACGCCTTGCCTTTCGAGCGGGTAAAGCCTCGCGGGGCTGAAATACGAAAGAAGCGCTCGACCACCTCGGCGTGGGTAGCAGGCGTCATCAAAGAGACGGCGACAAATATCGGCAGATTGAGCATCAGCCCCCAAAATCCGGCGTGAATGCCCATGGGATGTGGCCAAAAGACAGTAAATGCCGTGGTGATCAAAAAACCTACCACGATGCCCGCCATGACACCCAAGCGAGAGGCTCTCGGCCAAAAGAACATGCCGATAAAGGCAGGCAGTACCTGGGAAGCAAACCCCAACCCTACCAACAGAATCATTACCAAACTGCCGGGCTCGGCAATCGCAAGCGGTGCTATCAATAAGAACATAATGGGCAGAATCAGCAGCCGGGCGAGTTTTCCGGTAACGCCATCGGAAAGCTTCAAAACCGGCTGCAGCACATCTTTACTTAGCGACAGTGAAACCGAGTGGATAAAAGGTTCGCTTGAGGACATTGAGGCCGCAAGCGTGCCTGCACCGAGCAACCCGACCAACACAATCGGTAAGTGCTGCATGGCGTATTCAAGTACGACGGTATCCGCCCTCTCCAGCTCCGGCAGTGAGTAAATGCCGATAAAACCTACGACCACCATAGGCAGGATGACGATGTAATAGGTAGGCAGCCACGTCGCGCTGCGGCGAATAGTGCGCGCGGAAGAGGCACTCATCCACTGGGTCCATACCGGCGGCATAAACGAGAACATGGAAACGATGATCGAGGTCGTCCAGAAGCTAAAGCTCATATCGCCGCCTGCGCCTGGCAGGGTGAGGAACTCGCTATGCTCGCTCTGAATACGCTCGAACACCCCGGCAAAACTCAGCCCGCCGGTAGCGTTATGCACGGCCCAGAGGCCAACGGCCCAGGCGACGATCAACATCAACACACCCTGAAAGGCATTGGTACGACCAATCGCCCGCTGACCGCTGGCGTAGAGATAGACAGCGATGCAAGCCAGTACCAGCACGACACCCAGCCAAATAGGAATCAAACCGCCGCTCATCACAAACAAAATATAGGCTGAGCCAATGGTTTGCAGTACCGCATAGGCAATAGAGCCAATCGCCATCACGAGCGCTGCAATCGCACCTAGTGCGGGACTCTGATAGCGGTCTGAAATAGCGCTTGCCTGAGTCACATGACCAAACTGTTCACCGAACTGCCACACCTTGGGACCAAAGTACCACGCCACCAATGCCAGATAGGCGAGATAGATCGCCACATAAAATACCGCGACACCTTTGGAGTAAGCCCAGCCGGGGGCGCCCATAAAGGTGTAAGCACTTACACTACCGGCGGCGATCAACAGGTAGAGCGTCACCGGCCCCATACTGCGCCCCGCCACCCCCCACTCCTCCAGGCTATTCATGGAGCGGCCTGCCCTGGCGCGTAGGCCAATCACCATGGCGATAGCGACATAGGTCGCGGTAATCAGCAGTGGCCAGGGGCTATTCATGGTCGTCTCGCTCTACAATGCGGTTGCCGATCAGCATGACCACTACACAGGCAAAAATCACCAAGTAGCTCCATACCACCATCAGCGGCAGCCCCATCACCAGTACCGCCTTGTTCATTAAACCAATCACCGGCCAAGTGCCTGCCAGCACCAATGCCACAAACGCAATGAGCAGTCCCCAGCCCGCTCGAGAAGTAGGCAGCACGATCAAATTTCGCATCGATGTTTCCCCTTGGTTAATTAACGAGTGGCTTTTTAAACGACAGTTTTGTCGAATGGCGGCGTTGGCCAGCGCATTGGTAGCGCCAAACGCCCCTCCAACTGCCGCGCCAGCTTCAGCACAAAGTGATCGGCAAAGCGCGGGCCAATCAATTGCACCCCGATAGGCATATCGCCACGGCTAAACCCTGCATTGAGCGAGATCGCAGGCTGCTCGCCCATATTCCAAGGCACGGTGTAAGCAATATGCTCAAAGGGTTGGCGCGGATCATTGGTAGGCGATGGCCACTCGGCCGGAAAGGCGATATTGGGCGTCGTGGGTGACATCACCGCATCGACCTTATCAAATACGGCTTCAGTGGCGCGACGCATCGCCATGGTCTGCTGAAAACCTTGCACTACGTCTACACCACTCAAGCGTGCGCCACCGTCGGCCCAGGCTAAAATGGCAGGCAGTACCTGCTCACGCTCTTCTGATGAGAGCTTTAACAACTCGCTCCACTGTCGGGCCTGCCAGAAGTGATCCAGCCCATCCAGCATTTCGCGAGTCAGCACTGGCGCCAGGGGCACTAGCGTTGCCCCGGCGGCTTCTAACTGCTTTGCGGCCTGTTCCACGTAGTGGCGAATCTCATCATCCAAAGGTAACCCGCAACCCGCCTCCATCATCACACCCACTCGCAAACCTTTAACGGCGAGCTCCAGATCCATCCAGTCAATCGTTTCCGGCGGCAGGCGCGTCGCATCGCGCCGATCCGTGCGGGCAAGCGCCGTCATCATTAACGCGGCATCCTCGACGCTACGAGTCATTGGCCCGGCACAACGGCCTACGTAATAAGGGTCTATCGGTACCCGGCCCAGCGTGGGCTTAAAACCGACAACGCCGCACCACGCCGCTGGGAGGCGAACCGAACCACCAATATCGGTGCCCACATGCAGTGGCCCTAGCCCCGCGGCAGCCGCAGCACCCGCCCCCGCACTTGAACCGCCGGTATTACAGGCTAAGTTCCAGGGGTTACGGGTTAAGCCATGAAACGACGAAAGGCCAGATGAGAGCATGCCAAAGTCAGGGCAGGTAGTTTTTGCCAACAGCAGGGCGTTGTCTTCTGATAGGCGCGCGGCTGGGGGAGCATCCTCAGTGGCAGCCGTCTGCTCACCCAGCCCGGTGCCTACCGGCACCGGCATTCCTTTCGTTGCAATCAACTCTTTAAGGGTGACCGGGACACCATCCAAAGCGCCGCTTGGCTCGCCTTTTGCCCAGCGTTGGGTAGACGCTTCTGCTGCTTGAATGAAGCCATCGGGCTGATAGGCATACAGCGCGTTAATGTGCGGCTCCCACCGGGCTACATGCTTAACCAAGGCATCCGCCACCTCATAAGGGGAAAACGTTTTAGCGCGGTAGCCATCGATTAATTGGGTGGCGGTGAGTTGGTGTAATTCAGGCATCACATTACCTTTTTGCTGTTGTTATCAGACTGTCGCTATCAATAACCTCAGCATGAACCCACATAGCGCACTCTGCTATTTCAATCTTGACTGCAACGTGTCCACTTTTTGTGTGCACTCTAGGCTTTCAAAATATTTCAGGAGGGCGAAATTGACAGTGTTTGTAGGGCACTTGCCAGTAATGAAAGGCACGCCTCGGTGGCAAAACTTCGCTGGCGATGACGATAAACGCAGAGATCAATTCGGGCGGCTTCCAGCTCCGATGGACGTAGAGGAACACTCACCAGCATGCCTAATTGGCACTCCCGAGCGACCGCCATCGGCGGCAATACCAGAACGCCTGCGCCGTTAAGGGCGAGTGCTTTTTGAGTTTCCAGCGAAGCGGTCTTGAAGGTAGGGATTAGGGTAATTCCTGCCCTGTGTGCTGCACGCTCCAGCGCCTGGCGAGCGCCATAGGATTCATCAGGCAGGATCAGCCGCTGCTCCGCCAAGGAGCGTAGACTCACCTCAGAAGTCGCGGCCAATGGATGACCTGGGGCCATGACGGCATGGTGGTCCAACTCGGCGCTGGCAAAAGGCACAATGTCATCATGGCGGGGCATAAAGAACGACAGGCCAATATCCGCATCGCCTCGGCGCAGTGCCTCCACCATTTGGCTGGCGCTAGCGATTCCGATATCAAAATTCAAATGAGGATAGCGCTGCCCCATCTTGGCTAACGCTGGGGCTAACAGGCCAGCCACAACGCCTTCCGCCACCTGCAAACTGACCCGGCCAGTACGTAACCCTTTAAGGTCGGCAATATGCTCCTGCACCCGTTCCAGGTCACGCAGGGTGCGCTGGGCCTGGGCGGCCAGCAGTTCCCCCGCTGCCGTTAGGCTAATGCCGTTGGGGCCGCGCTCGATGAGCGGTGCACCAAGCTGATGTTCCAGTAAATCGATCTGGCGGCTAATCGCCGTGGGGGCGATATGCAGCTGGGCAGCGGCTTGGCGCAGCGAACGACACCGGGCCACAGTATCGAAATAGCGTAATGCACGGCCACTAATCATAAAAGTCTCTTAATTGTGTGGCTTATCTAGTTGCCGCGCCATCACCGTAACGTGCTCTTTTCGATACTCAACGTCTTCCTCATCCTGCCAACCCAGCCGTCTATAAAGCGCCTGTTGATCAGGGGTGTAGAGATAGAAGCGCTCAAAGCCATGCGCAGCTGCTTCGGCTTCTACCCGGCGCACCAACGCAGAGGCAATACCCTGCCCCCGCCATTCAGGCACGACGAATACGGAGGCCAGCCAGGGGGTAAATTCGCGGCGAATACTCATATCATCCGCAATGAGGCTGGCGGTTCCCACAGGGGTTTCGCCTTGCATCGCCACAAAGATTGAAGGCACACCGCCCTGGCCACATTCGGCCTTCAAACGTTCAGTAGCCTGCTCTTGGGTAAGCCCTGGGTGTAAATGGCCCCAGGCTGAAAATGTCCAGCCCGCCACTAACGCAACATTTGGATCGTCAGCGCTGAGCCGCTGGAGGGTTATATCGCTTTGCATAAATAGCTTCCAGCCTTGTTTAGCACAAGCGAATACAGTAGCGATAAACAACGGGTAACGCTACGGTTCGTCAAACCAACGGCTGCCCCCACTTATCGCCATGCACCAGTTGACTTAATGGCAGACGGGCGCGCCAGCCCTTGGCTTCAAGCTCCGGCTGGTCTAAAAACTCGCTGACATAGCCAAGGCAGAGATACGCCAGCGGATAAACGTGTTCAGGCAGATTCAAGACAGCGCTTAGCTGCTCTTGGTCGAGAATACTCACCCAGCCCACCCCAATACCTTCGGCTCGTGCCGCCAGCCAGAGGTTTTGTACAGCAAGGCAGGTGCTAAACAGGTCGGTTTCTACAATGCTATTACGCCCCAGCACATGGGGACCTCCACGGCTGCGGTCGCAGGTAATGCAGAGATTGAGGGGACTATCCAGAATGCCCTGAAGCTTCAAACTACGGTAGTTCTCTTTACGCTCCCCTTCAAAACGCTCAGCGGCTTTTTGGTTTTCCTGCTCGAATATCCCAAGCACCGACGCCCTCACCTCGCGGCTTTCAATCACGATAAAGTCCCAGGGCTGCATAAAGCCAACCGATGGCGCATGGTGGGCCGCCTCAATCAGGCGCGCCAGCACCTCAGGTGCAATAGGATCGGGCAAGAACTGCGAGCGCACATCGCGCCGTTCGTGTATCGCGCGGTAAAGTCCGCGCCGCTCGGCATCGGAAAAGCGGTGATTCGTTGTGGTCATCGTTACGGCTAGGCCTATTGTACAGCGTGAATGTCGATGTGCCCTCACCCAGAGACTTGTGCATTTCCAAGTTGAGCGGCAGTAGCAAAGTAGTCCCGGAACTGTGGCGTGTTAAGTGATGATGAATGCCAAGTGGCATCTGCTTTATATGCTTTAAAGCCCCAGCTCACAAATGGTTCAAGCCAGGGCGGCAACATAGACAAACACTCAGTTGGACACAGGCTGCATTTGCTTGGCCAACTCATCGTCCAGTTCATTGGCGCGTTTGGCCGCTGGTCTGCTTTCCATACGCGCTATGTATTGCTTGAATACCTCATTTGGCGGGATATTCTTTTGCATCGTTTCCCACCAGAGATAACTACTGACCAGCACATCCGCTGCCGTGAAGTGATCACCGCAAATATAGCTTCCCCGGGTCAATTCCTTTTCTAGCGTGTTAAGGACGTCTTCCAAACGGCCACAGCCAACAGCCTGTGCATTGCTGCTATCAATTTTCCAGTCATAAGCCTGTGCACTGGTAGCCATTTCAAAAGGCCCTGCCATGAAAAACAGCCATCGAAAGTAAACACCCCGTTCGGGGGATTTCGGCGGTGGCGACAGCTCTTTATCTGGAAACTGATCCGCCAAGTAGGCACAGATAGCCGCCACTTCGGTCACGATGGTATTGCCATGTTTGATGGCGGGGACCTTGCCCATGGGGTTAATGGCCAGGTAATCCGGCGTTTTCATCTCTGGGCCAAATTCTCGGCTTTCTACCGAGTAGGGAATGCCAACCTCTTCCAACATCCAACGAACCACGCGTCCACGGGACATGGGGTGAGTGTAAAACGTAAGTTCCGACATACTGCCCTCCTTTTTTCCGTCTACTCTCAAGTTATGTGAAGTACTACGAAATTAGCTTAGTTTGTAAATAGGTAAGAATCCGTCCTAAATAAACATAACAATGCTCTTTTTCTTTAAAACCTCACATACGGGGCCGGGAGGATGGATATGACAGGTTCGAAACATGCGTAGTTGCTCTATTCGAGCTGCAGCAGGTTTCTGGCCAGTTGGGTGGCGCCGAACTGGCCGAGTTAAGGATGCTCTACGAAAGCACGCCGACCAATTTACTAGCAAGTTGCGAGTATTCATCCCCATGTACAACACACAACTCATAACACTGTATTGTCGATAGGATGGAGTGAATCCATGACAGGGTTTAGATCTCTCAGGTGCTAGGCTGTGGAGCAAACAAGCATGAACACACTGATACCCATATGCAATCTTCACTAAAACGGCCTCATCGCCTTGCAAGAGCAACGCTGGCCCCGCGTGCTTTCGCTTTTTGCCATACCTTCGGTCTCACCGTATGGATTGCCGTGGTAGAAGGAAGCGGTTGGATGCTTATTTTGCCGGGTCTATTGCTGCTGCTATGGCCTGGTTTGGCATATCTCCACACGGCAAGTGTTCAAAACTCGAAACGCGCCGAGTTCAGAAACCTACTCTTCGACAGCCTCCTGTTTGGCACCTGGTGCAGCGTGCTGGACTTTTACGTACTGGCGACCATCACTATTGGGCTTGCCTGCTTAATGAACAACATGATGGTAGGTGGGCCTCGCCGGGTGGTACTGTCCTTTGCCTTATTCGCTAGTGCTGCTATGGGTTGGAGCGCCTTGACGGGGTTCCATTTTCGCCCCTATGTGAGCATGAACCTTGATATCTACCAAGGGGCTGGCGCAGTGGTTTATTTTCTGACGATCGGTCGCGTGATGTACAGCCAGAACCGCCAGATTGGGCGCAATATTGGCGACATCAAGTTTCAGAACCGCGCCTTTCATTGCCTGCTTGAGCTGGGAGTAATCGCCAATCGCGCCAACAATATTCACACGCTTCTGGATGATTCATTAAATCACCTGCATGCCAATTTCCCCGAGTATGGCTTTGCCGTTTTTCTACAGGAGCAGCAACGCCCTGAAGTAACACGCTACACCGCTGTAGCGGGTCTTAGCCTACACGATGAGCGCCACCTCAGCAGTCTATTGACCAGCCTACCTGAGCAAGATGGAAACACCATCAAGCTACGCGAAAAAAGTGAAGGTGAGCAGCTGTACGCCACCTCCATGGGTGGCCGGCTAAGTCTATACGAAGGTTGGCTGGTCGTGCGGGCGCCAAAGCTAGATGCCGCTCTGGAGCAAATGTTGACCCTATTCGTTGACCAATTAGCAGCGGCCACCGAAAACAAGCTCCTGCATCTGGCGTTGAAGGAAACGGCGGAACGCGACGGGCTAACCGGCCTTTACAATCGAGGCTTCTTCGAATCGACACTTCAACTGAGTATTCAAGGCAAAACGCAGACGCCGAGCCTGGACTTTGCCTTGCTAATGATGGATGTCGACGGACTTAAGGAAGTGAATGACCGCCATGGGCATGTTGCGGGCGATCAGCTCATCACCTCGGTTGCTGAGCGCTTGCAAACTCACTGCCGATCTGGCGATATTCTAGCGCGCTACGGCGGCGACGAGTTCGTCGTCTTGTTTCCTTTTGCAGACCTGTCGGCAGCTAAGCGCCTAGTCGACTTGATCAGGACACACCTTGAAGGTCAACAATGCAGTATTACCACCGCGACTGGCGAACGTAAAAAGCTAGCGCTTCATTTGAGTTTAGGCTGCGCCAGCTCCACCGAAGTGGCCGCTCAGGAAGTGTTCACCCTGGCAGACGAGCGCATGTACGATGACAAGAGCCAACGCCGTAGGGAAACTGATCTATAAACATGCTTGTACAGCTCGATAAAGGCCACCTTGCTCAGCATCAAACATCGGCTCAGCCTAATCGCCATCGCAGCGGGTTTATCTGGCTTAGCACGCCTTCGCTGTCCCAGTCATTCCACCCCGCAAAGGGGATCGGATACTCGGCATCCAAGCCCACCAAGCGAGACACCCAGGCCTCTTTGCATGCTTCCAGATGCCCAATCATCGCAGCATCATCTTGATAGCGAATGCCGCCGCCCTGAATGCCGTAGCTTACCTGAGGCGCCAGCACGTTAAAGCCAACGTAGTACAATGATGCGTGCATGGGCCATAGCCAGTGCACCATATTGCCAGCGCGGCCAAAGGGCTGAAAGGTCGTCTCCGGTGACCCAGTGGTTACCGACAATATGGCGCGCTTGCCGCGATAATAACCTTGATCGTAACGCATCCGACTTGTGTAGCGCCCGCCATACACCAATACCCGATCAAACCACCCCTTCAAAATAGCGGGCTGGGCGTGCCACCATAAAGGAAACTGAAAGATCACCAAGTCAGCCCACTCCAGCCGCGCCAACTCCCGCTGAACATCCTGCGGTAATGCGTTTTGCTGGTAGTGAGCACGCTGTTCATTAAGGGGGTAAAAGTAGTCCGCATCAACGGCTCTATGCTGATAAAGCTCGGCGCGCTCCACCGGATCAAACTGCTCAACATAGAGATCATCCACCTCGACTTTATGGCCCCCGTCCTCTAACTGTTTTACCGCCACATCCACCAAGCCGCCATTAAACGACTTGCGTTCAGGATGAGCCAAAACGATCAATATATTCATACTGCGCCTCCCCTGTTGATTGGTTCGACGACAGACTAACCTGTTCATTTACGCACAAACATTGGCAATCTATGAAAGCCATGCTTGCATATATGAACAGTAGATAAGATGGGATGATATACAAATTGTGCTAGCGATTGCCGAGGTGGGTTTGCTATTCAGCGCCACCAGAGCGCTGCATATCAGCCATGCGACTGTCTTTAGATGTTTAAACGAGATGGAGCGATGGCTGGGGGTGACGCTTTTAAATAGTGGCTGGCTTGCCAGCTACGTCGCACCTCACTACTGCTCCAGGCCCGCCAGGAACTGCCTAAGCAAATCATCAAGTTGCTCCCGCTGCTCTTTACTCAGACCACTTACCAACTGCGTCTGGGTTTTCACGTGGGCAGCCACGGCTTCCTCGATTAACGCGAATCCACGTTGGGAAAGAGAAATCAGAAAACCACGCCCATCATCGGGATTTTTGACCCGTTCAATCAACCCCGCCTTTTCTAGTTGATTGATACGGTGAGTCATAGTGCCCGAGGTCACCATGGTGGATGCCATCAAGTTACCCGGCGATAGCGCATAGGGTTCTCCCTCTCTACGCAGGGTGGCCAGAACGTCAAAGCTGCTGTCCGTGAGGCCGTATTCCGCCCAGGTCTTCTCCATTGAGCGCATTAAGGTGTGGTTCAGCCGTTTGACCCGCCCGATGGTGCCCATCGGCGCAACGTCAAGGTCGGGCCTCTCCTGCTGCCACTGTTTGAGAATATTGGCTACATGATCCATAGCACTATTTTGCGCCTAATTAGTTTGACGTCAAGATTAATCGCGCATATCTTGATGTCAAGATACCTTCAGAAACGGTACGAATGAGAACTTCGCCAATGACGTTATCAAGCACTGCCCGCACAACGTACTCACGCAAAAGAGCCTGGCTTGCCCCACTGGTGTACCTACTAGCCGGTGGCGCCTTGCTGGGTCTATCGACTAATTTGGCGAAACTTGCCGGTGATATTCAGCTATCAGCGCTCGCTTTTCTGTTCTGGTCGATTTCAGGGGCGGCGCTTATTTTGTTGGCTATCTCGGCCTTGCGCCACAATCTACCGCCAGTTAACGGTCGCACCATTGAGTATTACGCTGTTTCCGGGCTGCTTGGCGTCGCGGGTGCCAACCTACTGTTTTTCTCAGCCGTTCCCCATGTGGGAGCTGGGTTCGTTGCATTAATCATTACCCTGCCACCGCTCCTCACCTACGTTGGCGCACTAGCGTTAAAAATGGAGCGGTTTCAGGTATTGCGTGCAACGGGGGTAATATCAGCCCTGGCAGGAGCTGTCACCCTAGCCTTCCATAAGCTTTCCGCGCCGGATGCCAATTATCTCTGGATTTTCCTTGCCTTAATCGGCCCCGTTCTGCTGGCCATCGGTAATCTTTACAGAACCTTGCGCTGGCCAGAAGGCGTCTCCAGCGATGCGCTGGCGCCAGGCATGCTCATCGCCGCTGCCGTTATTCTACTCAGCGTGGGCTTCCTGCCGGGCTTCTCTTTGAGCGTTCCGGCAGACCACTACCTGCCGTTCTTGTTGATTGGCCTTCAAGCGGTGGTCTTCGCTGGCCAGTTTTTACTGCTCTTCCTGCTACAGAAAAGCGGCGGCCCGGTGTTTCTCAGCCTACTGGGTTCCGTCGGCGCAGTGGTAGGCGTTCCTGTCGCCATACTGTTGCAAGGAGAAGCCGCTCCCGAGGGCTTACTACTTGGCACCCTGTTAATTGGTGCCGGTATTACCCTGCTCAATATTGGCAAAGCCAAACCGTTTTCCAGGAAACCAATCAAAGCGATGGAGTAAAGCCCGTGGCATTTAACGCAACTAGCCGAGTTAGCAAAAGCAGTATTGGCCTACTAATGGGCTAGCGTAAAGGAGCTCTATAGCAGCATTAATCGGTGTCATTTTTATCACTAAAAATGCGCCGCTCCATATAGTGAGTTCCGCCTTCGGTTTTACGAACGCGAAAACCCATACGCTCATATAGCGCTGTTGCAGGGTTGATACAAAACACACGTAGCCGAAGCAAGTGAATGCCGGCATGCTGGGCGATTTCCTCTGCGTAGCGGATTGCCGCTGTACCTAAGCCATGCCGCTGCCACTTATGATCAATTTGTAGCTCACGAATATAGCAGGCATTTTCATCGTGGTTGATGCATAGCAGCCCCACTCGTGACGCGTTTATGACCAACTCGTAGCTGTCTAACTCACCCCACTGTTTATCAAACAAAGCTGTATCCCAGCGCATATCCAGTTGCTTGTAGTAGGCTGACATATTTTGAATAATGATATTTTCCGCGAACGCCTTGTCGTTAGTGGGCCGAATGATAGGCGTCATATTTCGATTCCTAGTGCCGCTTTCACGAGCCTGTAGCAAGAAGTACGTTGTTGGCTCGGGCTATTTCATACTGATTAAATACTTGCACACCATGTTCGCGGAGCAGTGCGGCTGTCACTCCCATACCGGGTACTTTTTCACCAGAGAAACTGCCGTCATAAATAGTGGAGCTTCCACATGAAGGACTGAACTCAGCAAGCACTGCGATATTGATATCAAATTTATGACACAGATCCAAAGCGATAGAGGCACCCGCTAAAAAATCATTGGTTACCTTGGCTCCGCCTTTTTCGATAACATCGACCTCTCCATTTAATACGCTCTCACCGCTGCCATTGAAAATCTCTGCGGGTAGTCTGGGAATGCTCATCCCTGCCTCAACTTCAGGGCAGACAGAAACAATTCGACCTTCCGAACGCCACCGCTCAACGATCTGATCGACCACAGTAAGGGCGCCACCATCATAGCGAACCTTTTTACCCAAGAGGCAGGCGCTGATTAATACTTTTCTCAAATCACCAATATCCAAACGGTGGTAAAACCAAGACTTAGACTTCAACTGAAACGATCTGGGTAGGAGAGATCGTCTTGTCAGCCATTTAACTTTAGCGGCTTTCGGAAATACACTCAATTAAACCCCACTTAGCACTACAGCTAATCTTTATTTACCGCAATAATTTGGCTTGCAACGTCAGCATGCATCGGTGCGGGCTCACAGCCGATACGCTGGATGTACTTTGCAAAGGCCAACTGCGCGCAGGACTGAATATCTGTCAAATCGGTTGCGAGTGCTGGGTGGATATCGACTGAAGCCATACTTAAAAGACCCGATGACAATTAATGGTGATGGCGGAATTAAAGCGTCTCACCGTCATAGTTCAAAGATATGTTTCAGCGGCTCCATCTGCTGATGGAGTATCCTAATAATGAAAATATCTTGCTCGCGTTGCCGGTAAAAAATGACATGTCGTTGGTGATCATGGCGGCGTATCCCATCGGCGATTTCTGGGCACTCATAACCCATTAGCGGAGAACCAGACAGAAGACGAAAGGCGCTCTCAAGGTTATCAGTGTAAGCATCGGCTTGAAGTGCGCCGAAGTTAAGCAAGGTATATTCGTAGATGGAGGCAAAATCTTCTGCCGCAAGGTTGGACAGCTTATACATCGTGTTTCTGTTTTATCTGGGCGGCTATATCGTGCAAAGACAAATCGCTCTCCCCGCTCCGTTCACCGGCTTCAACAGCACTTCTCAACGCGGCCGTTTGGTTTTCCTGGCGTTCAAGCAGCCTCAAGGCTGAACGCACGACTTCACTGGTTGAACCGTAACGACCAGACGCAATCAATTTCCCAACAAAGTCGTCTAGTGGTGCACCGATAGTAACGCTCGTTGTTCTGGATGATGATCTGGGCATGATCTGAACCTTGTGTTAATAGTTAACACAAAGCATAGCATCCTTGGTTACTCCTGCAAGGGGCCACGACCTGGATACGGCAAGCCTACGGCTTCTCATTATAACCAACTTGAGGGAGCCCCTACCCCAACTGAAACGGATAAACAGACCCGATCTTTAACAGCTGGGTGAGTTCATCCAGTGCTGTCAGCGACTCTTCTGCGAGCTGTGGATCTTTGAGGTCGTCCACAGCAAGGCGGTCACGATAGTGGCGCTCCACCCATGCGGTCAGCTCATCATAAAGCGCATCGGTGAGCAGCACACGGCCGGTTAGCGCTGCTCGCTCTGTCTCGGAAAGAACCACGCGCAGTCGCAGGCAGGCGGGGCCGCCGCCGTTACGCATGCTCTGCTTGACGTCCTTGACGATCACCTCACTGATCGGATTATTACCCGCCAGCAGCGAATCCTGGATGGTGCGCCATACCGCTTCACGCTCCTGGCATTCGCCGGGCACCACCAGGGTCATGGTGCCATCCGGGTTGGAGAGCAGCTGCGAGTTGAACAGATACGACGCCACGGCGTCTTCCATGCTGACTGCCTCAACCGGCACCCGCACGGGAATCAACGGTGTGGCCATTTTGGCGCGTAGCTCGTCCAGGGTGCGTTCTTCGTCCAGGAAGGCCATTTCGTGGTAAAGCAGCACGGGGCCGTTGCCCACGGCGATGACGTCGTTGTGGAAAACGCCAGCGTCGATGGCATCCGGATGCTGCTGGGCAAACACCGTTTGCGCCTCCGTCAGCCCATGCTGGCGCGCGACCGCCTGGCTGGCTTCCAGGGTCTGGCGGGCGGGATAGCGCTTGGGTTCGCGCTCGCCGCTACGCACGTCGCCGAACGCCTGGCGGCCATACACGAACAGATGGACGCCGGGTTCGCCGTGCTCGCCGCATAGGCGGGTATGGTTGGCCGCGCCTTCGTCAGCAAAGGCGGGAGTGGCGGGCAGTACCGGGTGGTGCGCGAAGTGCTTTTCGTCGCAGAAAATCGCCTGGAGCACGCGGCCGGTGGTTTGCGGTTCTAAATAGCGGTGAAAGCTGGACTGAAGATTGGCTGGCGTAAAATGCACCCGGCCGTCCGTCGCGTCCAGGCTGGGCGTCATCGTACCCGCGTTAGCCGTCCACATGCTGGACGCCGAGCAGACCGCGCGCAGCAGTTGCGGCGCCTCTTTGGCAGCACGGGCCAGCACCTCACGGTTGCTGCCGCTAAAGCCCAGATCACGTAGCGCGCCAATGTCCGGCCGCTGCTGGGGAGGCAGTACGCCCTGGGCGTAGCCTGCGTCCATCAGCGACTTCATTTTTAAAAGCCCCTGAAGCGCGCCTTCCTTGGGATTGGACACCAGGCCGCCGTGGCTCATCGAGGCCACGTTACCCACGGCCAGGCCCGAATAGTTATGGGTCGGGCCGACCAGACCGTCGAAATTGACTTCCTGGACGTTGCGGATGGCCGCCGTGTTCATAGGTTGACCCCCGGTGGCAGAGTGTCGGGCATTTCCAGGCTGTCGGCTTCCATGGAGGCCACCGGGTAGGCGCAGTAATCCGCCGCGTAGTAGGCGCTGGGGCGATGGTTGCCACTGTCGCCCACGCCGCCGAAGGGCGCATCGCCGGACGCGCCGGTGGTCTGGCGGTTCCAGTTGACGATCCCGGCGCGAATGCGCAGCAGGAAGTCGTCCCAATCGGCCTGCTCGCCACCGATCAGCCCGGCGGAAAGCCCGTAGCGGGTGTCGTTGGCAAGCCGTAGCGCTTCGTCCCAATCGCCGTAGCGGTGGATCTTGAGCAGCGGGCCAAAGTGCTCCTCGTCGGGCACGTCCAGTCCCGTCACGTCGATCAGCGCGGGGCTCAGCAGGCTGGTATTGTCTTGCAGGCGCCGCATGCGATTGATCACCGTGCCACCCATGGTTTCCAATGCCTCCTGTGCCTTGAGCAGCCCATCCGCCGCCGCCACGCTGACCAGCCCGCCATAGAAAGGCGCGGGGGCTTCCTCGAACTGACCGGCCACGTGCAGCTTGGCAATGGCGTCGGACAGCGCGTCGATCAAACGATCGCCGACCTCGCCCTGGGGCACCATCAAACGCCGTGCGCAGGTGCAGCGCTGGCCGCCGGAGAGAAAGGCCGACTGCAGAATGGCCAACACCGCGGCGCGCTCGTCATCGACATCTTTGACCACCAACGGGTTGTTGCCGCCCAGCTCCAGCGCCAGAATTTTGTCCAACTGCCCGGCAAACTGCTGGTGGAGCATGCCGCCCACCTTGGCGCTGCCGGTAAACAGCAGACCATCGATATCCGGATTACCCGCCAGCGCCTGCCCCACCGCGACGCCGCCCTGCACAAGGTTGATCACCCCGGCAGGCAGCCCGGCTTCGAGCCAGCACTGCAGGGTTAGATCGGCAGTCAGCGGCGTCTGGTCACTGGGTTTGAAGACCACGGTGTTCCCCGCCAGCAGTGCCGGCACCATGTGGCCGTTGGGCAGGTGGCCGGGGAAGTTGTAGGGGCCAAACACCGCCATCACGCCGTGGGGACGGTGACGCAGCACGGCCTTTGCACTGCCTACCTCTTTTTCGCGCTCGCCGGTGCGCTCGTGATAGGCCTTCAAGGAAAGCGCCACTTTACCGATCATCGCCCCCGCTTCGGTGCGTGCTTCCCAGAGCGGCTTGCCGGTCTCGGAGGCAATCGCCACGGCCAGATCTTCGCGGCGGGCGGTCAGCACCTCGACAAACCGCTCGACCAGCGCCTGGCGTTCGGCAAACGGCGTGCGCGCCCAGCCGGGGAAGGCGCCGCGGGCCGCGTTCACCGCGGCGGCGACCTGCTCGCTCGAAGCCTCGGCGCCCTGCCATAGCAGCGACGCGGAAACCGGGTCGCGCTTGGTCAGCGTATCGGCTTCGCCCGCTACCCAGGCGCCGTTGATCAGTTGCTGCTGTTGGGCGTGCATGGTTGTCTCCTGGACATTACCGAACAAATGCGGTGCTTAGGTTTCCAGCAAGCGGATCTGGTCACCGGTGGTGACCCCGAGGCGTCTGGCTTCCTGCTGGCTAAGCACAATGGTGTTGTCGGGGGTGGGCGCGCGGCCTATCCAACTGGCTGTAAAGGTGAGCATCTCGGTGGTCGCGGCAAGCCAGCGGCTGACGCTTTCTTGCGGCGCGCTATTGGCCACTTCCACCTGGCAGAGCCTTGAGTTGCGGATGGCGCGCACGTCGTCGATGTAGGCTTCCACCGTCGGGCCACCGTCGAAGATATCGATGTAGCCTTCCCAGCGCAGCCCTTCTTTCTTGAGCATTTCCAGCGCCGGGCGGGTATGGCGATGCACCTGGCCAATGCAGGCCCGCGCCTCTTCCGACATGAAGGTGGTATAGATCGGGAATTTGGGCATCAGCTCGCCGATAAAACTCTTCTGCCCCAGGCCGGTCAGGCGGTCGGCCTCGTTGAAGTCCATGGGAAAAAAGTGCTTGCCCAAGCTTTCCCAGAAGGGGCTGGTGTTGTGCTCGTCGAATACGCCGCGCATTTCCGCCAGCACCTTGTCGGGGAAGCGGTCGCGGAACTGGGCGATAAACAGCCAGCGCGCCTTGGAGAGCAGCGCGCCGTTGCGCAAATGCTTGTTGGCTTCGCCGCGGTATTCCGGGCGCAGAAACAGCGAGCACACCTCGGCATCGCCGGTATGGTCGGAGCTTAAAAACAGCGTATCGATGGTGCGGTGCAAGTCCAGCTGTATGGAGGAATGCGCCAGCGTGCCCAGCCGATAGTTGTAAAACGGCACTTCGCGACCGACCTGACCTTCAATGGCGCAGCAGCCGGCGAGCTCGCCGCTGTCTTCGTCTTCAAGCACGAAGAAGTAGAGCCGGTCGTCGACCGGGGTGCGCTCTTCAAAGGCGCGGGCAGCGGCTTCAATCTTGCCGGCCAGGAACTCACGGTTATCCGGCAGCGAGGTAAACCCCACTCCGGCCTGCTGCGCAAGCGCCTGAAGCCCATCCAGATCGTCCCGGGCAATGGGTCGAATGCGCATTACATTTCTCCTTCATCGAGGGCGTCCACCGCGCTCGGCAGGGTTAACGGCGCGGCGAGTACCGCGCGGCCCTCTTCCACGCCCAGGCGCTCGGCATGCTCGGGCGACAGCATCAACTGACCGGTGGGCGACAGCGCATAGCGCGCCACGATGCAGCGAAAACCGCCCAGCTTCTGATTGGCAATCATCGCCGGCTCCGCATCGGGCAAGGCGTGCTCGGGGCGGATACGCACCGGGTGCCACGCCGCCTGGCGAAATGTTTCCAGCCGCTCGCGTTCGGTTTTGACAATCGGCCCGGCATCGAAAATATCCACGTGGCGGGAGCGGACAAAGCCTTCCGCCAGCATTTCTTCCAGAGCCTCTTCGTGGGCGGGGTGCTCCCGGCCAATCGCCGCCCGCGCCTGGGGCGTCAACAGCGGCAAGTAGAGCGGGAACTGCGGCATGACCTCGGCGATAAAGCTTTTCGAGCGGACCCCGGCAATATGATTCATCTCCTGAAAGCTGCGCGCAAAAAAGTGCCGGCCGACGCTTTCCCAGAACGGTGATTCGCTGCGCGTGTCCAGATAGCCGGGAAACGCCACCGCCAGAATGCGCGAAAAGCGCTCTGGATATTGGGCAATAAACATCAACCGCGCGCGACGCAGCAGGCTTTCCGCGCTGGTGCCCTTGTAACGTGGGTTAAGCGAAAAAGCGCACAGTAGCGTGGCATCCGAGACTTCGTGGGATAGCGCCAGGGTTTGCACCTCGCGGCGCACATTGAGCTGCTGCGACGCATGAATCAGCGTTTCCTGGCGGTAGGTGTAATACGCCTCGTTGGCGCCCGCCTGGGCACGAATGGTGGCTGTGCCCAGCACTTCATCGCGGGCATCGTCGGCCAGCACAAACGTATAATGCTCGTTGCCGGGGAACTCCACCTCGTCGTTGAAGGCGGCTTCGGAACGAGCGATACGCTCCTCGAGCCGTTCGCGGTTGGCGGGTAGATTGGTGAGCCTGGGCACCGCGTGCTCCGCCAGCTGCTCAAGCGCGGGCAAGTCCGCCATTTTCACCGGTCGAATTACCAGCATCCTCAACGCCCCCTGTGGTGTGGCTGCGTACGGCTCGCTCATTCGGTCGCAACCAACCGTTCGATGGCACGCTCCAGACGGGCCATGCCTTCCACAATATCCGCTTCGGGAATCACCAGCGACGGCGCCATACGCAGCACGTTGGGTCCGGCAATCAGCGCCATCAAGCCTTCTTCGATGGCCAGCGGCAGAATGTCCTTGGCGCAACCCTCGAAGGCATCGGCCATTTGCGCCCCCATCAGCAGGCCCATACCGCGAATCTCCTTGAATACGCCGTGCTTGCGGTTAATGGTTTCCAGGTGCTCGCAGAACAGGTCATGACGCTTTTTGACACCTTCAAGCACCTCGGGTGTATCGATAAACTCGACCGCCGCCAAGGCCACCGCCGAGGCCAGCGCGTTGCCGCCGTAGGTGGAACCGTGGGTACCGATGACCAACGATTTTGCAACCGCATCGGTCGCCAGCATCGCCCCCACCGGGAAACCACCGCCAAGGGACTTGGCGCTGGTGAGAATATCCGGGGTAATACCGTAATTCTTGTACGCATAGAGCTCGCCGCTGCGGCCGACGCCGGTTTGCACCTCGTCAAAGATCAGCAGCGCCTGGTGTTCGTCGCACAGGTCGCGCAGCCCCTGGAGGAAGTCCTGCGTGCCGGGCACGATGCCGCCCTCGCCCTGCATGGGCTCGACCATGATCGCGCAGGTGTCGTCGCCGACCAGCTTGCGCACGCTTTCCAGGTCGTTGTAGGTGGCATGCAGAATGCCGCCCGGCACCGGGCCAAAGCCCTGGGAGTACTTGGGCTGGCCGCCCACGCTCACGGTAAAGAAAGTGCGGCCATGGAAAGACTGGTAAAACGAAATAATCTTATCTTTGTGTTCACCGTGGTTATCCACTGCCCAACGGCGCGCCAGCTTCAGTGCCGCTTCGTTGGCTTCACCGCCGGAGGAACATAAAAACACCTTGTCGGCGAAGGTGCGCTCGACCAGCGCCTTGGCCAGCTTGAGCGCGGGCTCGTTGGTAAACACATTGGAGAGATGCCACAGCTTTTCGCCCTGAGTCTTGAGGGCGTCGACCAGCACCGGGTGGCAATGGCCCAGGGAGTTGACCGCGATGCCCCCGGCGAAATCGATATATTCACGCCCCTCCTGGTCCCACAAGCGGCTGCCTTCACCACGCACCGGAATGACCTGCTGCGGCGAGTAGTTTGGCGCCATGTAGTGATCGAAATCCTGACGGCTTGGGGTGTGGCTCATGGGACGCTACCTCCAGTGGAGTAAGGGAATGAAAACAGTATAAGGGGCCGAATAGGGTAACTGCTTTCAGCAATGGGACGGCAAATTATGAAAAGCAGCATTTAACTGGCGCCCTCCTTTTTTGTAACACTCTATTATCCATCCTTGCTCACCTCACGGTATCAGTGACCCTGCATACCCAAGCCCCCCTGCACTTCAACGCTGTTCGCGCTAGGCTTGAGTAAATCCCCCGAGGAGCACGCCGCATGCTCGACGTAACCCACCTGCGTGGTAGCCGCCATGCCATTGGCGTGGCCCATGGCCAGCGCCACGCCGCACAGATTCAGCGCAGCATTGAGGTCTATGACCGGCTGTTTCAAGACTTTGTAGGCCTCGACTGGGCCGCCGCCCGGCAAGAGGCGCGGCGCTTTATACCGGCTATCGAACGCGGCTTTCCGGCGATTCTGGATGAGCTCGAGGGCATTGCCGAGGGCGCCGACCTGCAGCGCGACGACATCCTCACCCTCAACTGCCGCAGCGAGATCTCGCTAACCCAAGCCAGCGGCGGCTGTTCCGCCTTCTCGCTCTACCAGCAGGGTCGCCAATGGCTGGCCCAGAACTGGGACTGGCGCCTCGACCAGCTCGATAACGTGGTGATACTGCGTATAGAGGGCGACGACGCCCCGCCGCTGGTCAGCGTCGGCGAGGCCGGGATGCTGGCCAAGATCGGCCTCAACGCCCACGGCCTCGGCGTGTGTCTCAACGCCATCCGCTCGCAGACCTGCGGCGACGGCCTGCCGATCCACGTCGCCCTGCGCAAACTTCTCGAGAGCGACGGTTTCACCAGCGCCCAGCGCATCGTCGAAAAGGACCGCGTCGCTTCACCGGCGCACTTTCTGGTCGCGAGCGCTAAAGGCCAGGCCGCCGGCTTCGAGGTCCAGCCCGGGCCACCGGGGGTACTCGAGCCCAGCGACGGGCGGGTGACCCACACCAACCACCTCTACGCCGCGGCCGCCACCGCCTGTGTCGCCGATTTCCCCAAGCCCGACTCCCATGTGCGCCTGCGCCGCCTCGATGAGCTGCTCGACCCACCGCCCGAAGCGAGCGTCAGCGCGCTGTTCGACGTACTGAGCGACCACCACAATGCGCCCATGTCGATCTGCAAGCACACCGACATCGACCTGCCCGAGGCCGAGCGCATGGAGACCTTGTTCGCAGTGGTGATGGCCCTCGACGAGCGCACCCTTCACCTGCGCCACGGCTACCCCTGCAAGACCCGGCAGACGCTGAGCATCGCGCTCGACTAACGGCGCGAGAACAGCGGCCGCTGTATCAGGATGGTGGGCGGGATACACTGGCCCAGGATCGAAAGCTTCAGCAGCAGCAACAGGGAGAAGCGCCATGAAATATATCTTCGAAGTGCATATCCGCGACGGCTACCGCGCCGAGGACTACGCCGACGCCTGGGTCCGCGCCAGCCAACTCATCCAGCAGGCACCAGGGGCACGCGGCACCGAGCTGCATCGCAAGATCGGCGACCCCAACACCCTGATCGCCATCGCCCATTGGGACAGCAAGGCCAGCCGCGACGCCATGGAAGCCCAGCCCAACCCGGAAATAAAGGAGATCATCCGTCGTGCGGCCCCCTGCTGCGAGATCCGCCTGATCGGCGAATTCGAGGAGCCGGAGTGGGTGGTGATGCCGTCGAATGCCGAGTCATAACCGGGCGTGGAGCTAGCGATCACATTTGGCATGAATGAGCCTGGTATGGAAGAACGCTGCCCTTGAAGAGCGCCATAAGAGCCCCATATTCCTTAGCAAGCTATAAAGTTATTCGTTGTGTAGTGAGGTACTGATACTCAGGACGAGAGGAGCACTCCATGCAGATTGATCTCAACGGCAAGCACGCGATTATCACCGGCTCGACAGCAGGTATCGGCTTTGCGATTGCCCAGGGCTTGGCCAATGCAGGTGCCGAGGTAGTTATCACCGGGCGCACCCAGGCGCGAATTGACGAGGCCATCGCGGCCATCAAGAAAGACGTTCCCAACGCCAAAGCGACGGGCGTGGCCGCCGACTTGGGCACCGCCGAGGGCTGCCAGACGCTGATCGATCAGCAGCCGGAGACCGACATCCTGATCAATAACGTGGGCATCTTTGGTCCGCAGGACTTTTTTGAGGTCGACGACGCTACCTGGCAGCAGTTTTTCGACGTTAACATCATGAGCGCCGTGCGCCTGTCGCGCCACTACGCCCAGGGTATGCGCGACCGGGACTGGGGGCGCATCCAGTTCCTGTCCAGCGAATCAGGCATCAACATTCCCAGCGAAATGGTCCACTACGGCATGACCAAATCGGCGCTGCTGTCGGTCTCGCGGGGCCTTGCGAAAGTATTGAGCGGCACCCAGGTGACCGTCAACGCCATTTTACCGGGGCCGACCCGCTCCGAGGGCGTGCTCAACATGATCCAGGAAATGGCCGAAAAAGAAGGCGTTTCGCAAGAGGACGTGGAAGCACGCTTCGTGCAGGAGAACCGCCCCTCGTCGATCATTCAGCGCCTGGCAACCCCCGAGGAAGTGGCTAGCATGAGCGTCTACGCGGCCTCGCCCCAGGCCAGCGCCACCACCGGCGCCGCCCTGCGCGTGGAAGGCGGGATCGTGGATACGCTTACCTGAATGAACCCTTAACCCAGGCGTTCTTCCCTCGGCGTCATGCCGAAATGGTGACGGTAGGCGGTTGAAAAGTGCGCCCCCGAGGAAAACCCGGTGGCAAACGCAATATCGCCTACCGCCCGGTCGCTTTCCCGCAGCTGTTTGCGGGCTTCCTGCAAGCGCAGATCCAAGTAATAGCGACTGGGCACCGCCTGCAGGTACTTCTTAAATAGCCGCTCTAACTGACGCCGGGAAATCCCCAAGTGCTCGGCCAGCTCCAAGGTTGAGAGCGGCTCCTCGATATTGGCTTCCATCAGCGTAACGGCATCCACCAAGCTCTGCGGAGCGTGGCCCAAACGGCTGCGCAAGGGTACGTGCTGGCGTTCATCGGCCATGCGAATACGGTCACATAAAAACTGCTCCGACACCTGCTCGGCCAAACGTGCGCCGTGATGCTGGCTGATCAACGTCAGCATCATGTCCATCGCCGCCGTACCGCCCGCGCAGGTGAGCCTATCGCGGTCGATCTCAAATAGCTGCTGGGAAAGCGTCACCTGGGGATATGCCTGGGCAAAGGCGTCAAACCGCTGCCACGGCAGTGTGGCACGATAGCCCTCTAACAGTCCGCAACGCGCCAGCACTTCGGTGCCGCCCGCCAGCCCGCCCAGCATCACACCACGCCCCATATGTCCCCGTAGCCACTCATTCAGCTTGGCGGGCAGCGCGTAGGGCAACGGCGTAGGCGCGCAGATCAGTAGCCAGTCGAGAGGGCCAAGTGGCGAGTCCAGGGCATGCTCAGCCAGCAATGATAGCTGCGCGCCGCTGCGCACCGGCTCGCTATCCATGCTTAGCGTGACGGTATGGTAAAGCATCTGCCCACTGAGCTGATTAGCCATTTGCAAGGGTTCCAGCGCGCTGGCATGGGCCAGCAGCGAAAACCCGGGCAGCAGCACAAACGCTACCCGCCGTCGCGAGGCAGCATTCGGAGAGATATCTGCGTTATGCTGCATGGTAAACCGCCGTGACGAAAACAAACCGCCATCTTAACCAATTGCTTGGGTAAAGGCAGCGACGGCGTCGCGAGGAAAAAAATACCCCGTGCAAATGCAAAAACGCCGGGCCATAGGCCCGACGAATGACGCAATGAATGCGTGGCGGCAAGGCCATGCGCTTATAGGTTGACCACATCAAACTCGACCAGCGTGTCGACGTCAGCATCGTAATCGACATCGTCACGCTCAAAGCCAAACAGCTTCAGAAACTCGTGCTTGTAGCCAGCGTAGTCGGTGATCTCGAACAGGTTGTCGGTGGTGACTTCCGGCCACAGGTCCTGGCAGGCTTTCTGGATATCGTCGCGCAGCTCCCAGTCATCCAGGCGCAAGCGGCCCACTTCATCGGTGGCCATTTCGCCGCCTTGAGGCGCGTAGAGGCGCTCGCCAAACAAGCGATTGAGCTGATCAATGGTACCTTCGTGAACGCCTTGCTCTTTCATGATGCGATAGACCATGGCGATGTATAGCGGCATCACCGGGATCGCCGCGCTGGCTTGGGTCACCACTGACTTGAGTACCGCCACGTTGGCGCCGCCCCCCGTCTCTTTCAGCTTGGCATCGATAGCCGCCGCTGCGCGGTCTAAATCTTCCTTGGCTTTACCCAGCGCGCCGTGCCAATAAATCGGCCAGGTGATCTCGGTGCCGATATAGCTAAACGCCACGCTGCGCGCGCCCTTCGCCAGCACGCCAGCCTGGTCGAGCGCATCCATCCAAAGTTCCCAGTCTTCGCCGCCCATCACGGTGATGGTGTCGTCGATCTCTTGCTGGGTGGCAGGCTCTACCTCGGCTTCGATAATGGCGTCTTTGTTGGTGTCGATCGCCGTGGCGCGGTAGGTTTCACCAATCGGCTTCAAACTAGAGCGCTTGAGCTCGCCACTATCCGGCAACTTACGCACCGGTGAGGCTAGCGAATACACCACCAGGTCGACTTCGCCCATGTCCTGCTTGATCAGTTCGATGGCTTTTTGACGCGCTTCGTGGGAGAAGGCGTCGCCGTTGATCGACTTGCTGTAAAGGCCTTCCTGCTTGGCGAACTTATCGAACGCCGCACTGTTGTACCAGCCTGCGGTACCGGGTTTGCTCTCGGTGGCAGGTTTTTCAAAGAACACGCCCAGGGTATCGGCACCGTAGCCAAACGCGGCGGTGATCCGCGCCGCCAAGCCGTACCCGCTGGAAGCCCCGATCACCAGCACCTTTTTGGGCCCGGCGCTTTTGTCCAGATTGCGTGCGCGAGTGGCCTCGATCTGCTCGCGAACGTTCTGCTCGCAGCCAACCGGGTGGGTGGTCGTGCAAATAAAGCCGCGTACTTTGGGTTTAATAATCACAGTGAACCTCGTCTTCGAAATAACTTGTTCGGCGTCGCACCGTCCATTAGTGCCGCTATTCTAGCGGTCTCAAGCGGCGCTGTCCGCTATTGAGCTTATGGACCTTTCACGTCAGGATATCGTTTCACCTATAACCGCCCAAGGGGCTTAGCAAATGAACGCACAGCAGCTAGTCGATGAACGCGGCGATTTATGGTTGGCAATAGCCCCGTTATGGCTAGACCGCGAACCCAGCGAACGCGATTACGCCCAGATGGTGGAAGTTGTAGAGCGCTATCAGATGTCGTTTCACGAGTTGGAGTGGATGTTTCGCTTAGAAATGGCACCGGTGATGGCCCGATACCAACTGTCTATTGCCAGTGAATGGCGGCAGTTCAATGACCGTAAACTGATGCAACAACTGGTCAGCCATAACCTGCGTTTAAAGGGTTGGCGGCGTAAAAGCTGGGCGCTGTTTTCGGGTATGACCACGATGATGGTGCGCCACCGCTGGAATGAGTTAATGAGCCGGGTGATGATCGCCCGCAGCGAGGCCTAAGCCTCATCCAAGGCGCGCTCCAACTGAAGTCGCAGTGGACGGCCTTTATCACGGGGACCAAAGCGGGCAACCACCTTGCCATCTCGCCCAATTAAAAACTTAGTAAAATTCCATTTGATCATTTGCGTACCCAATACACCGGGCGCCTCACGTTTGAGAAGCACAAACAACGGATGCGCCTGACTACCGTTAACGCGCACTTTTTCCATTAATGGAAACGTCACGCCATAGTTCTGTTCACCAAACCTACAAAAGGCCTCAGCGCTTTCCGGCGACTGCTTGCCAAACTGATCACAAGGAAATCCCAGCACGGTGAAGCCACGGTCGCGATAGCGTTGGTAGAGCATTTCCAGCTCTTTAAGCTGCGGGGTAAAACCGCAGCGGCTGGCGACATTCACCACCAATAAGACCTGACCCTGCAATGCGCGCAGATTGAACGGCTGCCCCAAGTGGGTATAACAATCCTGATCGTAAAGTGTCATCTGTCGCCTTCCCCCCCTGGAACGCCTCACCTAACCGCCTACCATGCCATGTCTGCGCCCCATGCACCAGTTCGCCGGGCCAGGCATGAGCCGTCTAGCCCAGTGGGCCCGCCACGACGCGCAGCGCCAGTGCCAACAGCAAGACGCCGGTAATCCGGTTGATCCAGTGGGCGCGCTGCTGAAGCCAGGGCAACACCCGCGAATGGGACAGCGCAACGGCCACCAGCACGTACCATCCGCCGTCGATGACCATCGCCGTCACCACGATCAATACTTTGCCGAGCAGGCTCATGTCAGGCGTCACAAACTGGCTCAGCAGGGCAATGAAGAAAATGATCAGCTTGGGATTGCCAAGCGCCACCAGCAAGCCTTCTTTGGCAGCGCGAGCGTTGGAAGTGACCGCCCCCTGTTGCTGCATGGCCCCCGCGCCACCCGCGCGCAACGCCTGGATACCCAACCACGCCAGGTAGGCGGCCCCCGCCCAGGTAATCAGTTGAAAGAGCGCAGGCGACTTGGCGATCAAGGCGCCCAAGCCCAACACGGTGAGCAGCGCATAGGCCCCCACCCCGCCGGCATGACATAGCGCGGCCGTCATGCCGACCAGCCTGCCGCCGCCCAGCGTATGGCGCAGCACCAGTGCCAGACTCGGCCCCGGCGACATGGCACCCATGGCGCATACCGCCGCCAACGATAGCCAAAGTGAGAATGGCATGTGGTTCTCCTTGCTCGCTTATTATTCCTTTTACCACCGACAGAGGGTGACGCGCACAGTGTACCTCACGTCCAGCGAGGCGACCCCTGCGCGTGCGCAAATAACGCTGTTAGCATGATACGCTGTTGGGTAAACTTTGGCCTTTTGATAATGCCTCTGACCTGCAGAGGTGATTACTGATTACAGGACGTCAACATGGGTAGGGCTTTTCAGAACCGTAAAGAATCCATGGCCAAAACGGCCGATGCGAAGACAAAAGTCTACAGCAAGTATGGTCGCGAGATTTATGTTTGCGCCAAAGCGGGAGGCACTGATCCCAATGCCAACCTGGCGCTGCGGGGCTTGATGGAGCGCGCCAAGAAAGACCAAGTGCCGTCTCACGTGATTGATAAGGCATTGGACAAGGCCAGCGGCGCCGGCGGCGAGGATTTCTCACCCGCACGCTACGAAGGCTTTGGCCCCGGTAACGCCATGGTGATTGTCGAATGCTTGACCGACAATCCCAACCGCACCTTTGGGGATGTGCGCGGTTGTTTCACTAAAACCAAAAGCAAAATCGGCACCCCTGGCAGCGTCAGCCACATGTTTGACCACTGCGCGATTTTCGCGTTTGCCGGTAGCGACGAAGAAGCCGTGCTGGAAGCGCTGATGGAGGCGGATGTCGACGTCACCGACATCGAACTGGAAGACGGTCGGATCACCGTGTTTGCCCCGCATACCGACTACGCCAAAGCCAAGCAGGCGCTGCTTGACACCTTCGGCGAGGTAGACTTCGAAGTCGATGAAATTCAGTTTCTACCGCAAACCACCACGCCGGTAGAGGGCGACGATGTCGCCATGTTTGAAAAATTATTGAACACGCTTAACGATCTGGACGACGTACAAAACGTCTACCACAGCGCTGAGTTGCCCTCAGACAGCGAGTAAATGGCCAACACACCAACGCCGCCCGTTAGGCGGCGTTGGTGGGCCCCGTCACCATCACATGGAAGCAAAGTCATGACGGCAACCTATTCACTCGGCTAGAACGTCAGACAAATTTTCCCAAAGTGCTTACCGGCCTCTTGGTGACGAAACGCATCGGCAATGTCGGTCAGCGCGAATTCGCGGTCGATGATTGGCCGCATACCATTGGCTTCGATAGCGCGGATCATTTCAATCTGGTCGCGGCGGCTGCCGACAATCAAGCCTTTGAGGGTGGCCTGCTTAGCCATCAGCTTGGCAGTGGGGATTTCACCTTCGCGTCCAGTTAGCACACCAATCAGCGCAATATGCCCACCGATCTTAACCGCATCAATTGACTGCGGCAGCGTACCGGGGCCACCGACTTCTACCACGTGATCAACGCCTTCGCCCTCGGTCAATGCCTTGACGGCTTTGCCCCACTCGGGCGTTTCTTGGTAGTTGATGGTGTGTTCCGCCCCCAACTCACGCAGGCGAGCCAGCTTTTCGTTGGAAGACGAGGTGGCAATCACCCGCGCGCCCATCATCTTGGCAAACTGCAGCGCAAAAATTGATACACCGCCGGTGCCCAGCACCAGCACCGTATCGCCAGCCTTCAGGCCTCCGTCAACGACCAGCGCGCGCCAGGCGGTGAGACCGGCGGTGGTCAAAGTGGCGGATTCGGCGTGGCTGTACTCAGCCGGCTGATAGGTGAACGACGTGGCAGGCGCGATAACCTGCTCGCGTGCATAGCCATCGATGCCATCGCCGGGGGTGGTACGGAAATCGCCAACCCGTGCCGGGCCTTCAACCCAGCCTGGAAAGAAGGTCGAGACCACCGGGTCGCCCACGGAGAACTCGCTTACGCCTTCACCCACGGCGTCGACAACCCCGGCGCCATCTGACATGGGAATGCGGCCATCGTCGGTGGGTATCATCCCTGCCACCACAGCGTAGTCGTGAAAGTTCAGCGAGCTGGCGTGCAAGCGCACACGAATTTCGCCTTTCCCCGGCTCGCCAGGTGCGGCCTGATCTACCACCGTCAGGTGGTCGAGACCGCCTGGTGCTTTCAGTTGAATCGCTTGCATGAAAACCTCTTTGGACAGAATGGTCGGTACATTAATCGTTGGGGCGACCGGCACCTACATCAAGGCCGATAAAGCCACCCGACTGACGACGCCAAAGACGTGCGTAGATACCTTCCTGTGCCAATAGCTCGGTATGTGTGCCGCTCTCAACAATCTGCCCTTCATCCACCACGATCAGCCGGTCGAGCATGGCAATGGTCGACAGCCGGTGAGCAATGGCAATGACGGTTTTGCCCTCCATTAGCGTATCGAGTTGCTCCTGGATCGCGGCTTCCACCTCGGAATCCAGCGCCGAGGTGGCTTCATCCAGCACCAGAATCGGTGCGTTTTTGAGCAACACGCGAGCAATGGCGATGCGCTGACGCTGACCGCCGGACAGTTTAACGCCCCGCTCACCGACGTGAGCATCCAGGCCTCGCCGCCCTTTGGGATCGACTAAATCATTAATGAAGGTATCGGCGTGGGCGCGGCATACCGCTTCCCAGACATCATCATCGTTGGCATGAGGGCTGCCGTAGCGGATGTTATCGCGCAGCGAGCGGTGGAGTAACGAGGTATCCTGAGTCACCATGCCAATCTGGTGGCGCAGCGAGGTTTGAGTGACCTCGGCAATGTTCTGACCGTCGATGAGAATGCGCCCACCCTGGATGTCGTAAAAGCGCAACAGCAGATTCGCCAGGGTCGATTTGCCCGCCCCGGAGCGGCCGATCAGGCCGATCTTCTCGCCCGGCGCAATATTTAAACTTAAGCCGTTGAACACGGTTTTATTTTCGCCCCTGGCTTGTTCATAGCCAAAGCGCAACGCTTCAAAGGCAATCCCCCCGTGGGGGACACGTAATGCTTTCGCGTTGGGCGCATCGCGTACTGCCGGCTCCCGGGCGATGGTGTTCATGCCATCCTGAACCGTGCCGATGTTTTCGAATAGCCCGGCGACTTCCCATAAAATCCAGTCGGACATAAAGCGAATACGCATCACCAGCGCAATGGCAATGGCAAGCACGCCCAACGAAATGGCATCCACGTACCAGGCGCTAATTGCCATGCCTGCCGTGCCGACCAGCAGCGCGGTGTTGAGCAACGTCAGGCACACGCTCATGATAGTCACCAACCGCATTTGGCGATGCACGGTGCCCATAAAGCCTTCCATGGCATCGCGGGCGTAGCCCTGCTCACGCTGAGTATCGGCAAACAGTTTGATGGTTTGGATATTGCTGTAGCTGTCCACCACGCGGCCGGTCATCTGGGCGCGGGCATCTGCCTGGGCCATCGACACATCGCGCAGGCGCGGCACAAAAAACCGCATGATCGCCAAATAGCCCGCAAGCCAAAGGCCCAGCGGCAGTAGCAGCCAGGGGTCGGCGCGCCCCAATAAAATCGCCGCACCGGTGAAATACACCACGGCGTAGACCAGCAGGTCCATCACCTTGGTGACGGTTTCGCGAATCGCAAGCGCCGTCTGCATGACTTTCTGCGACACGCGTCCGGCAAACTCGTCCTGATAGAACGCCAGGCTCTGGCTGAGCATGTGACGGTGCGATAGCCAGCGGCCAATCATCGGGTAGTTGCCGAAAATGCTTTGGTGGGTCACCAGCGACTGCAGCAGCACCAAAAGAGGCAGGCCTACCATCACCAAAATGCCGACCCCGGAAAGCCAAAGACCATTGTCCGACCAGAAATTCTCCCGCTCCACGTTGCCGAGCCAGTCTACCAGCTCGCCCATATAGCTAAAAAAAACGACCTCAGCTGCGGAGACCAAGGCGGTGAACAGCGACATCAGCAGCAACAGCGGCCAAACAGGACGCGAAAAGTGCCAGATAAACGCCGCAAGCCCCCTGGGTGGCGTAGCCACCTCGCCTTCAGGGTAAGGGTTAACGCGCGTTTCAAAGTAACGAAATAGCGGCGTGAGCATACGCAAAAGCATGGAGAGTCCTTACGTTACTTGTCGTTTGATGACAGAGAGGAAGGCTGGCGGCGAAGCAGCCAGCGGGCCCAAAAAGGGGCAACGATCATCAGCGTCACCATGCGCAATAAATGATGGAAGGCAACAAAAACGGGATCGATATCAAGCGCCACGGCCAGGATCGCCATCTCGCCGATCCCACCTGGCGCCAGCGCCAGAAGCGCCACGTCGCGCCCGACACCTAGCAATTGGTGAATCATTTCGGCAAACAGTGCCAGTACTACAAGCGCCAGCAACGTGGCTACGCCGGACTGCCATAAATAGCGCCCCAACAGCCGCCGCGTCATACCTTTAAAGCGTGAGCCTATTGCGCTGCCTAGTACCCATAGCATCAGGTTCATACCCCAATCGGGTAGCGTGAGGCTCGCTATATCAAAACCCGATAACAGCGCCGCAGCTATCAGAGGGGCCAGTAAGGCCGCGCTAGGCAGGCGCAGCCAACGCCCTAGCGGCAACAGCAGCGGAATGGTTAGCAGCATCCAGCCGTGCGCCAGGGTTGCGTGCTCAGAGCTCGCCGCCCCAGCATCGCCCTCAAAGGCCCAAAACAGCGGCGGCAAGAAAAGGATCACCAGGATAATACGCAGCGACTGGGCCACTGCGATCCGTTGGGCGTCACCGCCGCACTTGTCCCCCAGCATAATCATCGCAGTCATGGCACCAGGCGAAGCGCCAAACCAGGCGCTGACCGGATCGAACCCACAACGGCGGTACCAGGCGGCGGCCACCGCCGTCGAAGCGGCCACGCCTAACAGCAATAACGCGGCTGAAACCGGCCAGTCCAGCATTCGATGGACCAATTGCGGGGTGACTTGACTGCCCAGCACCAAGCCCATGACCGCGAGAAAAGCCTGCCGTAGTGACTCTGGCACGGCCACATTCATGCCCCGGGAAGACGCCAGCAAGTTGGCAATCATCGGGCCAAGCATCCAGGCAAGCGGTAAGCCGCTCAGTTGAAAAAGCACGCCACCCAATGCACCAACGGCTAGCGACGTCACCAGCCATTTAGCGCTCCTTGCCTTCTTAGCCCTCACCCCGATGCCCGTCACCTTGACTCCTTACCGATCATCCCTTGATGCCACCGACACAATCATTACCCTGCTAAGCAGGCAATTAGCTTACCACTGATAGCGCCGGTTTGGGGCGTGAAGACAACCTAACCATTTCGTCGTTAATTCCTATTAAAGCGCCAATATTTTGGTCAGAGGTCGTAAACCAAATTATTTCACGGCGGTATCTGCATCTTCTGGACAGCAAGCGTATAATGTTTGGCCGCCATAAGTGGCGAACTTTCTCAGGGCGGGGTGAAAGTCCCCACCGGTGGTAATGCCGCGCCAATAACATGCGGACAAGCCCACGAGCGCTCAACCGTCAGGTGTTATCTGTCGCTTGAGGTCAGCAGATTCGGTGAGATTCCGGAGCCGACGGTGATAGTCCGGATAAAAGAGAAGGTTTCCTAGTGATATGACCCGTAGCGTTCTAACGCATTCGGGTGCTGTGCTATTGGATACCTCATGCCCTGGTTCTGGTAAACAATCCCTATAGGATGACCATGAATCAGACCCAACACTCCTCATCAGTGCGCGTTGCCTTTATCGAAGCATCTTGGCATCACGATATTGTCACCCAAGCCAGAGAGGCATTCATTGCTCAACTTGCCAGCGAGCATGGTTTTTCTGCCGATCAAGTAGAGATATTCCAAGTTGCAGGAGCTTACGAAATCCCGCTTCAGGCGAAACTACTCGCCAAGACTGGCCGTTACAGCGCCATTGTGGGGGCAGGCTTTGTCATTGATGGCGGTATCTATCGGCATGAATTCGTTGCTCAAGCGGTCATTGAAGGCATGATGCAAGCGCAACTGGAAACCGAAATACCCATTCTTTCGGTTGTGCTGACGCCTCATCATTTTCATGAACACAGCACGCACCATGCTTTTTTCCATGACCATTTCCGCGCCAAAGGCAAGGAAGCTGCGGAAGCTTTAGTGGTGACCCTGCACAATCATCGCAAAATTCGTGAGCTAAGTTAGCCACGAAATAAGATGCCGAGCGGTCTCATGGCCGCTCACTTTTAAAAAGTAACGATAAAATTCACTCAAATTGCTCCAACGCCGCTTGTAATATCAACCTGTCGACCTCTTCCGCCATCGGAATGCTACTGGCAGCACCGCACTTTTGAACCGCCAGGGCAGCCGCCGCCGTTGCCCTTTGCAAGCACTGTGAGGGGTTCATGCCAGCTTGCCTGGCGGCAAGAAAGTAACCCACAAAGGTATCGCCTGCGGCCGTTGTATCTATCGCCTTTACCTTTAACGCCGCTTGATAAAGCGTCTCATCGTTGCGCTGATACCAAGCCCCTTCACTACCCAGGGTAAGAACCACTTCGGTATCGCCAAGCATTTCTTTACAACGTCTTAGCAAATCGGAAGCACACGACCCTAACGGCATTTCCAATAAGGTGGCGGCCTCTGTACGGTTAAAGAAAAGCAACTCACATTGGTCCAGAGGCAACAACGATACCCCCGACGTCATTGGCGCAGGGTTAAATATCACTTTGCAACCATGGCTCACTGCTAATGGAATAAGCTGATCAAGCCCATTACACTCGTTCTGGATAAGTATTATGTCGCCAGGCGTGGTTTGCGCAACAAGCACCTTCATGCGCTCTTGCGTAAAACCATGATTAGCACCTGAAAATAGCAGAATAGCGTTTTCACCACGTTCATCAATTTGAATAATCGCATGCCCACTCGGCTCAGCGGCCAATTCGATATCCTGCACACCAACACCCGCAGACTCCAACTCAGGTACCACCCAGGCGTCTACTGATGAAACGCGCCCCCAGTGACTTACCGCTCCCTTGGCGCGCGCTATCGCCAATGATTGATTGACTCCCTTGCCACCCAAACCAACACTGTATTCATTGCTTTCCAACGTTTCACCAGGACGAACGAAATAGGCGACACGATAGGCATGATCGATATTTATGGAACCAAAATTAAAAATCATTGGCACTTTCCCAATCAAAAAGTCAGCCAGCACCAGGGCTGACTGACTCAATAAACGGCGTACTTACTCTTCTAGAACAAAGGGCGAAGTGTAGTCATCGACATTGTCCGCGGTAATAAGAATGCAGTCATAAAGTTTCTTCTCACTATCGAGCCCCGTTTCCCCTGTATTAATATATTGGTCTGCAATATCAACAGCATCTTCGGCAAAAATGGCCACCGGCTGCAATACGGTATAGGCCATCTCACCCGAGCGAACAGCATCTACAGCATCGGGAGAACCATCAAACCCACCCACAATCACGTCATCCAACATATCTTCCTGCTTAAGTGCCGAAATGGCACCTAATGCCATTTCATCATTACCACTGATCACACCGTTGATATCCGAATTATCACGCAGCATGCTTTGCATTTTATTTCGGCCCTCTGTGCGGTCCCAGTTGGCTACGTCAGAGGCTTCACGCCGTATATCCGGATACTGGCTAAGCACGGTTTCATAACCGTTGGAGCGCGTCGCGGCATTATTATCGGAAGGCGGGCCTTGAAGTTCGATATAGCGCCCTTCACCACCTAACTGCTCTGCCCATTCCTGAGCGCCAAGTGCCGCCCCCTGGGCGTTGTTTGAGACAAGCTGTGCTTTAGCCAATCCTTTTTCATTTATTTCTGAATTAATAATAAATACTGGAATATCAGCTTCGACTGCTTTCTGAACAGCACCAACAGAGCCATCCGCATTTGCTGGGTCCAAAATTATGGCTTTCGCATTATTCGTAATAGCAGTATCAATTTGGTTACTCTCGGTATTTGTATCGCCCACATGCGAACTCAAACTGACCGAGTACCCAAGCTCTTCTGCCGTACTTTCCGCTATACCCCCTTCAGTTTTCCAATATGGGTTTGACATATCATTGACTATGATTGATATCAATCCTTTATCTTCAGCAGACAAAGAGCCACTAAAGACAAGAGAAAGCCCGGAGAGAGCTAAAAACGCGATTTTTTTTCGATTTAACTGCATGTGAAACACCTCTTAGTTATGCTTGTTTTCTTTTAAGAACCGCGCCCACTGAGGGCACATCTCTACACAAATATACTGTCAAACAGCATTTGCGTTAGAAATACCTTTATTACTGTCAGTCGCTTTTCCATCCTGTTTTGAAACTCTTTTTTTCTTATTTTTGTATTGAACGTTATTGAGCATTACCGCCAGAACAATAACGCTGCCGGTGAAGACCATCTGCCAATAAGCTGATACCCCAATAATCACCAGCCCATCCGAAAGAAAGCCAATCACAAATGCACCCAATAAGGTATTACGTATAGACCCACGCCCACCCATCAAGGAGGCTCCACCAATCACAACTGCAGCAATTGCAGTCAGTTCGTATGTCGTCCCTGCAGTGGGGCCGGCTGAGGTTAGTTGTGACGCCAACACCACTCCAGCCAAGGCAGCGCATATTCCGGAAATAATATATACCGATAGCTTAACCCGATTGACAGGCACACCCGACAACTCTGCGGCACGCGCATTACCACCTGTTGAATAGATCCAGCGCCCATAGGGCGTTCGGCTAAGTGCTATGATACAAACGAGCGCCACCACAAAAAGGATGATGACGCCCACAGGGATACCCATAAGCTTATTAAAGCCTAGCCACTCAAACCCGGTATTACCTAGCTCGGGCTCTCCATCAAGGTCATTAAATGTTAAACCATCGGTAAGTAATAAAGCAGCGCCCCGTGCCACATAAAGCATTCCTAAAGTGGCGACAAAAGCAGGGACTTTAAAATAAGCGACCAAGACGCCATTAATAGCACCTACAAAGGCTCCCAAGAGACAAGTAAGCACTACCACCACCCATACTGAGGGGAAGACAGCTAAATTCAAAAACTCAATCTCAACGCCCTCAAGCAACATTCCTGCAAACACGCCGCAAAATGCCATCGTTGAACCTACTGATAAGTCTATCCCTCCAGTAAGAATTACGAACAGCATACCAATGCCTAATAATCCGAAAACAGCGACATGCGAGGACATTGTTAAAAAATTGCCTACGGTAAAATAATTTGCAGACAACATAGAGAATACTGCAATTATGACTAATAGGGCTAAAAACGCTCTGCCTTCTAACAACAGATTAGCAACATCAATGCCCTTATTATTATGATTAGACATATAAATCACCTGTATTAATTAAATTAAGCAGCTACTGATTCACCAGAAGCAGCCATGATTTCGTCTTTGGTAACACCAGGGCCAAATTCAGCCGATACTCGCCCTTTTCGCATCACCAACACCCTATGAGGAATACTCAAACATTCACTCACTTCAGATGTCGAAAAAATAACGGCCAAACCTTGGCGGGCACCTTCACTTAGCAATTTGAAAACTTCTGCTTTGGCTCCCACATCAATACCACGGCTTGGCTCATCCAGTATAAAAACGTCCGGGTTGGTCGCTAGCATTTTACCAATAACGACTTTCTGCTGATTACCGCCCGATAATGAGCCGATATCCGCCTCTCCACCGTCTGTTTTGATATGCACTTTATCGATAGCGGAGGCAATCATTCCTTTCTCTAAACCGGAGGAAGTTATCCCTTTGCGGGTGAATGTATTGATGCTCGCTAGCGATAAATTTCGTCCTACTGACAATGTGGGCACCAACCCATCTCGCTGGCGGTCTTCGGGTACCAGTACTAGCCCTCTCTGGATTCGCTGCGCAATAGTGAAGTGCGATACATCCTTTGACTGAAGCAGGATCTCTCCCCCAGCCTGACGCACCCGCCCGGCGACACACTCCAATAGCTCCGTTCTTCCAGCGCCCATCAGTCCATAAATGCAGACGATCTCACCGGCACGCACATCAAGTGAAAAGTCGTCAACGACATAGCGACCCGCGACGTTGTCGTCACTCACGTAAAGATGTTGAATAGATAGCGCTATATCACCCTGCTCATACCCCATTGGCGGTGAGCCAAGGTCGAAGCTATCCCCCACCATATGCCTTACGATCCACTGAAGATCGACGTCCCTGCGTGGGGCATAAGCGGTCATGGCTCCATCGCGCAGCACCACGGCGTGATCCGTGATCTGAAGTGCTTCTTCCAAATGGTGAGAAATATAAACAATCGAGACCCCTCTGCTCTTGAGATCCCTGACCACCTTGAATAGCGTCTCGACTTCTGAGGCGCTCAATGCCGATGTCGGCTCGTCCATAATCAGAATACGAGAGTTTTTGGATAGCGCTCTGGCGATTTCAACGATTTGCTGTTGACCCACTCGGAGATCTTCGACGGGCGTCAGCGGGTTGATCGGTTCGCCCAACTCTTCCATCAACCGTTCAGTCTGACGCGCCTCCTCGTTATAGTCGACGCTACCTTTTCCGTTAGTAAGTTCACGCCCCATGAAAATGTTGTCGCGCACATTCAGGTTGGGTGCCAGGCTCAACTCCTGATGAATGATAGTAATACCCAGCGCTTCCGCATCTGACGGTGAGGAAAAGCGTACGCTTTCGCCTTCCAAAATAATCTCGCCTGCGGTCTGAGGAATGACGCCAGACAAAATTTTCATCAGCGTGGATTTTCCCGCCCCATTTTCACCAAAGAGTGTCGTCACTTGTCCTCGATGTATATCGAAGTTGACTTCTTTGAGGGCTTGTACGGCACCGAAACGTTTTTCGATATTGCGTGCTGAAAGAATCACTTCAAGTGAAATCGTCTCCACGCTCGGTCGTTGGTCATTGTGCATCGCCATTCCTCATTCGCTGATCGCTATACTCACGGGAGTAATTAGCCAGTTTTCAGGATTGATCATGTTAAAGGAGCCAACTACTTCCAACGTCTTGCCTGTTAAATCCTGACCATCAATCTCCGAAAGTACTTGACGCTTCATTTCTTTATTTAATGCGGCGCCTGCATCTTGATATTCAATTTGATTGGTGAAATCACTAAATTCAATTTCGCCGGTTGTATCCCGGAGTGTCGTGCCGTTAACCGCCGAACCTGCCTGGAATCGCACAACCACATCATCAGGCATATCAGCAATATCCACGGTGTAGATGCCCGATGCTTCTTCTACGACCTCTCCTGTAAATTTGACTGGTATAATATGACCGACGCCAGAAGAAACACCATATTTCTCACCTGCCTCACTTGCACTTTGAAGGGCGTCGGGAGCCAGTGTTGATGCATCGACGGCGTTAGTCTCGACATATTCTTTAATACCTGGAAAGTTATCTTTCGCAAATTGCTCTGGCGAAAAACCTATTTCACTCTCGAGTTCATCCAGGCTCAGCACCTTGGTGTCAAATGCCATTAATAAAACAAGTGCGATGGCAAAAGCAGCCGGCACGAAGACTCTTATACGTTTATTACTGGGCACCGAATTTAATGTCATCGACATAAACACTCCGGTTATCATTGTATTTATAAATAAATAGCTTTCTTCGCCTACTGATCGCCAGGTATAAGCACAACCTTTAACGCGTCAGGGTCATTGCGCATTAGATCCAGCCCTTGATGAAATTTATCCAATGGAAGCTTATGCGTAACAACGTGGTCCGTTGGAAAATCACCATTACCAATACCTTCGATCACAAGCGGATAGCAATAAGGGCCTAGATGCGCACCCAATATATCCAGCTCCTTGCGATCACTGATAATGCTCCAATCAACCGTCACAGGTTCTTTGAATACGCTGAACTCGACAAAACGGCCAAGTTTACGAATCATATAAAGACCTTGCTCTACCGACTGAACAGCGCCAGTGGCCTCAATATAGATATCGCAGCCATAGCCCTCCGTAATACTTTTCACGTAGTCAACAACATCAACTTCAGCAGGATTCAGAACGATATCAGCACCAAACTCTTTAGCAAGTTCCAACCGCTTATTGTTGAGGTCCAGGACCACTAATTTGGAAGGCCCGGACTTCTTGATTGCACCGATCATTCCTAACCCAAGAGTTCCTGCACCGGATAGCACAACGACATCGCCAAGTTCCACCTGCGCACGCTTAACGGCATGTAGTGAACAAGCATAGGGCTCAACAAGCACCGCTTTTTCCATCGGAATTTCATCAGGCAGCTTGTGGTTTATAGCCTCTTTGGGAAAGACCATATATTCAGCCATGCCTCCATTCACATTGTGCTGGAAGCCATATACATCGTGTTTCTCACACATCCAGTACTGACCACGATTGCAAAATCGGCATTCCCAGCAAGGCACAATCTGCTCAGAAATGACACGATCACCAATTTCAATACCTTTTACACCCTCTCCCAGCGCCATCACATGACCTATAAATTCATGCCCGGGAATCATTGGCGCCTTGATATACGCAGGCTGGGTCTCATCTCCCCAAAAGCTAGGCGCACCCTCGTATGCCTTTAAATCACCTGCACAGATGCCACATGCTTCGACCTTAATCAGCACTTCACCCTTTTCAGCCTTGGGCACAGCCACCTCTTCAAGGCGATAATCACCAGAAGCGTAGGCTACGACGGCTTGCATGGTCATGGGTAATTCGGTGTGATTGTTGTTATCGGCGTTACGCATTGCTCACTCCTAATGTCTCTCGTGTTGTCTTCCTATCCACGCTCGCGTTACAAAAGATCTCATAGTGTACATATGAATTAAGTACTTTCAGGATAGCTTAGTCAATCCACAATGTAAGCTTTCATTCTTATACTTTAGGCTAAAAAAATAAGTGCATGATTTTTATTTAAAAAAACTTACAATGGAAAAACCTCTCATTTTTTCAGGGGAAATAAAGATAAAATAAAATATTTTATCTGGTCACGTGACGATCAAATGTTCATTCGCTGGCAGCAACGATAAGTTGCCCGCACAATAAACTTGGCATGCCAAAGAATGGGCATGCCTGAGGAAATGATAGGTGAATCAGAGGAGTGAAAGCTGTGCTCTAGTGGCCTAGTAAGTGTTCAGCGCCCCACCACCCTGTGTGGCCTCATCAAGACGCAGGATGGTGTGCGCATTGGTCACGCTCGTCGCCAATGTATCGATAACCCCCGTCCGAAGCGCCCCCAGTATGCCGACAGCTTTAGTGTTCTCACTGGCGATAGCGATAACATCAGGAATACGCGTGAGATCCTGAATATTGAGCCCTACCACGCGCCCCTGCATCTGCGTAGCCGAGGGCTGCCCATGAATATCGATAAAGTCATAGCCCATCATGTCGCCCACTGTTCCAGAGAGCCGTGCTTCAGCAATCTCCTGGGCTGAAAACCACCCCATACGCACCATATTGCTATCTTCACTGACGTCACCGACACCAATCAATGCCGTATCCGCGCGACGGGCACGGTCTAACGTCTGCCTGACGGTGGAGTTTTCATACAGTGCGTCCCTTACCTCTCCGTTCTGCACCAGCGCAGGGGCATAGAGGGTCTCACTATCACCACCAAATCGACTCGCCAAGCGCCGACAAATATGATCGGGGTTCATATGCTCACCCGCACGTAGCGACCCCCCAATCGCGCATACAAAAGAAACCTTCAATGACTCTGCCTGAAAAACGTTATCCGCCACAGCGGCAACATTACGCCCCATGCCAACGGCGACGATCTGGCCGTCCGTCAGACTACGCGAAAGATGGTCAGCTACCAGACTCGCGACGCCCGAGCGCTGTATATCAGGGTCAGAATTATCCAGAGCAATCAGCGCTCGTTTCAGGCCAAAGCGTCGTTTTAGCTCCTGCTCAATCTCGACACTAACAGCGGGATGTAGGCGCACCCGAACATCCACAATACCTTCTGCCTGCGCTCGTTTGAGCAGTCGCCCTACTCGGACACGCGAATGGCCAAGCCGGTTAGCAATCGCTTCTTGCGTCTCCCCCTGCACATAGTAGAGAGTTGAAATCTCTGTCATTAAGTCAATATCTGCAGCGTCTTGACCATTCATCCTCAGCATCCAGGCGTTGTTGAAGAGCATCTAGGAAGGCTCAAAAACGAGACTCTAAAAACCCAAGATTGGGTCTCGCATGTGCGCGTATAATGTCAGCTTGTTTCACACTTTTTCAACACGGGGATCAAAGCCTGAATAATCAGCGCGAGCGAAACGGAGCCTGCATCAGGTGTGCCTAGACTTTTTTCAGCCAATGGGCGCGCACGCCCCACCTTCGGGAGCAGCTTTGCCGTCGCTTCAGCCGCCTCGTTGGCAGCTTGTGCCGCGGCCTCCCAGCAATCCCCCACACCCTTGCCCTTCTCAACTTCCCTGGATAAAGCATCGGCAACAGGGACCAGCACATCGACTAACGTTTTGTCACCCAGCTCAGCTTTGCCGAATGCCATCACCTGCTGACGCGCCCCCACCACGCCAGCAGCAATACGCTGACTTGAAAGCGGCCTCTCATTGCCAAGTGACTCACCAATCGCTTTTAAGATAACCCGCCAGATTGCACCGGAGGTGCCGCCCGCTTTGTCCGACCACCGCTGACCAGCCCACTGCAGCACCGTCTCAGCACCCGCTCCTCCATCAAGCGCTTGGTTAGCAGCCTCAAGCGCAGCCCTGCTGCCGCGCTGCATGCCAATACCATGATCACCATCACCCGCGACAGCATCAATTTGGCCCAACAAATCGCAATTTTCATCGACCGTCTTGTAAAGCATGGCTAGCGCTTCGACGACGCCCCGCGCTAATTTTCGCGATGCATCGCTTGCTTCAGGAATCTCATCTTGAACAACCACCTCTACCTCAGCCGGATCCAGCGCTTGCGCAGGCTCAATGCTGCCTTTTCGATAGCCTGCCGCATCCGCAGCAGCGGTCCATAGTGGCTCCATGTCTTTATCAAGCCAGAACAGCGTCAGCGACACCCCGGCCATATCAAGGCTTGTTACCAACTCCCCGACATCGGGCTCCACAACGGTTACTCCAGCCCTCTGCAACAACTCATCAACCTTACGGTAAATAACGAACAACTCTTCATACTTAACGGTACCCAAGCCATTGAGAATCGGTGCCACCCGAGCCCCTTTGATATCAATACCCTCAGGAACTTCTGCCAGCAGCCGAGTGACGAGCACCTCTGCCAACCCGTCTGCCGTAGGTATATCAGTCTCACTAATCCCAGGCTCCCCATGAATCCCCAGCCCGATAGCCATCCTGCCTTCGGGCACATGAAAGAGCGAATCGGCTGCCCCTGGTAACGTGCATCCCTCAAACGCCACCCCAAAAGAGCGCGTGCAGCGATTTGCTTCCTTTGCTACTTGAACCACGTCTCCCAGTGATAGCCCATTTTCTGCGGCAGCGGCAGCGGCCTTGAAAACGGTTAGATCGCCGGCGATGCCACGGCGCTTATCAAATTCCTCTAATGGCGCACTGGCAACATCATCGGTAACTAATACAATTTCACAGGGAATACCTTCAGCGATTAGTCGCTCACGCGCCTCACCAAAATGCAGCACATCACCCGCATAATTACCAAAGGAAAGCAGTACCCCTGCGCCGTTATTGGCCGCCTTCGCCACGGAATAAACCTGCTGGGACGAAGGCGAGCAAAACAGGTTGCCCATGACGGCTCCATGAGCCAAGCCTTGCCCAACCAATCCCGCAAACGTTGGGTAATGGCCACTCCCTCCGCCAATTACAACCGCAACCGTACCTGGCTTGCTGCGTGTGCTGCGTATTACGCCGCCCGGCACGGCCATCAGCTTATCGCGATTAGCAGCTACCAATCCTAAACGGGCCTCTTCAGGAAAATTACTCGGGTCATTAAATAGGCGTGTCATTGTTATATCCTCCAAAGCGAGGACAAACTGCGTTATCACAGCTTGCATTGTTATTAATGTGTGGTTATTGATCAGCGTCGACGAATACCAGCGACTGATGCTTACTAAGTATTCTGTCGAGATTCATACTCTGCAATCCTTGCTATTTTCAGCTCGGAGGGCCCACCAGAAAAAGCACTGCCTAGAAAGGTTGATACAATTGACTTAGCCAACTCTGGCCCGACCACCCTGGCCCCTAGCGTGACAATCTGCGCGTTATTACTAGTGCGCGCCTTTGCTGCTGAGTAAGTATCGTGCGCCTGCGCGGCCCGTATACCAGGTACTTTATTGGCGGAGATGGCCACTCCTATACCCGTCCCACACACCAATACCGCACGATCAAAATGCCCATCCTTAATGGCCGTAGCAACCTCAAAGGCAACATCGGGATACAGCACTGGCTCGGCATTAAAAGTGCCAAAATCTTCGACCTCATAGCCTAGCTCACGGATATAGCTAATGAGAATCTCTTTCAGGTCGTAAGCGGCCTCATCACCGCCAATCGCGACTTTGAGAGAAGGCGTCGCACTAGGCATTTATGATCTCCCTTTCCAGATAATAGATACACGAGCGACTCATACGATGAATATCAAGGCACAGCTACAAGTCGCCTGCTGACGACATTCAATTTATCACCAATCGTTCATTTGTAAATGATACGCTCATAAGATCACTCCACCACTTTTTATTTAAAGGCAGGCAAATAAAACAAAAAAAGACGTAAATAGCTAAATTTTAATGGAAAAATATCCGAAAACTTTAATAAACAAACAACTCTATACTTTTGTAGCATGCCGTAAAATCTCAAAAACCGCCCACATAATTTGACCATATTGCCTAAAATAGGCAATCATTTGATCACTTAACGTTCATTTTATAGGAGGCAGGCAATGTCGCTTCTGGATGGATTACGCGAACACTCACTGGTGGTGGCCGACACGGGCGACTTGGATGCCATAAAGCGCTATCAACCACAGGACGCTACCACTAACCCCTCTTTGATTCTCAAGGCTTTCGAGCTGCCTCGTTATCAAGAGATGATCGATAGAGTGCTCGCTGAATCACGTCGTGATGAGAACGACCCGAGCCGGATCATTGACCAGCTTTCAGTGGCGATCGGCGGGCAAATTGCCGACGTGATACCTGGACGAATATCAACAGAAGTCTCCGCACACCTCTCTTTTGATACCCAAGCAAGCATCCGCAAGGCCTACGAACTGATTGAGCGCTACGAAAAGCTGGGGATTAACCGCAACCGCGTGCTGATCAAGCTTGCGTCTACTTGGGAAGGGATCCGTGCGGCTGAGCAACTAGAGCGCGAGGGGATCAACTGCAACTTGACGCTCTTGTTCAGCGATGCTCAGGCGCAGGCCTGCTTTGATGCAGGGGTGTATCTGATCTCGCCCTTCGTTGGCCGCGTTAGCGATTGGTACCAAAAGTCGACAGGTAAACAGTTCACGCCAGAAGACGATCCTGGCGTGCTATTCGTAAAAGGGATTTGCGAGAGGGCTGCCGCGGGTAGTTACGACACTGTCGTTATGGGGGCAAGTTTTCGTACCACCGATCAGGTCTTGGCCCTGGCGGGCTGCCACCGCCTGACCATCTCTCCCGCACTGCTAGAGCAGCTTGATAGCATGGAGGGTGATGTCGCCTCCAAAATCCAGCAGCAGCCAGTCACTCATGAAGCATTCCCCCCGCTTTCGGAAGCTGGTTTTCGTTGGCAGCACAACCAAGATGCCATGGCCAATGAGATGTTGGCTGACGGGACCCGACGCTTCGCCAGCGACCAACAAACATTAGAGTCGCTGATTACTCAACGCTTGACTGCTCGCGCCTAACGACACGCTACTCAATATAACAACTAAGGTATTACTAATATGAATAACCGTTTTGAGCTGGCTAACGCCATTCGCGCCCTTTCCATGGATGCTGTTCAGAAGGCCAAATCAGGCCATCCTGGCGCCCCCATGGGGATGGCGGATATTGCCGAGGTGCTATGGAATGATCACCTCAAGCACAACCCCGACGACCCCAAATGGGCCGATCGCGATCGGTTCGTGCTGTCGAATGGGCACGGCTCCATGCTGCTCTACTCGCTGCTGCACCTGACCGGCTATGAACTAAGCCTGGAACAGTTGCAAAATTTTCGCCAGTTGCACTCGCCCACCGCCGGCCACCCAGAATATGGCTATGCGCCGGGTATTGAAACCACCACGGGTCCGCTGGGCCAAGGGTTCGCTAACGCCGTGGGGTTCGCGATCGCTGAGAGAACCTTGGCGGCCCAGTTTAACCGTCCCGGCCATACCATCGTGGATCACCATACGTGGTGTTTCCTGGGGGATGGCTGTTTGATGGAGGGCATCTCCCACGAAGCGGCGTCACTCGCGGGTACCCAACAGCTGGGCAAGTTGATCGCGCTGTACGATGACAACGGCATCTCTATCGATGGCGAAGTGGAAGGCTGGTTTACTGACGACACCGCCAAGCGCTTCGAAGCCTATGGCTGGCACGTAGTGCCAAAGGTTGATGGCCATAACCCCGAAGAGATTCAGGCCGCCATTGAGCTGGCCAAGAGCCACGCTGATAAGCCCAGTTTACTTATCTGTAAGACCGTGATTGGGTTTGGCGCACCCAACAAGCAAGGCAAAGAGGAAGCGCACGGGGCGCCGCTGGGTGAGGACGAAGTGGCCGCCGCACGTAAGCAGCTTGACTGGCCCCACGCGCCGTTCCACGTACCTGAGCCGATTTATTCTGCCTGGGACGCCCGCAAGGCCGGCAATGCCCGCCAGCAGGAGTGGGAAGCCCGCTTTGCCCGCTATGCTGATGCCTTCCCTACGGAAGCGCGGGAATTCACTCGCCGTATGAAGGCGCAGTTACCTGCCGAACTACCCACCGAAGCCTTAATTGAACAGGCCCAGGAGAAAGGCGATAGCATTGCGTCGCGCAAGGCCTCGTTTGAGGTACTGAATGTGATTGGTCCGCAAATGCCTGAACTGTTGGGGGGTAGTGCCGACCTGGCCCCGTCGAACCTGACGTTCTGGAAAGGCGCCAAAGCCATTACGCCCGAAGACGCCGATGGCAACTACCTGCACTACGGCGTACGCGAGTTCGGCATGGGCGCGATCATGAACGGCATCGGCCTGCACGGTGGGTTTGTGCCTTACGGGGCCACCTTCCTGATTTTCATGGAGTACATGCGTAATGCTGTACGCATGGCATCGCTGATGGGGCAGCAGGCGATTTACGTCTTCACCCATGATTCCATCGGCCTTGGCGAGGATGGCCCGACCCACCAACCGATCGAGCAACTCACCAGCCTGCGCACCACGCCTAATCTGAATACATGGCGGCCCTGCGATGCCGTGGAAACGGCCGCGTCCTGGGATGCCGCGATCAAACGTCATTCCGGCCCCACGGCGTTGGTACTTTCGCGCCAGACGCTGCCGCACCAGCCGCGTACCAAAACGCAGTTGGCGGCGATTCAGTGCGGCGGCTACGTACTCAAGGATAGTGAGGCAACGCCCGAGCTGATCCTGATTGCCACTGGATCAGAAGTCTCGCTGGCGATGGACGCCGCGGCCGAGCTCGAACAGCAAGGCAAAGCCGTCCGCGTGGTTTCTATGCCATCGGCCTACCGCTTTAATGGGCAAGATGCGGCGTATCGCGAAAGCGTGTTGCCAAGCACTGTCACCAAGCGTATCGCCATTGAAGCAGGCCATGCCGACTACTGGTACAAATACGTGGGGCTTGAGGGCCGCGTGATCGGCATGACGACGTTTGGCGAGTCAGCCCCGGCGGGCGACCTGTTCAAGCATTTTGGGTTTACCGTCGAGAACGTTGTCAAACAGGCTAATGAGCTACTCGGATAAGCCTTAAAAGCATTACAACAGATCAACCTGGCTCCTTGCGTTGCTATAAAACAAAAGGAGCCTATTGACGGGGTCAGTAAGGCTGAGGAATTTCTCCATCATCGTCGTCGTCATCGCGCATGCGCGCCTGGCGCTCGGCCTCTTCCTCTTTAGCGTCGTCGATCACTTCCATGAGTTCATCGACGTCGGCAATGTGGGTATCAAAGTCGAAGTGGCCGGTCAGTTGGCTGTCAGGGTGTAGTTCGCCGGATTCGTACAGCGCCCACATTTCCTTGCCGTACTGGGTGTCGAGAAGCGCTGGCGCGTACTTGCCAAAATAGTCGCGCATGTTATCGACATCGCGGTAAAGCATTGCCGCGGCGCTGTTGTTGCCGGCAGCGTCAACGGCCTGGGGTAAATCGATAATCACCGGGCCGGAGGCATCGACCAGCACGTTAAATTCCGACAAGTCACCGTGAATCAAACCCGCGCACAGCATACGTACCACGTCTTGGATGACTTTCGCGTAGTAGGCTTCAGCCTGCTCCGGCGTCAAGGTGACTTCGTCCAGGCGTGGGGCTACGTTTCCATCGGCGTCGGTGATCATTTCCATCAGCAGTACGCCATCGACAAAGCCGTGAGGCTCGGGTACCCGCACCCCTGCTGAGGCCAGCCGGTAGAGCGCATCGACTTCCGCATTTAGCCACGCCTGCTCCTGCTCTTTTTGACCATAGCGGGTCTTCTTGGCCATCGCTCTGGCGCGGCGAGTATTACGCTCTTTGCGCCCTTCCTGGTATTGCACCGCTTGTTTAAAGCTGCGCTGCTTGGCTTCTTTAAAGACTTTGGCGCAGCGTTCTTCATCACCGCAGCGCACCACGTAGACCTGGGCTTCCTTACCGCTCATCAATTGCATTAGCACTTCGTCGATCATGCCATCATCGACCAAGGGCTGTAATCGTTTAGGGATTTTCATGGGTCGCTGCGTTGGCTCCTTTTTAATTCACGCTTAATAGCGAATGCGACGAACGCGAAAGGCTCGCCCTTTTAATTTATCACGCTCGAGCTTTGCCTGTGCGTGCTGAACCCTATCGCTTGCCACCGCCACGTAGGCGCTGCGGGCAAGCACTTTTATCTTGCCCACCTGATCCCCGCGCAAGCCACCTTCGCTGGTCAGTGCGCCCAGAATATCGCCCGGCCGTAACTTGTCTTTCTTGCCACCTGCCAGCTGCAGGGTGGCCATGGGCGGCTCAAACGGTGTGGTATTGGATGCCTTGGGCAGTGGCTCAGTAGCCAGCGATGCCCCCAACACGTCGGCTAAACGTTCCAGGCGATAGGCTTCCTGGGGCGTCACCAGGGTGCAGGCAATGCCGCTCGCCCCAGCTCGCCCGGTGCGGCCAACACGGTGAACGTGAACATCCAGCTCACGGGCAATTTGGTAGTTGAAGACGGCATCCAACTGGGCAATATCCAGCCCCCGGGCCGCTACGTCAGTGGCCACTAAAATAGACGCGCTTTGGTTGGCAAACAGCACCAGAATGCGGTCGCGGTCTTTCTGCTCTAAACCGCCGTGGAGCGCCACGGCGCTAAAGCCGGCGTCGACCAGTTGGTCCGCCACCGCCTGGGTTTCCCGCTTGGTATTGCAAAACACCACGCTGGTGGTTGGCCGGTTTACTAACAGCAACTGTTGAAGTGCGGCAAAACGGGCGGCTTCGTTGGCAACCGTATAAAAATGCTGGTCGATGGTGGTGGCATCGTGGGTTTCGGCCACTTTGACCGTCACCGGGTCGTGCATCACACCGCGCGTCATCGCCGCCAGGCCGCCCGACGCCTGCTCATCGGGGAAGGTTGCGCTAAAAAGCAGCGTTTGGCGGTCGGCCGGGGTGTCGGCAATAATGGCGTCAATGGTGTCCTGAAAGCCCATATCCAGCATACGGTCGGCTTCATCCAGCACCAGGGTAGCCAGAGAACCCAGCGTCAGCGAGCCTTTGCGCAGATGCTCTTCAATGCGTCCCGGCGTGCCCACTACAAGATGCGCGCCGTGATCCAATGATGAAAGCTGTGGACCCAGCGGTGCGCCACCGCATAACGTGAGGATTTTTACGTTTGGCATCCCCCGGGCCAAGCGGCGTAACTCCTCAGCCACTTGGTCGGCCAACTCCCGCGTGGGGCACAGCACCAGCCCCTGAACCGCATAGGCGTCAACGCGCAATCCGGCCAGCAACGCCAGACCAAAGGCGGCTGTTTTACCCGAACCGGTTTTGGCTTGGGCCATCACATCACGGCCTGCCAACATGGGTGGGAGGCTTTGCGCCTGAACCGGCGTCATGTGGTGATAACCAAGGGAGTCGAGATTACTGGCAAGTGCGCTCGGCAACGCCAGTGAAGCAAAAGAAGTGTCTGACACAGAAAATTCCTGAAGGGGCGAAAATACTCAGCTAAGCATGAGCGGCCTTAATAACTCGCACCATACCAGAAAGCACCCCATCACGCGCTGTTGTCAAACCGCAATAGGTGCTAGTTGCGCCTGGCTAAGTGACAGCAGATCTTGGGGCGATAGTTCAATTTCAAGACCTCGCCGACCTGCGCTGACATACAGCGTAGCAAAGCCTTCGGCAGAGGCATCCAGAAAAGTGGCTAAACGCTTTTTTTGGCCCAGCGGGCTGACTCCGCCCAGTACATATCCCGTGGCACGCTCCACCTCGTCAGGATCAGCCATGGCAGCTTTTTTAGCCCCCGCCGCCTTGGCGATCTTTTTTAAGTTTAGCTGCCCTGTAACCGGCACAATGCCTACCGCCAGTTGCTTGCCATCTAACGTCACGACTAGGGTTTTAAATACTTGCGCGGCGGCAACACCCAGCTTTTCAGCCGCCTCCAGACCGTAGGACTCGGCCGATGTATCGTGTTGATATTCATGGACCTGAAACCCAATGCCTGCATGTTTTGCACTATTAATCGCTGGTGTCATGGAGCAGTCTCTGGGTAAAGCCGATCAAGTGGAAAGCCATTGGCTGGCTGCTAAGCTTAATAGCGCGATAGACCAAAGGAAGTCAACCGACAGGAGTCATATATGCCAGCCAAGTCAAAAGCACAGCAAAAAGCCGCCGGTGCCGCACTCTCCGCCAAACGCGGTGAAACCAAGCCCAGCGAACTCGTCGGCGCCTCCAAGGATATGTACGACTCCATGGACGAGGACGAGCTGGAGGAGATGGCCGGCACAACGCGTAAGGGCAAGCCGTCAAAGAAAGACAGTTAATCACTCTTATCAAACAACAGCGCCAGCATATCGAAGCTGGCGTTGTTGGGTATTGCCTAGCGAGCGGCTACCGTTGGCAAGGCACTACCTTACACAGGGTATCTTTTGCCCAAATCGTTTGGCCATCAAAGGTACTCGCGCAGCGTTGAAATAGATTTAGTGGAAAAAATCACCAAAGCCTTCCACGCTATTAAAAAGCGCTAAATAAGGAGGTACCAGGACACGCCATCTTAACGACACAGGCAAGTGTCATTAGGGCGTAAGACGCACCTGCCAGTGTCGATGTTGCCGTCAACCACGGAGTGAATGCCACGATGGTACGACTCGATAAGAAAGCAACCAGGCTTTACGTGCTGGACACCAATGTCCTGATTCATGACCCCGCCGCGCTCTACCACTTTGATGAGCACGATGTCGTTATCCCCATGACCGTACTGGAGGAGCTGGACAAGCACAAAAACGGTATTCGCGAAATCGCCCGCACGGCCCGCCAGATCAGCCGTACACTCTCGGATTTAACCAGCCAGGTAACGTTCGACGAAATTCAGCAAGGCATCCCGATCCCGCGCATTACCGGAGAATCCGGCCGCCTACACTTTCTTTGCTATAACGACCTTCAGTCCTTTAGCTCTCTGGAAGACAGCCCTGACAACCGCATTCTGGCGGAAACCTGCCGACTTCGCGACGAACGTCCCGATGCGTCGGTCATTCTGATTACCAAAGATATCAACCTGCGCGTAAAGGCGGCGGCGCTAAAGGTTCCCGTCGAGGATTACCTGAATGACCGGGCGTTTGACGATAGCGACGCCATGATTGAAGGCGCCCAAGTCTACACCTCGGCAGGCCAACACGGCGCTTCGCTTTGGGAAGCACTGAATGTGGACGTGACCGTCGAGCGAATCGACCATCACACTTTTTATCAACTGAGTGGCGACATGCCGCGGCACTGGCATGTGGGCATGCTGGTATCGGATAGCGAAAACGGCGCCGAGTTTGAGGCCATTATCCGCGAACTCTCGCCGTCATCGGCACGCCTACAGCTGCTGACTAACTATCGCCACCATGCGGGTGTCTGGGGGGTTCATGCCCACGACAGCCGGCAAAACTTCACCCTTAACCTACTGATGGATCCAGAGATAGACCTCGTCACCATCGCGGGTAACGCGGGAACCGGCAAAACCTTTATGACGCTGGCTGCCGCTTTTCAGCAAACCCTCGACCAAAAGCAGTTCGAACGTATTGTGTTCACCCGCGCGCCTATTCCCATGGGCGAAGATATCGGCTTTCTACCCGGCACCGAGGAGGAAAAAATGTCGCCGTGGATGGGCGCTTTCCACGACAACATGGACAACCTGCTGCGCAATGAAGAAGGCGAGTCCACCTGGGATAACGGCGCCACACGGCAGCTGATTGGTTCGCGGGTACAGATCCGCGCGCCCAGCTTCATGCGCGGGCGCACCCTCAACGATACCTTCCTGATCATTGACGAGGCACAGAACTTCACCCCCAAACAGCTTAAATCCCTGGTCACCCGGGCCGGGCGTAATACCAAGATCGTCTGCCTGGGCAACGTCGGACAAATCGACACGCCCTACCTGACCGCCAACACCTGCGGCATGGCCGCTGTGGTGGAGAAGTTCCGCGACTGGCCACATGCTGGGCATATCACGCTGAAAAGCGTCGAGCGTTCGCGTCTGGCATTGGCCGCCGAAGAGCTTCTTTAACCCCCTCACTTCCAGCCTGCCTCCCGCCCAACGGCGGGGGCAGCCCTTTAGTCACGGCGAGGCTCGTCTGACGGGGGCAAGGTATCATCCTGCTCGTGCCAGGGATGCTGACGGCCCAGGGTGTCGGCGGCATAGGCTTCGCGCTGACCCAACGGGCGGTCCTCTCCCACCGTAGTGTCTTGGCGCGTCTGTCGCTCCAGTTCGCAGTTAATCTCTGCGCCCAGCAACACCACAAACGCCGACAGCAAAAACCAAAACATTAACACCACCACGGCGCCTAAGGAGCCGTACAGCTCGCTAAAGTTGGAAAAATAGCGTACGTATAGTGATAACCCACCCGAGCCCAGTAACCAAAAAAGCGTGGCTACCATCGTACCGACGCTTAGCCACTCCCATTTGGCCGAGCGCCGATAGGGAGCAAAGCGGTAAAGCAGCGCTATCACAGCACTCATCATCACCAACAGCGCAGGCCAGCGCATAAAATCGATCACCCGATCAAAGGGCGAAACGACAGCCAATGCATCCACCAGCATCGGCACTAGTGCAATAAACCCCAGGCTTAGCAGGGTCATGATGATCAGGCCAAGGGTCATCGTCGTGACGAGCACGGCTAACTGCCAAACGTTGCGCCGCTCACGCTCGCCGTAAACCACGTTGAGCCCCACAATCAGGCCACTGACGCCTTTGGAGGCAATAAACATGGCCACTAGCAAACCCACTAAGGCGCCGATTTCATTGCTGGAATCAACGCTATCCACCACGTCCTGAGCCTGCTCGTCGATGAGCTTGGCGGCTTCAGGTGGCATCAATCGGATAAGGCTATAGAGCTGCTGACTGGCTTCGTAGGGATCAAAAAATAGTCCCCAAATGGAGATCACCGCCGCAATGGTAGGAAACAACGCCAGCAAGGCATAGAAGGCAACACCTGCCGCCAATAACATAATACGGTCACGGCGGGCCGACCGCACAACGCGCCAGACAATATCGTGCCATCCCGTTTTGGGGATTTCATGGGGGAGCTCGGCTTGGCGGCCACGTGTGAGTTTACTCATCGTACTGTCCTTGCAGTCGTATCATCGAGCGCCCTCCCACATTAGTAACGCCGCAAGTAATACGGCAAGCACCATCATCAAACCACTGGCATGGTGACGCATCCAATGCTCCGCGCCCGACAGGCGCGTCAGATGATCCATGAAAGCACTCTCGGTTCTTTGCGAAGCTACCACGCTCGACGCCTTCAACTCGCCACACCAGCGGCTAAAGCGGCGTATGGGTAACAACGCCTTGCCGATGACACCGGCGTATAGCCACCACAGGTCACCCGCGGGCGGTACTTTACTTTTACGCTGTCGCAACAATATCCACCCAATGGCTGTTAACGCAACGCCCACGGGTAGCGGCCACATAATACCCAGCCACTTTTTAATGGGCGGGATGCCAACGCTATCAGCAGGAAGCGGCAGCCACAGGGGCGTGGTTAATGCGAACGCGATACCCAATAACCAAGCCCCCCACTGCCAGCGATTGCTTCCCCCTGACTCACGCTGCTGCCACTGTCGCCAAAGTGCAACGCTGACCAGCGCGGCAGTCCCAACGGCAGCCCAGCCGAGAAGCTTGATCAGCGTTCCATGATGCATCTCGTCAAGCGGGCTTTTGACTCCCCACTTGCTTATCAGCCCCGCCGCGATGGCACCTGTAAGTGATACCCCTGGCAGTGCCAGCAGCATCCAAACGAGCGGCAGCGGCCAACGTGGCAGATGTTCACTAATACTAGTGCCCATAAACAACGTGCCTTTGGCAAGCGCATGGTGGGCGGCAAACAGCACCACCCCTGGCCACAACAGTGACCAAACGTCCGGGGCAGCCAACCCCATGGCCACCAGCGCCGTTAGCATGCCCATTTGACTGATGCTGGAATAGGCCAATACCGCTTTGGGGTGGCGCTGGAATACGCCGTAGAGCGCTGCTAAATAGGCGGCTGCAAGTCCTGCGGCCAACATTATATGTCCAAATTGGGTGAGAGCTGCTGGCATCTGTTGGTCGCCTAATGGCAGTACACTTATCCACCCAAGCAAGCCCGCTTTTATCATTGCGCCGCTCAGTACTGCGCTTGCAGGGGCAGGGGCCACCGGATGCGCTAGCGGCAACCACACATGCAGGCCAATAACGCCCGCCTTTACGCCAAACCCCAGCCATAGCACCGCAGCCATCCAGGCGCCCTGTTCAGCCGCCAAAATCCCATCGCGCACGCCTTGCAGAGTGAGCGTTTCCGCTTCGCCCGCGGCCCATAGAAAACCGCCTATCACCAGCCCTTCCCCGATGATCGCTAAAATGAGGTACACCCGGGCCCCCAGACGAGCCTGCTCGGTGCCGCTGTGCACCACTAAGGCGTAAGCAGCAAATGTCATCAGCGCAAAGCCTAGATAAAAACTGGCGATATCCTGTGCCACGATCAGAATCACATTGCCGAGTAGGGTCAACGGCCACAGCAGCGATAAACGTACCAACCGGTAGCGAGCAGATTGATCACCGCTTTGAGCGCGCGCCTGCTCAGCGGCGAAATACCCTCTGGCATGCACGGCTGCCAAACTCCATAGCAGGGCAGTGAAGGCCAGCCACGGACGGGTAAGTGAGTTCAACTCCCATTGTCCCCCCAACATCCAGACATCAACACTCCATTGGGCCTCTCCAGCGAAGGCTAACAACACCGCTGGCCAGGCAGCGCTCAGCCACAGCAGCGGAAAGTAGCGCCGTGTCACAGCGGGTGTCCGGTAAACCTGCCAAACCACCGCCCCAGCCACACCCAGCGGCCAGAGCATGGTCAGCGCCAACAGCAGCGTCATCATGGCAGATACTCCCCGTTGGCGACGCGGGTCGCCCAGTCCAACGGGCTAAACGGCATGCCTGCCAACAACCCTGCCCCCAGGCTCGCCAGGGCGGTAAACACCATGGGCCAAAGCAGCCATGCATTGGTTTCAAAACGCCCTAAGTGCTGCTCATCCGGCCAGTGACCTTTGCCATGCGCCGGGCCTAAACGGAACCAAAGGCGGTGCAAAATCGGCAAAAAATACATCGCGTTGAGCGTACTGCTCGCTACCAGAACGGCGACCACCCAGTACATTTCAGCCTGGATGGCGCCGACCCCGAGATACCACTTGGTAATAAACCCCGCCACCGGTGGCAACCCGATCATGCCCAGCGCCCCAACGGTAAACGCAAGACTGGTGAGCGGCATGCGCCGCCCTGCCCCGTCCAAGTCGTCAATGCGATGGATGCCCAGTTCTTCGGCATAATTACCCGCGCAAAAGAACAGCGTCACTTTCATTAAGCCTTGGTGCAGTAAATGCGCCAACGCGCCAATCGTGCCAAAGGGGCCTAATAAACCCGCACCTAGAATCACGTAAGAGACTTGGCTGATCGTGGAAAAGGCTAGCCGCGGTTTCAACTCGTCCTGAGCAAGCGCTCTTAGCGAGCCATAAATAATCGTAATCGACGCGGCGATCACCAGGGCCGTGTTGACGCCTAGCTCAATACTGAGCTCAATGCCGAAAAGGTCGTAAATCACTCGCAATATGCCGAAAGCACCTGCTTTTACGACCGCCACCGCATGCAGCAGCGCGCTGACCGGCGCGGGGGCAACCATCGCTCTTGGCAACCAGCTGTGGAGGGGCACCATTGCGGCTTTCACCGCAAGCCCTCCCACCAGCAGGGCATAAATCAAGATGAGCAGGCCCCGGTGATCGGTCAGGTAATCGCCCAGGCCCTCCTCCGACGAGAAGGATTGTTCACCGGTAAGGGTATACAGCAGAACAGTGCCCAACAGCAGCACGGCGCCAGCGCTTAGCGTATAGCGTAAATAAACACGCCCCGCATTCAGAGCTTGCTCGGTTCCCCGATGCACCACCAGCGGGTAGGTGGAGAGCGTCAGCATTTCGTAGAAAACTAGAAAGGTAAACAGGTTGTCCGCTAGGGCGATGCCTGTCGTACTCGCCACACACAGGCTGAAAAAGCCGAAAAAACGCTTCCGGTTGGCCGAACCTTCTAGATAACCTATCGCGTAAATGGTGGTGCAAAGCCAGAGCAGCGACGACAGCCCGGCAAACATCACCCCGAGCGCATCCGCACGCAGCACGAAATCAATATTGCCGACGACTTGAAAGCTAAAGCTATCTTCGTATCCCGTCGCCACGCGCCCGACCATCAGGCTCACCAAAATAAGTTTCGTGACCGCCGCCGCTAAATTAATCGTCGTACGCAGTCGCCGCGCCTCTTCTGGCAGCGCAAAAATCGTAGCCGTTACCAGTAGCGAGGTGGCCAAAGCAGTGACCGGTAGCCATACCGCATTCATACGCCACCCCCATGCAACAGCGTTAAGGGGAAGTGCGCCAGTAAACCAAGCGCAAACGCAGTGAAAGCAAGCGTCAGCGCGATAAGATCCATCCCCGGTGCCAGTGGCTGGTAACGGTGGCGCGGTGCCGTTTCATCAAACGAGTAGCGAAACATGCGAAACACATAGGCCGCGGTCAGTAGCGAGCCGGTTAACAACGCGCCAATCGCCCACCACTGCTGGGTCCTGACCATCGCCTCAAGCAACAGCCACTTGGCGGTGAAGCCTGAGCTTGGCGGCAGCCCCATCAACGTCACGGCAGCAATACCAAACACTAACAGAGAAAGCGGCAACCGACGGCTGGTACCCGCCAAGCCTTTAAGCGTGCTCTCCCCCGTAGCCAGCATCAGGTTACCAGCGGCCATAAACATCGCTGCTTTGGCAAAGGCGTGGCCCATTAGCTGCAACCAAAAGCCCTCCCAGGCTAACGCGCGGGGTAATGGTGCGATGTCCGGCCCCAACAGCAATGGGAAAATCACCATCAGGTACCCCAACTGTGCCACGGTTGAGGACGCCACTAGGGTTTTCAACGAATCAGTGCGCCACGCCAGTACGCCTCCCCAGACAATCGCCAGCATGCCCAGCCACGCGATGACATGCGGGGCAAAGAACGTGTCTGGCAGCAGAATGCTCCACAGCTGGAGTAGAATAAACAGCGAGGCCTTGATCACCAGAGCGGCGTGCAGAGCGCTTACCGGTGTCCAAGCAGTGCTGTGCACTGGAGAGAGCCACCCATGAAGCGGGAACAGGGCGGCTTTCAAGGCTAAGCCTGCCCCCATCAGCGCGGCGGCGATCCATGCCACGGGTCCTGGCTCGATTACTTCTGCCAGCCCCTGAAGATCCAACCGCTCCCACTCCCCCAACACCAACGCCACACCCAGTAGATAAGCAAGCGACCCCACCAGCGCCAGTAGCAAGTAGCGCATGCCTGCAAGTAGCGCCGCCGCCTTTCCCGACAGCATCAGCATGCCTACTGCGGCCAACCCCATTACCTCCAACGCCACGTAGAGCGTCAGCAAGTCGGTGGCCAGCCAGATCAATGTGAGCGCGCTTAAGAGCACCCCCATCAATGGCCATAGCCAGCGCGACAGCGGCTCAGGATCGCCTAGTCGTAGCATCCCAGGGGTGTAGAGTGCCGCAGCACAACCAATCCACTGGGTAGTTAATAGCAACAAAACGCTGAGTCCGCTCAAGCGCAGTGAAAGGCTGATACCAGCCAATTCCCACTGCCATCGCAGCACCCCCGACTGCTCAAAAGCGAATAATAGCCCCAGCCCCGACGCCAAAACGGACAGACAAGCCAGTGCGACAGGCCATGCCCGTTTAGGCGGCAATAGCGCTGCCATCAACCCCAGCAGCAACGGAGAAGCAAGCGCTACGCCCAACGCCCAGTGGGTGGCAACCAGTGGCGCAAAGGTGCTTTCCAGCAGGCCAAAACGCCACATCATGTTGCCCTCTCCTTGGAATCGCCGTCGCCTCCCAAGCTATCGGCGCCCTGCAAATGCATCAGTTGTCGAATGAGTAGTGCCCCCAGCATCGAGCCCAGCCAAGCGACACATAGCCCCACGCCAATCAATACCTGGGCAGCCGCCGAGGTGCCCGCGAGACCGGCCAACAGTATAAATACCCCCGAGCCGAGGATATTAAACGCCAATAAGCGCCGCACCAGATGGCGATGTAGCGCAAATGCGCTTAACGCGCCGGCGGCCATCATAACCCCGGCCAGCAACAGTGGCTGCTCGGCAGGGGAATACGCCATATCGGGGATCACATAGCGAATCGCGCCACCGACCATCACCAACCAGCCAAGCGCTAATAACGCCCGCGCTATGGTCCGCGGCCAGGCGTCGCTGAAGGTATCGTATTTAAGCGGGGAAGAAGCACCACGAGCCACTCTGCCAAGCGCATAAAAAAAGCACAGCCCCGTCAGCAAGGCGCCCAACAACAGCTCAGCCACAGCCAACCAGGGGGCACCCAGGCGCCACCATGAAAGCGTCATCGCCAGCGCAAAACCCACAAAGCAGCAGCAGGCACGTACAAGGTGGCGATCATATAAGCAAGCCAGCGCAGCGACGGTTAAGCAGAGCGCCAGTACGCCATCAAGGGGGTCAAAGGAAGTTATCATTCGTTTTCGCTACATCCTTGCATCGGGCACGAATAGACACTCACTGTGCATCCCTTTTGAGCCGTTGTCGACGCAGCATTTAGCTAAGCCGTTGGGTAAGCCACTTACTGATATCGCTTACCTGCTGCGGGCAAAGCGAGTGAGCCATGGGATACTGACGGTAATTCACCGCATAGCCCATCCCGGTCAAGCGCTCAGCTCCACTTTTTCCCAAGCTCTCCGGCACGATGGGGTCAAAGCTGCCGTGCTGGACCTCAATGGGAATTTGCCGGTTAGCCTCTGCCAGAGCAATGCTGTCGGCGGTCGCAAAATAACTCGACATGGCCAGCAGCCCACCGAGCGGCTGCGGGAAGGAAAGCGCTGCGTGATAGGCCACTGCTCCACCCTGGGAAAAACCTGCCACGATAATACGCTGGCTATCGATACCCTGGTCAATTTGCTCCTGGATGAGCGCTTGAATACGTTTAGCGGCTACTTTCAATTGTACTTCATCGACCCGACGACCCAGGTCCATCGCCAAAATATCGTACCACGCGGGCATCACCATACCGCCGTTAATGGTCACCGCAAGTCGGGGCGCGTGGGGCATAATAAAGCGCACCTTGGCGCTGGCGGGCAAGCCCAGCGCAGGGACCAGTGGTTCAAAATCGTGGCCGTCTGCACCTAGGCCATGCAGTATGAATACACACGCATCGGCGGGCTTGCCGCTCTTCGGCTCGATGATAAGTTCGCCAGGCGCTGTCATGGTCATTCATTCCTTGCTTTAAAAACGCCACCCTAGCGCAAAGCAACGCTCGGGGCGAGTAATGTGGCTGGTTTTCATACACATACAAAAAACCCCGCACATGGCGGGGTTTTGTGCGCGCTAACATTAATCGTTAGCGGCAAACATCAATATTCTAACTTATAGAACTTTGATGTTAGAAGCCTGAAGGCCTTTTTTACCCTGAGTGACGTCGAAGGAAACCTTCTGGCCGTCTTGCAGAGTTTTAAAACCGTCAGCCTGAATTTCGGAGAAGTGAGCGAACAGATCGTCGCCGTTGTCGTCCGGAGAAATAAAGCCGAAGCCTTTAGTGTCGTTAAACCACTTAACGGTACCAGTTGCCATGATCGAAATCCTCGATTAAGCGTATTTAGAGCCGGGTAATACCCGAGTTGCAGTGGGTAGAACAAGAAACTTTCACCAGACTCAACGCTTGCGGCGCTTCGATACTGCTGACAACGTTCGACTTGCTAACCTACTGCCGAGAAGGATGCGCCTTGTTTCAGCGCACGTCAACACTATCGCGTAAAAAAATGTCAGTACGATGACCGTTCCGATAATATCCAATCCGCCGCTTTTTCGGCGATCATCAGCGTGGGTGAATTGGTGTTACCGCTAGTGATTGTCGGCATCACGCTAGCATCCGCGACGCGCAACCCACTGATACCGCGTACGCGCAATTGGCTATCGACGACGGCCATGGAGTCGTCTTCCCGGCCCATCCGCGCGGTGCCGACAGGATGAAAAATCGTCGTGCCAATATCCCCCGCCAGGCGTGCCAGTTCGTCATCGCTCTGATACTCAAGGCCGGGCTTCACCTCCTCAGGTTGATACTTGGCAAACGCCGGCTGCTCGGCGATTTTACGCGTCACCCGCAATGAATCGGCGGCCACCTTGCGATCCTCCGGCGTGCTCAAATAGTTAGGTGATATTGCCGGCGCCTGGCGCGGGTCGCGGCTTTTCAAGCGCACTGTGCCTCGGCTTGTCGGGTTTAAATTACACACGCTCGCGGTGATCGCCGGGTACGGGTGGAGCGGTTGGCCAAAGGCTTCCAAACTTAATGGCTGAACGTGATACTCAATATTGGGGTGGCTATAGTCATCCGAACTGCGCGTAAAGGCACCCAACTGCGAGGGTGCCATACTCATCGGCCCGGTGCGTTTAGTGAGATATTCCCAGCCGATGCCCGCCTTGCCCCACAGCGTACTGGCCATGGCGTTAAGGGTTTTGGCCTTCGACACTCGGTACACCGAGCGAATTTGCAGATGATCCTGTAGATTTTCGCCGACGCCCGGAAGATCGTGAACCACCTTGATATCATGCTCGCGCAGCAGGTCAGCGGGCCCCACCCCCGACAGCTGCAGCAGATGTGGCGAGCCAATCGCCCCAGCGCACAGCACGACTTCCCGGCTGGCGTTAACCTGAACGGTTTTTGCGTCACGTACCACCTCTATCCCGCTACACTGCGTTGCCCCTTCATTATGCTCAAAGCACAGTCGGTTCACCTGGGTAGAGTGCCAAAGCGTCAAATTACCCCGCTTGAGCGCGGGGCGTAAAAACGCTTTAGCCGTGTTCCATCTCCAGCCCGCGCGCTGATTGACCTCGAAATACGCCACCCCCTCATTGGACCCGCGGTTAAAATCATCGGTGCGCGGGACACCCGCCTCAACCGCCGCCTCGGCAAAATCGTCCAACACCTGCCACTTGAGACGCTGTTTTTCGACCCGCCATTCGCCACCGTGGCCGTGAAAATCACGATGCGTCGCGTCGCCATCGCCGCCGTCGTCCAGCCGGTAATGGTCTTCATGCTTGATAAAATCGGGCAGGCAGTTCTCCCAGCGCCAAGCGTCATCGCCGGTCACCTCGGCCCAGTGATCGTAATCTCGTGCCTGACCACGCATGTAAATCATGCCGTTGATACTCGAACAGCCACCCAGCGTTTTGCCACGTGGATAAATCAGCGAGCGGCCGTTGAGCCCCTTATCCGGTTCGGTGCGGAACATCCAATCGGTGCGTGGATTATTAATGCAGTACAGATAGCCCACCGGAATATGAATCCAGTGATAGTTATCGCGCCCGCCCGCCTCGATCAGCAATACCCGATGGTTCGGGTTGGCGCTCAAGCGGTTGGCCAGCAGGCACCCGGCGGTGCCTGCGCCGACCACGATGTAGTCAAACTGATGAGAGATATCGGACATGGGCTGACTCCCGGCGCAAGAGCGCTTTACTTAGCCGTGGGCATGACAAAGTCCGCCCCGCCATCGATCGAGTCGGACCAGCGCTGCATGATCGACTTCTGCTTGGTGTAGAAACGCACGCCTTCTTCACCATAGGCATGGGTATCGCCAAACAGCGAGCGCTTCCAGCCGCCGAAGCCGTGCCACGCCATGGGCACCGGGATGGGCACATTGATGCCGACCATGCCCACCTGAATGCGGCGGCCAAATTCACGTGCCACGCTGCCGCTTTCGGTAAAGCAGCTGACGCCGTTGCCGAATTCATGATCGTTGATCAGTTGAATCGCCGTGGCGGCATCGGGCACCCGTACGCAGACCAGTACCGGGCCGAAAATCTCTTCTTTATAGATGGTCATGTCAGGGGTGACGTGATCGAACAGCGTGCCGCCCATCCAGAAGCCATCAGCGCAGCCATCGCCGGTCTGGCCTGCGTCAAACTCGCGCCCGTCGACCAGCAGCTCGGCGCCTTCCGCTACGCCCTTGTCGATGTAGCCGGTAATCCGCTGGTGCGCTTCGCGGGTCACGATCGGGCCCATCTCGGCGTCCAGCTGCATGCCATTTTTCACTTTGAGCGCTTGGGCACGCTCCTTGAGAGCGGGGACGACCTTGTCGGCGACGTCACCGACCAGTACCGCCACACTGATCGCCATGCAGCGCTCCCCTGCCGAGCCGTACGCCGCGCCGATCAGCGCGTCCACGGCTTTATCCAGGTGCGCGTCGGGCATCACCACCATGTGGTTTTTCGCCCCGCCGAGCGCCTGGACGCGCTTGCCGTGGCGGGCACCACGCTCGTAAATCAGGTTGGCGATGGGCGTGGAGCCGACAAACGACAGGGCCTTGACGTCAGGGTGATCCAGCAGAAACTCGACCGCGTCCTTACCGCCCTGCACCACGTTGAACACGCCGTCGGGCAAGCCGGCCTGCTTGAGCAGATCGGCGATCAGCAGCGAGGCGCTGGGGTCCAGCGGGCTGGGCTTGAGGATAAAGGTATTCCCTGTGGCGATGGCGACCGGGAACATCCACATAGGCACCATGACCGGGAAGTTGAACGGCGTGATGCCCGCCACCACGCCCAGCGGCTGGCGCACCGTCCAGTTATCGATCCCGGTGCTGACCTGCTCGGTGTAATCGCCTTTCATCAGCTGCGGAATACCGCAGGCAAACTCGACGATATCGATGCCGCGGGCGACTTCCCCCTGGGCATCGGTAAATACCTTGCCGTGCTCTTTGGTAATCGCCTCGGCGAGGGCGTCCTTATTGGCATTCAGCAGTTCAAGGAACTTGAACATCACCCGTGCCCGGCGAATCGGCGGCGTGTCGGCCCAGGCAGGAAAAGCGGCCTGGGCAGCGGCCACGGCCGAATTGACCTCGCGCTCGCCGGCAAGCGACACGTGCCCGGTCACCCGCCCCGTGGCCGGGTTAAAAACGTCCTGGGCAGCCCCGGTACCTTCGCTTGGCTGGCCGTTGATGAAGTGGTGGATGGCGGTCGTCGTTGTCGCGGTGGTCATGGAAGCAACCTTTATAAGTATCATGAGGGTCTAACGAGGGATACGACCACATTACGCGGCTTTGCGGGACAATCAATTGAGTAATTTTTAACCACGATATAAGCTCAGCTAATAACAACACGCTCTGAGAAGACGCTTATGCAGGAATACGCCTCGTTACGCGCCTTTGTGGCCGTTGCCCGAACCGGCAGCGTGTCACGCGCCGCCGAACAACTGCACCTGACCCAGCCCGCGGTTAGCCTAAAGTTGAAGCAGCTTCAGGCCAGCTTGGGGCTGACGCTGTTCAGCCGACGCCCTCAGGGCCTTAGCCTGACCGCCGACGGCCTTGCCCTCTTGCCCGCTGCCGAAAAGGCCCTGGCCAGCGCAAGCGCCTTTGAGCAAACTGCCAGCGCGCTACACAGCACACTGCGCGGCAAACTAACCATCGGCACCATTGTCGACCCTGAGTTTATTCGGCTGGGGGCGTTTCTGAGCCGCCTGATGTTGCGCGCTCCGCAGTTGGAAACCGAACTGCACCACGGCATGAGCGGCCGGGTGCTCGCGCGCATCGAGCAGGGCGAGTTGGACGTTGGCTTTTATCTCGCCCCGCCCGGGGAAGGCACGGGCCATCCGGCGCTTGCCTGGCGTGAGCTGACCCAGTTTGATTATCACGTGATTGCCCCCGCCGGCTGGGAGGCACGGCTGGCAGATACCCGTTGGGCGTCACTGGCACGCCTGCCGTGGATTGTTACCCCGCCCGACTCGGCCCACCACCGGCTGCTGCAACACCGTTTGGCCGACTGCGGCGTCACCCCAAATCGCGTCGCCCAGGTCGACCAGGAAGCCTGCATGCTCGACCTGGTTCGTGCGGGCGTTGGGCTGAGCCTGGCCCGCGACGCCCTGGCCATGGCCGAACGCCAGGAAAGCGGCCTGGCCGTGGCGGACCAGGTTCGCCTACCCTGCGCTTTGGGCCTGATTTGGCGACACGACCGTGCCGCTGAACCACCGATTGCCGCTGCGTTAAAAACCCTGGATGACGTCTGGCCACCACGCCATAGCTAAGATTTAATCACTGGAAACCACGGCTGTAAGGAAAGTAACCCCAAAGCAACTTAACGACTAGAGTTTCATTAGCTGCTTACTTAGCTTCCTTGGAGTCTGTCTCATGTTGCAATGCTTACCTCTACGCCCGTTAACCCTATGTGTCGTGACGGCCACTATGGGCATCACCAGCACTTCGCTGCAGGCCGAGACGCCCGCTGAAGCGGTCTTTGCCGGCGGCTGCTTCTGGTGCATGGAGCCACCCTACGACCGCCAGCCCGGCGTAACAGCAACCATTTCCGGCTATACCGGTGGCGAGCTGGAAGACCCTACTTACGACGACGTCAGCAGCGGCGATACCGACCATATTGAAGTGGTCAAGGTAGAATACGACGCCGACCAGATCAGCTACGAACAACTACTCGAGATTTACTGGCGTAATATCGACCCGTTCGCGGTCGGTCGCCAGTTCTGCGACGAGGGCGACCAATACCGCGCTGCGATTTTTTATCAGAATGACGAACAGCGCGAGCTGGCTGAAGCCTCCAAAGCCGAGATGGAGGAGCGCTTCGATCAAGAGATAACCACCGAGATACTGCCCGCTGACACCTTTTGGGAAGCCGAGGAATACCATCAGAATTACTACCAGAAAAACCCCGTGCGCTATAAGTTCTATCGTTTCAGTTGCGGACGCGACGACCGCCTGGAAGCGGTATGGGGTGACGAGGCAGGTGGGCCGACTTTTGACTAGTCACAGCACGCCTCAGCCATAGCGAGCGCCTATTAGGCAGCATCGATAATTTTCTACTACAGTGACTGGGCAGCATCAGTAGACCAGTCGTCTAAAATGGCACAACGTTAGGATGCGTTGAACTTTAGTCTATTGATTTAAATAGCATTAATTTAAAAAGCGTTGATCTAAAGATAGGAGATCTTATGAGCAACAGCATCACCACCGTTAACCCTACCACCGGCGAAACGCTACAAACCTACACGCTGATGGATGCCAGCCAAGCGAAGCAGGTGGTTGAGGCAAGTCACCAAGCCTTTCTCGACTGGCGGCTCAAGCCACTTGAGCACCGCGCTAAAATGGTGAAAGCCATCGGTGAGGCGCTTAAAGCGCACAAAGACGAGCTGGCCGATTTGATGGTCAAAGAAATGGGCAAGCTACCCGAACAGGCGCACGAGGAGGTGGACCTATGCGTTGGTATCTGCGATTACACCGCAGAGCGCGGCCCCGAGGTACTCGCCGATGAAACGCGCAACCCCAGCAACGGTGAACGCGGTATTGTGACCTATTCGCCAATGGGGGTTATCTACGGCATTCAGCCCTGGAACTTCCCCGCCTATCAAGTAGTGCGCTATTCAATTGCCAATATTATGGCGGGCAACGCCGTGCTGCTAAAGCACGCTGAATGTGTCACCGGCAGCGGCCTGCTGCTGGAGAAAATCTACCGCGAGGCGGGCCTGCCGGAAAACGTCTTCCGCACCCTGGTGATTTCCCACGACGTATCCGATGAGGTGATTGCTCACCCAGCCGTGCGCGGCGTGACGCTCACCGGCAGTGACGGCGCCGGGCGTAAAGTCGCTGGCAAAGCGGCCGAACACCTGAAGAAAACGGTGCTCGAACTAGGCTCTAACGACGCCTATCTGGTATTGGACGATGCCGACCTCGACGTGGCCGTCGAGACATGTGTGCAGGGGCGCGTCTACAACGGCGGGCAAACCTGCGTGGCGGCAAAGCGCTTCGTCGTCACTGAAAAAAACTATGCGGCGTTCAAAGAACGCTATGTCGAGCGCATGAAGGCCCTCAAAGCAGGCGACCCGACCCAAGAAGGCAGCGACCTTGGCCCGATGGCACGCGTTGACCTGCGTGACGACCTTCACGAGCAAGTCGAAGAGAGCGTACGTAAAGGGGCCAAAATCCTCTGCGGTGGCGAAAAACCATCGGGCAAGGGCGCGTTCTATCCGGTCACCGTGCTGGATAACGTCACCCCCGGCCAGCCCGCCTACGACGACGAATTATTCGGCCCAGTGGCCGCATTGATTCGCGCCAAGGACGATGACGACGCCATGCGCATCGCCAACGACAGTCGTTACGGCCTGGGTGGCGGCATTATCTCCAAGGACGTGAAGCGCGCCACAGAGCTTGCCAGCAAGTACTTTGATACCGGCATGGTGTTTATCAACGGCTTTGGCGTTGCCACGCCGGAAATGCCCTTTGGCGGCGTCAAGGATTCCGGCTATGGGCGCGAACACGGCGGCTTCGGTATGCGTGAATTCGTCAACGCCAAATCGGTGGTTGTCGTACAAGAGTAAAGTGCGTCAAGCGGTAAACGACGTTGTAACCACAAGCGCCGCAGGCTCAACACCTGCGGCGCTTTTTGCTGTTGCCATAACGCCTATTCAGCGATTACGCGGCTGATAGCGACGCCAAATAAATAAGCCAAAAGCGACCACAACCCAAGTAACGCCCGCAGCCAGTACGTCATCCAAGACGACTCCCAAGCCGCCATCCACCAACTCGGCCAAGTGAATCGGCGGTGGCTTAAGGCTATCGAAGAACCGATAAACGGCAAATGCTAACGCCATCACCAGCGGCTGGCGAGCCGCATGGAGGCCCAGTACGGCTAACGGAAACGCCGCATACTCGTCCGCCACGATGCTGCCGTGGTCGGTGTCGATAAAATGCAGCGACGCCAAATCACAAACCGGCACCGCCAGTACCAATAGCGCGAAGATAAACGCGGCCTGCTGACCTACCGGCCGCCCTAACAGCCACCAGGCCAAAGGAATGCCCAGCAACGAACCAAAGGTGCCTGGGGCTACCGGTAACTGCCCCAGCCCCAGCCCGGTAGCAACCCATAAATTAAGCGTATCGAGCATTAACCCGCCTGCTGCGCTTGGTGTTCAAGCTCGCGAGCCATGTCCGGCGATAACGCCAGGGCGTTTGCCAACTGGTCGAGCCAGGCACGCTCCATGGGGTTTTGCTCATCGGTGACGGCGACGCTGATTAAATACATTTCCCTTGCCGCTTGAGGCGAGTCTGCTTCACGGGCCAGGGCTTTAGCGTCTAACGGCGCTTTTAGCTGTTGCTCAATCCAGTTATGCATTTCCTGATCAGCACCAAGCGCGTCGATCTGGTCGGTGATCAACGCCTGCTCCTGCTCGTCGATATGCCCATCGGCACGAGCGGCCATGATCATCGCCTGCAATAATTCCAGGCTACGCCGCTCCTGGTACTCGCCATTGAGCACCTCAACACGCTCGCCTTCGGCGCTGGTTTGCTCGCTTGACGAATTTTTATTCGCCTGAGCGTTTTGCCAGGCTTTCCACGCTAATACCCCCACCCCGGCAATCGCGCCGTACTTAAGCGCGCTACCCCCAAGCTTTCGGCCGCGCTTGGAGCCCACCAGCATGCCCATGGCGCCGCCGCCCAGCAGGCTTTTCAAATCCACACCGCCAGAGCCACCGCTTCTGGCGTTTTGGCTACCGCCGCCGAACTGCTTGGAAAGACCATCGAGCATGCCTTTCACATCGACACCGCTGCCTTTTTGACTTCCACCTGCCTGTTGCATGAGCTGCTGCAGAATCTTGCTTGCGTTCATAGGTATGCTCCTAGGGGTATCAACGTGTGAACAACAGCTATTAAAGAGGCTATTCCAGCATTGCGCTAGACCCCGCCTTGAAGGGCGACGGTACTTCCATGACGGCTCGCGCGCACATCCACACGGACCGGCATTTGCTCTTTCAGTTCGCTAACGTGGGAAATAATCCCAATCATGCGCCCGCCCATTTGCAGCTCGCTGAGCATGGTAATCGCTTGGTCCAATGCATCCTGATCGAGACTGCCAAACCCCTCGTCGATAAATAACGTATCCAACTGAATACCGCCAGCATAAGCCTGCACCACGTCGGAAAGCCCCAACGCTAGTGCGAGCGCCGCCATAAAGGATTCACCGCCCGATAAAGTGGCCACTGACCGGTTCTTGCCGGTGTAGGTATCGGCCACATCCAGTTCCAGCCCCGAGGCGCGATTGCCTTTGGAGGGATCCTCCCGGCGGACCAACTGATAGCGCCCTCGGCTCATGCGTACCAGACGTTCGGAGGCTTGAATCAAGACATCGTCCAGCAGCACGCCGAGCACGAACCGCTGCAGACTAATGCGCTGCCCGGTACGCCCGTTGGCCACCTCACTTAACGTTCCCCATATACGATACTGCGCCTCAAGCGATGCTTGGGCGGCGTGGGCAGCATCAAGTTTTTCACGCGTGGCATTAAGCTGCGCCACCCGGGCGGCCAGCTGCTGATAGGCCTGCTCGCGGGCTTGCTCCTGGGCCTTTGCCTCGGCGACTTGCTCGGCCAGGCCGAGCAGGTCCGGCGGCGTTTGTCCCTCAAGGTGAGCTTGAACCGCCTCCAACTGACCTTCCAGCTTAGCCAGTTCACGTTGAAAATGGGTCACCGCGTTGCTCAACCGCTGGAAATCGGCCTCGCTCAGCCGTGCCCTATTAAACGCCTCCTCATCGTCAAAGACGCTATCGGCCAGGGCGCGCTGCCAGGCCTTCAGTGCCTCGTCCAGAGCGCTATCGGCGCTGGCCTGACGCTTGCGAACATCGTTCAGCGTTGTTTCGGCGCGGGCCAGCGCCGTCTGTGCATGCTGGGCGCGTTCCTGGGCGGTTTGCCAGGCGGTTTCGGCGGCCTGAATATCGGCGTTGAGTTGAATCTGGTCGGCTTTCAGTGCCTCAAGGGAGGCATGCTCGCCCAGCTCGCCACGCAGCCGCTGACAATGCGCCGTCTTGTCGGCGAGTTGCTGGCTAAGCTGGGCGTGGTGCTGCTCGGCTGTCACTATGCCCTGGCGGGCCTTATCCAATGCAGCACGGGCCTGTTTAACCTCGGCCTGGGTGACGGGCGCTTGCTCGACCACGGCAGGGGCCGGGTGGTCACGGCTGCCGCATACCGGGCAAGGCACCTGGGCTTCCAAGCGCTGGGCGAGCAAAGCCGCCTGGCCTTGGTGCCAACGCCTCTCCTGTTCGGTGGCATGCTGTTCTGCCACCTCGACGCTTGGCCGCTGTCGATTGATCTCGGCGGCGGCTCCCTCGACCTGCTCGGCAAGCCGCTCGCGCTGAGTTTCAAGCGCGGCCAGCTCTTGGCACTTCTCAACCGCGTGATTCAGCCGGAACGCCCGCTCGCGCCATGTTGGCAGTTGCTCAAATTGCGGTTTGGCGTTCTCCAGAGCCCGCTGGGCGTCGGCCTGTGCGGCTTGCTGCTGGACCATGGCGGCCTCAGCCTGGGCGAGCTCTTCCCGGGTAGCGCGGTCCGTTTGCTGGGCCGTTTGCAAGCGATGGTAGTCTGTTGCCAACGCCTGAGTTTTTCCGTGGGCGGCCAGGCGGGCCTGGGCGTCTTCGATGTCGTCCTGCTGGCTTAAAAGCGCCTTCTTGGCCGAGCTGAGCGCTGCCTGCTGTTCGAACCGCGCCTGCAACTCCTTACCCTTGCGCTCAGCGTGTTCAGCGGCCTCCCGGCGCGCTTTGGCGTCAGCGTAGTCGCGCTGGGCAGCAGCGCTTTGTGGCTCAAGGGCGCTGCGTTCTTCGTCCAACGCGGCTTCATTTTCCACCTCGCTGGCCTGCAAAATACCCTGCACCCGTTGGCGATGGTTATTAACGTCGCGCTCGATCTGATTGGCCTGGGTGCGCAGGCGCTCTTCAATGCGCTGGAATATCTGTGTCTGAAATAGCTGGGAAAAAATCACTTCGCGGTCTTTCGACCCGGCCAGCAGCAGCTCGCGGAACTTGCCCTGGGGCAACACCATTACCTGACGAAACTGGTTGGCGTCGAGGCCTATCAGGCCCTGAATCTGGGTGTTGGCATCGTTGACGCTTTTGGCCACCAGGCACTCGCCTTGCTCGCCGTCGGCGGTCAGCCGCCATAGCTGGGCTTCGGCGTTTTGCGCGGTGGTGCCTTCACCGCGTGCCTTGGGGCGCTCCTGCTGAGGCACACGGCGTACCCGGAAGGCCTCATCGCGCAGGCGAAAATCCAGCGTTACCTCGGTGAGCAACGCTGCCGCTGCCTGGTCGCAGCGCATTTGGCTTGCCTCGCGCTCAGCGCCGGTCGTCTGGCCATAAAGGGCAAAGCACAGCGCATCTAAAATCGAGCTTTTACCTGCGCCGGTGGGGCCGTTAATCAAGAACAGCGGGCTTTGCCCCAGCGCCGCGAAGTCGACGGTTTCGCGCCCGGCAAAGGGGCCAAAGGCCTGCATGGTTAAGCATAGCGGCGTCATTCTTGAGCCTCCTGGTCGCGGCTTAGCTCGCCAATCAGTTGGCTTATTGCCTCGGCTTGCTCGTCGGTCATGGGCTCGCCACTGGTCTGGGTAAAAAAGTCGCTGAACATATCCAGTGCGCTGAACTGCAGCCGCTCGCGATCCAACTGTTGGCGGCCACGCGCTTCCAGCATGCCGGGTTTCTCCAGGTGCAGCACATTGGGATAGACCTCGCGCAGCTTGCCCATGGGGTCGAGGATGGCATGCCGGTCGGTCAAGCGCACCAGCAGGTAGTCGTCTGCGTTAGGATCGCTAACACCGTCGGCGATCAACGATTCAAGCTCTCCTTCCAGAATGCGCACGTCCAGGCGCGGCTCAAGTGGGCGGTGCTCGATATGCCGCACGCCCTTCTCGTCAATATCCACCAGGGTAATGCCTTTGCGCTGGCTGGCTTCGGAAAAGCTGTACTTGAGTAACGAGCCGCTATAGCGAATATGCTCGCCGCCGCGATACTGCGGCCCGTGCAAATGCCCTAATGCCACGTAGTCGAAGTCCTGCATCGGCTCCCAGGCCACACTCTCGGCACCTCCCAGCGTCAGCGGCCGCTCGGAGTCCGAAGCGCTGCCGCCATCCACAAAGCAGTGGCTCATCAGCACCGTGGGGCGGGCTGGGTGGCGCTGAGCGTTGATTCGTTCGACCAGGTAGCGATGGGCGCTATCGAAGTCGCGCACATCCGCTGCCAATTGGCTGCGTACATACTCGGGGTCAGCATAGGGAATACCGAAAACGTCTATGTCGATGCCTTTGGCGGACAGCGTTACCGGCCGGTCACAATTGGCTAAATCCGACAGAATATGCAGCCCGGCCTGGCGCAAGTGGCGCGCACCAAAACCCAGCCGTTGGGCGCTGTCGTGGTTACCGGAAATCATCACTACCGGCAGGTTGCGCACGCTACACAGCTCTGTCAGCACCTCGTCCAGCAGTGCCACCGCCGAGGCAGGCGGCACCGAACGGTCGTAGATATCTCCGGCAATCAGTACCGCATCGACGGCCTCGCGGTCGACAATGTCGATCAGCTGATTGAGTACGTGACGCTGGTCATCCAGCAACGACAGATTGTGGAACAGTCGCCCCAGGTGCCAATCGGCGGTATGTAGTAGTCGCATGACAGACTCGACAGCAATATAGGTGGCTGCATCATATCAACCTGACACGGCGACGCTAGCAACTAGGGAGTGATCGGTAGCTGACGTTTGTGTTCAGTGCGCTGGAACGTCTTAATGATAGTGGAGCTGGCCGCGTCGCTAACGTGCTCACCCACCAAAAAGGCATCAATCTCGGCATAGCTGACACCCAGCGCTTGTTCATCGGCCAACTGTGGCTTAAGGGACTCCAGATCGGCGGTGGGTTGCTTTTCGACCAGTTCAGCAGGTGCGCCGAGTTCCACACCCAACTCGCGCACCTGCCCCTTGGTCAACCCGGTAAGCGGTGCAACGTCACAGGCGCCGTCGCCAAATTTAGTAAAAAAGCCCATCAACGCCTCGGCGGTCTGATCAGTCCCCACCACTAGGCCACCCCGTGCGCCAGCGGCGGCATATTGGGCTACCATGCGCTGGCGTGCCTTGATGTTTCCCAACACGAAATCACGTTGATGCTGATCCTCAAACGCCAGCCCACCTTCTTCCAGTGATGCCAGCATGGCGTCGCTGGCAGGCTTAACATTCACGGTGAGTACGCTGTCGGGTTGGATGAACTCAATCGCCTTCTGCGCGTCGTCTTCATCGTGCTGGATAGCGTAAGGCAAGCGCATGGCATAAAAGTGTGCATTAACCCCTTGCGAGCGCGCTTTTTCAACCGCTAGCTGCGCCAAGCGCCCGGCCACGGTGGAATCCACGCCTCCGCTAATGCCCAATACCAATGCGTGCTGGCCAGTGTCGATCATCTGGCGACACAAAAAGTCCACGCGCCGGGTACTTTCCTCGCGTGGATCGATGGTTGGCGTGACGTGCAGCACCGTCTGAATATGCACCTGAGTTGCCCGTTGGTTGGCCGGATTGGCTTCGCCTTTCACAACTTGGCCATGAAGCTCAGGGATACGTTCTAACGCGTAAAACGCAGCGGCAAGGCGAACATCATTGCGATCACCGCTAAAGCGCCGTGTTTCGGTAAACAGGTACTGCTGTTGTTCGCGGCGAAACGCCCAGGCAAAGCATACGGTGCCTGCCGGAATTCCCTCGTGGGACTCTGGCCCAGCGATGCCCGTATTGGCAACGGCTACATCGGCATCGTTATTATTCAACGCCCCCAGCGCCATTTCAGACGACGTTTGCTCACTGGTTAAGCCATGCGCTTCTATGGTCTCGGCACGCACTGCCAAATAGCGTTGTTTGGCCTCGGGAGAATAAACTGCCAGCCCACAGTCAATTGACTGGCCGCTGCCGGGCACACGGGCCAGCTCTGACACAATAAGCCCCGCTGTACACGATTCGGCTGTCGCCATTTTCAGGTTATGGGATTGCAAGTACTGACTTATCTCTTCCACACGTTCCATTGCTTATCTCCTGCGCGCCAAGCGCGTGATTCGATATTCTTCCCTGTCCCTGCACTATAGATAACTTCGCTTATTTGTCGAAAAACGCCACGCAAAATGGGACGGCTGCGACCACCTAAACCGACGATAAAAAAAGCCTCCATCAATGGATGGAGGCTTGGAAGGTTCAACAATCATTAACTCAGTTAATCACGAAACGCCTCCGGGTAGCTGGTCAGGTCGACGTCCCACAGCATAGGCAGCAGGAAGTAGACCGCGGCGACGATCAATATCAGCGCCAGGATATTCAGCCAGAAGCCGTTACGTACCATCTCGATGATCTTGATTTTGCCCGTGGCGAAGATAATCGCATTAGGTGGTGTACCCACCGGCAGCATAAAGGCGCAGTTGGCTGCCATGGCCGCAGGCACCATTAACACAAAGGGATGCACGTTTAGCGCCAGCGCCAGCGACGCCAGTACCGGAAGAATCATCGTTGCGGTGGCGGTGTTCGAGGTGATCTCGGTCAAGAACAGCACCATGGCACTGGCGAGTAAAATCACCAGCAGGAAGTTAACGCCTTCCAGCACGCTCATTTGCTCGCCGATCCATTCAGCCAGACCCGAGGAGCTAAAGCCCGCGGCAATCGCCAAGCCCCCGCCGAACAGCAGCAGGATTCCCCACGGCACATCCTTGGCCACTTCCCAGTCCAGCAGGCAGCCACCCTTATTTTTGGAGGGAATCAAAAACAGTAAAATCGCCGCCACCATTGCCACCATGGTGTCGTCAATGCCGGGGATGGTCAGCAGTTGCCCTTCCCACAAAAACGAGCGCGAAATCCACATAAAAGCAGCGAATAAAAACACCCACAACACTGCTTTTTCTTCAAAGCTGGTGGCCCCCAGGGCCTGCTTTTCTTTCTGGATAACTTCTTTACCACCGGGCAGATCGCCAAGCTTGACCGGATAAATAATCCTGGTCAGCAGTAGCCATGCAGCAAACAGCAGAATCACCACCACGGGAAAGGCAAAAAATAGCCACTCGGCGAAAGAAATTTGCACATCAAACAGCTCCGAGACGGTCGCCGCGAGAATGATGTTGGGCGGCGTGCCGATCAGCGTGCCCAAGCCGCCGATGGTACCGCCGTAGCCGATACCGAAAATCAGCGCCTTGCTGAACTTATCGATATCATCGCTGTGGTCGCCTTCCGTTTTGCTTAGCTCCTGGGTCACTTGATACACAATCGCCGTGCCTATCGGCAGCATCATCATCACCGAGGCAGTGTTGGATACCCACATCGACAAGAACCCGGTGGCCGCCATAAAGCCCAACACAATGCGATTAATACTGGTGCCCAGCACGCCAATAATCGCTAGTGCAATACGCTTGTGCAGCCCCCATTTCTCCATCGCCAGGGCGATCATAAAGCCGCCCAGGAACAAGAATATGATCGGGTTGCCGTAGGCCGCCGTGACCTTACTGCCCTCCAGCGCACCGGTAATCGGTAGTAACACGATAGGCAACAGCGAGGTCACCGGAATCGGAATGGCTTCGGTAATCCACCAAACCGCCACCCATAGCGTCGTGGCCAGCACCATGCGGCCTTCAAAACTGAGGTCGGCGGGATGGAAAAACAACAACACAAAAGCAAACAGCAGCGGCCCTAGCAGCAAGCCAACTTTCTGAGGCTTTTTATACGCAGGTGGACGCGGCTGATGGCCCGAGCCATTGTTTGAGGACGCGCCAGCGCCTGACCCACCCGAGGTGGGCAGCGCGCACATCAAGAGTGTTTTTGCCTGTTGGTGGGAGACCCAAAGCTGGTCCCACACCGTCATCATTCCATTGCTTTGCATACGACAACTTCGCTCACGGAGTAGAATGTAAGGTGTTAAAGAATGCACACACTAACCATGGAATAATGGTCAATCTAGACACGCACATTCTTGGGCCCCGTTTTCCACTGACCTACGCCTTTAGTCCAGTAATTTATGGAAATTAATACTAAAGTATAAATACTTGAGTCCAGTAATTTAAGCGGGTCACCAGCATGAACTCCACTTAACAAATAGGAATGGCGAATGCTTGACCGTTGGACCATGCCGCTAACCCATCGCCCGCTTGAGCAGCTTGCTCAGCAATTGAAAGGCCGCCTAACACCGGACCAGATTACCTTCGGCGCTTTCTTAATGGGTATCACTGCCCTGCCATTGCTGGCATGGGAGCATTACAGCCTTGCCTTAGTAGCCGTGCTGTTGAACCGCTTAGGGGATGGCCTGGATGGTGCGCTGGCCCGGGTAAATGGCCAAACGAGCGAAGCGGGCGGCTTTTTAGATATAGGACTGGATTTTGTGTTTTACGCAGCGGTCGTCCTAGGCTTTGCACTAGCCAACCCAATGGATAATGCCCTCGCCGCCGCTTTGCTGCTGTTTGCCTTTATCGGCACGGGTACGTCGTTTTTAGCCTTTGCGATCGCCGCCAAGCAGCAGGGTGTCGAGCGGCCTGATTTCCCGCAAAAGGCCTTCTACTACTTGGAAGGCCTAACCGAAGGAACCGAAACCGTCCTGGCACTGGTGATGTTTTGTCTATTCCCAGACCACTTCCCAATCCTGGCCACGGTATTTGCCATTGCCTGTCTTATTACCACGGCAACACGGCTATGGGGAGGCTACTGGACACTGCGCAAGCGTTCTGCCAACGAATATAGCGCAAGATAAAACGCGCCTAATGTGCGCTAACGAACCGACGTAAATACCCGGTGCGACCATTGTCTAAGTAAGGACATCATCGTTTTGTGGCCGGAAGCGCCCATTCTCACCGGGAAGGAATCTGTGAACCCATTTTTCCGTTTTGTGCGTCCGCACCATGCGTTTGCAGCGCCGTGGGATTCGACGCTGCCCGTCAGAGAAGAATTGTTCAGCGCAGAGCGGCTTGAACAGCACGCCGGTAGCCTGGCGCATGCCCAGGAAGTGGCGGCAAGGCCTCCTAAGGTCGTATCGTTAACGCGGCGGCTTAACGATAACGCTACCACCCTTCTGAGAGTTTACCGCGCCAGTGCCACCGCGTTGGCGGAAGGCCGCGACATTGTGCCTGCCGCTGCTTGGTTGCTCGACAATTACCACCTGATTGAAGCCCAAATCCGTGAGATTCGTAGCGACCTTCCACCCGGTTATTACCGTCAGCTACCCAAGTTAGCCAATGGGCCTTTTGCCGGCTACCCAAGGGTTTTCGGCATTGCGTGGGCGTTTGTAGCGCATACCGATAGTCATATCGATCTGGACACTCTGCAGTCTTTTTTGGTCGCTTATCAGCGCGTCCAGCCGCTGACCATTGGCGAGTTATGGGCCGTTGCTATCTCGCTACGTATTGTTTTGATCGAAAACCTGCGACGGCTTGCCGACCAAATGATCAGCGAACAAACGGCAAGGGACGAAGCTGATGATTTGGCAACGAAATGGCTAAAGCCCACCAATCAGCAAACACCCCTAGAGCAGCGCACCATTCGCATAGAGACCAGTACCTTCAATTTTCACACAGGGCCGCTGGCGGAACCCTTCACTGCCCAGCTCGCCAAACGACTACGTGGTTTAGACCCCCGCAGTAGCCCACTGGTGGGCTGGCTCGATGAGCAGCTCAGTCAACGGGGCGAAACCATTGACGAGATGGTTCAGCACGCTCAGCAGCGCCAAGGCGCCGCCAATGTGACTGTTCGCAACATCATCACCAGTATGCGGTTTGTCTCCAGCATCGACTGGGCCGTGCTGTTTGAAAGCGTCAGCTTGGTGGACAAGCAACTGCGCCAGCAAAGCAATTTTGATCAGTTGGATTTCCCCACGCGCAATCAGTATCGCAGTGCCGTAGAGCTGCTATCCCGCGGCTCGCGCCACACCGAGCTTGAGGTAGTCGAAGCGGCGCTCTCCCTATCTCGCCAGGCAGTGGCAACCACCGGCGACCCTATCGAAGCGGGCCGTATGGGTGATCCTGGCTATTTTCTGATTGGCTCAGGTCGCATAACGCTTGAACACAAGCTGGCGTTTAAAGCGTCTTCTCGTCAGTGGCTGCGACGGACACTTATTCATCATGGCATCCGCAGCTATATCATGCTGATGACCGTAGTGACGCTGAGTTTGATGACCCTGGCTGGTGGTCTATTACTCGCGTTGCCAGTTGCGATAGGCGACGTACCGTTACCCTGGCTATTGCTATTGGGCGTGGTTGGCTTTCTGCCCATTATTGAGGTGGCAACACAGATCGTAAATCGCCTGATTATTCGCTGCATCGACGCCCAGCCGCTGCCTAGCCTCGACCTTTCCAAGGGGGTTCCGCTTCACCTGCGTACGCTGATTGCGGTGCCCACGCTGCTAACCAGCGAAGATGACCTGCGCGAACAGGTTGAGCGTCTTGAAGTGCATCATTTATCGAGCGGCGATGGGGCGCTCGCCTATGCGCTGATCCTGGACGGCGTTGATGCCCCCCAAGCAGATTTACCCGGCGATGCAGCGCTCTTGTCCGCCGCTCATCTGTGGGTCGATCAGTTAAATGAGCGTTACTGTTTGGATTCAAACGCGCCCAGTAGCGATAAGCGCTTCTTTTTACTACACAGGCGACGGGTCTTTAACCGCAGCGAAAATACCTGGATGGGATGGGAGCGTAAACGCGGTAAGTTACACGAGCTTAACCGATTGCTACGCGGTGCTCGGGATACGACATTTATTAATCCGCCAAGCATGCCCAATGATGTGCGCTATGTGATTACCTTAGACGCCGACACACGGTTGCCAAGAGGCTCGGCAAGCCGCTTGATCGGCAAGATGGCACACCCATTAAACCAACCACGCCTTGATCAACAGCAACGCCGGGTGGTGGAGGGCTATGCTATTTTGCAACCTCGCGTCACGCCGTCGTTACCCACCGGGAATGAAGGCTCCATCTATCAGCGACTATTCTCGGCGCCAGGCGGCATCGACCCGTACGCGGCTGCTATTTCTGATCTCTATCAGGATTTGGTGGGAGAAGGTTCGTACGCCGGTAAAGGTATTTATGCGGTTGATGCCTTTGAAACCTCGCTGGCTGGCCGTGTGCCCGACAACAGTCTGCTTAGCCACGATTTGTATGAAGGTGTTTTTGCCCGCGCGGGGCTCGCTTCAGATATCGAAGTGATCGAAGACTTTCCTGCACGCTATGACGTGGCGGCTAAGCGTCAGCACCGCTGGACCCGCGGCGACTGGCAACTGCTCCCCTGGCTGGTCGCCCCGGCGCTGCCGCTCACCGGGCGCATGAAAATGCTGGGTAATCTACGCCGTTCGGTGTTAGCACCGTTAGTACTGGCAAGCCTTGCGGTGAGCTGGCAGTTGCCCCTTAGCATGGCAATTACCAGCACGCTGCTATTACTGGCTGTGCTGGGTGCGCCGGTGCTCGTCTCGTTAGCCGCCTCGTTTGTGCCCTTCCGGGCGCGGGCAAAGCTACGCCACCACTACCATCTCTGGTTTGACGAACTAAAGCTGGGTAGCGTGCAAATGCTACTGCAGGTGATCTTTTTGCCCGACCAGGCATGGCGCATGCTGGATGCCATCGCCCGTACCTTAGTGCGCGTGTTGGTCACTCATCGTCACCTGCTTGAGTGGACCTCCGCGGCCCAATCGATGAAAAGCCCACCGCTAACGGTGTGGGGCTTCTATCAGCGCATGGCTCCCGGCACCGCCTTGGGGCTCGCGGTTGCGGTCAGTGCAATGTGGACGGCCAGTCACGCTTGGCCAATCGTGTTGCCCATGGCACTGGTCTGGTTGGCTGCGCCGGCAGTGGCCTCATGGTTAAGCAGCAGCAAAAGCGCGGTTATCCAACCAACACTCTCGGCAGACGAAACGTTGGCGCTGCGCCTGATTGCACGGCGAACCTGGCGCTATTTTGAAACCTTTGTGACCACCGCGGATAACCAGCTACCGCCGGATAACTTTCAAGAAGATCCCCAACCCGCACTGGCACAGCGCACCTCGCCTACCAACATGGGGCTGTATCTACTCGCCACCCTTGCCGCCCGTGATTTTGGCTGGCTAGGCACCCAGCAGGCTCTGGAACGCCTGGAGAGAACGCTTGAGGTAATGCTAGGACTACCGCGCTATCGGGGCCACTTCTATAACTGGTACGCCACCCACGATCTGCACCCGCTGGCCCCTCGCTATGTTTCAACCGTCGATAGCGGCAACCTTGCGGGCCACCTTATCGCTATCGCCAATGCCTGTGAGACCTGGCAAGCCGAAAACTATGTTTCAGATCCGCGCATGGGTATTAGTGACACGCTGAACCTTGCTCGTCAGGCACTCAGTAACGCCTCAAAACTGCCGAAAACAGTCGCAGCTCAGCTGAACGAGCAGTTTGCCGCCATGGACACTCAGTTGAAAGGCGAGGCGATGTCATCGGCGTGCCTGGCGAATCTAGCGGCGTTGACCGATAACGCTTTACATCTGGCGCGCACTGCCCACGACGAACACGCCGACCCGCACAATGAAGATATGCTGTTTTGGGTGTCATCACTGCACGCGTCTGTCGCTCAGCACCGCCATGACCGGGATACCTACCTGGAAGCAGGAGCGCTCAACTTGCGCTTACAACAGCTTGCGGACACCGCGAGACGTTTGGCATTGGGCATGAACTTTGCTTTTCTACTTAACAGCGAACGTCAATTGCTGTCGATTGGCTACTCGCTGGACGACAATTGTCTGGATACCAGTTGCTACGATTTACTGGCCTCCGAGGCACGGCTTGCCAGTCTGTTTGCGATTGCCAAAGGCGATATTCCCACCCGCCATTGGTTTAGGCTAGGCCGTGCGGCAACACCAATCACCTTTGGCTCAGCCCTGATTTCCTGGTCGGGTTCGATGTTTGAGTATCTGATGCCATCCCTAGTGATGCGCGCTCCGGGCGGTAGCCTGCTTGAACAAACCAATCGACTGGTAGTGAAACGCCAAGAAAGTTACGCCGCCCAACTCGCCGTGCCCTGGGGTATTTCTGAATCCGCCTACAACGCCCGTGACCTGGAATTCACCTACCAATACTCTAATTTTGGCGTGCCTGGTTTAGGGCTCAAACGCGGGCTGTCTGCCGATCTGGTCATCGCCCCCTACGCCACCGGCCTAGCCGCCATGGTTGATCCCAACGGTGCCTGTCGAAATTTCAGCCGTCTGAACGAGATGGGTGCGCTAGGTCGTTATGGCTTCTATGAAGCGCTCGACTTCACCCGTTCGCGGCTGCCCGCTGGAGAAGAGGCGGTGATTGTGCGCAGTTTTATGGCCCACCACCAGGGCATGACCATCGTGGCTATCGCCAACACCCTGCACCATGGCCAGATGCGCGCGCGCTTTCACCGTGAACCAATGATTCAAGCCTGCGAACTGCTTCTGCAAGAGCGAGTTCCCAAGGATGTTGCGATCCTCCACCCCCGCGCTGAAGAGGTTAAATCAAACGCCAGCCAGAGTATTAATGAGGCACAAACCATCCGCCGCGTTTCCACACAGGCCAGCGGCCCACCCGTTACCCATTTACTCTCTAACGGTTGCTACTCGGTGATGCTAACGGCCACGGGTGGCGGCTATAGTCGATGGCGCAACATTGCGATTAGCCGCTGGCAACCGGATGCCACCCGCGATCATTTGGGCAGTTTTATTTTCCTGCGCGACGCCGCACATCCCGGTGTTTGGACCGCGACGGGACAAGCGGCCAGGCGCGCCAGCGGAGCTAACGATGACCATCATCATGCGATATTTGCCGAGGATTACGCTCGCTACACGCATCGCCACGACGATATCACTAGCCATATGGACGTGCTGGTTTCCGGCGAGGACGATAGTGAGGTTCGCCACCTGTCGCTGACGAACAGCGGCCGACATGCCCGCAATATCGATATCACTTCCTACTCGGAATTAGTCTTGACCACCCCGGATGCCGACAACGCGCACCCCGCCTTTGCCAAAATGTTTGTGGTAACCGAGTACCTGGAAGCGTTTAACGCGCTGATTGCCACTAGGCGACGGCGCTCGCCTGACGAAGAACAAGTCTGGGCCGCCCACTTTGCCGTGGTGGAAGGCGACACCGTGGGCGAGCTTGAGTTCGAGACCGACCGCGCCAGGTTTTTGGGCCGAGGGCGAAGTCAACTGCATGCCCTAGCGCTGGCAGAGGGCCAGCACTTATCGAGCACAGTGGGTAGCGTACTGGATCCTGTTTTTGCGCTGCGCTACTGCCTGCGCGTGTCTCCCGGCAAAACCGCCCATATCGCTTACTGGACCGTGGTTGCCGACTCACGGCAGACGCTGATGGATCTGATCGACAAACACCATGACCGGAGCGCTTTTGAACGGGCCAAAACGCTTGCCTGGACCCAGGCACAGGTACAGCTTCGCCATTTAGGCATTCAGCCTGAAGAAGCCGCCGATTTTCAGCGCTTGGCCGCCCCGGTTTTGTATCCTGACCCTCGCTTTAGAGCGCCTGCCGATGCAATTGAGCGCGGAGCCGGGCCGCAGTCACAGCTCTGGCAACACGGAATTTCCGGCGACCTACCGATTATTTTGATGCGCATCGATAGCATCGACGACATTGCCCAGATACATCAATTGCTTCGCGCCCATGAATACTGGGGCATGAAGCGACTAGGCGTCGATGTGGTGATTATCAATGAGCGGGCTTCCTCCTATGTTCAAGATCTGCAGCAAGCTATTGAAACCGCCGTACTCAGCGGCCAAACCCACCCTCGATTTAGAAAGGATCACGTCCAGGGTTCAGTGATTGCGCTGCGTGCCGACCTGATGAGTCTAGAAGCACGCATGCAGCTACAGTCGATTGCCCGGGTAGCATTAATGGCCCACCGCGGCAGCATAGCGAATCAGCTAGCCATGACGCTGCCCGCCAACTCTCCCCCATCAACGCCGCCGATATTCGCCAAACGCGTGCTTCCCAAGCCCATACCCGCAAGGGCTAACGCGATAGCGCCTGATACACTCCCAACGCTTGAGTTTTTTAATGGACTAGGCGGCTTTGCACTCAGCGGCCGCGAGTATGTCACGCTACTGGAGGCGGGAAGTTCAACCCCCGCCCCCTGGATTAACGTGATCGCCAATACAGGTTTCGGGTTTCAGGTATCAGCGGAGGGCGCAGGCTATGTATGGGCGGATAACAGTCGCGAGAATCAGCTCACGCCATGGTCGAACGATCCAGTGGCAGACCCCAGCGGCGATGTTATTTATGTGCGCGATGAAGAATCACTGGCCCTTTACACGGCGACCGCCCGACCCATTCGTGATCAAGGCCGCTACCTGGCCCGCCATGGCTTCGGCTATAGCCAGTTTGAGCACCATACCGACGGCATCACGTTGGAACTGCTGCATTTTGTGCCATTAGAAGCGCCACTTAGAATTTCCCGACTACGGCTCAGCAATCATTCAGGACGGCTACGCAAGCTATCTGTTACCGCCTACGCTGAATGGGTATTAGGCACTTCCCGCAGTATCTCGGCGCCTTATCTTATCTCGCACCCAGACACCGATAGCGGCGCTCTGCTGGTAGAGAATCCCTGGAATATTGCCTTCCCAGGCCGAGTCGCGTTTCTTGATATAGGCGACGCACCCGACTCATGGACAACTGACCGTTGCGAATTCATAGGCCACGGCGGCAGTTTGTCCTCCCCTGCGGCGCTGCGCAGTCATGCCCCGCTTTCCGGCACCCACGGGGCGGGGCTGGATCCTTGTGCCGCACTCAGCCGCGGCGTGTCGTTAGCGGTGGGCGAAAGCGTTGATATCGTGGTATTGATGGGCCAAGGAAGCTCAACCGCCGAGGTGCAAGCGCTAATCGCCCACTATCGTCAGATAGATATTGACGCCGAGCTCGCCAATATCAATGCACACTGGCAAACCCAGCTTAACGCGATTCAAGTAAACACGCCGGATCGTGCCATGGATATCATGCTTAACGGATGGCTGCTTTATCAAACCATTGCCTGCCGGATCACCGCACGCTCTGGGTTCTATCAAGCAAGCGGTGCGTATGGTTTCCGAGACCAGTTGCAAGACGGTATGGCGTTATCGTTTACCCGCCCCGAGACGACCCGCGAGCATTTACTGCGTGCTGCCTCGCGCCAGTTTGTCCAGGGCGACGTTCAGCACTGGTGGCTGCCCCACTCCGGCCAGGGGGTGCGTACGCGTATTTCCGATGACCGCGTATGGCTGGCTTATGCCTGCGCTCAATACATCGCGACGTCCCATGACACTGCCGTACTGGATGAGCCGGTGAGCTTTCTAGAGGGTGCCGAACTAGCGGCCGGTGAGCACGATAGCTTTTACCAACCGATGATGGCTGAAGAAACCGCCTCACTTTATGAGCACTGCGCCCGCGGCTTGGATCAGAGCTTAGAACTTACCGGCGAGCATGGCTTGCCGCTGATCGGTGGCGGCGACTGGAACGATGGCATGAACCGCGTAGGCGAAGCAGGCAAAGGCGAAAGCGTCTGGTTAGGCTGGCTGCTAGTGCATACCCTTGAGCGGTTTTTGCCGTTTGCCGAACAGCGCGAACAGCATGAGCCCTCAGCGAGCCAGGACACTTCACGCGCTGAGCGTTGGCGTGCCCACGCCATTGCGTTACGCCTGGCGCTGGAAAGCAATGCCTGGGACGGCCAGTGGTATCGCCGGGCAACCTACGATGACGGCAGCTGGCTAGGTAGCAAAGACAGCGACGCCTGCCAGATTGATTCAATCGCCCAGACCTGGGCGGTACTCTCGGGCGCGGCAGAGCCTCACCGAGCAGCACTGGCCATGCGTTCGCTTGAGCGCGAGTTGATTCGCTATGACCAGCAACTCGCGTTACTGTTTTGGCCGCCCTTCGATCAACCCCGGCGCGATCCTGGATATATTGGTGGTTACCCACCCGGCATGCGCGAAAACGGAGGGCAATATAGTCACGCCTCTATGTGGGCGATTCTCGCCTTTGCCAAGCTAGGCGAAGGCGACAAAGCGCACGCGCTCTTTTCGCTGCTCAACCCCATTAACCATGCCCGCACCGCAGAAGAGGCTGTCCGCTATCACGTGGAACCTTATGTGGTGGCCGCGGACGTCTACTCAGTGGCACCCCACGCAGGGCGAGGTGGCTGGACATGGTACACGGGCTCTGCGGGCTGGATGTACCGCGCGGGCATTGAAGGCATATTGGGGATCCGCCGGGAAGGCGCCTGGCTGGTAATTGATCCCTGCCTCCCCAATGACTGGCCAGGCGTTAGCGCGACGCTCACTATCGCCGCCACCCACTACGCGGTGAAGCTCATCATGACCGATGACGCCTTCAGTGCAAGATTGGATGGCCGCCCAATGACGGACCAAAAAAGCAAAGTACGCATTCCTCTGGATGGCAACCACCACCAGCTTGAAATGTTTATTCAGCGACGTTAGGGAGGCCAAGCACTACTTATTCTTATCACGATCAAACCGTGTCATACCTGTTGCCCCTTCCCGCTTTTGCTGGCGGGGGCCTGACGGTTATTCCAATATCATGCGTTTGCCGAACTCAACGCTTTCTTTAGCCGCTCGCGTTCATTCTCTTCGTAGAAACTCGGGTCATCAAATAAATCTGGCTGCGTATCATCAAAGATCATTTCCAACGCCCCTGCACCACTTTGTACCATCGGCTCAAAGTGAGCGGTATGGGTAATCAGGGCTGTGACATGGCGACGACGGTAGATGGCGTACGCACCCAGCAGGGCAAACACACAGGCAATATAGATAGGCAGACCGTGACCGCCCACTGCCGTCATCAATGACCCTGCGGCAATCGGTGCCACCGCGCAGCCTGCGCCATGCATCACCAGCATGTCCGCCGAGCCGGAGACAATTTCATCCGGGTGCAACTGGTCGATAAGCTGGGCAACTGCCAGCGGGTAGAGCGAAAACGCCAAACCACCCCAGATAAAATACAGCCCCACGAGCACGTTATGGCTAGGCGCAAACGGCATGGCGGCGGCGATGAGCGCCGCCAGGAGCACCACCCAAGTCATTACTCTGGGGCGGTCATGTTTGTCAGAAAAGCGGCCGATGGGAATTTGTAACAGCGCGCCACCTACAATCGCCATGCTCATCACCAGCCCCACGCCGCCAATATCAAACCCCAGTTGCGTCACGTACACCGGCGTCATCGACCAAAACGCCCCCATCGCCAGGCCCGATAAAGCGGCGCAGGCTACCGCGAGCGGTGCAAAGCCAAGCAACGTACGGAGGCTACTTTTGGGGCGCTCAGGAATTGTCGGCTGAACACGGCGGGTCAGAGTGATAGGTAGCAGTGCCCAACTAATCAGAATGGCAATCACCACAAACAGTAAAAAGCCTTGTGGGGAGGAGAGCCTTAGCAGCTGCTGGGCAATCGCCAGGGCGCCCAGGTTGACGACCATATACACGGCAAAAATGCGTCCTCGCTCGTGGCTTGCCGCCTGGCTATTCAGCCAACTTTCAATCACGGTAATTAAGGTAATAAACGAAAGGCCGTATGCCACCCGCAACGGTAGCCATACCCATGGGTTGATAAACACCAGGTGCAGCAACGCCACCGAGGCACAAATGGAAGCACAAAAGCCAAAGGTACGGATATGCCCCATCCGCCGAATTAAGCGCCCGCTCACCCAGGTGCCGCAGATAAAGCCGACAAAATAGCCGGACATGATCATCCCCAGCACCGCGCTGGAGAAACCTTCCCCCGTGCCACGTAGGGTTAACAGCGTATTCAACAAGCCATTGCCCAGCAGCAACAGCGCCACGCTCCATAAAATCGACTTAACGGGCTTGAGCATTGCCAATGAATGCATGGCGCTTCCTCTTAGCAAATGACCAATTACCTAAAGTAAATGCATAAAAGGTGCCATCGCGCTAAGCGTAAGCAGGGTGCAAGGTGGTCATAGCCATGCGTAAACGTAACTCACAGGCACAAAAAACCCCCTCTCGGGGGCCTTGATGCATCTCGCCAACTTCCTGTCATTTCTATCCGTCCTGGATACCGCTCCATGGTGAAGTGCTATGTGACGTCCTGTCGTTCGACATCCTGTCTCACTGGCTTATCCATAAGCCTGCCTTCCTGGCGAGTTCGACTTTCCCTGTCATGCACAATGTAAAGGCTAGATGCTAAACCCCCATCATGCAAACATTTGCACAAATTTATTTCCCTTGACGCTAGCCATAGACGATAACGTTGCCTCCTATATGCCATGAAGTCCATGCTATATTTAACTAAATGTTATATAAGCATTTATCATTAATTATCAGTCGTTTTACTATGCGTTAACAATAGTTCAAAAAGACTTCATGTTTGCATATCCCAGGTTATAGCATCAGAAGGGTCGCTATATTAGGATTTATCGCGTACAACATAGGTACAATATTAAAGCATCGGCATGGCCTGATGTTAATTACCCGCATTCACAAGGAGATGTGCTATGCAACGCGAACAGCGTATTGAGATTTCTCAAGCTGGGCTTCAACTCGCCATTCAAGAAATCAAGGACGACTTGTATGACACCCCGGCCTGTGACTATACCGTGGCCAAACTGCTTAGCCATTGTGGCCGCTTTGAAGATGCCGAACACGTAATCGACACGATGCTGCTGCGTTGGGGTTCCTCCCCGGATGTGGTTGCGCTCGTTGAACAAGGTTACGCCGACATCGACGCCTTGAGCGTACCAGCCTCGATCTCTCCTCAGACGCCTGCCACCAGCGCTGCACTTGCCTAGCGCAGCAACCGCTCGATAACGACAGCGTCATGGCCGGGGTAAAGTGAGTCGCAAGGTGTTTGACAGCCGCCTGTTCTTTATATAGAACGTTCTATATAAAGAACATCTTGTAAGCCAGCAGGCGGCGCTACCATGGACTCACTTTCACTCAGCACCCTTGGCCTTCACATACAAGCACTTCGCCTTGAGCGTGGCTGGTCACTCTCACAGCTAGCCAACGCCGCAGGCATCGCCAAGTCCAACCTATCGCGTCTTGAACAGGGCAACGGCAACCCCACACTGGACACCATCTGGCGGCTAGCCGTGCAGCTTAACGTTCCTTTTGGCACCCTCGTCTCCCCTCTCAGCGTGCCGTTAGACGAAGACGGCGTCCAGGTGCGCTTGATTGATCAAGGAATAGACACCCCCCAGGTCGACGCCTATTGGATGCGTTGCGCACCTCATACGCTTCGCTACGCCGAAGCTCACACGCCAGGCTCGTGTGAATCGCTCACTTTGGTGAGCGGTTGGCTGGAAGCAGGCCCAATAGGCAATACGCAAATCCTAACCGCGGGTGAGTCTATTACTTTCGCGGCCGACCAACCCCATCTTTACCGTACCCAAGATGCCCCCGCGACACTGCTGCTAACCGTGGTTTATTCCGCTGTAGGAGCCACACCATGACTCACTCTGCGACCCACCGTACGCGCGCATGGCTTACCGGTGTGCGCGAAGCCATCCCACTGCTGGGTGGCTATATTCCGGTTTCACTCTCGTTTGGCGTGGTCGCCACGCAAGCAGGTTTTAGCATGTGGGAAGCCGCCGCCATCTCGATGCTAATCTACGCCGGTGCGTCGCAGTTTCTATTTGTTGGAATGGTGGCAGCGGGGTCCCCGCTATGGCTGGTGGTGGCGATGACGCTGCTGATTAACGTGCGCCATGTCGTATACGGCCCCAACTTGGCTGCATTGTTGCCGCCCAGTCGTCACTGGCCCTGGCTAATGCACGGCCTGACCGACCAAGTGTTTGCCCTGGCGCTTACACGGCTACCCCAGTTGCCTGCAGTTGAACGGTTTGGCTGGTTTGTAGGCGCATCGTTGTTGGCCTGGGGCGTATGGATAGTGGGCACGATGGTAGGCGCCACGGCAGGCGAAACCTTAACCGCCCGCTGGCCGCTGCTGGGTGAAGTAATGCCCTTCGCGCTGCCTGCGCTATTTTTAACGATGGTCGCCCCGCGCTTTACCGATAAGCGCTGGGCATTGGCGCTGGGCTGTACGATTGTAGCTGCCCTGTTATTTACGCTGTATGGGTGGAGCAATGTAGCGATTCCATTGGCTGCCGCCTGCGGCGCTATCTGTTTTTATATGGTGAAGTTCCAAGCAAGGAGACGTCGCCCATGAACAGCGCATTATGGTTAGCCGTGGTGGCGTGTGCCCTGGGTACTCTGTTGATGCGCGTGGTGCCGTTCTTGTGGATGCAGCGCCGGCTAAACAGTAAAACCGGCCTCAACAATATGCCCCAGTGGCTGGGCATTCTCGGCCCACTGATGATCGCGGCGGTACTCGGCGTTTCGATTATGCCGGTTAATCCAAGTGCTATTGCATGGTTTGCAACCGCCATTGGGCTATCCGTCACGCTGTTGGTATGGTGGCGGCTACGCTCGCTAGGCTGGCCGGTAGCCGCTGGGGTCGCGGTCTATGGCAGCGTACAGATAGCGGCGGCCATGGCGGGATAAAGCCAAGCCGCCGCTTGGTGAAGCTACTATGTTTTTTACTCGGAAAGCATCGCTAAACGCAAATTAGCTCTTGCCTACCTGGTTTGCAGTGGATCCTCCCGTTTGTAATCCTGAAACAGACCGTACTGCCATTGCCGTACCGCCAGCACCGAGGTGGTGCCAAACCGCTGGTGAATAGGCAGCCCGCTCTCTCGCTCGCATAGCGCATGAAACTCTTTCGCTAGGCGCTGCATGATCTGCTGCCATTCTGCATTACCCGCAGGGGATAAAAGACCGTTAAGCACAATGAGCTTTTCACTGTCATTATCAAAACGGGAGCGGAAAAACTCATTGGCGATATGCTGCTGAAAGAAACGTTGGATAGGGCCGTCCGCTCGCCAGCGGAAATTGGCGGCTACCCGACGTCGGATCCGGTTACCTGGAAGCAGCTCAATGAGCTTGAGTCGCTCAAGCTTGAGTAACTGCCGCGTACACTCTGCTTCAGTTAACAGGTACTGATGATAAATTTCATCGAAGCTGTAGCCATTAATAACGCAGACAGCTACCAGAAACAGCTCACGATCCTCGACGATAGTTTGTTCCTGAGCCTGGGTCAGCTCCTGCAAACGCTGCTCATCAGCCTGCATGGTCTGCACCAGCTCGGCGAAGTCGATATTAAGCTGGTCGCAGATACACTCCAGTCGCGATAGCGTAAAGTGCTTTTCAGCGAACAGGCGTTTCACCGAGGCCTCGCTCAGCGCCAACCACTGAGCGACATCGGCATAGGTTTTACCCTGGGCGCGAAGCTGACGCTTTAGTGTCTCAATCAGCGAATCGGCTTGGGACATAGAAATCTCTTAAACGGTATGAAAAGGCGCTACGCACAAAAGTAGCAGATAATGATACCAACAAGCTCCCATAACACAACTTCGCGCAAATGAGTTGCAGCCAGCAAGCCTTTTATAGAAAGTGCGCCTACTTACAGGGATTTATAAGGCTACACAACCATGCAACGACTGCTACACATAAAGGGCGCTTTGCCCTACCTGATCGCCATCTTTCTCAATGCGTTTGTGGATCTAGGCCACAAAATCGTGATTCAGAACACGATCTTCAAAAGTTACGATGGCGAAACACAGGTAGTACTCACCGCCCTGGTCAACGGGCTTATTCTGCTGCCGTTTATCTTGCTGTTTAGCCCCGCGGGCCATGTGGCGGATAGCTATCCTAAAGTGCGCGTGCTGCGCCTCTCTGCATGGGTCGCCATGGCAGTCTCATTGGGCATTACCGCCGCCTATTATCAGGGCTGGTTCTGGCTGGCGTTTGCCATGACCCTGATGCTGGCCATTCAATCGGCCTTCTACTCGCCGGCCAAATACGGCTTGGTCAAAGGGCTGTTCGGCAAGCCGCGCTTGGCGGAGGCCAACGGGCTGATTCAGGCCGTGACCATTGGCGCCATACTAGCGGGTACGGTGGCGTTTACCGCGCTGTTTGAAACCTGGACGACCCCCGCCGAACAAACGCCAACGCAACTGCTTCGCCAAGTTGCCCCGCTAGGCTGGCTACTGGTACTCAATAGCGCCCTCCAGGTGGTGTCGCTCTACCGCCTGCCTGTGGATACCACCACTCGGCCAGAGTCACCGCTGACCTGGCAGCGCTACATTAAGGGCCACGCCCTAAAAGACAATCTACGCATCGTCGCGCGCCAGCCTGTCCTTAGGCTGTCGATTATCGGCCTGGCCACGTTTTGGTCGGTAGGCCAAGTATTGCTGGCCGCCTTTCCGGCGTATGCCAAAGCGGCGCTAAGCATCGATAACACCCTGGTACTTCAGGGCATTCTCGCCGCCAGCGGTATCGGCATTGCGCTGGGCTCCATGTTGGCAAGCAAGCTCTCACACAACCGTATCGAAACCGGTTTAATCCCCGTAGGGGCTGTTGGAGTGGCTGTTGGTTTATGGTGCCTGCCGCTGTTAACCACTCCAGGGAGCCAAGCGCTTAACTTTATATTTATCGGCATGATGGGCGGGCTATTTATTGTGCCGCTTAACGCACTGATCCAGTTTCACGCCGCCGACAACGAGCTAGGCACCGTACTGGCCGCCAATAACTGGATTCAGAACATTGCCATGCTGGGCTTTTTACTGCTCACAGTGTTGTTCGCCCTGGCCGGAGTGGATAGTCATTATCTGTTATTGCTGATTGCGACCGTGGCGATGGTAGGCGGTGGATACACCATCGTTAAACTGCCCCAGAGTCTGGTGCGCTTTCTGCTGAGTTTTTTGCTGACCCGCCGCTATCGCGTGGCTGTACAAGGCCTTGAGAACCTGCCTTCCCAGGGCGGCGTTCTGTTATTGGGCAACCACATCAGTTGGGTGGATTGGGCCATGGTCCAGATCGCGAGCCCTCGCCCGGTGCGCTTTGTAATGCTGAAAACCGTTTACCAACGTTGGTACTTACGCTGGTTCTTCAAGGCCCTGGGATGTATCCCCATTGAGCGCGGCAAAGGTGCCGAACAGGCACTGGCCGATGTCGCCGAACAGCTCAACGACGGTGAAGTGGTGTGCCTGTTTCCCGAAGGGGCAATTAGCCGCACCGGCCAACTGGGGGAATTCCGCCGCGGCTACGAGCGCGCCTGTGAAAGGGCGAATCCAGACGTCAAAATTGTGCCTTTCTATCTGCGCGGCCTGTGGGGCAGCCAGTTCTCCCGCTCGTCCAGCAAGTTAAAGGAGCTGCGCAACGCGCCTCTGCACCGCTCGGTGGTAGTCGCCTTTGGCAAACCGCTTCCCAAGGATACGCCCGCCGATGTGCTAAAACGGCGCATCTTTGAGCAGGCGACCCGCTCCTGGCAGCAGGCCATGGGGGAGCTTTCCAGCCTACCCAACGCCTGGATTCAAAGCGTTAAACGCCGCCCAAGCGAGCTTGCCCTGGCCGACACGCTGGGCCGCCCACTCAACGCAAGTCAAGCGCTTACCGCCAGCCTGCTGATGGCAAAACGGATTCGCAAACTCAACCCAGGACAGAACGTTGGCCTGCTGCTGCCCACCAGCAGTGCCGGGGTCATTGCCAATATGGCCACGCTGCTGGCCGGTAAAACACTGGTGAACCTGAATTATACCGCCGACCAAGGAGCACTTTCCTCGGCCCTTGCCCAGGCGGAGATCACCACCGTGTTCACCTCACAGCGCTTTGTGAAGAAGCTTGAGCAGCGCGGGCTCAACGTTAGCCAATTGCTTAGCGAGCAGCAGGTGGTCCTTTTAGAAGACCTGCAAACCTCGATTGGCCGTGCCGAGCGTTTGAGCACCTGGCTTGCGGTGAGAATACTGCCGACTTGGCTACTACAGCGCTGCTTCTGCCACGGCCACGATGCCGATGCCACCGCCGCTATCCTGTTCTCCAGCGGCAGTGAAGGCGAACCCAAGGGCGTGATGCTCAGCCACCGCAACCTGATGGCCAATATCAAACAGACCTCGGATGTGCTCAACACCCAGAGCAACGATGTGGTAATGGGCTCACTGCCGCTGTTCCATGCCTTTGGCCTCACAGTGACCCAGTTGCTACCACTGATTGAAGGGCTGCCGCTGGTATGCCACCCCGACCCCACCGATGCTCCTGGCATTGCGGGCGCGATTGCCAAGCACAAAGCCACGATTATGTTCGGCACCTCCAGCTTTTTAAGGTTGTTTGTACGCAGCACAAAGGTGCATCCGCTGATGCTGGAGAGCTTGAGGATCGTGGTCGCCGGGGCAGAGAAGCTCGACGAAAATGTACGAAACGACTTTGCGCTGAAATTCCACAAGCCTATTTACGAAGGCTACGGCGCCACTGAAATCGCCCCCGTTGCGTCAGTGAATCTTCCCGATGCCATGGGCATTCACTACCAGCAGGTTCAGCGGGGAAGTAAAGCTGGCACCGTCGGTATGCCGCTGCCTGGCACCAGCTTCAAAATCGTCGACCCAGACAGCTTCGAGGAGCTACCTACCGGCGAGGCCGGCATGATATTGATCAGCGGCCCGCAGATCATGCAGGGCTACCTCCATGACGCCCAACGTACCGCTCAAGCACTAAGGGAGCTTGATGGCCAATACTGGTACGTAACCGGCGATAAAGGCTTTATCGATGAAGACGGCTTCCTGACTCTGATAGACCGCTATGCCCGCTTCGCCAAGATTGGCGGTGAAATGATCAGCCTCAGCGCCGTTGAAGCGGCGGTTAAAGCGGCTCTGGAGGAGCCAGACAACGCGCTAATGGCGGTGAATATTCCCGATAACCGCAAAGGCGAGCGCATTGCGCTGCTATCAGAAACCGCGTTAGACGCCAACACCGTTAAGGCCGCCATGCTCGCCAACGGCACACCCGCCATGATGATCCCCAGCCGCTGGTTGACGGTGGAAACCATTCCCCACCTTGGCTCTGGAAAAGCGGATTTTGCCGGGGCGAAACGTTTGGCTCAAGCGCAGTTAGGAAAAACGTAAAACTGCAGAAATGCGACAGCTTTAGTCAGCCAGTCCCTCATGGCTGCCAAGAGAGTCTTTCTGGATGGGTTTTGCGACGACCCCGATATTTAATGGCATTATGAGTTGCTCGTTACGCAGGAAAGGGCAACACACCGTTATGCAGAAACTCATCCAGGTTGTAAGTCGTCACTCCTGGTGCATTTTTGGGCTTGAATGACACTTGATGAGCACTTGTGACGCAAAGCCATGGGCGCATATCGGTTGGCTCGTGCTGAGAGAGCGCTTCAGGCGTGAACAAACCCACGCAAGACCCGCCCTGAATATCTCTAGCGGAGGTGTACTCAAATGCTTCCACCTCCGAACCGCGCATTGCACTACCCAACTGCTGACATGAGGCGTAATTCACCGGATGCCTCAACACATCGAGGTACTCTACAAAGGGGCCTGTGTTTAACTTCACTCCCCGGTTAGCGGCATAGTCCGCCGAAAAAAGCGTGTGCTCTGAGCGAAGCGATTCAGTTACAGGCTCCCCATCCATGGAGTACCAGAAAACCAGTCGGTAGTAGGCAGATTCAGCAAGGGTGGTGGCGATACGTTTACCGCCATAGAAAATGCTTGGCTCAAACACTCGGCCAAAACGTGACCCCCATTTGAGAGGCGGATACCGAAAAGGTGTTTTTAGCAGATAGTGCAGGTCTTGCTCCTGCTCGGGGTAAGGCGGTTTAGCGCCTTCAAGCAGGGCTTCAAGTACCTCTTGCTCTTCTAACGTGTCGACATATCTGAGCGTGGCGACCTGCTCCTGACTTTCTACCAGCCGGTACAGCGTGCCCGAGATGGGTTCGATGTTTCGCGTGCCGCCGCAGGCCTCCCACACACTCACACCTTACCCCGCATGCCATCCACGAATCTCAGCACCGCAAACAATCCCTCCAGACGCGTTACCTGTTCAGCCGGTATCCCACCCGTGACGCGGTTGGGCGTGCGCATGAAATGCTGGATCCAGACCTGATCGCCGCCAGTAAGCGTGAACAACGCCCGGGCGAGCCGAATGAGCAGCAAGGCTAACTCGCCCTGTTTAGAGTTCGGGTCAAGGGTGAGGCTTTTCTTGAGTTGCGTAATGGTCGTGCGGTGTACGCCCAACACTGCGGCCAGATCAGACTGCGACAAACCCAGCTGTTCGGCAGCGCGCAAGACCGCTTTTGCTAATACCCCTTCAGGGGTCGGCGATGGTTGAGCAAGGGCTGGCATGACACACCTCAGCAAGATGGATTTTCATCAATCATAGCAAAAAAGTTGCTTATCAACATTCCAGGCATCGCTGCTCTTTTCATTCAGGCGACAGGCCCAAGGATTTCATTCGATGACACAGGAGGTTCTCGGATTAGCTTAAACGTCCACAGAAATATGAAATGGTTCTTCGTCACTTCATGTGAATTTGGCCTGATTGAACAGGCTACCAATCAGGTAAATCATGGCGATGAAGTTGGCCTCGTTCCGGTAGCCACGTGCCTGTGACCGAGCCGCCTGAAACAGGCCGTTCATCCCTTCCAGTCCTGGTTCGTCAGTCCCGAGTGCAGCGTCTGACTACCGCGTCGGCGTGTAGCTCAAGCATCGCTAGGGCCTTGCCCATCGGCTTCAGTAGTGGCTTTTCAGAAACCGCCGCCTGCATGACCTTGAGGTAATTCGTGATGCGTCATCAAGACGCTCAGGGTATCGAGGCTTTCTGGATCTAGCGTAGCTTCTGCTTGATCACCTACGCATAAGCGTCACGAAAAGACACCTATGTAACCACCCTATTAATTATCATTTACCAAACCTACTCTTTAAAAGTTTTTCTATAAAACCAATACCTTCATAAACCACCAACAAAGCAAAAAATTTAACAAGAACAGAAGAAAAACCAACCTCTTCACCATCAGAATAGTCAAAAATGCTTATTAGTAATGTAATCACAACTGACGTTTTTATGCCTTGCTTACTGACTTTTAACATGCATCCCCCATGACATAGAATCACCCCAACCATAAACATAGAAAGAGTCTCTTACACTTTAATTAACCCTCTTTCAAAGAAGGCAAACAACTCGAATAATTTAATATTCACCACCCAAACACCGCGTGATTAAAAAATCACCGACTAAAAAAATAGAAGCGAATAACAAAGACCCCACAAACCGATAACTGAATCCAGCCAGCCCAAGAGAGCAATTGTCAAAAACGTATAGCAGAATCGAAATAAAACAAAACCTTATAGAGAACAAAAGCATAAAAAACCGACCTATAAAATTCTTCAGATCAAAAGCAGACACATTCGACTTTCTTAAATCACCCATACATTTATATACTTATCTTCCACACCCTTACATGTTAGCAATGCACCGCCAATTCTAGCTGGATAACTTTGCGAATATACCACAACCACAGTTTCGCCAATTATTACTGAGGTTTAACATCTCCAAGAATTTCATAACTGAAGCGCAAAGCTAGCATAAAAGCCACACATCGCATATTTAGTAACTAAAGCGATGGCCAAAATCTAGCATGCATAGACATAGTAGATATGTAAGAAATTTCTGAGAATATCACACGATTTATCTTACAACTTTAGTATAACAGCGAACCCAGCAATCAAGTGCAATACCTATGCATGAGAACCATACATCTAGGATTCCACGCGTATGTCTCAGACGAAGATTGAGACCGACAAGTCTGACTCATCGAAGTCATAAAGCTCGTGCTCGCCTTGGTATTTGCGCTGCAGAAACGCCTTGAAGAGCCATTGAATGTTGCAGGAATCCGAACGCCACGACTTAAGTGAGAGCCAAACGCGCTTGAGTCTATAGTTTTTTCCCACGCCCGCTGTCCGGTCTAGGGCGCGATACAGTTAGCGGCGACTGTCACAGGGTAAGCCGCTTAGATGGCGAGATAGTTTTTACCTAAAAAGATGAAATGAGGGGCTAAAGGTGCTTTTCAAAAAATTCCACCAGCAACTGGTAGTGGGCGTTCTGCCCCGAGCTGCTAGGCATATGATCCTCACCTTCATAATAGTGCACATCAGGGTTACGACCATGCTTGCGCAACCTTTCTTCAAGACGCTTGGTCATGTTGACCGACCACATTCGATCTTTGGTGCCATGAGAAAGCAATAGCGGGCCAGGATAGCGTTCGATTTCGATAGGTGTGGTCGGCAGTAAACCTTCGTAGCTATCGCGCCACGTCCAAGCACGCTTACTGACATCCCAGGCTTGCCAGCCAGGATCACCCACATCGCGAAAGCCACGTGCATCAAAGGCACCGCAAACAACATCGGGTGGGCTATGGGCGGCGATCGCGTCAGGCATGCCTTCCAGCTTGTCTTTAGCCATGAGAGAGGCGAGTAATAACGCATGTTCGGCGCCACGTGAAATACCATAAAGCCCTACTAACTCATCAACGACCTGAAATTCTCGTAGGGCTTTAAACGCCTCCACGCTGCGATCCAGCGGGTAATCAACAATATGCCCCGCATTCCAGGCATTACCGCCGCTTGAGTAGCCATAGGGAAAGGCCAAGAAACCATGGGCGGCGAGTAGCATTGCATCCCGGTGGCTCCACCCTGCCCATGCGCCTTCAGAACCATGCAGCAACATGACAGCTGGAAAAGGGCCCTCGCCTGGAGGGCCATAAGTAACGCCCCAACCGGGAAGAACGCGCTGCATGATATTTAATGGCATTTAGACAACCACTCCTTCGCCATAAGTTTCTCCACCTTCCCCATGTTATTCATTCTTTTTGGATTCATACGGTGCCATGCATCAGCGTTGTATAAAGTTTAACTGGCTTAACAGTTGAAAATATTGCTTCCATAGCATGGAAATCTTATTAATAATTAGACATTACTGAAACCAAGGATATACTATGCATCAGCCGATTGCTGTTTTCGACGCTGGCATTGGTAGCTATGCCATTGTGGCCGAGATACACAAGCGTCTTCCTAAACAGGATATTGTGTATTTCGCTGACCGGGCGAGCTTTCCTTATGGCAGCAAAGGGCAAGAAGAGCTACTCGCTGTCATGCAACGCACGCTGCGCTTTCTCGAAGGCTACGCCCCCTCGGCCATCGTCATCGCCTCGAACGCACCTTCTATCATGGTGCTGGATGACATTCGCCAGAACACCTTGGTGCCATTGTCCGGCGTCTACCCGCCCATCGAAGAAGCACTCGCCATGTCAGCGAGCGGCAAGATTGGCATCATGGGGGTGCATTCACTCATCGAAAGCTCGCCGCTGAAGCAGTTCATCGCTCGCTATGCACCCAACCCGGATAATGTCAGCCTGATCAATGCTTCTTCCATAGTGGAACTTGTCGAGAATGGCGCCTTTCTATTCGACCCGAACGCCACGCAGAAAGCGGTCACGGCTTTTAGCGATGACGTCTTCCAGCAGCATCCTGATATCGACACGCTGACACTTTCGAGCACGCATTTACCATGGCTGCGTCCCTTCTTCGAAACAGCACGACCCGGTTGCCGCTTCCTCGACCCCGCTGAATCGATTGTCACGGGGCTAGGCGAAGGAACACCGGGTACAGGTCAGATCCAAGGGCTGGTAACAGAAAGTGAGACCTATAATATTGAGACATTCCGACGTATGTTGCAGCAGTTCGGCGTGGACATCCCGTTAGAGATAGCCTCAGTGCCATAAGGCGCCTAGTGCTGCGTAGCAGCATTCTATTCCGACGGCTCCCCCTCAGCGTTATCCGCACCCTCCGAGCGCTGGCTCTGCCTTTTGCCGCGGGCGACATCCTGATGGCTGATAACCATTACCTCTCGTGGCCACCACTCTGGATGCTGGTCACGGATAAACGCCATAAGCTTTTCTCTTACGTTCATTTCCGCTGTCCACCCAGCCATAGGATCAGAGGTCATTAAATAGCAGGTCACGATTTGCGCCGTTGCCGTTTGCGCCGTCACATAACAAAGCAGTTTATGGTGCTCAATAACGTTGTCTTCCTGTTTGGCAAACTCCAAAAACTTGTCTCTTAGTAACCCAACATCGGCGCTCAGGTGCAGCGTCAGCTCCAAGTACCGATACATCTTGATGCTCTTGACCGAAAGATTCTGGAAAGGCTTAGACGTAAAGTAGGTAACGGGCACGATCAAACGCCGCTCGTCCCAGGTTCTCAAACGGATATAGGTATAAAAGATGCCTTCTACGTAACACCACTGATTTTCAAAAATGACCAAATCGCCAATACGGATGGGCTTGGCAAACGACAACTGAAAGGAAGACAGGATGTTGCCCAACACCGCCTGGCCAGCGACACCTACCAGTACCGCCAACACGCTGGCCGAGGCTAGGATGGATAAGCCCAGGGTTTCGAAAAGTTGGACCTGCCCCAGGATGTAAACCGACACACCGGTAACCGCCACCAGGATAATGATGCGGCGCAGTGCATAGAGCGAGGTCAGCAGCTTACGCTCGTCCTTGGGCTTGGTGTCGTCGATTTCACCCACCAGCCTACGCGTCATACGCAGCATCAGGGTATCCACGAAGCGAAGCGCTATGGTGCCAGCCCCCCAGGCGAGAATACCGATAAGCAGAACACGGAAAGTCGTCGTCGCGACCGCCGAAAACGACACTACATAATTCAGCACCATTTGGGTAAACAGCGACATCACGATCAACGCCGCTGGCATGCCGATCTGCCCAGCAAAAAGACGAAAGGCACCGGTGGGCAGCCATTTCGACATCAAATCAAACAAGCGGTGGACCCCCCAACCCACCAAGCCAACGAACAGCAAAAAGATAGGAATGGCGACCCACTCCCAAATCCTCAACATGCCAAACGACGACTGAAGGCGTTCTGGAATATATTGCTCCAGCATCGAGGGCCCGTATTGTTCATACAGCGTTGGAATATACGACACGCTAATGGGCATGATCAGCCACACGGGGTCGTCGTCACCCACGCGGTAGCGGCCCAGACGAATATCATAGGTTTCGCCCCTGACCTGAAGCGATGCCAGCTCTATATTACGGCGTGTTTCGCCGACGCGGGGGTTTTGCCCGGACGGGTCTTCAATCACGGCGTCTTCCCGCCCCGACAGATTATCGACGCTGATACGCTCGCCCCGCTGGATAATTTCCGCCAGTTGCCGAGCCAGATCGTGGCCCTTCTCGCGCTGCTCATCGTCGCTAAATTCCAACAAGTTGAGCATGTGCGCAGCCTTCTCGTATTCCTCCTTTTCGGTGAGGTCGAGAAAGCTTCTAACCGACTCCCTAGGGGTGACCCGGTTGGCATCTTCAGGTGCCTCGCCAAGGCCGGTATTAATCGAATCAACGGTGAACCATCGGCTATCCTCGCTCTCTCCACCTTGAGTTTGCGCCGCGCACAGGCTGGAAAATGTTAGCGCCACTACCAACATTAGCCACGCGGGCCACGAGTTATTTGCTTTCATACACGCCTTATTGGTTGAGCCAGGACAAAGTATCTACCACCAACTGCCAGTCATCAAAGACAGGCTTTCCATGTCGGTGGTGGAACAAAGTACAGCCTACCTTGCTTTATGAAGCAAGCCGTTGTGTACCGGCATCTCAAAACTGCCACATCCTTCGCCCCCACCTGGCCTGGCCGTTCTCATGCGCGGTTTCGCCTGAGGCGGCAAGCCTGCTAGGGGGTGAGGTCCTCGAGACCTTCATCGTGCAGAGACACTAGCAAGGGTTCGCCTTGCTGGTTAACCCGGAATCGACCGAAACGGGCAGGCTCGTAGCGTTCGTCGTGGCCTTCCTGGAAAAAGAACGCATTGGTAGCAAAGCGTACTTGGCCATTGCGTAAGCGGTAGTGCAGCCGCCGTTCGTCGTCACTCAGTGAGGTATCATCATCCAGGCGCTGAAAGTGGCCAATACGCCGCTTATCCAGGCGCACAATGACGTGACCATCCCTTGCCTCTGGGGTGTTCCCTTTATGGCGCCGATTAAGCGCGCGCTGAATATCGTTACTCAGTGCAAAGTTTAGCGCCATATAGTCGCCCTGCATCAGCGAGCGCGGGTCCACCGGGGCTAGCGCCAGATAAACAACTTCGCCTTCAGCCAGGTGACGCTCCTTCTGCCAGATCGCCCCGTTCACCACCGCCAAAATCAGCAGCGTGGCCGCCACAATGGCAACGCGGCTCCACTTTGCGCTACGCATCATGGTCAACGCTCCCGTTGCCTGATTTATCAATCGGTGAACTCAGCCATTGGCGCAACGCCCACCGCAGCCCCAGTAACAGCACCCCGACCACCAGCAGCGTTAGCGCCTTAATCAGCAGCGTGGCATCAAGCCAGTAATAATAACTGCCGATACCCAGCAGTAGCGACAGCACACCAAGCCCAACCAGCACACGGTGGCCAATGGCAAAGCCCAATAGCACCACCACAACGCCCTGGCCCACACTCGGCACATGGTAGGACACGATGAGCAACGCGCCCGCGCCAGCATAGGCCGCCCAGCGCGCCCTGAATGACAAAGATTGAAACCGCGTACGGAAAAGTAACAGCAGCGCCAGCGCGACCAGTGCAGCATTTAGCCAGGGCATCAGCCACACCAGGGCGCTCACCGGGTTGTCATCAACAAACGATAACGCTTGACCGCTATGGGCGAAGCCCTGATTGACCAGGAGGCTCAGCAACAGGCCATACCCCCACGCCTGCACGTGTTTAATACGCGTTGGCCAACGGAATTCATTGACCCAAAGTACGGTCAGTGCCAGCAACACCACACCGCTGGCCACCGATGCCATGCCGATTGATTCCAACGCCATATACAGCGCCACGCCGGCGGTAAAGGCAGAAAAGCTACGATGCACCTGACTCGGCATCACCAACGCCAGCAAGCACTGCAGGCCAACGAGCGCGTACCACACGTAAGCACTCTCTAGCCAAACGTCGACCAATGCCCAGGCCACCAACAGCTGTCCTGCAAGACTGATGGCCAGCGCCAAGTGTTCGGCAACATCGCTGCGGCTCACGCGGAATAGCGCAAAAGCGCCTGCCAACATAATGAACCCTAAACTCAACGACCCAAGCGCACTTTCCATTACAGATACCGCGCCAATGGCGAGAAAGCCGAGCAAGAACAACGCCGCCAGCCAGCCAGAAAACGCCTGCAGCGCTCGTACAAACCAGGGCGTTTCCGGTGTTAGGTGTGGACGCTCGTTGACCTCAATACCTGCTTGATACAACCGGGCGCTTAAAGAAGATGTCTTACGCATCACTGGAGTTCCTCCGCATGTAGCCGTTTCAACCACACCACAGCCCCAGCGCCCATCGCGAATACCACGAGGGCGAGCATCAGCATACTGCCCGCCTGCCACTCGCCTTGCCATATTAAGAACCTGGCCAGCAGTAGCGTCACGACACTAATGACCGACACGCAGCCCACTGCCACCACCAACAAATCAGGCCGCCAGCAACGATAAACGCCATATAGCGCAGCCAACCACAGCGGGTACGCTACAAGGGCTGGTGCCAAATACGTCATGGCATCGACGATCCAGATCATTATTAACAGCGTGATCGGCAAACCGCTCCCCAACGCCAAGATGCGAAGCGGCCAACGGTTGGAACACCAACCCCAGCGCTTTATTCCCCACTCCCACACGGCAAGAGCGGTGGTATTGAGCGCAAAGAGCCACCAGAAAACGGCATCGCTACTGATAAACCACACATCCAACACACCGCCCCAGGTACGAAAATAAAGCCACACCGCCAGATTAAGTAGCCCCAGCCATAGTATCCAAAGCAGAGCAAAACGAAGGATAAGCACCCAGGGCAATATCAAAACGGCCCAGATAAAAAACAACTGCCAAGGGTCGGCGCCGGTTTGATACACCTGGCCGAACAGCGCCAACAGCACCCCCACCAGCAACGACGCAGCCGTCAACGCAGCACGCGCCACCCACCGGCTGGCTTTGCCCCATACGGCAATCGCCACCGCCAGTGCTAGTGCCCCCTGCACCAACCCAAAGCGCGGCCAGCGGCCCATATCGGCCCAGTTGTACGCCACGAAAAACAGCACCGCGAAGGCAAGCACCAAGCTGCCTAGCCATAGCAAAAGCCGATCCACAAACACGCCCCATGCACGGGGCGAAGGGTGCAGCCCGGCAACCTTCACGGCACGCGCCATCTGCGCAGGCGGTATTGCGCCTTGGTCAATTAACGACACCAGTTCGCGGCGTTTTGAAGCCATGGTTTTCCTTATAAACAGGCCAGAGCAATAAGGCCTTGAAGACTGTCTACAGCAGGATGAGTAAACCAGCCACCTAGATATATTCGCTCGACTAGAAAAAAGGTCATTCGTGACTTGTTTTTAAAGACATAGCATACAAGTTGTGTAGAACCTTTTATTCCTTCCGACGTCGGACTCATATGTCTTAAAAATGATGTAGATGTTATAGCGACTCCACCCTACGCTGTCGACGGCTTAACCCCATAGGAGCCAACAAATGCTGATAAAGATTGCCAAACCAAGTGATTTGCACGAATCCGACGTCACCCCGGAATCTATCTACCTCTCCCGGCGGCGTTTTATGGGCGGCATGGCAGGCATTGGGGCAGGGCTTGCACTTTCCGGCCATACTCAGGCAGCCGCAGACGACTATTCGGACGTCCCCGAAGGCGACGCGCCCGATTGGCTGAAAGATAAAATCAGCGACGCCAAGTGGGACGCCATTACTCCAAGCGACCCCGAGCAGGACAAGATCGCCCCCTTCGATGACGCTAGTGGCTATAACAACTTTTACGAATTCGGTACCGACAAAGGCGACCCCGCCCGCCATGCAGGCAGTCTGGAAACCCAGCCCTGGAGCGTGGTGGTCGACGGTGAGGTAAACAACGGCGGGCGTTTTGCACTTGAAGACCTGGTCAAACCCGCTCAATTTGAAGAACGCATTTACCGGCTGCGCTGCGTCGAGGCGTGGTCGATGGTGATTCCCTGGCTGGGCATTCCACTGGCCGAGATCATCAAGCGCGCCGACCCGACAAGCAAAGCCAAGTACGTACGCTTTGAAACCTTAAGAGACCCGGATCAGATGCGCGGTCAGCGCTCGTCGTTCTCCGTCATCGACTGGCCTTACGTGGAAGGTCTGCGCCTGGATGAAGCCATGCACCCGCTGACTATCATGGCCATGGGCATGTACGGCCGCGAATTGCCCAATCAGAACGGCGCGCCCCTGCGGCTGGTAGTGCCCTGGAAATACGGCTTCAAAAGCATCAAGTCGATTGTGCGCATCTCGCTGGTCGAAGAGCAGCCGGTCAACTCCTGGCAGGAAATCGCCTCCGACGAATACGGCTTTTTTGCCAACGTGAACCCGGAGGTGGACCATCCCCGCTGGAGCCAGGCGACCGAGCGCCGCCTGCCTAATACCCTGTTCAATTCCAATACCATCGATACCCGCATGTTCAACGGCTACGAGGATGAAGTCGCCGAGCTATATGCAGGAATGGATCTAAGGAAGCACTACTGATGGCGACACAGCACAAATGGCTCGCTTGGCGCGTGGCGGTCTTTCTGGCGGCGCTTTCGCCGCTGGTCTTCTGGGGCTGGCAGGTGGCCAACAACGCCGCTGGCCCAGAACCAGGGCGCTATCTGTTGCTAAACATTGGTATTGGCGGGCTGTGGATGCTGCTGCTCACCCTCAGCCTGACGCCGTTGACCAAGCTCACCCGCTGGAAAGGCTTCGCGCTGATCCGGCGCCAGTTGGGTCTCTGGACGCTCGCCTACGCCACCCTGCACCTGCTCAGCTACGCGCTGTTTATCCTGGGGCTTAACTGGGCACTGCTGGGCAGCGAAATCGTCAAACGGCCCTACATTATCGTCGGCATGATTGCGCTGATCGGCCTGGCCGTACTGGGCGCGACGTCCAACAAGTGGTCTATGCGCCGCTTGGGCAAGCGCTGGAAATCGCTACACAAATTTTCCTACGTCATCTTGGGGTTGGTGCTACTGCACTTCTTCTGGGTCGTACGTGCCGATATGAGCGAATGGGCTATGTATGCGGTTATTGGGGCGCTCCTCATGGCTACCCGTCTTCCACCCGTCTCGCGCACGTTGCCTAAACTGCGTTATCGATTAAGTCGTTAAATAAAGTAAAACGGTGTGCGCCAGGCAGTTCGGTACTGATATCGACTAGCACGGTTGCTGAGTTCCTTTACTTATAGGCAGCAGTCTCTCGGTTTACTTTATCATCGACGCCATGATCCTTCCTGCAGATCGCGGAAGTCGAGGCGGCCGAAGCGCTGACGGACCAGGCCAGGGCTACGCCACGGGGTCGCCTAAGAATCAATGCGCCCGTCACCTTTGGCAGTCAAAGCCTGGTTCCACTGGTTATCCGCTACCTTCGTCAGTACCCCGAGGTGGAGGTCGACCTCACCTTGTCAGATCGCTTGGTCGATCCTATCGAGGAGGGTTAGGAAGCCGTCATTCGCCTCGGGCCAATCAGCGAAAGTACGACACTGGTGGCACGCCCACTTGCCCCCTATCGGCTTATCGCCTGTGCCTCGCCAGCCTATTTAGCTGAGCATGGTGAGCCTGAGACACCAGCGGATCTGCTGGCGCATGAGTGCCTGGGCTTTGCCTATTGGTTCGGCACTTTGGGCAGAACGTGGCGCTTCAGTCGCGACAGCTGCCTATATGACGCCCCCGTGCGCGGGCGGCTGCAAATCAACGACTGGAAAGGGCTGCTTCGCGCAGCACTGGAGAGGTTCGGCATTACATTGGGCTATGAAGCCGCACTGACTGAGGCGTTATCCGCCGGGCGGCTGGTGCGCATCTTGCCAGAATTTGAGGGGCCTTCGAGACCCATGCACCTACTCTACGCCGCTGATCAACGCATGACGCCGAAGCTACGTCATTTCATAGACGATATTGTGGCCACGTTTGCTTAAATAAAAATAAATATCCCGTAAAAAATTAAAAAAACCAATCAACTACGACCAAAAAATTAAAAACAGCATGGAGAAAAAGCAACCAAAAAAACAAAATATAAAAAACCAAAACAGAGAAGACAAACATGCATTATCTAACACAAAGCATAGCCATTGGGTTTATGATAGCAGCACCTGTTGGTCCAATAGGATTACTCTGCATGCAGAGAACGTTAGCAGACGGCTGGAAACTTGGGTTTATAACAGGGCTAGGCGCGGCTTCAGCCGACTTGCTATATGGCATCCTGGGTGCTCTCGGTTTTGCCGCCATCATTTCGCTTTTATCAACATCGCTACTATGGTTATCTATTGCGGGTGGGGTAATACTGATTTATCTGGGAGTTTCTGCAGCCAAAAATAAAACAAATCATTCTGCAAAAAATAAAAATCCGCATTCACCATTAAAAGCCTACTTAACTACATTTTTTCTTACATTATCGAACCCAATGACAATCTTTGCATTTATTGCCATATTTTCAGCTATTGTCCCAAATGGCAACAGCCCCACAGACATTGGACTAGTGAAGTTGAGTATCATTTGCTTAGGGGTTTTTCTTGGCTCAATGGCTTGGTGGGTCTTTTTGACTTCTGCTGTGTATTTCTTGGCAGCCAAAATAAATGAGTCTAAAATCAAAACTGTTAGTTGCCTGGCAGGCGTCTCAATAGCATTATTTGGCTGCCATACAGTTGTCACTACTATTATAAAAGTGCTATGAAGGATGCCTATTACTCAAAAACCTATTCAACACATCATGACGGCTATCCATTGAAATAGGCTCCGAGAGAACAATCCTTGTTTTAGTTTCACCAAAAGTATTTACCTTTGCAACAAACTCTTCGACATCCCGATTAGTGGGAACATATATTCGAATCAAATAGGAGTCTTCGCCGGTTACATGCAGACATTCCGCTACTTCGGGCAGAGAATCGAGCTTGGCTAGAAGTTTCTCTTTTTGTGGTTTAAACGCCGTAATACCAATTACAGCGGAGACAGCCAGCCCAATTTTTTCCAGATCCACTACCGCTGTGTAACCTTTTATAACGCCACTTTCCTCCAACTTTCTCATTCGCTCTGTCACCGCCGGTATTGAAAGGCCTACTTGCTGGGACAGCTTTGTAACTGAGATACGGCCATCCTGGCGCAATGCACGAATAATTTTCAGATTCATTCTATCCATTCAAACCTCTCAAAAAAATTTAACTTAAAGAATTAACCCACCACCCACTCATTAAAAGCATTCTTCTCGGTGTCGCTCCCCTGATGGGCATAATAAACCAACCGTAGGTGACGCTCCTCATCAACGGTGAGCGTGGTGTGTTCAAACGCGATAGCGCCAATCCCATCCAGATTAAGATGGCGCACGCCCTGGCAAGGGGCGTTGACCTCCTGATTTTTCCACCATGCCTTAAACTCGGGCGCCACTTTGGTTAACTCTTCAACCAACCCATCGATAGAGGGATCTTCGGTCGCGCGGGCAAAGTCGCGTCGGAAGCTGGATAGCATTTGGCAAACCTGCTCCTCCCAGGGTGATAACCGCTGGCGCATGGCAGGATCGGTAAATAACAACCAGAGCATATTGCGGCGCTCGGGTGCATGGGCAGAGAAGTTGAACAGCTTATCGGCCGCAGCGTTCCAGGCCAGCACATCCCAGCGTAAATTAAGGATATAGGCAGGCCGTGTGGGCAGGTCGTCCATCAAGGTTTGCACCAGCGACGGCACGCTGCACCAGGTTTTGCCTAGCTCAGAGGGTAGCCGCTGATGGGCAAGTAAGAACAGATGGCGGCGCTCGGCCGCATCCAGCTTGAGCACTTTGGATAAGTTATCCAGAAACGTCGCCGATACGCTAATATCGCGGCCCTGCTCCAACCAGGTATACCAAGTCAGCCCCACGCCCGCTAAAGCGGCGACCTCTTCGCGTCTTAATCCTGGCGTTCGCCTTCGACGGCCACGTGGCAGCCCCATCTCTTCCGGGGCAATTTTCTCGCGATGCTTGCGTAGAAACGCAGCCAAGTCTTCCCGCGTTCGAGTTAGCGTCCGGGCAGCAGTCATTTTATTACCTTTAATCACTTATCACTTTTAGTAATAGCATAAACAGTTAAATTGTACCCCTTTAAAAGCCCCTCCAGAATAGCCTCTCGCTGGCAGAACTACCGGCGATTTAAATCCTTTCTAATGCTTATTTCTGGAGCACGTAATGGCTGATCAGTCTCGTTTATCGGTTTATTTAATCGCCCTGGGGGCATTTGCACTGGGGATGGCTTCTTATGTCACTGCGGGGCTTATTCCTCTTATTGGCGATGCTTTTAGTGTCACGGCTGCTACGGCGGCTCAATTAGTCACGGCATTCACCTTAGCCTATGGCTTAGGCTCGCCCGTCGTCGTAGCACTACTGCCCGGCCAGCATCAACGCTTGGGCTTACTAGTGGCGTTGGCCGTTTTTATTGTGGCCAATATCGCTAGCGCACTGGCCACTAGCTTTATCGCCCTCGCTATATGGCGAGCGGTCGCAGGCGTGGGCGCTGGGGTTTATCTTGCCATGGGCATTGCCGCCGCAGCCGCCATCACGCCAGAGGCCCAGCGCGGTAAAGCGATTGCGATCATCATGGGCGGCATGGCGAGCGGCACGGTACTGGGGGTGCCTATCAGCCTGTTGCTGGCAGAGCGTTTAGGCTGGGCGTCAGCCATGTGGCTTATCGCAGGTCTTGGCTGCATCGCCTACGCCGGACTTCACACCAAACTGCCTGCACTGCCAGCCACACCGGTGCTTTCACTTGTTCGCAAACTGGCTATTTTGAAAAACCCTCATGCCATGGCCATTCTGACAGTTTCCTTATTGGCGGCCATTGCCAGCCTGGGCATGTACACCTTTATCGCCCCCTTTATGGCGGGCAGCGAGTCAGGCGCTGTTCAGTCGATTACCGGTTATTTATGGGTATGGGGGATTGGTGGCGTGCTGGGTAGCTTTTTGGTTGGCCCATTGGTCGACAAATTTATCGGGCCCGTTATTACCTTGGCGATTATGCTGCTGCTTTCTATAGCCCTCATCTCGCTGCCCTTTGCTGTGTCGATTCATCCACTGCTAACGTTACTGCCGATTGCGCTTTGGGGCGCCGTGGGCTGGGCGCTGCAAGTGCCACAAAACAACGAGCTCGTTCGTACGAGACAAGCCCATGGCGACGGCAACTTGGCGGTCGCGCTCAATGAATCGGCGCTCTATTTAGGTAGTGCGCTAGGTGCGGGGGGCGGAGGGATTATGCTTGCTCTCCAACTGCCCGTTTCGGCATTAGCGGTGGTTGCCGGAGCTATCGCCACTGTAGGTGCGGCAGTTCAGCTCATCATCATGCGCACTATGCACTAATCCCGTTCGCACAGGCCAAGGGGCTCTCTTCAAGGGATCGTCTTTACGCCATTAAGATCAATGAAGACCACTCCCGGCGAGCTTGAAACCAAGCATACGTAATCAAGCGACTTCACTGCGGCAACATATCAACCGCTGCCCCTGGAAGACGTAAATTTCAGCGTTTATAGCCAATCCGATCATCGACAGGCATATTCTGAGCCATCAACTCGACGACCCAGTCAATGAACACACGCAGCTTGGCGCTGACGTGGCGATTGGGTGGAAAAGCGACGTACATCGGCATGGGTTCCAACTGCCAATCATCAAATAGTCGTACCAGCTCGCCGCTGGCTACGTGCTCCCTGGCCATGTAATCCGGCAGCCAAATGACGCCGAGCCCCGTCAGGGCCGCTGCAAGCCCCGCATTCCCGTCATCGACCGAGATCATACTGCGCCCCTGCACGGTGACACGCTCTTCGTTGCGGTGCAGGGCGTAAGGAAAGGCCAAGCCCGCGCGCGCCCATCTGAAACCGACAATGGCGTGCGGTGGGAGTGACAGCGCCTGCGGATGCGAAGGAACGCCGGCCTTTTCCAGATAGCTGGGCGCGGCGAAAACCCCAAGCGTCAGATCGCCCACGCGACGCGCCACCAAGGATAAATCGGTAAGCTCTCCACCGCGGATCACACAGTCCACGCCTTCATTGATGAGATCCACCCTGCGATCACTCACGCCCAAGTCGAGTTGAATATCGGGATACTGAGCGTGGAACGCGGGCAGGGCCGGAATCAGGATCATGCGTGCAAACGGGCTGGGGACGTCCACCCGGAGCCGCCCGCGGGGCAATATTGAGGCGTTGGACAGGCTGGTTTCGGCATCATCCATATCGGCCAGAAGCTTGATGACGCGCTCGTAGTAGGCCGCACCGTCCGCCGTGACGTTCACCTTGCGCGTGGTGCGGTTGAGCAGTTTGACACGTAGCCGGGCCTCTAGCTGTTGCACGAGTTGCGTCACGCTTGTCTTGCTCATGTGAAGTGTTTCGGCGGCCTTGGTAAAGCTGCCCGTCTCCACGACCCGGGCAAAGGCCTGCATTGCGTTAAAACGATCCATGGTTGCGCCAAACACCTCGTGATTGTTTGCAAACTACAAACAATGTTGAACAGAATCCGCCGTTTATCCACCACCAATGCAGGCTTACAGTGAATCCATCGTAAACAAAGGTCGGCTTCGACCTACTGATGGAGATTCATATGGCTAAGCGTGACGTCGTTTTCCCCTCGGGCCGCCAGGCGCTCTATGACCAGAACACCTATTCCGCTGCCATCCGCTCGGGTGACTTTTTGTTTGTGTCGGGCCAGGTCGGCAGCCGTGAGGACGGCTCACCCGAGCCGGACTTCGCCGCTCAAGTGCAGCTTGCCTTCGACAATCTAGAGCGTGTCCTGGCAGCAGCGGGGGCAAGCTTCGATGATATCGTCGATGTGACGAGTTTTCATACCGACCCGGAAGCCCAATTCCCTATCTGGCTGGAAGCCAAGGCGCGCGCGTTTCCAGAAAAACCCTACCCGAACTGGACAGCGGTCGGCGTTACCTGGCTGGCGGGGTTTGACTTTGAAATCAAGGTGATCGCTAAACTTCCCAAGTAATCACGCCACACCTCTCAAGCGCCAATACGTTGCGACGTTGCGGCGCTTCTGTTGGCAACCTTGACAGTTTTCTGCAAGCGCAGCGCGTCGCGTTTCGGCGGCGCCTTGAAAAGGCGACCGTATTCGCGGGTGAACTGGGAGACGCTCTCGTACCCCACCTCGAAGGCAGCATTGCTTGCGGTAACCCCTTCATCCAGCATTAGTCGGCGCGCTTCGATCAAACGCAGCCGCTGCTGGTATTGGCCCGGTGTTAGGGACGTCATGTACTTGAAGTGCTTATGAAACGAGCTAAGGCTCATGCCTGCTTCTGCGGCCAACTTCTCCACCGGCACGCGTGACGTGTAGTTAGCCCTGAGCATCTCGATAGCAGCCGCAAGGCGGCTTGCGTAGCTATCCGGATCAGCGATCTCGCGCAAGGCAGTGCCATGAGGTCCCGAGAGCAGCCAATAATGCAGCTCCTGCATGATACCGGGGCGTAGAAGCGGTTCGGACTCGGGACGATCCAGCAGTTTCATTAGCCGCGATGCGCAGTCAATCACCTCGGCGTCGGTGTCTACGGCGAACAGCGTCTGCATTTTCGATGCGCGCTGGGCGGGGGCACTGCCCATGTGCGCGGTAAGCTCGCGCAAGATTCGTCTATCCAGGTCAATCGCAACGGCCAGATAGGGCTCACTCTGGCTGGCTTGGACAATCCGCCCGACGACCGGCATATCCGCGCTCACAATCGCCGACTCCCCTCCAGCGACCACGCGGGTCTGGTGCCCGACCGTCATCCGCTTTGCCCCCTGTAACACCAGGCAAACCATCGGCTTGTAGACCGATTGCAAATCACCGGCGGGGGTTTCGACGCACATCATGCTAAGCCCCGGCACTGGGGATAACACCAAGCCATCGTGAGTGGCGTGGTGCTTGGCATAGGTTTGAACCGCCTGTTTGAGTGAGTTCATAGGCATTCCTCAAGCATCTCATCTCAACGTTAGCATGGCTGAGAGAGGGTTTCTCGACGCCTGCAGGATCAGGCAAGTTTTGCGCAAGGCTTGGCAAGACCCGCCCTCACCGGATAGTTAACACTAGGATGACTCAGCCATGGTCGCAGACGCCTCAATGGCACTGAGTCCTACCGAATTATTCCGTTAGATGGAGGGTTTAAAAGTGAACACATCAGGCAATACCATGCTCATCACCGGCGGTGGTTCCGGCATTGGTCGTGAACTTGCACAACGCTTCAACGCACTGGGTAACACGGTGATCGTCGCAGGCCGGCACATGGAAACGCTGGAGGAAACCATTGCCAGTAAGCAAAATATGCACGCGATGGTCGTCGATGTCGAGGACCCAAAAGCCATTACTGCCTTTGCCGAGCGCGTCGTCGCCGAACACCCCGACCTCAACGTGCTGATCAACAACGCAGGCATCATGCGCCGCGAGGACTTGACCAGCACCCGTGACCTAGCTGATGCCGAACAAACAGTCGTCACCAATCTGCTCGGCCCGATCCGGCTGACCAACGCCCTGACCAACCACCTGGTCAATCAACCAGACGCCGCCATCGTGAACGTTTCGTCTGGCTTGGCGTTTGTGCCGTTAAGCGGCACGCCTACCTACAACGCCACCAAGGCAGCCATTCACTCCTATACGATTTCGCTCCGCCAGCAGCTCAAGGGCAAGGTCGAGCTTATCGAACTGGCGCCTCCCGCGGTGCAGACGGAGCTGACACCTGGCCAGTCGACTCGCGAAGGTTATATGCCGCTCAACGACTATATCGACGAGGTCATGACGTTGTTCCAAGAAAAGCCCACGCCCAAGGAAATTCTGGTGGAAAACGTCAACTTCCTTCGCTGGGCGGAGCGTGACGGCCACTTTGATGAAGCGGTCGAGATGCTCAGCAAGATGTGAACGGCACGGCTTCATACCGACTGACGGGCTCCGCCGGATCAAAACTGCCAATTGGCTGGAACCCAGGCATAGCCGGTGTCGGTCTTGAGCATTCGGCCAAGCCCCGGGAAGGGAAAGTGGAAGCCGAGTACGGGTAGCCGGTCTGCCGCGGCCATATCGAAGATCCGGCGGCGGGAGGCCAACGCCTCTTCCTTGTCACGGTCCGGCCCGGGCACCCATGAGTGATCAATATTGACGATGGGATGATAGGCCAGGTCGGCGGTCAGCAATAGCTGATCATTTCCAGAGTGGACAAGGAAGTTCGCCATGCCGGGGGTGTGGCCCAATGCCGGAAGCGTGGTCAAGCCGGGAACGATTTCTGTGCCGGCTTCGTACAATTCGATATCGTTAGCGACCGGCTCAAGGCTCTGGCGGATCGCGGCGGCGAAATTGCGACGAAAATCCTCGGGTACCGGCATGTAGGAAAGGTCTGGATCGTTAGCGATGAAAAAGTCCCAATCGGCACGAGGCGCAAACACGGTTGCCCGCGGAAATGCCTTGCCCCCATCGGCCGTTCGCAGGTTGCCGACATGATCCGGGTGCGTGTGCGAGATAACCACAGTGTCGATATCCTCGGGCCGTAAACCAATAGCGGCCAGATTATCGAAAATGCGCCCGCCCAGCGGCCCCATGGTCTGCCCGGCGCCGGCTTCGAGAAGAATTCGCCGGCCATTCGTTTCAATAAGAAGTGTGTTGAGATACAGCGTCATGTGGTCGGTCGGCAGGAAGGCTTGCCTCAGCACCTCCTCCAGTTCTGCCTCAGGCGCATCGCTGGCGTAAACCTGCGGTGGGCCGCCTATCAGCCCGTCGCTCAACACCGTGGCAGAGATGTCGCCAACGCGAAAACGATAATAGCCGACATTGCCATCCGCATTGATACTCTGGGCCGTGGAAGCCGACTGTGCAAAGGCGATGCTGCCGGTCGGCAAGATCATGCCCGCCGTTACCGACGCCGCTGTCAATATCACCTGCCGACGATTCACTGTGATTCCGCTCATGTTGTTCACCCCGTTCGAGTCTCTGGTTGCAGGAGTCGTACTTGGTTTCAGCGCCATGCAAGACCAGGGATAGCTAAAACCGAGTCCTTGCGACGCGCTTTTAAAGGATGACCCAGAACGGGCTTGCAGATAAGCTAACCAAAACGGATCAGCTTATTAAGCAGGGCTTTGCAATGCGCCAACTACGCCTTGATAGCTTAGAGATATTTGAAGATGTGGTGCGCTGCGGTGGCTTTAGAGCCGCCGCACTTGGCAGGGGTGTGTCATCGTCCGCTATTAGCCAGTCGATCAGCGCACTTGAGGAAGCGCTGAACATCCGGCTTTTAAACCGAACGACACGCAGCGTCGCGCCCACTGAAGCAGGCGAGCAGCTGCTTGAAAGGCTCAGGCCCGCTCTTCACGATATCAGGACAGCGATCGACGACCTCAATCAACTGCGAGAACGCCCATCTGGCAGCGTGCGGATCAATGCCCCAGGGCCGGCGGCCGACCACGTGCTGTGCCCGCTGGCCTTTGAATTCATGAAAATGTATCCCGATATCAACGTTGAGATCGTAAGCGACGCGGCGATCGTCGATATTGTGGAACAGGGCTTCGATGCGGGTGTTCGCTTTGGTAAGCAGCTCGCTCAGGACATGATCGCCCTGCCCTTGGGCCCCTCCTTGCGCTATGCGATCGTGGCTTCGCCCGATTATCTTCGCGAGCATGGCCGCCCCGACGCACCGCGCGATCTCTTGCAGCATGACTGTATTCGCCGCCGTTTCCCAGGCGGCACCATGGTGACGTGGACCTTCGAGAAGGACGGTGACGAAGTCGAGATCACGCCGCAAGGCCGGTTGACGCTGAGTTCAGCACACCAAGAACGCCAGGCAGCGATGGCGGGCTCGGGCATCGCGCATCTGTTTGAGGATTATGTCCGCGCCGATCTCGAACAGGGCAACGTGATTGAATTGCTCAGTGACTGGAAGAAGACGCTGCCGAGTTGGTATCTGTATTATCCGAACAGGCGGCATACCAGCGCGGCCATGCGGGCCTTTCTCGACTATATCCGCCATAACCGCGGCCCTTAAACGTCGATCGTTTTAATAACCTTGGCGGGATTACCGCCTACTACAACATTATCAGGCACATCCTTAATAACGACGGCCCCCGACGCTATAACCACGTTATTGCCTACGCTAACGCCTGGGTTAATGATGGCACCGCCGCCAATCCAGACGTTATTTCCAAACCTAATCGGCTTTGCGTACTCTTTACCCGTATTACGCTCATGCGGATCAAGGGGATGGGTGGCCGTATAAATCTGCACATTGGGCCCCAGCATACAGTTATCGCCAAAGCGGATTTCACAAACATCCAGCAGCGTGCAGTCGAAGTTGGCAAAGAAGTTTTCACCGACATGAATATTATATCCATAGTCCAGGCGAATATTTGGCTCTACATAAAGACACTTCCCCGTAGAGCCAAATAAATCTTTTAACGCTTTCAAGCGCTGAGCGTCGGTTTCCAGCACTTGATTGTATTGCCTCACTTTGCGTCTTGTTTCTTCATGCTCTTTTCGCAATACCGGATCAGCAGGATTGTAGAGCTCTCCTGCCAGCATCTTGTCTTTTTCTGATCGCATTAGTTGCCTTCCTTGACAGAACCCCAGGTTATTCAAGCCCAGCCGTTTTTGTCTCGCTCCGGTTCGGCGTCAAGCGTCGCAGCCCGCTCACAATATCATCGACGCTACTGTAGACAACCGGAATCACCAGCAGGCTTAAAAGCGTCGAGGTGATCAACCCGCCAATGACCACAAAGGCCATGGGGGCCCGGAAGCTGGGATCGCCCGCCCACCCCAAGGCGATCGGCATCATGCCCGCCCCCATGGCGATCGTCGTCATCACGATGGGCCGGACACGCTTCTTGCAGGCATCAAGAGTAGCGTCCAAGCGTTCTAACCCATGCGCCCGACGGGCGATGATGATGTAGTCCACCAGCAGGATCGAGTTCTTGGTGGCAATCCCCATCAGCATAATCAATCCGATCATGGCAGGCAGCGACACGGGCGTCTGCGTGAGGAACAACGCCAGGAAAGCCCCGGGGATGGAGAGTACCAGTGCCACCAGAATGGTGATCGGCTGCATGAAATCCTTGAGCAGCAGCACCAGCACCATATAGATACACAACACGCCGGTCAGCATGGCAATCCCGAAGCTTGAGGCAAGCTCCTCCATTTCCTCTGCATCGCCTTCTGCTGCCTGAAACACGCCGCGCGGCAACTGACGTAAACTGGGCAGTGCCTGCACGGCCTGTTCGATTTCTCCCAAAGGCTGCCCTTGCAGGCTTACCTCGAAATTGACGTTGCGCAGACGATTATGCCGGGTGATTTCCGAAGGGCCACTGCTCCACTCAAAAGAGGCCACGCTCTCGAGTGGCACCATCCCATTAGCACCCGGGACAGGCAGTCGTTTAAGGGTCGCCATATCCTCCCGAGCCGCATCCGCCAGTCGGATCATCACTGGCACTTGGCGTGAGCTTAGGTTCAGCTTAGGCAGATCCTCGTCGTCATCTCCCACGGTCGCGATGCGCAGCGTATCGGCAATAGCTTGTGCAGAGACCCCAAGGTCGGCGGCGCGAGCAAAATCAGGGCGTACAATAAGTTCAGGCCTAACAAGGCTGGCCGTCGAACTCACCGCGCCGATGCCGGGAATGGAACGCATCTCCCGCTCGACTTGGCGGGCATGCTGTTCAAGTACCCGGCTATCCTCACCGGCGAGGACTAACTCATAGCCATCCCCCTCGTCGCCTACGCGAGTTCGCACGCCGGGAAGCGTGGCGAGTGCAGCGCGCAACTGCTGCTCTATGTCTTGCTGCGTAACGCCCGAGCGGGTTGCGCGATCCGCCAAACCAACGGTCAGCTCAACCGAGGTCACACCGCTGTCACTGCTGCCGGAGTCCTCACCGACGGCCGCGAAGACGCTGACGACATGGCGTTGCGTCACCAGTCGTGAGCGTGCCTGCTCGGCAAGCGCCTCCGCTTCAGACAAGGTACTGCCGGGCGGCAAGGTGAGCGTTGCCTGCGTTTGGGAATTATCATCCGGGGGTATGAAGGTACCCGGCAGGGTCGAGGCCAGCCAGATACCTCCTGCAAAGCAGGCCGTCGCCGCGATAATCGTTGTCTTACGGTGGTGCAGGCACCCGTTAGCAACAATCAAGTAGTAGCTAATCCACGCTGGATCGCGCGGGGGATGCTGGGGTTTACGTAGAAGATACGCAGCCAGCATGGGCGTCAGCAGGCGCGCCACCAACAGCGAAAACAGCACCGCTACCGAGGCCGTCCAACCGAACTGAACGAAGAATTTCCCGACGGTGCCGCTCATGAAGGCCGTGGGCAGAAAAACGGCAATCAACGTGAAGGTCGTGGCAACCACGGCCAAGCCGATTTCTGCCGCCGCATCCATGGCGGCCCGGCGCGGGGGCTTGCCCATTAGCAGATGCCGCTCGATATTCTCAATCTCGACGATGGCATCGTCCACCAGCACCCCGATCACCAGCGAGAGCGCCAGCAACGTCACCACATTGAGTGAGAAGCCCATCAGCTGCATGAAAGCGAAGGTGGGGATGATCGACAGCGGAAGCGTAACCGCCGCAATCAGTGTGGCACGCCAATTGCGCAGGAAGCAGAACACCACCACCACCGCCAGCGCCATGCCCTCGAATAACATCTGCATGGAGCCCTGGTAGTTCTCCACCACCTCCCCAACGAAATTGAAGGCTTCTTCGATCTCTATATGGGGATATTGCGCCTGCAATTCCGCGAGCGCAGACTGCACGCCCTCGGCCACATCCACCTCGCCGTATCCCTCGGCACGGGTCATCTCGAAGCCGACCACGGGCGCCCCATCCATCAATGCAATCGAACGCCGCTCGGCCACGGTATCGGTAACCGTCGCCACTTCATCAAGTCGAATGCGCCGACCGTCACTGAGCGCCAGCTCCATCGTCGCAAGCTCGGCGGCGGATTCAGCATTGGCGATGATGCGCACGGCCTGTTCGGCGCCGCCGACATCCACACGGCCACCGGGCGCCTCCAACTGCGCTTGGCGCAGCTGGCGGGAGATATCCAGCGCTGTCGTGTTTAACGCCAGCAGGCGATCCGGATCCAATGCCACGCGGACTTCGCGATCGACCCCACCGATGCGCCGAACCGAACCAACACCGGGCACCGCCAAGACGGCCTTGGTCATTTTGTCATCGACGAACCAGGAGATGGCCTCATCGTCTAGATCGGAGGAAGTCACCGTGTAGCGTACAATCGGCTCACTGGAAAACTCACCCTTCTGAATCACTGGATCACGCAGGTCGGCGGGTAGATCCGAGCGGATGCGAGCAACAGCGTCGCGCACATCATCAATAGCCTCTTGCACGGACTTTTCCAGCCGGAATTCGATAGCGATATCGGCATTACCATCCGTCAGCGTTGTAGAGATATTTTTGACGCCGGAGACGGTAGCGATGGAGTCCTCGATCTTGCGAGCAACCTCGTTCTCCATTAAGGCGGGGGCCGCACCGGGCAACGAGGCGGAGACCTCCACGAGGGGCAGCTGTACATCCGGCAAGTCCTGAATAAACAAGCCTCGGAAGGAGATGAGCCCCCAGAAGGTCAATAGAATAAAGAGCAGGATCACCGGAATAGGATTGCGAATCGCCCAGGATGAGGCATTAAGCGTCATACCCCCTCCTCCTCAACGTCGGTATCGTTCGTTTGGGGTGAATGAGCCGGCTCTCCTTCAATCACCCGAACCTGGTCACCATTGCCCAGAAAAGCACCGCCCGAGGCGACCACCTTGGCATCGGGCTCAAGACCGTCGCGAATTTCGATGCGATCATCCGTTTGCTGGCCAAGGGCAACTTTCTGCTCCGTTATCTGGCCTTCATCGCTGACGCGATGGACATAGCCAAAGCCATCGCGTCGTTGCACCGCAGCTCGGGGTAGCGTCATTACTTGGCGGCTGCCCAGTTCAAACTCTCCCCGCGCAAACATTCCCGCCCGAGCGACGTCGCTTGCTGGAAGATCGACGTAGACCAGGCCATTTCGGGTAGCGGCATCGACTAGCGGCGCAATTGTGCGCAAACGCCCGTCGAGTTCGTAGCCACCTGATAGGGTGACTCTGGCAGTCTGACCGGGCCGCAGCTTGTTCAGATCAGAAGCGGCGACTTCGGCCCGCCATTCCAGCCGACCGTTGCGCGTCAATCGGAACAATTCCTGATCGGCGCCGGTAACAGCGCCTACAGTGGCCGTGCGGGAGGTAATCAAACCGTCGTCTGGGACGACCACCTCCGTCTGAGCCAAGCGTATCGCTTGAGCTTCATTCTCTGCTTGTGCAACCTCTAGCCGCGCTCGTGCGGTCAGTTCGGCGGTTTCGTATTGCTGGATCTGCTGTTCTGAAAGCGACCCGGTGGTTTTCAAACCCCGGCCACGCTGGGCGTTTGCCGTGGCTTCCGCAAGCGTTGCTTCGGCTTCCGCCACGGCGGCGCGGCTTCTTGCAAGCTCTGCGCGCACCGTCCTGTCGTTATAAACGGCCAGCACCTGCCCTTCTGTGACCTCATCACCCACGTCTACCTTGACGTCGACCAGCCGCAGGCCGCTTATTTCGCTGCCGACACTGATCTCCTGCCACGCGGCAATATCACCATTGGCTTCAATCGTCGTCGGAAGCGTCTGAGATTTTAAGGTCGTCACATTGACCGATAGTGAGGGCTGCGCCGTGGGTTCGTCAGTTGTATCGCTTTCTGACGAGACAGCCTGTATACACGCCAGCGCGGCAACGCTGGCGGTCACGACAAGCATAATGCCGAGATACATTTTTCTGGTCGGAGGTGACATAATTCAGGCCTGTTCCAAATGGTTCAGTTCGTTGATGAAAAACGACATCAAGCATTTCTGTTGAACCACTATCGGCCTGTCTTCCTTTCTCATTTCTTACTGAGGTAACTTTTTAAAAAAATTGGGATCAGTAAGAAACCCGTAAGATAGCGCTCCTGATGATGGCACTTCCATAACGCTCTCACTTACACACAATGCTAGGAGTGCAACCATGAATTCTCATCAGTCGCTATTGCTGAACGGCCGCCTCACCACTATAAGATTGGCGACAACCGCATTTATCGGTGGTCTTGTTATTGCCTCTCCGTTGGCGTTCGCTGACGAAGAGAATTCAGACGGAACCACCTGGGGATTGGGCGTAGGCGCAATAAGCGAGCAGGAACCCTATGCCGGTATCGATCGGGATAACAGCGCCCTTCCCCTACTCCAGGTCGAGAACCGGTACTTTAGTCTCTTCGGCCCGGAAATCGAATTCAAACTGCCGAGTCTCATAATCAGCGACTCGCAACAGCTCAATTTCGGTATCGTCGCCGAGTACGATGAAAGCGGCTACGAAGAAGGCGACGCCCCGATTCTCAACGGCATGAGTGAACGCGAGGGCGGCTTCTGGGCGGGGGCAAAGGTGGAGTGGAAAAGCGATATCGTTGATGTCGGCGCTGAATGGCTCTCCGACGTCTCCGGCAACAGCGACGGGCAGCGCTTCGATCTTGGCCTGGAGAGAACGTGGGAATTCGGCGAACATGTAATGCTAACCCCACATTTGGGGGCGTCCTGGCAGGACGACAAGAACGTCGATTACTATTTCGGCGTTCGCGATAATGAGGTTCGCTTCGATCGCCCTGCCTATTCAGGGGAATCGGCTATCAATATCGAGGCGGGGGTGCGCGGCGTGTACCAGTTTGACGAGCATCACTCTGTGCTAATAGGTGTTGAGGTCACAAGTCTGGCGGACGAAATCAAAGATAGTCCGCTGGTGGATCGTTCGACCCAAAATGCCGTATTAGCTGGCTATCTTTATACATTCTGATGAGCCGCATACTGCTGATCGAGGACCACGACCGGCTGGCTCATTTAATGTGCAATGGGTTGGTAGCCGCTGGTATCGCCGTTGATATGGTCGACCGCATCGATTCGGCTTGGGTAGCTATCCAGCAGATGCCCTATCAGGCGCTGGTGCTTGATCGTGGCTTGCCAGATGGGGACGGACTGCTATTGCTGAAGAAGCTGCGCAACGCGGGGCTCAGCGTTCCCTGCCTGGTGTTGACGGCCCGCGATGCGCTGCATGACCGGCTAGAAGGTCTTGAATCCGGTGCCGATGACTACCTGCCCAAGCCATTTGCCATGGACGAGATGGTGGCACGGGTTAAGGCCTTGCTACGCCGCCCGGTGGAGTTCCACCCCATCGATACCAGTCATGGCGACCTGAGACTGCATACGGAAAGCGGCGTTCTGTTCAGCGGTAACGAGAGTATTACCCTTGCCTCGGCGGAGCTGCACATTATGCAGTTGTTGTTATACAAGCACGATGAGGTGGTCCGGCGCAGTGCGCTGGAAGCGGCGGCCTGGGGGTTAAGCGAGGCAGTGACGCCGAATGCCCTGGATGTGGCGCTGCACCGCTTACGCCGCAAGCTGCTTGCCATCGGTTCGCGCCAGCGAATCGCCAACGTCAGAGGGATGGGGTATGCGCTTCGTCAAGCGGATGACGCTAAATAGCCTGAGGCTGAAAGTGCTGCTGGCCTATTTGGCGGGTATGGTGCTGAGTATCACACTGCTGGTAATTGCCGCAGCTGTGATGCTTCAGAGTGATCTACTGCCTCGTATGGATCTGGCCGACGCGGCCGAGGGGATGGCGAACAATATCGAGTTCGACAGTCGTGGCCGGCCCGTCGGTTTCGACGCCAGCATGAACGACCGCGCTTGGCTATACGAAGGCCCACAACGCGAGACGGCGTACCGAATTCTGGATGATGCCGGGAACGTAGCGGTGGCCTCGAGTGCCGGAGAAGCTTTCTGGCCAGCCGACGGCGAGGTTCTACGTTTGGCGCGTGGCACCTTTTCCTTTGAGTATGATGACAGAACTTTCTACGGTGCCACGGAGCCCTTTGAGCATGGTGGAAGAACGTGGTATCTGCAGTTCGTCGCCAGTTCAAGATTCGTTGATGTTCTCTATCTCGTAGCCTTTCCACTGGTGGTAGCGGGCGTACTGGTGTTTGGCTTTGTCATGTTCGTTGCCTTCGGTCTATGCGCCTACATTACCTTGCGCTTAACCCTCAAGCCGCTGCGCGATGTTTCCAAATCGGCGGCGGCTATCTCGCCGCACTCTATCGATGCCCGGCTCGATACGGAAGCGGTACCTGTGGAAATTGCGCCCCTGGTGGATAGTTTCAATCACGCCCTGGCGCGCCTTGAGCGGGGTTATCGTCTCCAGCAGGAGTTTCTCGCCCATGCAGCGCACGAGTTAAAAACACCACTGGCCTTGATTCGTGCACAGATTGAATTGATCGCGGATGGTAAGAATGATCGCGAGGCGCTATTGAGCGATGTCGAGTACATGACGCGGCAGGTGCAACAACTGCTACTGCTGGCCGAAGCGAGCGAGGCGCACAACTACCAGTTTAGCGTTGTTCGGATGCAGGACATCGCCCACGAAACTTCCACCTACTTGCAACGTATGGCGGAGTCCACCGACGTGCATTTAACCGTTCTCGCCGCTAATGATGGGGTGACATGGAAGGCTGATCGTGGGGCATGCTTCACCTTGCTCAAAAACTTGCTGGAGAACGCTATCCAGCATGCTCCCAAGCAGAGCCTCGTCAGCATTGAGATCCAGGAAAACAGTATAACCGTGCGAGACCGGGGGCCTGGCGTCGCGCCAGAACAGCTGCCTCTGCTGTTCTCTCGTTTCTGGCGAGGTGCGCATCGACGCGACCACGGCGCCGGTTTGGGGCTGGCGATCTGCCAGGAGATTGCCATGGCGCACGGTTGGGAGCTCTCGGCCCACAACGCCCACCCTGGGTTGATTATGGCGCTAAACAGAGAATACGGGACCAGTGAAAGCGGTAAGCAGGGCATCGCACGCAATTGATCAAGGGATCGTCATAACCAAACGTTTACCAACGAGGTGGTCATGCAAATTTTAAGACGTAAGCCCCTAAACCCGTCTAATCTGCCCGATACCCTGGCCGAAGGCCATAGCCAAGCCGTGTTGGTACAGGGAGGCAACTGGGTGCTGATGTCCAGCCAAGTGGGGGTGGATTCGTCGGGCGAGCTGGCGGGTCCCGAGCTTGCCGAGCAGACCGATGCGGCGCTGGACAATGTTGAACAGTTGCTAACAGGCCTCGGTGGCGATCTTTCGCGAGTGGTAATGTTGAGAATTTACCTGGCCGAATCCGCGCGTTACGACCAGCACGTGGTGATGGAAGCGTTGAAGCACCGCTTCCCCGTCGCGCCGCCGGCGGCTACTTGGCTGATTGTGTACGGCCTTGCCGAGCCGGAATGGCTGGTTGCCTTCGAGGCCGAGGCGGTACTGCCAGCATTCACCGAGAATGGCTAAGCGCTTATCACGTCACGACCATGCGCAAACGCACACTAGCCCCGCAGCTCTCGCAATAGATCAATAAAAGCCCGCAGGCTCGGTGGAACATGCCGGTTATTCGGGTAGTAAAGACACAGCCCTGGAATGGGCGGGCACCACGCTTCCAGCACGGTCATCAGCCTCCCATCGCGCAAATAGGCATGTGCATAGGACTCTGGCACGTAGGCAATCCCCAACCCATCCGCCGCAGCCTCCACCATCAGTTGGCTACTGTCCAAGGTCAACGCGCCAGGCACGTCTACCGCCACGTCCTGGCCGTTTTGCTGAAACTCCCAGCGGTAGAGTTTACCGCTCGGCAGCCGTTGCCTTATGCACTGGTGAGTGGCCAGGTCGTCCGGGCTCTTTGGTGCCGCCCGGCCACGTAGATAGTCAGGGGAGGCAACGGCAAGAAAACGCAGCTCATTACCCACAGGGATGGCGATCATATCCTGAGGAACCGCCTCTCTCAGCCTGACACCCGCATCAAACCCCTGCTCGACAATATCCACCAGCCGCCCCTCGGCCACGAGATCAAGCTCGACGCCCTCATGAAGGGCGAGAAAACGCGGCACCACGGTTTGCAGTAACAGCCGAATGGCCCCTTCGCTGCCGTTGATACGCAGCCGACCCGTAATTTTCCCCTCGGCGCTGGACGCATCCTCCAGAATCGACTCCAAGTCGCTCAATAGCGGGCTCAGCCGCTGGAGCAGGCGCTCGCCGCTCTCGGTCAGCGAGACGCTGCGTGTGGTTCGGTGCAGTAGCCGGGTGCCCAACCGTTGTTCAAGCGTGCGCAGGGTATGGCTGAGTGAAGAGCGGCTGACGCCCATCAGGTCGGCTGCGCGGCGAAAGCTGCGGTGTTCCGCCACGGCCTGAAACGCCTTGAGGTCGGTTAGCGTTGACTTGCCCATTGGTGAATTACTTTCACCTCTTCGTGCCAATTGATGAGTATTCTCTTACCAGTATTACTGCCCTAGCCTTTGTCTTGCAACACTTGATGAATGACTTAGGAGTTAATCTCATGGCTAAAACCTGGCTTATCACAGGCACTTCCACCGGCCTTGGCCGCCTGCTCACTGAACGGCTGCTAGAACGCGGCGACCACGTTATAGCAACGCTACGCCGTAAGGGGGCGCTGGACGACTTGCTCGCCTTGCACGGTGATCGTTTGCAGATACTAACCTTCGACGTGACGGATACACAGACGATGAGAGATGCCGTTTCGCAAGCGTTCACGACGTTCGGTCGAATCGATGTGGTCGTCAGCAATGCGGGGTATGGACTCTTTGGCGCTGCCGAGGAAGCCAGCGATGAACAGATTGAGCGGCAAATCGCGACTAACCTCACAGGCTCCATACAGTTCATTCGCGCTGTACTGCCCCATTTACGCGAACAAGGGGGTGGCCGCATCGTTCAGGTATCGTCAGAGGGCGGCCAGATCGCCTATCCAAGCTTCAGCCTATATCACGCCACGAAGTGGGGCATCGAGGGGTTCGTCGAATCCGTGGCGAAGGAGGTCGCGCCTTTTGGTATTGATTTCGTTATCGCCGAGCCGGGTCCCACTGCCACCCACTTTGCTGAAGGGCTGGATCGCACACTCACGACGCCAATCTATGAAGATACCCCCGCAGGCGAGCTGCGTAGGGCACTGGCGTCAGGTGACTTAGCCATTAAGGGCGATGCAGGCAACACCGTTGATGCCATGATTAATATAACCGACATGCCGAACCCACCGCTGCGAATTACGTTAGGCAGCACGGCCTATGACTCCATTCGCCATGCGCTAAAAGCGCGGCTTGAGTCGCTTGAAACGTACAAGGAGGTAGCGCTATCTGCCGACAGGAAGGAGGTTTAAGGCCACCTGTCGCAACAGCTGGTTTATCGCCTCGCAGAGAATGATCATTGATGATGTAAAATGATCGTTTTACACTACTAAGCATGGATACCAAGACAAAGCTTATTTCAGCAGCAGAGCAGCTTTTCGACCGGCACGGCTTTACCGCCACTGGGATGGACAAGCTCACTAAGGCAGCCAGCATGTCGAGCCGAACGCTCTACAAACATGCGGGCAGTAAAACATCGCTAATCACGAACGTGCTCAACGAGCGCCACCGGCGCTTCCACCAGCTCATGGACGTGGATAGCGTCGACGCGTTGTTTGACGCGCTGGAGGAATGGATACGGATCGAGAGTGCGAGAGGATGCCTTTTCCTACGCGCTTACGGTGAAACCGGGGGTGACACGCCGGAAATCACCGAGGCCGTTTTGGTTCACAAAGCGAAGCTCTATGAAAAAATCCAGCACATTGTCGCGCTGGAGACCGGTGGCAAGGAGACGCCGGAACTCGCTGAACAGCTTCTTATCCTCTACGAAGGCGCCACCGCAGCCGCGATTTACCGTGGCCCGCAGGCGATAACCTCGGCTCGCAAAGCCGCATTATCACTTATCAAGCAGGCACGCTCATGAATCCGAGCTTATATCTTGGTGCGGCGGGGTTTGGCCTGATTGCGGTATGCTACGGCTTTGCCCGCTTTGCCTTTGGGCTCTTCCTACCCCAGATCGATACCGACCTTGCGCTATCGCCTACGTTAAGTGGCTTCATATCGGGTGGGTCTTTTCTGGGCTACTGCATTGCCATCATTCTATCGGCCTACCTGACCGAACGCATCGGTGCCCGCGCCGTCGCTGTTGGGGCGGCCCTGGTCGCAGCAGGGGGCATGGCAGGCATCGCCATGGCGCCCTCGCCACTGCTGCTCGCCAGCGCGGTGATGCTGGCAGGCTCAAGCACCGGGCTTGCCTCACCGCCCATGGCGGCAGCGGTGGCTACCGCTGTCCGGCCTGATCAACAAAGTACCACCAATACCATCATTAATGCGGGCACCAGTGCTGGCGTGGTGCTTTCCGGGCCCGTCGCGTTACTCATGGGAGGCCAATGGCGATTAGCCTTCGCGTGTTTTGCAGCGGCCGCTTTTGTGATGGCGGTGGCCACCGCGCTAAGCGTACCCAGCGGCACCAAAGCGACTCAGACCGCAGGCGGTTTGCCTCCCTTTGACCGCGCAATTGTCCGCTTGATTACAGCCTCTTTTCTGATGGGGGCGTCCAGCACCGCTATTTGGTCGTTCGGCGGCAAACTTGCCGCGCTGCAGTTAGGCTGGGGCAACACCGGCGCTGGGCTGCTCTGGATCGCCATCGGGGCAGCGGGTATTGCGGGAGCAGGCGCAGGAACATTGGTAGCGCGGTTCGGGATCGACCGCGTGCATTGGCTGTTCCTTGCCGCATTGGCGATAGGCATTGTGCTGGTCGGCAACAGCGCCACGACTCCCCTATTAACGCTCGGCGGCGGCATGCTTTTTGGCGCGGCGTATATCATGCTGACAGGCGTTTATCTGGTATGGGGCGTTACGGCACTACCCGACCGTCCTGCCACAGGCTTGATGGTCGGATTTTTGACCATCGCCATCGGCCAGACCGCTGGTGCCCCCATTTTCGGCTTTTTACTGGGGTGGCTGACACCCGACGTCGCCGTGTTGGTGTTTGCGTGCCTTGCCTTTACCGCCGGATTGGCGAGGGCTGGTACCGCTACGCTCAAGCCTGCGTAGAAAAATAAAGCCGATTTTTAGCCAACTGAGAAACGGCAACACCACCTTATCGAATTTCAGGCAACTATCGACTACGGTTATCTCACATCACTTGCCAAAGGAGCTGCACATGATCGAGACCAGGGAAGAACTCGACGCCATCAAAGCGTCATGCCAGTCGATGGTCACGAAGAGCTCAGGCCTTTCAGCCGGGGCGGCGATCATTCCCATTCCAGGCGTGGACCTCGGTTCGGACGTGGCTATATTGACCCGGTTAATTCCCAACATTAATCAAAAATTCGGCTTAACCCCTGAGCAAATCGAAAGCCTGGATACCGAATCCAAGCTCTTTGTCATGACCGCCATTTCCAATACCGGCAGCAAACTGGCGGGCAAATACATCACCAAGAAGCTGATCGTGGCGCTGCTACAGAAGATGGGCGTCAAGGTAGCCGCTAAAGGCGTGACAAAGTTCGTTCCTTTTATCGGTAGCGCTGTGGCAGGCAGTATTAGCTTCACTGCCATGAAGATGATGGGCAACCGTCATATCGAAGATTGTTATCAAATTGCCCTGGCGGCTCTGGAAAATGAGCGGCTAGAGCAAGACATTGTGCTTGAGCCAGAGCCACTCGTTGCTGATAATTTACCCACGAAAGCCAAGTAGCGGCCTGTATTGGCCCCTTCTATTGACCACCGTTGCCAAGGTGCCGGCTACCGCGTCTTTATCGTTGATGGCCTAACAGACGCCTAAAAAGCAACCCCCGCCTAAAAAGCGGGGGTTTTCAATTTTGCCAGGAGCCTTGATAGTGCCTTACCAGCGATAGCTGACTTTGGCCACGACTTCACGGCCCTGATTGTAAAAGTCAGCCGTACCGGAGCCCACCACGTGCTGCTCGTCAAGCAGGTTGCTGACGTTGACGGTAAGATCGGTGTCTTGATTAAGCTGATAGCTGAAAGACGCATCAAACAGCGTTGCCGCATCGCTCTTGGACGTATTGGCGGCATCAAAGTAGTAGGCATCCGTATAGCGGGCACCCAGGCCAACACTCATATCCTGATTTGGCAGCGCGTAATGCGTCCAGATTGAGGCCGTATGTTTCGGTGCCTCAGTGAACTCATTGCCCTCGAGCGAAGTGCCATCCTGGAGCGTACCGCGCTTCACTTCAGACTCCATATAGGAATAGCCACCCGTCAGGCTCAGGTTATCGGTTAGCTCGGCCTTGGCTTCCAAATCCAGGCCGTGAACCTGAGATTCGCCAATGTTTTCGCGCTCGATAGTGCCGTTATCCTGCACAACCGCGATGGTGACATCGTCCTTGTTCAGCTCATAGACCGACGCTGAGAACAACGCATTCATGCCAAACGGCGCATATTTCACGCCAACCTCATACTGCTCGCCGCGTTCGGGCGTTACACCCACCTCGGGTGGCGCGACCGATTCCACCATGCTGACATAGGTAGAAACTTCATCGGTGACACGGTAGGTCAATGCCCCCCGAACGGAGGTTTCCGAGAAGTCGTCGGAAGAAGTCGTGTCACTGAGCAAATCGGTGCTGGAAAGATCGAGAGCGTCGTTGCGTAGCCCACCCGTGACGATAAAGCGGTCGAAGAACGACAGGTTCTGTTGGACGAACACTGAACGGGTCTCGTAGTCCTGCTCCTCGCTGTTGTAAACCGTCAGGCTACTTGGAGCACCGCTGTAAACCGGGTTCGAGATATCGATCGAGCTCCCCGGTGCGTAAACGGACGTCCCTTCACTTGATGCATCACGATACTCGACACCCGCCAGCGTACTACTGTCGACCTCACCGAACCGGGCATCGTATTGCAAGATGGCATTGCCGATCAGTTCCTGGGCTTCGCTGTCTGAACCGAGATAGCCGCGGTTTACTACTGTGCCGACACGGTCAACACTGTCCGTCAAATAAACATAACCATAGTCGTCGGTTAGATCGCTATAGCGCAGGTTGCCACGCAGGGTTAACCCATTATCGAAATCATGGGTGAGCTGGCCGGTCATGCTGGTTCGCTCAACATCGTGAAAGTTGTAGTCCGGCTCACCGAAGAATTCGCTGCGACTGTATTCCCGGTCGAATGGATAACCGCCACTGTTGGGGGTACTGTCACGGCTCAGATGATCCAGCATCACTGTCGCTGTGGTGTAGTCCGTCGGTTCCCAGGTCAAGCCGCCCATCAGGAACTCGTTATCATCTTCGGAATGATCGTATTCGCGATCACTATCCTGGATTTTGCCGGTGAAGCGATAGGCAAGCGTCTCGCTATCATTCAACGTGTCGCCTACATCTAGCCCAGCCTCTTTACGATCAAATGAGCCATAGGATAGATAGCCTTCTCCAAAACGCTCAAACTTTGGCCGTTTGCTCACGAAGTTTACCGAGCCGCCCGGATCGGCGGGGCCAAACAAGGTAGAGTTGGCGCCACGCAGCACTTCAACACGCTCATAGGCGTAGGGTTCCTCGCGAACACCGCGCATGGAGCCCAGCGTCAGCCCGTCGCGGTAAGTAGTCGCCTGGAAGCCGCGGATCTTGAAATAATCGTTACGGTCATCAGTTGCGTAGTACTCGGTGATAACCCCTGGCGTATATTGAAGAACGTCCTCGGTGGTATTAGCGTCCCGCTGCTCAATCTCCTTTTCCGTAATGACCGACACAGAAGCGGGAGTATCGAGAATACTGGTCGCGACTTTGCCGCCCACCCACAGCTCTTGGGCCATTATCGAGTTTGCATCATCATCCGCGTAGGCCTGGGCGTTAACGATAATGGGGGAGAGACGATAATCCTCGTTACTGTCACTGCCGTCGGCTGTCTCTTGGGCACTCCCAATCATGGGAAGAGTGAACAGCGTCGTGCCGCACAAAATGGCGGCAGTGGTCTGCTGCCACCGTAAGCGATTCGCATGGCATCGGACGCGGCTACTGCTATCAGTCATGTTAAAGATCCCTTGAAATGAATAAAACTGCCCTGCTCGCCTTGTGGTTTTGGTTTGAAAGACGCGGGGAGCATCAGAGCGACTACCACGTATCAATAGCGGTAATGCTAATCATAATCATTAGTTTTATCGGATTTCTATATTAGTGCAACGCCGGCCTATGCGCTAGCCTTTGCTAAATAACGACGTTCAACGCAGCATCAGGAGGCCTTGATGACTAACCCAGAACCCGAAACATTCCATTGCGACAGCGATGAAACGACCGGCTACCCCAACTCCCCACTGCCGGTACTGATCTACCGAGACGTTATCGACACACCTGATCCAGAGGCACGCGCCGCCACGTTCGAAGCCATGTTCAAGCGCCACGGCTGGCCGCCGTCCTGGCGCTACCATCTGTATGACTTTGACCACTTCCACTCCACCGCCCATGAGGTATTGGGCATTTTTCGGGGGCAGGCCCGTGCTCGGCTGGGCGGCCCCAACGGCCGCGAACTGATGCTTTGTGAAGGGGATGTACTGGTGCTGCCCGCAGGCGTTGGGCATGCCAGCCTGGAGGCGGACGATGACTTCTGTATGGTAGGCGCCTACCCACCAGGCCAAAAGCCGGAAATAGAGCGCGGCGACCCGGAACAGCTTGAAGCCGCGCTGAAACGGGTGGCAAACGTGGCGATGCCAGAAAGCGACCCGGTAGGAGGCTCACTCACATCGCTTTGGAGGCAAGACGCTTAAAACGGGCAGACCCCTCCCCATAGACGGTATGATGCCCAGAGACCCACATTTCAAACCGACCAGGAGCCTCATATGACCGCTTATGTGGTAATGATCAAAGAGCACACCCACGACAGTGACGAAATGGAGCGCTACAGCGAAAAGGCCAAAGCCGCCCGCGAAGGCCACGACCCGGAACCGCTCGCGTTCTACGGCGATTTTAAAGTGCTCGAAGGTAGCGCCATGGAAGGGGCCGTCATTCTACGCTTTCCCGATATGGCCGCCGCCCGCGCCTGGTATGAAAGCCCCGCCTACCAGGAAGCCCGCCAGCACCGTTTTCAGGGGGCAGACTATCGGGTGTTTATCGTGGATGGCATCAAGGGCGTCTAGAAGCCCCCATCGCCCATTAAAGGAGGACCGCATCATGATCGAGTCACGTGAAGACCTCGACGCCATCAAGCAGGCGTGCCATTCGTTGGTCACAAGGAGTTCAGGCCTCTCTGCCGGGGCGGCGATCATTCCCATCCCCGGGGTGGATCTTGGCTCAGACGTGGCCATCTTGATGCGGTTGATTCCCCGAATTAATGAAAAATTTGGCTTATCGCCTGAACAAATCGAAAGCCTGGATACCGAATCCAAGCTCTTTGTGATGACCGCCATCTCCAACACCGGCAGCAAGCTTGCCGGGAAATACATTACTAAAAAGCTTATCGTGACGGTGCTCAACAAGATGGGCATCAAGGTCGCCGCAAAGGGCGTGACTAAGTTCGTCCCGCTGATCGGCAGCGCCGTGGCAGGCAGCATTAGCTTCACCGCCACGAAGGTGATGGGCAACTATCGTAGATGGCATCTTCGAGGGCCTCGTCGGCAAGGGCATACCACTGTTGCAGGAAGTAAATCCGCAGCATGCACTCCAGGCCGGTTGGCGGCCGGCCCCGCTTGCCTGCCGAATTCGGAAAGTAGGACGGCGACAGTGCGTCGATCAGGTGTTGCCATGGCACCAGAGCATTCATCTGGGCCAGGAACCGCTCTCGGCGGGTAACCTTCGCCGAGGCTAAAACCGCATGGATGTGCCAGTGCCCGACCAACATCACCCATGAGCACCTATCTTGTCTGGGTGGCTACCAAGTATCAGAAACACTGCCACAGAAAGCAGGGCGATGAGCATTGCAGCGGCCGTCAACAGAATCGAATGCGTGGTAGAGAATGCCGCCTTCGCGGCCGTGATGAGCGCGTCAGCCCGGGCTGCGTCGAGCCGTTGCGCCACGACGATGCTGTCGCTGATCGAGCGCGTAGCCTGTGCACCGAGGGCAGACTCCAAGTGTGGAGGCAGCACAATGGTTCTGGTGTACACGCTGGTCATGAAAACCCCGAACAAGGTAATGCCAAGCCCACTGCCCAATTCATAGCCGGTGGCTTCCAAAGCCCCCGCCGACCCGCCCTTACTGGCATCCACGGCTCCCATGATCGCGATCGAGGATGCCGTCAGACCGATGCTGAGGGTCAGCCCCAGCACGGCCAGCGCTGACGGTACTGGCCAGCCAGGCGCATGGAGGTCGGCATGCGCCAGATAGGCCAGAGAGGCTGCCGCGAGCGCCATCGACATGCTGGCGACCAGCCGTAAGCCAAACCGGTTGGACAGATCGCCCGCAACGGGACCACCGACCGCAGCGGCCGCCATGATCGGTACCATGAAAACGCCCGCCTGCAACGGCGTCTTGTCCAGTACATACTGCAGCTCTTGCGCCAGCGTCAGCTCGACACCTGCCAAGGCGCCGGACGCTACTAGCGCCATCACCATGCCGGCGACGATGGCCGGATGACGAAATAGCGACAAATCCAGCATCGGCATCGCCGAACGCAACTGGATACGTGTAAACCAGGCCAGCATCGCCAAACCCAAGGAGAGCACCAACCCTACGCGCCACAGCGGCTGCCCCGCCCCCACCCCAGACTTGATGCCATAGACCACCGCGATGATACCAACAAGCAGGATCAGGGCCTGACCTAACGCCCATTTTCCTGGTGTCGTATCCTCGAGGCGTGGCAGCAGTGCATAGGCGACCGGTGCCACCACTAGCATGATGGGCACATTGATGAGGAACACCGAGCCCCACCAGTAATGTTCCAGCAAGACGCCGCCAATCAATGGGCCGACTGCCGCACCTGCGGCACCGACCGTTCCCCATAGGCCAAGCGCCATCGCGCGTTCGCGCTCGTCCTCGAAGGTCTTGCGGATGACGCCCAGAACACAGGGCATGATCATCGATCCTCCCATGGCAAGCAGCACTCGAGCACCGATCAACATGCTGGGTGTCGTCGAGAATGCCGCCAGTAGCGACGCCACCCCGAACACAACGAGACCGGTCAGCAGCACACGGCGCGTGCCGACGCGATCGGCCAACGTGCCCATCGGCACCAGCAGGCCCGCCATCAGCAACGGGTAGATGTCGATGATCCACAGCACCTCGGTGCCCGTGGCACCGAGCGCCGGCGTCAGCGAGGGCATGGCGATGTGCAGGATCGTCATGTCGATGACAACGGGCAAAAAAGCCAGCATTACGGCAAACAGGACCAGCCAACGTCTTGGGATAGCAAAAAGCATTAGACGGATGGTTCCTTGATGATGGTGGGGGCCACTATCGACGTCTCCCATCTGATGCGCCTGACGTCGCACTCTGTTCATCGCTCAGGCCGCCGCCAAGCGCCTTGTATAACGCCACCGCATTGCTGAATTCGTTGCGGCGCAAATCCAGCAGTGTCTGCCGTGACGCGTATAGCTGGCGTTGGGCATCCAGCCATTCGAGCCGACTTTCGACACCTGACCGGTAACGCAGATTGGATAGCTCAGCTCGCCGTTCGGCGCTTCCGACAACTCGCGCTTGTGCATCGATTTGACGGGCAAAGGTCTCTCGTCCCGCCAGCCCGTCGGCGACTTCCCGGAATGCGATCTGGATGGCACGTTCATACTCGACAACCGCACTCGACTTGCGCACTTCGGAGACTCGCAGCTCGGCACGCAACCGCCCATTCTGGAACAAGGGTTGAGTGATCTGCGGCGAGAAACTCCAGACACGATGCTGGCCATCGAACAGACCGCTCATGGCCGGGCTGGCATAGCCGAGCGATGCGGTCAGCGATATACGGGGGAAGAACGCCGCGCGGGCCGCGCCGATGTCGGCATTGGCTGCGACCATCAGTTGCTCCGCCTGCCGAATATCGGGTCGGCGAGTCAGCAGATCCGATGGCAGTCCTGCGGGCAGCTGCGTCATCACCGGCTGGCCTTCCAGTGGCATGGCTTCAGGCAGGTCGGCCGGCAGTTCCGCGCCGACCAGTAACCGGAGGGCGTTTCGAGCCTGCCTCACCGCGCGATTTCGGGCTTCCAGATCCGCCTCCGCCGTGGCTACCTGGCCTTCCGCCTGCACCACTTCCAGTTCACCGGTCTGCCGGGCCTGCCTGAGCAAGCGGGCCAGTTCCAGCGATTGCCGCCAATCCGCCAGCGTCCGTTCGGCAAGGTCGCGCTGTTCCAGGGCCAGTCGTTCAGTGAGATAGGCGTCAGCGACGGCCGCGACCAGCGAAATACGGGCCGCGCGACGCCCCTCCTCGCTGGCTAGATAGCGCGCCAGGGCAGCTTGCGACAGGGCCCGCACCCGGCCGAACAGGTCGACTTCGAATACGCTCAAGCCGACATTCACGCCTACCTGTTCAGTCACAATGGATGACTGAGCCGGCGTCGTTTCTCCATTGGCCGCAGTACGCTGGCGCGTGCCGCTGCCGGTAGCCTCAATGCTGGGCAAAACGGCAGCGTGCTGAATACGGTACCGGGCCTGTACGGACTCGACGTTCAGCGTCGCCAGGCGCAAATCCCGGTTATTGTGCAATGCCAGCTCGATCAGGCGCTGCAAGCGCGGATCTCGGAACATCGTGCGCCACCCGATATCGCTCGCTTGCACGGACGCGTTTTCAGATGATGCCACTGGAAAGGCGTCCGGCACGGGTGGCGCCGGTTCGATCAATTCCGGTGTCAGTGAGCATCCCGACAGAGCCAGCACGATGGGAAGAATCAAGCGCCGCATGGCATCAACGTTCCTTGTCATTATGGGGTTGCAATGATCCGGTGCGACGGGAAGAACGCCACTCATTGAAGCGTTCCTGAAGGCCCATCACGAACACGAAGAACACCGGAACAAAGAGGATCACCAGCAGCGTTCCGCTGACCATGCCGCCGAACACGCCCGTGCCTATTGCATGTTGGGTTTTGGCGCTGGCGCCAAACGCAACCATCAACGGCACCACCCCAAGACCGAAAGCGAGGGAGGTCATGAGAATCGGGCGCAGGCGCAGTCTGGCGGCCTCTACCGCCGCTTCCATCAATCCACTACCTTGCTCACGCAGCTGTTTCGCGAACTCCACGATCAGGATCGCGTTCTTGGTGGACAAGCCGATCACGGTGACCATCCCGACCTTGAAAAAGACATCGTTGGGCAGGTCGCGCAGCAACATGGCAACCACCGCCCCCAGCAGACCCAGCGGCACCACCAGGATGACCGACAGCGGAATGGACCAGCTCTCATAAAGAGCGGCCAACACCAGAAATACCGCCAGGATCGACAGCGCAACCAGCATCGGCGCCTGGGCAGCGGACTGCCGTTCCTGAAGAGACTGCCCCGTCCAGGCCACGGCGAAACCGGGCGGCAGTTGCTGGGCCAGACGCTCCATTTCAGCCATCGCTTCCCCTGTGGAGGTGCCCGCCGCCGCACTGCCGGAAATGCTGGCGGCGGGATAGCCCAGGTAGCGCACCATTTGCAGCGGCGTTTCGTCCCACACTGGCATGACCATCTCTGACAAGGGCACCATGTCTCCCCTGCTGTTTCGTACCTGCAGCTTGAGCACGTCGTCGACCTGCATGCGTGCGGCCGCATCCGCTTGCATAATCACCTGCTGCATCCGGCCCTCATTCGGAAAATCGTTGATGTAGGACGACCCCATCGCGGTCGACAGAATTTCACTGATGTTCGCGAACGAGACGCCGAGCGCTTCGGCCTTCTGGCGATCGATATCAAGACGAATGCTCGCTCCCTCGGGAAGCCCGTCGGAATAGACGTCGCTGACTGCCTTGCTGTGCGCCGCCAGTTCAAGAAGCTTCGTCTCGGCAGCCTTGAGGGCCGCCGGCCCCTGGTTGCGCCGGTCCTGCAGGAACATCGTGAAACCGGATTTGGTGCCCAGTTCATCGATGGCCGGCGGCAACATGCTCATCACCGTCCCTTCGTTCAGTTCACCCATGGCTTGTTGCGCCAGTTCCGCTTCGCCCGCCGCCGTGGCGCCGTCGCGCTGTCCCCAGTCCTTTAGGGTGGTGAACGCCAACGCCGTATTCGCGCCGGACCCCGAGAACCCGAAGCCCAGAATCGACATATTCCCGTCCACCGCAGGGCGCGACATCACGTACGACTCATACGCCTTGACCACGTCCAGGGTACGCTCGCTTGTGGCATTGGCGGGCAACTGGATGCTGGTCATGAAATAGCCTTGATCCTCTTCCGGCAGAAAAGCCGAAGGCAACTGACGGAAGGCGAACACCAGCACGCCCGCGATGACCACAAACACCAGCATGACCCGACCGCTGCGGGCGACCAGCCTCCCCACACGCGATTCGTAACGGCCGGTCATACGATCAAGCGCCTGGTTGAACCAGCCGAAGAAACCGCCTTTGTCGTGGTGCCCCGGCTCAATGGGCTTGAGAAGGCTCGCGCACAGTGCCGGCGTCAACGTCAGGGCCAGAAACGCCGAGAACAGAATCGAGACCCCCATCGCCAGCGCGAATTGCTTGTAGATCGCGCCCACCGAGCCACTCGAAAAGGCCATGGGAATGAACACCACCGTCAGTACCAGCGTGATGCCCACCACCGCGCCAGTGATTTCCTTCATCGCCTTGATGGTGGCGTCCTTTGGCGACAACCTTTCCTTGGCCATGATGCGCTCGACGTTCTCGACCACCACGATCGCGTCATCGACGATGATGCCAATCGCCAACACCATGCCGAACATCGTCAGGACGTTGATCGAGAAACCCGCCAGCAGCATTACCGTGAACGTCCCCAGCAACGCGATCGGCGCCACCAGCGCAGGGATCAGCGTGTAACGGATCTTCTGCAGGAACAGCAACATCACCAGAAAGACCAGCACCATCGCCTCGACGAGGGTATGGATGACCTTCTCGATGGAAACCTTGACGAACGGAGCCGTATTGAAGGGAATCGAATAGTTCATGCCCGCCGGCAAGCTTTGACTTAACTCGGCGAGCCGAGCCTGTACACCTTCGGCGGTACGGACCGCATTGGCGCCGGGTGCCAGCTGTACAGCCGCTGCCGTGGCCGGCTGGCCATCCTCGCGATTGGAAAAACCGTAGGATTGGGCGCCCAACTCAATGCGAGCCACATCACCCAAGACCACTTTGGAACCGTCGACATTCGCGCGAAGGACGATGGCGGCGAACGCTTCCGGCGTCTTCAATTGCCCTTGCGCGGTCAACAGCGTGGTGACTTTTTGTCCTGGCACGGCCGGAGACGTCCCCATACTGCCCGGCACGATCTGTGCGTTCTGCTCCTTGATCGCATCGGAGAGATCGTTGACCGACAAGTCATAAGCAATCAGCTTGTCCGGGTCTATCCAAATCCGCATCGCCTGCTCGGCACCGAACAGCTGCACACGACCGACTCCGTCGATGCGTCGCAACTCCTCGACGATATTGCGTGCCATATAATCGTTGAGAGCGAGCTCATCAAAACGGCCATCATCGGAATTCAGCCCCACGATCATCAGAAAACTGGATGACGCCGATTCGACGCTCAGCCCATCCTGTCGAACCGCTTGCGGTAACCGAGGCTCGATCGCCTTGAGCTTGTTCTGCACATCCACTTGCGCCAGCTCCGGGTCGGTGCCTGGCTTGAAGGTGGCGGTAACAGACGCCGAGCCGGAAGAATCCGCCGACGACTCGAAGTACAGCAGCTTCTTGACGCTGGACAGTTCACGTTCGATGAGACCGAGCACGGCATCGTTCATGGTCTTCGGCGTGGCACCAGGATAAGTCGCGGTGATGGTCACCGAAGGAGGCGCGACCGAGGGGTAGTGAGAGACCGGCAACTTCGGAATGGCCATCACGCCCAGCAAAACGATGAACAGCGCGACCACCCATGCAAAGACCGGACGCTGGATAAAAAACTGCGGCATTTCGAGTACTCCGAAAACTCAGAAAGAGGATGCCGCCGAGGCACTCGGTGACACGGACATCTTCACGTCGCGGGCGTTGACACGGATGCCGTCGGAAAGACGCGCCGTCCCCTCGACCACGACGTTTTGCCCTTCTTTCAGTCCCGACCGAACCCGATAGCTCCCATTCGTCAACTCCCCAAGTTGCACCGCCACCATTTTCACCGTATCGCCGGCATCGACCACCCAAACGTAGGGCTTCCCCCCGATCCGCACCACGGACTGTTGCGGCACCGTCAACGCATTGGCATAGCTTGCAGAGGGCACCCGGGCGCGCACGAACATACCGGGGAGAAGACGATGCTGCGGGTTGTCCACAATCACACGCAGCAAGACACCTCCCGTACTGGCATCCACGTTGATACTCGAAAAGAGAACGCGTCCGGTGACATCGTAGGGCGTGCCATTGCTACGCAAGATGTTGACCGGTAGCCCTTTTTCGAGGGAGGCGTGCGTCGCTAGCGTGTCTTGTAGCGTTTCGAGCGAGGAAGCCGGGCGCTGAATATCGACATACACCTTATCGATCTGCTGTACACGGGCCATTGGCTTACTATCGCTGCTGGCGACAAGCGCACCCTCCGTGACCAGTTCCTGGTCGATGCGCCCGGCAATGGGCGATTTCACCGTGGAGAATTCCAGGTCGAGACGGCGGCGCGACAGCGTGGCGCGCGCCTCGGCAACGTCAGCGGCTGCCGTCTGACGTTTGGATACGGCATCGTCATAGACCTGACGGCTGATCGCCTCTGCCCTGACAAGGGGCTCCAGTCGGGCAGCGTGCTTACGTGCACTCGCCAGCTCGGCCTCGGCTTTCTGCAAGGCCGCTTCCGCGGTTTCCACCTCGGCACGGAACGGCGCCGGGTTGATTTCGAACAATGGCTGACCGGCTCGTACGCCTTCCCCCTGTTCAAAAAGTCGGCGCTGAACGATCCCGCTGACCTGAGGGCGAATTTCCGCCAGGCGAAAGGGTGCCACCCGGGCCGGCAAGTCCTCGGTCAGCTCCAGGCTGACAGGCGCTATCGTGACGATGGAGACGCGGGGAGGAGGTGAATCGACTTCCTGCCCAGCAGGCCCGCAACCGACCAAAACGGCCAGCAACATGGCACAGAAGACAAAATTCCGGCATAAATGTCGGATTTTCATGGATTTATCTCCTTCAGGCACGGGCAGACTTTCTGCCTGCAAATGGCATGAAGGGAACTATATCCATGAGGAATGGCGTTTACGTCGATATTGTGTGTAGATACGATGGAGATAATAATAAATCTTTTATCGGGCTCTCCATGACCACCACGAATCAGCTATCCTCTGCCTCGTCCGACTCCCAAGCCCTGGTTCTCATCGCCGAAGACGAGCCTGAGATCGCCGATATTCTACAGGCCTACCTGAGACGTGCGGGGCTGCGGACCCTTTGCGCCGAAGATGGACGTAAGGCATTGCAGATGCACTTATCCATGAAACCGGATATCGTGCTGCTTGATGTGAAAATGCCGAAACTGGATGGCTGGCAGGTGCTGTCGGAGATTCGCCATCGTGGAGGAACCCCTGTCATCATGTTGACCGCGATGGATCAGGATATCGACAAACTGATGGGCCTGCGTTGCGGTGCCGATGACTATGTCGTCAAGCCATTCAATCCAGCCGAAGTCGTCGCCCGCACTCAGGCAGTATTAAGGCGCACCATGGGTGATGATGGTCACCAGCCTAGTATCCTGAGAGTCGCCCCCTTCGAAATCGACCTGGACCAGCATGAAGCCTGCGTACAGGTGGCGGACGAGTTGCACAGCCTCCCACTGACGCTCACCGAATTCAGATTATTGACACATCTTGCGCGTTCACCCAAGAAAGTGTGCACCCGCGCCGAGCTATTGGCTGCCTGTCTGCCCGAAGGCGATGCGCTCGAGCGCACGGTAGATAGCCATATAAGCAAGCTGCGTAAAAAACTGGAAGAACTCGGATTGAAAGGTATTCCCGTCGGCATACGCGGTGTCGGGTACCGCCTGTGGAGTGCGGAATGAAACTCATTGGATTGAGCCGCACAATCGCGTTGACAATGGCAGCGATGGCTTTTGGCATAACGCTGTTAGTCGTGGTGACCTCTTATGTTTTCTATTTCATTACCTTCCGTTTTTGGCAGGGGTCGATTAACGAACCCAACATGTTCCCGTCGGGGCTAGAGTGGGCTTGGCTCGTTAGCACTACGCTGGTTGGGCTGGCGTTCGCCGTGATAGTGGGCATGCACTTGGCACGTCGCATTCTGGTTCCCCTAAACTCCGTAACAGAAAGCATGCGCCGCGTCGCGCAAGGCAACCTGGACGTACGCGCCACGACGGGTGATCGCTCGTTAGGCGAAGCCGCCGTGTTAGCCAACGACTTCAATGCCTTGGCAGACCAATTACAGCGAATGTCCAAGGAAATGACATTCTGGAATGCGGCCATTGCTCATGAGCTGCGTACGCCCGTTACTATTTTACGCGGACGCCTACAGGGCTTGGCAGAAGGTGTATTCCCTCCCGAAAAACCCCAGTTTCTGAGCCTTCTTACCCAAATCGACGGCATGGCACAACTGATTGAAGACCTTCGCGCCGTAAGCTTGGCCGAAAGCGGCCATCTAAACCTTGAGGTCAAGAAATGTGATCTTTCGACTGACATTGAATCAGTCGTAGAATTTTGTAGACATGCCCTAAACGCATCAAATCATTATCCAATTCTTGATCTGCAATCTAGCGCTGTGTACTGCGATCCTGTCCGTATTCGTCAGGCATTGCTTGCACTGCTGGAAAACGCTCGCCAGCATGCATCACCAGGGTCGCTTATCATCCAAACGCGCCAGGATGACGGGGGGTATGTGTTGCGTGTTGTGGATTCTGGCCCGGGGATTCCTCAGGAATATGCCTCTCATATTTTCACGGCATTCCGGCACGCACGGGAGACTGGCAGTGGCATGCCAAGCGACACGCGAGGAAGTGGGCTCGGATTGGCGGTGGTGGCGGCTATTGCAAGCGCCCACCGTGGCGAGGCCAGATGTTATCCCTCTGATGAGGGGGGATCTTGTTTCGAATTGCGCTGGCCTACTCCATCACATAGGGCGTGATGACATAGCGCGTGATTGCTGAATGGTTGGCACCTATCCACCAGGCCAAAAGCCGGAAATAGAGCGCGGCGACCCCGCACAGCTTGCGGCAGCAAAAGACCGGGTGGCTGCCGTTGGCTTACCCGAGGATTATCCGGTAGGTGGGTCTCTAGCAGAGTTGTGGGGGAAAGCTATTTAGAATACAAGGCCCTGCAGACAAGTACCCACTGAACCCTCACTTATCGCCCCCTCTGCTGTCCGGTACACGGCCGTTGCCTAGGCAGAGCGATGCTTCGCAACGTGGTACTACAGCTCACGGCTCCACACCTGACCGACAAGATCCTTACCGAAGCTGTGATGGGGCGTTTCCTCAACCAGTTCGAAACCCGCCCTTTCATAGATCTTTCGCGCACCGACAAGAACACTGTTTGTCCACAAGATGATTTTTTTATAGCCAGCTTGGCGGGCGAACCTTAGGCATTCATCGACGAGACGACCGCCTATTCCAAGACCTCGGGCGCAGGGATCGACATAGAGTAATCGCAGCTTTGCGGTCGCTTCGTCTTCCCTAACGACGAACACGGAGCCAACGACACTTCCTTGCTTCTCGACGACCCAGCACCGTTCCCATTGCGGGTCATAATCACGCAGATACTTGGCGACGATGTCTGCTGTCAGTGCTTCATATTCACTGTTCCAGCCGTACTCCTGGGCATACAGAACCGCCTGCCGATGGACGATCCATCCCATATCGCCCGGCTGCGGATCGCGCAGCATATAATTCGCATCCGTATCGCCAAGCAGGCTCTCGATTTGATGCATCGCCTCGATCAACTGGTTTTGCTCAGGCTCCGAAAGCCGCTTGAGCATGGCAACAACTTCGCGCTGCGACGCATCACTCAACGGCAGGTAAGTTTCCCGCCCATGATCAGTCAATTGCAGTTGCGCCGCCCGGCGATCGGAGGGCAAGGGGATCCTGGTGATGAGCCCCTTCTTCTCGAAGCCTTTCAGCACCCGGCTCACGTAACCGGCATTGAGCCCCAGCTCCCGGCAAATATCCGAGCTGGTAAGCATCGGCCGATGCGCCAGCTCATACAGAATGCGAACCTCCGTTAGCGAGAATGAGCTTTCCAGCAGATGCTCGTGCAGCACACCGATCTGACGCGTGTAGAAACGGTTGAAGCTTCGCACCATTCCGGCTCGCTCATGCAAGCGTTGTTCTGCGGCCATGTAGAGACCTCCAATTAGTTGCCATAAGCACATAATTAATTGCTTTTGGCAACCATGTCAACAAGGTCTCATAAGAAACTACTGACAAAAGAAATGAAGTTCACTCGACTGCGAGACGACCTGCATATCAAGCGCCCCACATCTCCCAAGCAAGCAACACTCAACGTACCAAAACCATCACCACAAGCACCATGGTCAGCAATAGCAAGTACACCCCGGCATGGATGCGGTCAGGGATGCGTCCGATCCAGGTCGACGCCAGGCGGATACCGAGCCATGAGCCAACTGCGAGTACCAGCAAGGCGCGGAGATCCACATAGCCCGCATACCAATCGCCCAAAGCGGTATCACTTGCCGACAACAACACATACGTCGCGGTGCCACTTACCGCCATCGGCAACGACAACGGATTGGCCATAGCGGTGGCCGCTGTCATACTCGCGCCTCTCCGACACATGAGCGGTACAGTCATCACGCTGCCACCAACACCCAACAAAGCGGCCACCGCACCAATCAATGTCCCCGTCATCGCCGTTACCCCAGGCCCCATAGGACGCACATTACTCCCCGCCTGATGCAGACAACCAGGCCGCAGAACGGCATCCGCAATCGTAATACCCAAATAGCCAATGAACACCCAGCGCACCCAATCCCCACTTAACGACACCGCGGCTGCCGCGCCTAGCACAGCGCCCATGGCGATATAGCCGACCAGCGGACGCACCAGATGCCATTGCACGGTCTGTCGCCGATGGTGACGCCAAGTCGCTAATGAGGCAGCAAACACCATCAACGCCGTCGAGGTGGCCACCGCGATATGCATGGCCGCCTGACCGATACCACTATCCGGCCCATGCACAGAAATCAGTAAGGTATACAGCAAAGGAACCACCACAAACCCACCACCGAAACCAAACAGCACAGTGGTGACTCCCGCCAACCCGCCACAAAGAAGCAATATGCTATACACCGGCACTCTCCTAATTAATCCAACAGGAGGAACGATATTCCGGCAAGGGCTGGCCGACATTAGCCATTTGGACAATAATCAGTGTGTTTCGGCCAAGTTGACGATAATGCTCAATACTCCACTGTCAGACGTAGACCAGGTAGCAAGGCCCCTGGTAGCTATCGGCACTGGCTACCGCCCCGGCACACTGCTCGACTTTCATACCCATCGCCGCGCCCAGTTTCTCTATGGCATGACCGGCGTGATGGAAGTCAATACGGATGATGGCACCTGGATGGTGCCCCCGTTCAGCGGCGTCTGGCTGCCGGCGGGCAAGCGGCACCAAGTGCACATGAATGGGGTGAGTACCCGAAGCCTGTATATCGAGCCTCACGTCGCGCCACGTACTTCGCTCAACTGCGAGGTGCTAGTCGTAACACCTCTCTTACATCACTTGCTGCTGGCTTCCGCCCACATCCCCGCGCTCTATGACGAAAACGGCCGCGACGGCGCCCTGGCTCAACTACTCCTATACGAACTGGAACAGGCTCAGGCCCTGCCTCTATTTGCACCCCTGCCCCAAGACCTTCCCCTCGCCCGCCTGTGCAAAGAGTTTCTTGGCCAACCGAGCATTCACACCCTTCCGGAGGAGTGGGCGCGGCAGTTACATTGCAGTCAGCGCACCTTCAATCGCCTGTTCCGTCAGCAGACCGGGCTCTCCTTTGCCGTATGGCGCCAACAGGCCTGCCTGATGGCGGCTATTCCCAGGCTACTGTCCGGCAGTTCCGTTACCCGAACCGCGCTGGAACTGGGCTACGACAGCCCAGCCGCTTTCTCCAGCATGTTTCGCAAGGTACTTGGCCAATCCCCAACGGCCTTCGTCCGGGCGGCTAGCCGCCAAAAGGAATAACTGCCTCAACAGACCTGGGAACGCTTCCAAGGTGCCGACTACCGAGCCGTTGCCCAAACAGTTCGGTTGCCTCGCCTTTGGCGATTAAGGTTTTCTTTAACTCACCAATGGCTCTCAAGGCTTCTTCCAACTCCAGCGAGTGCATAACGGGCTGTTTGATGTTTAGCTCAGTTGCTCGGCAATCTGCGCTTGGCTTAACCAAACGGTCTCTTGCTCTAGCGCCACCTCCAGGTGTGCTTGTCCATCTTCGCTGGTGAATATCTGTATTTGCTGGTCATTCATCGACTGCCGCCTCCATTTTATTGCGGCCAACACATCGCTAACGCAATCCCTTAATTAGCCGACATCAACACGCGCCGACAGTAGGCAACATGCAGAAATGACACCAACAGCGGCATGGTGTACACGCCTGCCGCCATGACGACGACCCACTCGGCAGGCTCCCAGCCCAACAAAATCAAACCATAAAGCAGCAACGGAACACCCAAAAGCCCAGCCCCCAAACAGGCCGCGCGCCACCACCATGCACTGTAAACCGGCCGCTGCTGACGCGGCCATGTCGTGGCCAACGCCACTCGCCAAAGGCCCGCCATACCCACCAAGCCCAACAACACAAAGTGGATAACCACTATCTGCTCCCACCAGGGAAATGCGTTGGCAAGCACTACCCCCACACCAAGCAACCCGCAAAGTAGCGTAATTGGCAGTGCCAATAAGAGCATTTCAGCAGCAAGCAGCATGCGGTGGGGCAGCATCCTCGTCATGGTGTTTTCCTTAACCATAAGCTTTGAAGGTTATGAGTGGTTAGCATAACGATGCTCTCGAGGTAATCCTTATCGAGAACACACCCACGACCGTGGCAAAAGAATTAGGCATTTGGCTCACCCAAGCAGCACCGAATAACGCGTGCTGCGCCCACCGCCGGGTAGCTTCTAAAGGCAGCCCTTTTCTACCAGATCAGCCAAATCACGTGTTGCGGTGGCCTTACTTACCTTGGCTAGCGATTGGTATTTACGCGCATTGATGCCCTGTTCAAATGCCCCACTGCTGTGTCAATTATTCAGATCATATCGTGAGCCGATTATGGTTAATATTCGGCTCATGATTAGGATTAGTTTCAGTAGTATACATACGCATCGGCCCTCGTTAGCTGGCTCTCTTGCCTTTCTTGCCCGCCCCCTCTATATTCAAATTTGTTACTTTTGAATAAAGGAAGCACTCATGGCGACGACAAGCCTTAGCCTCGGAGAGCACTGGGAAGTCTTCATCAGAAACGAGGTCTCCAGCGGTCGCTACGGCTCCGCAAGTGAGGTTGTGCGTGACGCGTTGCGTGCCATGGAGGAACGCAAAAGCAAACTTGAAGCGCTACGTACTCATCTAGCCCAAGGTGCCGAGCAAGCAAGGGCTGGTGAATTCGTGGGTGATTTCTCGATGGATTCACTAATCAACGATTTGGATAGTGAAACGTAATGCCCACGTTTCATATCACACCTAGAGCGAGGGACGATTTAAAGAATATTGGCCGCTATACGGAGCGGCAATGGGGCAGGAGCCAACGTAATATCTATCTAAAAGATTTTGAAAAACGATTTCACTGGCTCGCAGAAAATCCACTATTAGGAAAATATCGCTCGGATATCAGCGAGAGTTATTACAGCTACCCCCAGGGCCAGCACGTTATCTTTTACCTGATTGGCCAAGGGGGCATTGAGATAATCGGCATTCCTCATAAAGAGATGGATATCGTCTCTTATTTTCTGCCTGATTGATCAGAGCCAATCATTTTGATACTGGGACACACTGGCGGGCAACCGAACAGAGCGCAGATGAACAGCTTTGGCGACAGTACTGATTGTGGCGGGAAGTGGTTAAACAACCACAACCGTAGGAATAGCAAACAGCCTAGCTATTAGCCTAGATATCAGACCAAACCCTAGCATCACCTCTCACCCAACACCTCACGCAGCCAACCAAGTAACGCTTCGCTGCCTGCGCGTTGAGGTGCACCCTGCCGAGTGTATAGGGCGATGGCATCATGCTGAGGCAAGCTCTCCGCCACCGGGCGGATCAGCTCACCACTTTCAATCATACGCTGCGTCGTCCGCCGCCATCCCAAGGCAATACCGTGACCAGCAACAGCCGCTTGAAGCAGCAGCGGGTAACTGTCGAAAACGGCACCCTCTGCTGATGAGGGTTCAAAGTACCCCATGGCACGAAACCAGTCATCCCACTCCAGCCAATCCGGCGGTTCAGCGTGGTGGTGCAGCAATCGATGGTTGAGTAACGCATTGAGACTCAGCGGCGGGGAGGCCCCGTTCAGGTAAGCGGGGCTGCAGACCGGAAAGATCTCGTCCTCGGCGCTAAACACCAATCGATGGCTGCCGCTGGGTCGTCCGTTGGTTTGCAGTGCAATGTCGAAGTTGCCACTAAATTCGGTAATCGGCCTTGTCGACGTCGCCAGCTGTATCTCAATTTCAGGGTAGCGACGATTAAAGTCAGCCAACTGAGGCATCAGCCAATAGAACGCTTCGCATAACTGGCAGAACAATACGACGCGCTTATCGTCGGGGTCGCCACGTAATTCCTGAGCGCCCGTGGCGATACTTTCCAGCGCCTGGGAGACCGTACGGCCAAACTCACGCCCCTCACGGGTAAGAAACACCCCGCGATTACGGCGCTCGAAAAGCGTCACACCAAGGTCTTCCTCCAGCGCACGGATCTGTCGGCTGATAGCCGCCTGGGTCAGGTGGAGCTCATCCGCCGCGCGTGAAAAACTCTCAAGCCTGGCCGCTGCCTCGAAGGGGCGCAGCGTCGCCAGTGGTGGAAGAGACTTGATGAAATTATCCATAATCTGAGCTCATGCATCGTAACGTATAAGTCGTTTGAAGCACTGCGAGAGGCAGCGGCATTCTAGAGCGGAATTCATCACTGGAATGCGCCAATGAAGGCCACCCCTGAACACGAAGATAATATCCTACAGGGCATAAGCCTTATCGTGGGGGCTGTCTTTCTGCTGGCGTTGACCGACGCCCTGGTTAAGTATCTGAGTGCCAGTATGTCGTTATGGCAACTCTATGTCATCGCCTCAACACTATCGCTACCGATACTACTTGGGTTGCTTATTGGTCATTCCGGAGCCCGTCCCAATGTAAAATCGCCACGTTGGGTGGCAATCAGAAGCTTGCTTCTATTGCTGATGTGGATAGCCTACTACACAGCTCTACCGCTGATTCCCCTCTCGGTGGCGGCGGTCGCCATTTACACCACGCCGCTGTTTATTGCCGTGCTGGCTGCTTTTGGGGCGGGCGAGTATCTCTCGCGGTTGGCATGGTTAGGCATCTTCTGCGGTTTTCTGGGTGTGGTGGTGGTATTACGCCCCGGCGACGACACCTTCACCCCTGCCACCCTTCTACCGATGCTCGCCGCCATCTTTTATGCGCTGGCTATGCTGGTGACACGCCACCACTGCCAAACAGAGCATCCTTTCATACTCACCTTGGGACTAAATCTAGCCTTTCTTACGGCAGGCAGTGTTTTCAGTGTGCTGGTCGCCATCAACAGCACCGCATCGCTCGCTGAACGCGCGCCCTTCCTGTTTACCGGTTGGCAACCGCTTGATGCCACAACGCTTGCGATCATCGGCGCATACGCCCTACTGCTGATTACTGTGAATACCGGTGTCGCCAGGGCTTATCAAATTGCCCCTTCGGCGTTGATTGGCACCTTTGATTACGCCTACCTCATCTTTGCCAGCCTTTGGGGCTACCTGCTATTCAGTGAAGTGCCCGATGCCATGACTTGGCTGGGTATGGGCATGATCTTAATGAGCGGTTTAATGGTGTTGCGCCAACGGCATACCTAAACGATGCTCAAACAGGCGAACCATCAGCGGTGAACTCTCCGGAATGTCCAGGTAGTTCATCGTTCATACTTTACAAGCACATTTTCAGGCTCTTCGACGTTGGGTGTGGAATTCCCGTATCAACTAGATGATCCACCACAGAAAGCAGATATGGAGTATTAAATTTGGTTCTGGCTAACTGAGCAGTGTCTCAAGTTCGCGTCGTTGAGCCGCATGCTTAGCAACGTTTTCGTTCTTAAGCTTTTCCAGATTGATGAGCTTCCAGCGCACGGCTGGCAGGTCCGCCGCCTGAGGGCGATCAATGGCATCAAAATCTGGGGAACACATCCTCCTTTGCAACATGCGGGAGAATGCGCACAAGTAGTTCGACCTGTGCTTGATAGGTTTCATGCGCCATCTCTGGCCTCCGCCGTTACAAACGCTTCAGGCACCATGATGCGATAGCGCGGATGTATCTTGCCCCCTTTCACCAGTGCGCGATCGCCACTGCCAAGGTTGAACTCTGCAGGATCGAGGCGCTTGCGCCAAGGATGGTCGTGACGATCCGCAAAGACAAAGAACAGCCGCTTGACCTTGATTTTCTTGCAACTGTGCAGCAACGCCGACAGTACTTTCGGCCGCAGTGTCGTCAAGCTCTCGAACACCATATCAAGGTTATGAAAACTTTCATGATTGGGTAATTCGTCCATGACTTCCATGACCGCCCGTTCAGGTGCCGACATCTTGAGCGTCCAGTCCCATGGCAACGCGTCTTCATCGTTGATGTTATTTTTAGCAAGCCCTACTAACGGGTCAGCGAACAGTGAGGTGCTGCGGGTCACGATGGGTGCGTTTAGCAGCTTGCTGAGCCAGTTGGGTGTGGCGTCGCCATATACCCAGACAGGCGCACTGCTGCCCAACCGCAGATAGTGATCGTAGCCCTGTTGGGCAAGTGCTGTTGTGCCACCGACATAGCTGTCGTAACCCATTATATGCTGCATGGATAGCAGGCAGGTTTTCCAATCAATTGGGGCCGACGTTGTTGTGTTCGGCGCGGGGCGTCGGAAGACGCCGCGGTTAACACGCTCCAGCCAGCCGTTATCAACGTATTTGCGAGCAAGGAAACGGCTGACACCGTGGCGTTCAAGCCATGCAGTATCGACCATGTACCCTGACGGTATGGCTTCAAGCATTCGCTTTAGTATTGCTTCTTTATGTGTACTCATGGTTCACAAATTAGCATTTAACTAAAGAAACCGCCACAACACCTCTTTGTTATCATCATATTTTGTGTACTTTTAGTTCACAAATAACTTATTTATTAAAGAACCGCGGCAAGGTGGGTCGCCAGCTTAACCGCCGTTAAAATCAGCGCCCGCTTGTACCCTAGATATGACCGAACTCCGGGAGCGCAGGGCAAACCCGCCTCCTGCAATAGCTCGATTTATGTCAGTTTGCGGATATCAAATACGAACGAGACGGCAGCAAGTCAAAACCGGAAGCGCCGCCTACTTTGAATATATGAATCTTCTGGAGACTGGCAATGGAACAACTAACAGGTGGCTGTCTCTGCGGTAAGATCCGAATCGTGGCCAATGGAGAGCCGCTCCGGGTAGGTATTTGCCACTGTATGGATTGTCGCAAGCATCACGGGGCGCTTTTCTATGCGGCGGCGGATTACCCCAAGCAAGCTGTCGTTATCGAAGGCGAACCACACAGTTACCGCCGGAGCTGACCGGGCCGGACGCCGATCAGTACGACATCATCGGTACCAAGACCACCTACCGGCTGGCCCAGCGGGCCTCAAGCTACGTAGTGCTCAAATACGAGCACCCGGTGTTTCGTCGTAAGGGCACGAACCAAAAACCGGTAGTCTACAACGTCTTCCAGTGGTGCCGCGATCAACTGGAACAGGGTGAACTGCTCAGCCGCGAAGCGAGCCTGCCGGTGTTAATGGAGGCTCGGTGGACACCCACCCTAAAAAATAGCTAACCGCTATTGTTCCAGTAAGCTTGATAGCGTCTTATCGTGCATGTCCTGTTTGCCTGCTGTTTGCCTGGCTTGGCCAGAGCGAACCGAGCGTCGATCGCGCCCAACCGGTCTCCGGTGCTCGCTCGACAAAACGCTGCCCTATCAACTGGTGCGCTTCCGGGCCAGGGTGCAACGCATCCGGCAGCGGCCAGCGCTGATGATCATCCGGACCATAAAGCTCGCAACCGTCAAGATAAAACAGCTGTTTGTCGGTGCTCATCCGTCGGTGGATCAACCCAGCCAACTGAGTACGGATCGATTGCAAGGTCAGCTTGCCGGTCGCGCTATCCTCATCGTTACCTGTCGCCTGAAAGCGAATCTGGCCCTGCGCCAACGCCTGGGCGTCGAATGCGCCCGGCCCCGGTGTGGTTTCGTGAATCGGGCAATACAGCGGTGATATCACCAACAGCGGCGTATACGGTTGCCGGTCACGGATCACATCGAGGAATCCCAGCACCGCCGGTCCAAAGGCACGCGCCCGCATCACATCGCTGTTCACCAAGTTGATACCCAGCTTCAAACTGATCAGGTCGGCTTCGCTCTGGGCAATTACCCGAGCGATAAAGGGATCCAGTAATGCACTGCCGCTGAAACCGAGATTGACCAAATCGAGCCCCGTCTGCATCGCCACCTGCGCCGGCCAGATGCCCGCGGCACTGGCGGCATTGGAACCCTGGCTGATAGAGCTGCCGTAATGTAACCAGATGGGTTGGTCCGATTCGGCATCGGTCAGCAATTCAGCATCGCTGCGCAGGTCGAACAGTTCAACGGTTTCGTTGTACGGCAGCCAGATGTCGACCTTTTTGTCGCCCTCGGGCAAACCATCAAAACGCAAACTGTTGATGTCGCCGCTTTGCTGGTGAGTCTTGCCGCTGCTTAGATCAAAACTGATTTCCGTGGCGCTCTTCGGTGTCGCCAGAGAATAGCATTGACCGTCGACGCACAGCTCAAACTGCCCCTCGGGTCGGCGCGGCATGCCGACATAACCAAAACGGGTGACCCGGGTATTCAGCTCTATCCACCTGGCTCGGGTGCGCAGGGTAAGACGCACACCGGCTGGCATGGACTCGGCCATGGCAAGGCCCGGGTCTGAATAATAATCACGCGCCCAGTTCGGCAAGCGATGCGGCACCAAAGCCTCACCGCGATATTCAATATCGGCGGCGCCTTTGATAAAGGCGGATTGCATGGGGGTAACCCAATCGGCAGAAGACGTTGTCATCTTGGCTCCAAAGCGAAACTGGAACATGAAATCAGACCGGCCAATGTCGTAACGCTTGGTCGAGCGCGTCCAGAGTGCGTTCCCAGGAGATCTGCGCCTCGACTGCGGTGTGTGCAAAACCACCGGCCGATTCGAGTGTGGTGTAACCCAGGAAAACACTGCCCAGAAAGCGGATGGCGTGAGTCTGTTCGTTATCGCTCAGACCATAGGCTTGTAACACGGCACCCAGCATGCGCGACAACTTAACCCCAGAACTGCTGGCGGCCACGGCATCGCTCAGTGGATAACGAGCGGCGACAAAACGTCCCGGATGCGCCTGAGCATAATCGCGATAAGCGTTGGCGAGCGCGATCAACGCATTTTTACCGGAGCGGCCGGCAATGGCTTCGCTAGCGCGGTCGGCTAGCTCATCAAGCGCCAATAGCGCCAAGCGGACTTTCAGGTCTTCAGAGTTTTTTAGGTGGGAATAAAGACTGGCGACTTTGACGTCAAACCGACGGGCGAGCGCCGACAGTGTGACCTGCTCAAAACCCAGATCATCGGCCATTTCGGCACCGGCCTGAGTCAACTTGAATGCTGTTAAACCTGCGCGACCGGCCATAACACCGTCTCCTGAATCAACCGGCGTGCAGGATATCCTATAGCCATTAGGTTTTCAATTAATACTTATAGCTTCTAGCGAAAGGCTCCGGAGACACCCATGCCTTATGAGCTTCGGAATATTCGACGTGAACATTGGTTGCCACCCTTCCCTGCCGTGGAGCGATATGACCGGGATCGGGAAGATTGTGCAGGTTCAAGGGCTGCCGCTTAGGTCAGAAGGCAAGCGGGTAATACTTTTGCAATACCAGATGCTGACAGCTCAATGGAGTGTATTAATGACTGGGATCGCCTACCTACTCTATTAAAATAAAGACTCTCTCATTCTAACTAATCCGAGCAAAGCCGCGTCTACACTTGCTCTAATTGCAGCCTACTCTGCCCGACGCTTATCCTCGAAACGCTTGCGGTATAGCGTTTATCCCAAGTGCTCATCCAAGTCCCTCGGTAACGTGATCTGATAAGTCGGGTGTAGACGACCACCGGGCACCAGAACGCGTTTACCGCTGCCGAGCACCCCATCTAACGAGATTCGATTTAGCCATGCATGCTGGTGCCGATTCGCCAAGTCGAGAAACAGTCGCTTAGCCTTGATGCTGCTGCAATGGCGCAGCAGCGCCGTCACGCGCCTTGGGCCCAGTGTTGCCAAACTCTGCATAAGCGTATCCGCAGTGAAATCAGGTACCGGCCAGTCAAACGGGGGCTTGCCGCAGAACTCAAATCGACCAGACATAGACAACTGACCAAGCCAACCAGGCGGTCGAGTAGACCCGTAAATCGTTACCGTGGCAGCTCCACCGAGCCGGAGATACCAGCCAACCGCTGGCGACATAGCGCGCCACAAGGCTTCTCGAATAGCCATGCGCCTGCAGCCAGCGGCTGGAGACTAAATCAGAGTCTCCTAGGCTGGCTAGCAAGTGGTTTAATTTTGATGATTTTGCTCACTCATAGTGAACATAATGCGGCTTTAAAAAACTCTGTCCTGTGAACGCAAGGTTTACCTAAAGGACTGTTTGATCACTATAGGTGAGCCTATTAGCTATATCCTGAACCCACGATATTACGCCTGCGTAAAAAGGGGCGTTTTCAACACTCACTCAAGAGTTGCTTACCCACGGAATTCAAAGGAATGTCTGCCATCCTCTGCACATAGACGCAAAAAGGGCAGTCACTTGGACTGCCCTTTCATTGGCTAACGGCCATTCTGATGATCAGCAGCCATGCTCGATGCGTTTGTTAAGCTGGGCTTGGTTGCTTGATTATGGCGTTAGGTATCGAACTGCGGTGAAGTGACGGGTGCCTGCGTTGACGGCTCTGCCATTGCCACCTCTGCGGAGGAAAGCTGTTTCGAAGGCTTGGTTAACAAATAAATCTGAGCGCCAATGCTGATAGGCAATAGGCTGAGCCCGATTGTTTTGGCCAGTAGAAACAGCCACTTATTATCATAAAACTCGTTTATTGCCAGCCAGAGCGTACCGCCTTCGATGACGACTATCAGGCCTATACCCCAGCATAAAATTGCCGCCGTAGCATCGGTAAAACTGTTCAATCGCTTGGCGACTAGCGTGAGGATCCAGATGCCTCCCAGGACACCCAGTAGCAGCAGACAAAAGCCACCGATCTGTAATATTGAATTGCCTGCCCCGTAGTAGTACGTACCATATAGGTTATTGAGACGCCAAACCGTGATGCCGCTAATTGCGACGCCCATCACGCCGATCACCAAGTGGGCTAACAGGTAACGGCGCAAGAAAGCCAGGCAGTCCAGTTGCTTCTCCGCAGGCATGTCCGGCCGCTGGCGCATGAGCGCATGTGACGGTTCATCATCGCGAAGAGAACGTAACGTGAACCCCATGAACAGTGCCACGATGCCTATTGTTGCCAACACCACTATCGATAGTAGCGGATACCCCAACTGCTCCTCCATACCATTCGTTGCCACCCAATGGATCATTTTGGCAATAGCCCCCAATGAGTAGGTGCCGATCCCGGCGAGACTACCCCAGCCTCGGCCGAAGGCATTGATACCCACGATGATGTGCAGAACGATCAACGCGAGATCAATGGATACGTACGGGGTGAAATAGCTAGTCCAAAAATCAACGTCAGAAAAGTAGCGTGGCGTCATGTCCCATAAGAAATATTCTTGACGCCAAAGAAGAGCATTACCTACCTGTATGCTCAATAACAGGTAGGCAGCCAGCCAGTAGCGGTGCCGGTCCAGGCGCGGCTCGTTTATAGAGCGGAACCAGTAAAGTTCTTTCAAGATGTGAAACATATCATTCCCTTGGAATTACAGTGACATTAGAGGTGGGCGTACAGTTGTTGAACAGCAAAACTGATAGTGACCAACAGTCGTTAAACCGAGTTTAAAAAATTTTCCAAACTTTAAAACCTCGACCACGCCCTCCCCAATAATACTTTGTCGCTACTATCCTTTGTAGCCTAATTATAATTATTTAAATACAATGACGCTTTATGCATTTATTAAGCGCTTCGACATTGGGTGTGGAATTCGTCTGCTCTACCCATATCACCTAGACGCTCCACCACAGACAAAGATCGCGCGGATGCTGGCGATCCACGGCTGTGTGCAACTTGCCGCCGAACAGGTCTTCGAAAGAGACGATCTGCATGTCTGCATAGCCGAACTCATCTTCAACGGCTTCGAAGACGGTAAGCGTTTCAGGATCGTGCAAGATGCCGTGTGTAACCGGCGAGGTTTCGACCTTGATCTCAGCACCGCCCATGCAAGCAAGAAGATCGGGGCTTGGTGGGCGCATTTAGTGGCAGCTTGCTGAGCCAGTTGGGTAGGCCTACTGCTACCGCTAGCCAAATCAAACAAATCAAATCAAATCAAATCAAATCAAATCATGAGCCGAGTATCGGTATGCTGAGTCATCTCACTCAGCACATGTCGGCCTACCTGATTCAACGGCTGCTTTTTAGGCCAGAAGGCAATCAGGTTCCGGTAACGTCGGGGGGATAACGGCAACGTCACCACGTTGGCCGTCGGCTTATTATTTAACGCCAATGTGGGCACCAGGCTCACGCCCACATCTCCAGCGACCATCTGCAATAACGTTCGCGTATCGCGTACCCAGAAATCCACCTGGAAGGTATCGACCTCCTCCAACGAGTGAGCAAATATCTGCTGGATCAGCGCCTCACAACCGCCTGACGACATAACAAGCGGGTGCTCCGACAGTTCCGCCACCGTCACGCTGGCTTGTTTGCTGAGTGGATGGCTTGCGGGCAGCACGGCAACAATCTCGTCCTTCTTTAATAGCTGCCAATCAAAGTGCTCACGCCAATAGGTTGGGTTCAACTGGGTGACATCGGTTGTGACGCCCATATTGATCACGCCGCTTTCCACCCACTCCTTTATCTCTTCTTCCATGCCCTCCAGTACAAGACTGATGGCGTCCGGGTAGCGGCTTGCAAAGTTCGCAAGCTGGAGCGACAACCAGCCAGATAAGGCGCTGGGAATAACGCCTATTTTCAGTGATTCATCCGCCTCATTATGAAACTGCCCCACCTGCTGGCTTAATACCTGAAGCTCACCCACAACCTTCCTGGCGCTAGTAAGCACTAACTCTCCTAACGCGGTGGGCACCAGCCCTTCTGGGCTTTTTATGATCAGCGGGCCGCCCGCCAGCTTCTCCAGCGCCTGCATGGAGTGACTCACACCCGACTGGCTAACGCCAAGGCGCTCCGCCGCACGGGTATAAGACTGTTCTTCCGCCACGGCCATCAGCGCGCGAAGTTGGGCAATGGAGATATCCGCCCCTCTGATCATCACAACTCCTCATGGCGACCATGACCTAATCGAGTTTCCAGCGGCATGTAAGCGGCTTCTATGCTGGCCCTTCCCTTATCATCGTGACCCGGAGCCCGCATGTCTATCGCCCTTGCGTTAAGCGCCATGGTACTGCTCGGCAGTACGCACTTTATCAATGGTTTGCTCGCCCGTTTTTACCCACCGCTCAACATTGCGTTTTATACCCATCTGGGCGGCGCGCTTGTCGGTTTTGCAGGCGCACTGCTCTTTTCCAACTGGGAGCCAAACGTGTGGATATGGGGCGCGCTGGCGGGCATCGGCTCCGCCCTTGGAGGATGGCTGCTTTACCAAGGGTTATCGGGGGCGCCCTTCGCCATCGTGGTGCCTGTTAGCGCTGTCGCGATGGTGACCATCGCCCTTGGACTCTCGCTGATTTTCCTGGGCGAGCGACCCAACGCGTGGGTATGGCTAGGCGTGATGATTGCCCTACCCGCCATATGGTTAACCGCGGGCGGGGGCAAACCGAGCAAAATGCGGATGAATAGCGGCACCAAAACGGGCCTGCTATTGGGTTTAGGCGCAGGCTTAGGATTTGCCTTGCAGCTTCACTTCCTTGGCCAAGTGCCTGAGCGAAGCGCTATCTATGGCATCGCCCTCTGCATGCTCAGCGGCGGCGTATGTTGTCTGCCCTTTTATCAACACGCACACCCAGTAAGAAAGCGCTTCCCACTGCTGGCAACCACAGCGGGCGGCATCAGTGCACTGGGGCTCACGCTGTATGCGCTATCACGGGAAGGACAACTTGCCATCATCAGCATCGTGATTGTGTCGATGTACCCGCTGATACCGGTCGTGTTTGGCTCGTTGGTGCGTAGGGAAAGGGTTAGCGGCGCCGGTATGGCAGGCGTGGCGCTTTCAATTTTGGCGATGGTGTTGATTGTGGCGGGCAGTGATTAAACAACCGCAACGGGAGAAGTAGCGAATAGCCAAGCTATTAACCCAAGAAGTCTAGATATCGATTGGCTTGGCGCGAGCACGTAGCGCACGGGCCACCGCTGCAAGCGCTTATTGGACTTGTACACGCAACGACGCGCCGCCACCTACGTTGAACGAGTCTTCAATGCGTTCAACATGACGAGGCAGTGTGTTGGGGGGAAGGTCGCATCTGTGGAAACACCGAATATCGTCGGCTTCATCGCTAAGGCGAATAGCGCCGCCCGTTCGAGTGCATAGAAAAGCAAACGCCACGGTTTCCTGCTCGGGCACAGAATAAACACCGACAAGGTAGTCGACTCTCACAACAAGGCCAACTTCTTCCAGAACTTCACGCTGTGCGGCTTTCCACGGCGCTTCCAGGCGTTCAACTTTTCCGCCAGGTAAATTCCATGCATCAAAATCTGTTCGATGACAAAGCAAAACCCTTGATGCATCGTCCAGAATGACTGCGAATGCCCCGAGATTATGCATCATAAATCTCCCTAGGTTTTGTACGAAAAGTTGGCTCTTAAGCAATGTCCGTCGAACGCGCGCCTTTCCTGTTCGCCGGTTGACAACCAAAGCGATATTGATCGTGGGCGCCTACGCCCCACAGCTGATCATTGTGAATACCAGGGTGGCAAGGGCCTATCAAATTGCCCCTTCGGCGTTGATCGGCATCTTTGATTACGCCTACCTCATCTTTGCCAGCCTTTGGAGCTACCTGCTATTCAGTGAAGTGCCCGATGCCATGGCTTGGCTGGGTATGGGCATGATTTCAATAGCGGGGGTGATGGTGTTACGGCAACGGCGTATTTAAAGCTGCAAAAGAATTGCACCGTCAGTCGGCCATTGCATCCACGCAGAACTCGATAGGTGCACAGTAGACATGCTATTCAGCCCTAAAAAACTTGATCATTTTAGCGGCGATTTCATCCGGTTGTTCCTCTAGAAAGTCTATTATTAAAAAATTGACAAAAAAGTCAATTTAAATTAAATATAAGAAAACCTTGGAGATCTTTATATGCCTGATGAGCCATTAACACCAATCACCTTCATATCTACTGCTATTGGTGGCATTGCTGCCGCTTTATTTGCTTGGACTAGAATCCTTTTACACCAAATTCCTGATTGGAAATATAAAAAGCAAAAACATAATTTAGATATTTTCGAAAAAATATGTTTAGCCTACGATGAATATAAGAAAAACTCCAGCAATGGCTTAACAAAAGCAAAATTAGAGTATTTTACTAACATCTACTGCGGATATTACATTCATAGCCGTCTGATAGACTTAGCATTTAAATCCGATAGCACAATAAAAACATTAGAGACTTTAACAAAACTAAAGGGAGAAATAATATACGAAGAAGGGAAAATAAAAAGAAGGTTTTGGACTTATTTTCCAGATAAAAAGACTTCAACTAAATGGCGGTGGATTTCGTTTGCTTTTTATGTTTTAGCAGCAGTAATGTTTTTTGGTTCTTTACCCATTCAAAATATAGGATTAATACCCTTACCGACTGCAATTGTACTCACCTTAGCAAGTTTAGTACCCGCATGGTTATGTTACGAAACAATGCAGCAATGCTTGAGACTTCAGAGACTTGATCATATAAAAATGATAATAAAAAAACATAAACCAAGCCTTTTACCAACAAAGTGTTAAAAGTAAGCTATCATTTTTTAAACTATGGCCTAATTTTTCAAAAATTATGTAATTTTATGCCCACCCTTTAGAGCTGACTATAGCCTTTGCAGCTCTAAAATAAATTACTTTATGGCTACAACTACTTAAATCGATTGCAAAGTCAGAACGATCATCGAAAGTTGGTATCTGGCAATACAGTGAAAAATGACTAGATGAGCATTTGGTCTACTTAGCATCCGAAATAGCACGCGGTGTTAGCTGCGTAGAGTGCGCATATATTTCAACTCGCCCAAACGGACGATAGCCAATGACCTCAAATAAAACTTGCATACATGAGAACACTCTCGGTGTGGCACAACTGTCGCCTTAACTGAGCATATAGCCTCTTTACAAAAAATATCTTTAATCTTAATAACCTCTGAAAGAATGAAGCTGACTGCTTAATTCGTTGTTATCTCGAATAAACTTAAGAAGAAACTCTTCCGTTATATACTCTTGCTTCCCGTTTTTATACTTTGTGGCCAAGATTTGATTATCTTTATCGTCAGACATACTGCTGCCTTCAGGTGCCGTAACCTGAAAGCTATGCATTATTCTATTTCTTGTTTGTATGATATTACTGAAATTATTGGCAATTTTGGTATTTGATTTTTTTGTGATGGTATCTTTTATAGGTTTGGAAAGCTCACCAGACGTGCAGTCTATCAAATTATACCAACTATATACACCTGAGGCATCATTTTTAAGTATATTTTCAATTATAAAACTATTATTAGAATTAAAAACGCAAACAGCACTCCCTAATAGCTCTCTATATTTTTTAGATGGCAGAGACTGTCGACTGTATGTTTCATACATTTTTATAGCACCCTTTTAACACAAATAGGAATTTCATACTATTCACAAAAAAAATAACCACAGAATAAAATTTAGAAAATATTCACTGCTACAGGATATGTAATTCTTATCATGTTAATAACGACAGTTTAATTAAATATTACTTAATAATATCAAACACTATACAAAATTACAATAAAGCCCCCGCGTTAAGCAGGTTTTTATAGATTTAAATACCTAACACACCTACCCATTCGTAGTGGAGGCCGTCGCCTACTACTCCAACGAATTTCACCGGCAGGAAGACCGCAAAGGCTTGGCTAGTTTTTCGTACGTAAGCGCTCCACTAACCCCATCTATTCACGCGTCGCTTAGACCGGCAATGTCTCTTTCCACTGCCAGGGCAGCAGCGTGTGGAGCTCATCATCGTCGAGGGCGGGCAGTGTCGCAAAGACGTACTGCAAGTAGTCGTAAGGCGAGAGGCCATTGGCTTTGGCGGTTTCGATCAGGCTGTAGATCGCCGCGCTGGCGTGAGCACCGCTCGGGGTGTGGCTGAACAGCCAGTTTTTACGCCCCACCACGAACGGGCGGATAGCGTTCTCTGCCGGATTGTTGTCGAACGGGATCAGGCCATCGTCCAGGAACCGGGTCAGGCGAGGCCACTGGTTATCTAGATAGTGTAGGGCTTTCCCCAGCGCGCTTTTGGGCAACACCTGGGCCAGTGACTTGTCGAGCCAGGTGCGCAGTTGATCGATCAGTGGGCGGCTCTTCTGGTCACGCAGCGCGTGACGCGTCTCAGGCTCAAGGGCCTTCGCCTGTTTTTCCACGCCGTACAGCTTACGGATCTGGTTCAGCGCCCAGTCGGCTTTGCCAGTTTTGCCTTTGGGCTGCACCTTCTGGGCCTCGATGAACTTGCGCCGGGCATGCGCCCAGCAGCCCGCATGGGTGATCCCATTGCGACGCACGATCTCGGCGTAGCCTTCATAGCCATCGGTGATTAAGCGCCCCGCATAGTCGCCCAGCAGGTCAACGGGCACCCGTCCGGCGCGGCTGGCGGCGTAGTCGAACAGAACGACTTGTTGTCCCGGCGGACCACCGCGCTGCACCCACATATACGAGGTGGCACTGGCGGCACGATCCGCTTCTTGATTCACCTGGAGCGTCGTCTCATCCATGTGGATCAGCGGGGCGTTTAAGAGGTGATGGCGCAACGTGTCGATCAACGGGGTGATCCGTTCTCCCGCCTGCACCATCCAGCGTGCCAGGGTATTGCGGGGGATCTCGGCGCCATGGCGGGCAAAGATCTGGCTTTGCCGATAAAGCGGTAGCGCGTCCTGGTATTTAGCCGTCGCGATATAGGCGAGCAGCGTGGCGCTGGCATTACTCTTGGGCAACAGTTTGGCGGGTGCTGGGGCTGTGTTGACGCCCTCTTCGCACGTCGGGCAGGCATATTTGTGTCGCACATGGCGGATCACCTCGATCCGCGCGGGCACCACATGCAACTCCTCGCTGACCTCCTCACCGATCACCTTTAGCGCGGTGCCGTCATCGTGGCAGTGGCGAGCATCGTCGGGCAGTTCATGGACGATCTCGACACGCGGTAGCTCTGGCGGTAGCGCAATACGCCCGCCGCGTGTACGACGCTTAGCAGGCGTGGCAGTGTCGATCGTCGCGTCATCAGCGGTGGCGTCGCACTCCGGTGCAGCATCGTTGTCTTCCTCGTCAACCGACACTTCCGCTTCATTGATAAGCAGATCTTGCTGGTCGACACGGTACTTCTCGGTGGAAGGGCCGAACTGACGCTCCAGGGCAAGCCGGAACTGTTCAAATAGCGACTGTTTGGTGGCTTCCCACTGCGCTTCCTTTTTTTCCATCAACGCCAATAGCCGCGCATTTTCAGCGTCAGCAGCGGCCAGCTTGCGCTCAAGCTGGGTAACCGTCGTCGAGGAAGAGGCCGTGTTTTTCATACCGCGTAGTATACCAAAAGCGCCACCAAAATAGGAGGCGATTTTGTTAGCCAACTCGCTGAAAATACAGCGCTTTGTGAGGCTTCATGGCCTTCAGGTCGTAGCCATCCAGCAGCCAGTTAAGCTCTTGGCCGGTTAACGTCACGGTCTCGCCATTAAGGTGCGTTGGCCATTTAAACCGCTCACGCTCCAAGCGCTTGTACCACACCACAAAACCGTTACGTTCCCAGAACAGCAGTTTCACTTTATCCCGCTGGCGATTACCGAACACGAACAGCGCTTGATCGAACGGGTTCAAGGCCATGGCTTCCTGAACCAGCAGTGCCAAGCCATCGATTTGCTTACGCATATCCACGGGCTCTCGGCACAGGTAAACCTTTAGGTCAGTGCCTGGACGAATCATGCGACCACCTCCACCGCGACAAACCGGGCGGGACGACAACGCGGTGGCACGGGGAAGCCTTGCACGATTAACCGATTTTCCCACGCCATCAGGTCGGCTAACGTCACTGCCTGTGCGTTGGCATATTCACTTAACGGCATCTGCAACGCGGCAGCATAAGACAGATGCCCTAACCAAAACGCTTGAGTGGGATTGAGTTCGCGGCTCATGATGATCTCCAAAGCAAAAGAGACCATCAGTGTGATCAGACAACGTTAATGTGGGTAGATGGGGTTTATGGCGCGCTTACTTTCGTACCAGCCGGAGGCGCGTAGTTCTTCGATGCAGATGGCGTCACGGAGGATGTCTGAAGTGACCCCCTCCAGAGCTGCACAGGCTATAGTGCAGCTCTGGAGGGGGTCACTTCAAAAATAGGCTAATTAAAATTTACACAAGGATGGTATAATCTACTATAGAGCACAGAACTTATAGCCAGTATCTTTATATGGTGGCTCACCAAATACTCTTTTGATTCTATTGATAAACACATTATTCCCAGGCGTGCCAATAGGGTATCCATGATAGCGACCATCCACATGCTGTGGAAACTCATACCATTGCTCATTAGTAAAGAAGTATACATATTTACTATGCAAAACTTGAAACCCATTATTCAAACAGTCTTGAGCTACAGAATCACTCAGATCCATTTTTGAATGTAGTTTTCCTGCTATCACTTTATCTTTTTTAATTTTATGTTTAGGGCTAGACTCATATCTTCGGGTATAATTTTCACAACAGGCATCAGTGATAATATTTATAACCTTAACTACTCTCAGGCCAGGAACTTCAATTTCAAAATATGAAGAATTATATGCTCCAGAATTTTCTGCCGATATTAAAGCATGAATAGATTCTCTTTCTTTTGACAAATAATAATGTAGAGAACTACCGTCAACGGGTTCTTTACAAACACTTTGAATTTCCTTTACATCTGCATTCAACTCAGAATTGTCTATAAATGGGCCTTGAACAACATTCGTTAACAAGACCGTTAACAAAGTCTGATCTTCTGGTTTTTTTGACTTAAGGAGTTCTATTTTAAATTGATCAATTGTCTTGTCGCCGATAAAAGGTCTACTTGCAAGTAGTCTAGTCCTTCGAACCGGTTCGTTTCCGGTTAGTTTTTTAGAGGCTAAGGAAGCAAACGCTATTTTTTTTACACAATATTTTGCCTCATCTAATGATTTAAATTGACCTTTAAAAGACAAGTCGTTAATAGATATTTCCATTAGAACAGCCTCATCAAATCTTTATTAATTTGATCAAAGAACCCATCATCTAAAGCAGTGAGATTTCCATCTGAATCAATATGAATTTCTTTTACACTTCTTTTTCCTGAGTTCTCTGTAACGGAATAAACAATATTATCTCTTTCAGAAAAAATATTGTCTTTCGCAAACACCCTTACACCGTTAATAATATGATCGCTGTGAGTCTCTATAATAACCTGAACACCAGTCTTTGACAGTTCACATAAAATTTTAATCAAATCAGATTGTGCTCTAGGATGTAAATGAACTTCAGGATTCTCTATTATCAAAGTGCCTCCTGGTTTAATTAATGAAGCACTGATAATAATGGGAAGAACATAACTCACACCAAAACCAATATTTATTGGTCTGATACTTTCGGAGCCAGAGGTATACATATTGTATACTCTATCAATCTCATCCGCCTCTATAACTTTCATTGAAAAACCGGGGCATACTCGCCGCATTGCCTCTCTAACTAGTGCATCTGTAAATATTACTTCATCTATCTTTTTTTCAGGGTTAATTAAATGAGAACATATATTTCTAGCAAACTTTTGATTATTGGCTGGTTTATCTTGATTATCATGGTAAGAGGATAAAGAAAATTGACCAAATATACCAATTTCGAGTCTATCTTTCTTAGGCCCCAACTCAAAACTAGATCTTGGCCCAAATCTTTCTGCGCACAAATAAACAAAATCATTTAAAAATAAATTTTCAATATCTGAAAGACCAGTCACACTATCAGATTGCAGTAAAAACTCTTTATCATCTAACTGTTTTGCAAAGAGTTTAATTTTGAACTCATTGATTTCAACTTTTATTTCATTATCAACTGGGTTATGGGTCAACAAATCTTTTATTTTCCCAAAACTGAACAACTCACCATCTAGCCTAAAAACACCTTCAGAAATATGTTCTAAGTTTTGCTTTATACTCAGTATCGATTGTATCGCTGTTGATTTACCTGCGGAGTTAGAACCGCAGAATATAGTCAAAGGCGACAATTGAAAAGATTGCTCACTAAAGCATTTAAAATTTTTAACATGTAATTTTTTAATCATTTCCTAACCGCTCCATTAAACTGCCAATTGTTGTTGACTCATTTACTCTTAAAGAAACATTAACGTTCAGAAATGAATTGCACACAAGATCTAAAAGACTATGTTTATATTTTTCATATCTATAGCTCTTAGACAAGTTCTTACCTATGGTATCAACATCAACAGAATAAACATTAAAAACATCATTCACTATTTCTTTTAATAAACTAATCTCTTCATTCAATCTGTAATCATCAAACTCCAGCATGAACATTAGTTTATTTATAGCAATTTCAAAACTATCTTCTAGTTTAATGTCAATATTTTCATAGCTTGGGTAACTGGATATATGGCTGCGAGAATATGAATAACTTTCCAGACTCATATTATAATCAATCACTTTTTTTTGCCGAACCATATATATTATTAACAAACAAAAAAGAACCTCAGCCTGAAGTTTCAAATAATTACTAAACGAGTGCCTTTTGTTTGAATTTCTATTTGATTTAAATCTATCAAAGACGCTTCCAACATATTTATCTAAATCGTTTGAAGCTCGCTTAAAAATAATATTTCTTGCTAATTGCGCGGCGTTACTACCATACTCATCTCTATTAATGCTTTCAACAAACAAACACTTCAACATTGGGTCTGAATCATATTGAATGACACTAAAACCTATTTCCATTTGCATAAAATGCTTTTGCTCAGCATAATAAACTTCCGAAAAACGCAAACCTTCAAGATGTTTCAAAATCCTCATTCCACTCAGACGCAAGCGATCATTTCTAAAAGCCAGTATATTAGATAATACCTCGAACCCGGATAATAACTGAGTTTTACCCAGAGCATCTTGCTCAGCCCAAATCATTTCTATAGGCAAGCCTAAGATTAAAGATTCTACAATTTTAGATTTCTTGATTCGGGACAATTGATGAGAAGATTCAATATATGGTTTAGGGTTTAGCCGACCTATCTCCACCATATGAATAAGGTAGTCTACAGACACCAAGCGTGTTTCTTGCTGTATACGAGAAGAACTATATCTCATCACTAGGCTCTTTTTTGTCTTAGTTGACAGAAAATTAAACACCAAAAATAGCTCAATAGAAGATGCAGTAAATTATGCCCTAAGACGCATGGAATTAAGCTAAATAATTTTCATTATTTTGCTAATGTGGGCCGATGCTCATTTAGATTGCACACCTGCCTGTTGATTTTATTCGTTAGAGGCTCTACCTTTTCATTTTTCATCTAATTTATTTCCTGGCGTAAGGCATTTAACACCGCTCGGAAGCTAAGCAAACAGAATGTAAGAAAACCGCGCTCACCTATTAAAGTTTTTTAAAGCACGTTCAGAACTTCTACATTATGTAATCGTAATAGTTCTATATGTGTTAGACAGGCCGCTGCTAACAAGCTAAAGAACTAGTCATCTCACTATTAAGTATACAACATACACCTATAATCTCGGTGATCTCTTTGGATAATCATATCACTGCCTCTCAGTATGTGACTAGCGAGCACTGCATTCCTAGTCCTTAATGGGATAATTTCTGAGCTAATTGATTTTTTCAGTAAGGTTCAAAACCCGCCTTTTCCAGCGGGTTTTTGCAAACGTCACTTACGATTATCCCTCACTCCCACTCAATAGTAGCAGGCGGCTTACTGGAGACATCATAAGTCACCCGCGAAACCCCAGCCAACTCATTGATAATACGGTTAGAGACCTTCTCCAGCAGCTCATAGGGCAGGTGGGCCCAGCGGGCGGTCATGAAGTCGATGGTTTCTACCGCGCGTAGCGCGATGACCCATTCGTAACGGCGGCCGTCGCCGACGACGCCTACGGATTTCACCGGCAGGAACACGGCGAATGCCTGGCTGGTTTTTTCGTACCAGCCGGAGTTGCGCAGCTCTTCGATGAAGATGGCGTCGGCTTCGCGGAGGATGTCGGCGTATTCTTTTTTGACTTCACCCAGAATACGCACGCCCAGGCCTGGCCCCGGGAAGGGGTGGCGGTAGACCATGTCGTAGGGCAGGCCGAGTTCCAGGCCGAGTTTGCGGACTTCGTCCTTGAACAGTTCGCGCAGCGGCTCGACCAGCTTGAGCTTCATGGTTTCCGGCAGGCCGCCGACGTTGTGGTGAGATTTGATCACGTGGGCCTTGCCGGTTTTGGAGGCCGCGGATTCGATCACGTCCGGGTAGATGGTGCCCTGGGCGAGGAAGTCGACGCCTTCAATTTTGCTAGCTTCTTCATCGAATACGTCGATAAAGGTGTTGCCGATGATCTTGCGCTTCAGTTCCGGGTCGTTTTCGCCTTTCAGCTTACCGAGGAACAGGTCTTCGGCGTCCACACGAATGACCTTCACGCCCATGTGCTTGGCGAAGGTTTCCATTACCTGGTCGCCTTCCGCTTTGCGCAGCAGGCCGTTATCGACGAATACGCAGGTCAGTTGGGTGCCAATCGCTTTGTGCAGCAGCGCGGCGACGACGGACGAATCCACGCCGCCGGAGAGGCCAAGCAGTACGTGGCGGTCGCCGACCTGCTCGCGAACACGCTGTACCTGGTCTTCGATGATTTGCGCGGGCGTCCAGAGTTTTTCGGCTTTACAGATATCCAGCACGAAGTGCTCAAGAATGCGCTGGCCCTGCAGCGTATGGGTGACTTCCGGGTGGAACTGCACACCGTAGAACTGCTTGTCTTCCCAGGCCATGGCAGCAATCGGGCAGCTGGGTGTGGAGGCCGTCACGGTGAACTGGGCGGGCACTTCGGCCACCTTGTCGCCGTGGCTCATCCATACGTCCAGCAGCGCTTTGCCGGTGGCGGCGTCTACGTGGTCTTTAATGCCGTTGAACAGCGCGTTGTCGGCGTCGATTTGAATCTGTGCGTAGCCGAACTCGCTCTGATTGGAACCGGCCACGCTGCCACCCAGCTGCTCGGCCATGGTCTGCATGCCGTAGCAGATACCCAACACCGGCAGGCCCATCTCAAACGCGCACTTAGGTGCGCGCGGTGAGTCCAATTCGGTCACGGATTCCGGCCCACCGGCAAGGATAATGCCGTTGGGGTTGTACTCACGGATCTCTTCTTCGGTGATATCGAAGGCGCGGACTTCGGAATAAACGCCGATCTCGCGCACCCGGCGGGCGATCAGTTGGGTGTACTGGGAGCCAAAGTCGAGAATCAGAATCTTATGGGCGTGAATGTCACTCATGGCAGGGTCTCGGTTAAGCGGTGCAGGGCCGCAGGTAAGGCCAAAAAGCAAGCGGCGAGCAATGCCCGCCGCGATGTATCTAAACGTGCTGGTTAGCTCACCCGGTAATTGGGGGCTTCTTTGGTGATCTGCACGTCGTGGACGTGGGACTCGTTAAAGCCAGCGCCGGTAATTTGGACGAATTCGGGCTTGGTACGCATTTCCTGGATATCGCGGCAGCCGGTGTAGCCCATGGAGGCGCGTAGGCCGCCCATCATCTGATGAACGATAGCGCTCATCATGCCTTTATAAGGAACGCGGCCTTCAATGCCTTCCGGCACCAGTTTTTCAGCGCCTTCGCTCTTATCCTGGAAGTAGCGGTCGGCGCTGCCTTGATTCTGCGACATCGCCCCCATGGAGCCCATACCGCGGTAGGCTTTGTAGGTACGGCCCTGATAAAGCTCGACTTCGCCGGGGGCTTCTTCGGTGCCGGCCAACAGGCCACCGACCATCACTGCACTGGCGCCCGCCGCAATCGCTTTGGCCAAATCGCCGGAGTAGCGGATGCCGCCGTCGGCGATCACCGGTACGTCTAACTCTTTCAGTGCTTCCGCCACATTGGAAACCGCGGTGATTTGCGGCACGCCAACACCTGCAACAACGCGGGTGGTGCAGATAGAACCCGGGCCAATGCCGACTTTAACGCCATCCGCACCGGCGTCGGCCAGTGCTTTGGCGGCCGCGGCAGTGGCGATGTTACCGCCAATCACTTGAATGGCCGGGAAATGCTCTTTGATCCAGCGAACGCGCTCAATCACGCCTTGGGAGTGGCCGTGGGCGGTATCCACAATGATCACATCCACGCCGGCTTCGGCGAGGGCTGCGACGCGGTCCGGGGTTTCCGGGCCGGTGCCTACCGCCGCACCCACTAGCAAGCGGCCGTCGCTGTCTTTGGCGGCCATCGGGTAGGTGCGGGCTTTTTCGATATCCTGGAAGGTCACCAAGCCACGCAGGTGGAAGGCGTCGTCAACGATCAGCATTTTTTCGATGCGGTGTTCGCGCATTTTGGCTTTGCTGGTTTCGAGATCGGTGCCTTCCTTGACGGTAATCAGCCGCTCGCGGGGCGTCATGATCGCTTCAACGCTGTCGCCGTGGTTGGGCTGGAAACGCATATCGCGCTCGGTCACAATGCCCACCAGGGTTTCGCCTTCAACCACCGGGAAGCCAGAAAAACCGTATTCGCGCGCCATGGCCAACAGGTCTTCGAGCTTGGCTTTGGGGCTGACGGTGACCGGGTCTTTTACAATCACGCTTTCGTGCTTTTTCACCTTGCGCACTTCAGCGGCTTGCTGGGTCATCGCCATACTTTTATGGATAATGCCAATGCCGCCTTCCTGTGCCATCGCAATCGCCAGACGCGCTTCGGTTACCGTATCCATTGCAGCGGAAACCAGCGGAATATTGAGGGTGAGATGGCGAGTCAGGCGGGTTTTAAGGCTCACATCCTTGGGGAGAACGTCGGAGAAGCCGGGCAGGAGGAGTACGTCGTCGAACGTAAGTGCTTCTTGGGCCATACGTAGCATAGCGGCAACACCCAATTTGAAGTGGAAGACGGGGCGTGAAAAGTTAATCCCCCATTATAACGGTTAGAGGGCCGCCCCAGCAATGTAGAGACGCCATTACGCTTATACCAATGGCTAATGACGTTTAATGGTAGGCTGATACGGCGTTAATGTAAGACGAAAAGGGGTCGATGGTGAGCCAAGAGATTATTGTATATAGCGACTACGTTTGCCCCTTCTGCCTGCTGGCGGAAGAGGTGATTGCCCAGGCCACCGAGGGCTTGGATGTTGAGGTTCGCTGGCGCCCCTTCGAGCTGCGCCCTGCCCCGGTGCCTACCTTAAAGGTAGAAGATCCATACCTGCCCCGCGTTTGGCGCGAGTCGGTTTACCCCATGGCGGAAAAGCTCGGCGTGCCCATCAAGCTGCCCACTATCTCCCCGCAGCCGCGTACCGACAAGGCCTTTGAAGTATTCGCCATGGCCGAAGAACAGGGTGCCGGCCACGCCTATTCGATGGCCACGTTAAAAGCGTTCTTCCAGCAGGAGCGCGATATCGGCGACCCGAATGTGCTGGCCGACATTGGCGAAGCTGTCGGGCTGGCGCACCAGGCGGTGCTCGACGCCCTCGCCGATGGCCGCTACCGCGAGCAGCATCAAGCGGCGCTGCGCCACGCGGTTGAAGAGGCGCACATCCAATCGGTGCCTACCTTGATCATCGGCGGTGAAACGGTTCAGGGCGTACCCGACCCGCTGGCTCTGCGACGCTTCCTCACCGAGCGCGCCTAACACCATGGCTGCGACTACACCTCAGGCACTCTCCGTTAGCCAACTCAATCAGCGCGCCAAGCAAACCCTGGAACGCGATGTGGGCGAGGTATGGGTGGAGGGGGAGCTTTCCAACGTCTCGCGCCCGGCGTCGGGGCATATCTACTTCACCTTAAAAGATGACCGCGCGCAGATTCGCTGTGCGCTGTTTCGTCAGCGAGCACGCTTTGTGGCGGCGCCAATGCGCGATGGCGATCAGGTCAAGCTGCGCGGGCGGGTGTCGCTGTTCGAGCCCCGCGGTGACTACCAGCTAATTGCCGATGCCGTGCAGGCCGCGGGGTTGGGCGAATTGCTGGCGGCCTTTGAGCGCTTAAAAGCGCAGCTCGACGCTGAAGGCGTGTTTGCCAATGCGCGCACCCTGCCCTTTCCACCGCGCAAGCTGTTGATTTTAAGCTCGGCCACCGGCGCGGCGATTCGCGATGTGCTGGCGGTGCTGGCGGCGCGCTGGCCGCTTTCGGATGTCACGTTGATACCGGTGCCGGTCCAGGGAGCGGAAGCCGCGCCTGCAATGATATCGGCGCTGGCTCTGCTCAACCGCCAAGCGCGGCTCGACCCCGAGCGGGATGTGATTCTGATTACCCGCGGCGGCGGCAGCCTGGAAGACTTATGGGCGTTCAATAACGAGCATTTAGCGCAGGCGATTTTTCATTCGCGGCTGCCGGTGATGTCGGCGGTGGGCCACGAGGTGGATGTTACCCTGGCGGATTTCGCGGCGGATATGCGCGCGCCTACGCCGTCTGCCGCGGCCGAACGCTTGGTGCCAGACCAACACACCCTCAAGCGCCAGCTTGAGCATCATGAAAACCGCCTTATGCGGGCCATGCAGGCGCGGCTGGAGCGCGATAGCCAACGGCTGGATACCCTGCGCGCCAAATTACGTCACCCCGGCGAGCAGCTCAACCGTCAGCGCCAGCATTTAACGACGCTCAGCCAGCGCTTAAGCCGCGCCATGCAGCAACAGCTGACCCAGCAGAAGGCACAGGTCGCCCAGCTTACCAAGCGCCTCGCCAGCCAGGATATGGTCAAGCTGCACCGTGCGGAGCAAGAACGGGCAAGCCTGTTGCGCCGCCGCTTAGGCGTTGCCATGCAGCGCCAGCTGGAAACCCGCCAAGCGCGGTTAACCAGCGCCGCCCGCGAGCTTAATGCGGTCAGCCCACTGGCAGTCCTGGGGCGCGGTTACGCCATCGCTCAGAATGAACAGGGGCAGGTGGTGCGCCGCGCCGATGACACCGCACCCGGCCAGAAGCTCAAGCTTCAGCTAGGCGAAGGCAGGCTAAGCGTGGAAGTAAAACGGCGCTACAGGAAGTAGCGCCGCTAGTGCTTGGTTGACGGGGTCAACGTCGCTTATTTCTTGCCCTTGTCCGATTTCTGGGGCGAATCATCAGAATCTGGGTTCACGTGGTGCGTGTCGGGCATCGGGTTGGCTTCGTCGTGATGGTCGTCTTGATGCTTGGGATTTTTCTGGTCTTTCTTATCGGGTTGTGCCATATCACGTGCTCCTTACGATAAATGGTCTTTGGCATTACTTTGCCTGCTTTCACTGTAGCCTTTCCCCGGTAACTTGCAACGCAAAGGTTACTCGCTCCCACCTCGATATAAACGATTAAAAAACCTTAAAAACAAACGCTTGATGAACAAAAACCAATCATCAATAAATAAATTAGCAAACTAAATAACGCTAATGCACTGTCGCTATCGCAGTGTTTTTTTGTGTAGCGAAGTTACGTCGTGAATAGGTTTGCCCCTTCTGGCAACCTGGGTCTACATTGAGAACGGGTGCCCAAGGAGACAGGCATCCACCCCAAAATGTTTGCCCATTTTTTACCGGCAATATGTTTGCTAACAAGTTTTGTGCTACCAAAGGAGTGCCTGCACATGAGCGATCAGCATCAACCGCCTCAGCATCAAGCCAAGCAGCCGGGCGACGAGCACGCGATGCACCCCGAGCCCGAGTACATTCGTGAAAGCTACAAAGGGGCCGACAAGTTATTGGATAAAGTGGCTATCATTACCGGTGGCGACAGCGGCATCGGCCGCGCGGTGGCGGTCCACTATGCCCGGGAAGGCGCGGATAGCGTCATTGTACATTTGAAAGAAACCCAAGATGCCAAAGAGACTCAGCGGCTCGTGGAGGCTGAAGGTCGCCGTTGCTTGGTCTTGAAAGGCGATGTAGGGGCACCCAGCTTCTGCCGGGAGATTGTAAAGCGCACCCTGAAAGAGTTCGGCAAAATTAATATCGTGATTAACAACGCGGCCGAACAGTACGACTGGCGCGATATCAGCGAGATTCCTGACGACCAGCTCCAGCGCACCTTTCAAACCAATCTATTTAGCCACTTTTACCTGACCAAGGCGGCACTGCCTCACTTGAGCGAAGGCGATACGATCATCGCCACCTCGTCGATCAACGCCTTTAAAGGCAATGATACGCTAATTGATTACACCGCCACCAAAGGGGCAATTCAGGGCTTGGTTCGCTCGCTGGCCATGTCGCTGATGGATCGCGGCATCCGAGTGAACGCCGTGGCCCCTGGGCCGGTATGGACGCCGCTGATTCCTGCCAGTTTCGATGAGGAAAAAGTCGCTGCGTTTGGCGGCCAGGTGCCGATGAAACGCGCGGGGCAACCCAGCGAAATGGGGCCAGCCTATGTCTATTTGGCCTGCGAAGAATCCTCCTACATGACCGGCCAGACCATGCACTTAAATGGCGGCGTGATCCTGAACACCTAGCCCGTCAGCGTCTTGACCAGCACCTTGGATTTGCGCGCGTGGTTGTAGGTTTCGCGCTTCAGTGGCGGCAGCTCCTCAAGGCTCGCCGTGCGGAAGCCCCGCTCCACAAACCAGTGCGCGGTGTGCGTGGTGAGCACGAACATTTCCTGTAAGCCCCGCTGGCGGGCACGCCGTTCCAGCGCCTCGACCAAACGCTCGCCGCGCTCGCCGCCCCGGTAATTGGTGTGCACCGCCACGCAGGCCAGTTCGGCAATCGAGGTGCTGGGGAATACGTGCAGCGCGGCGCAGCCGATCACCATGCCATCGCGCTCGATGACCATGTAATCGTCGATTTCGTGTTCCAATCGCTCACGCGAACGGGCTACCAGCATGCCGCGATGCTCCAGCGGTTCCAGCAGCTCCAGCAGACCAGCCACATCGTTAAGCGAGGCGGGGCGCAGCTGTTCGTAGCGATGCTGGGTGATCATCGTCCCCACGCCATCGCGGGTAAACAGCTCACCCAGCAAGGCATCGTTGTTGCGCCAGGAAAGCAGGTGTGTGCGGGCCACCCCTTCGCGCGCGGCGGTGCAGGCGGCGTTGAGGTGGCGTGCTAACTCACTGCCGGGGGAGGCGTGCTGCAGGCGTGGTTCGGCCTCAAAGGGCGAAAGCTGGCGCAGCAGCGCGCCCTGCTCATCTTCCAGGCCTTCCGATTCACCCAGCAATATCAGCTTATCGGCTTTCAGCGCCACCGCCGCGTGCTGGGCAACGTCGGAGGCATCCAGATCGAACACCTCGCCGGTGCTGGAAAACCCCAACGGTGGAAGCAGCACTAACGAGCCTTTGTCCAGCAGGCCTTCAATGGCACTGGCGCGCACCCGGCGCACTTCGCCGCTGTGATCAAAATCGATCCCGTCACGCACGCCAAGTGGTTTGGCGGTCACCAGGTTGCCGGAAATCACGCTCAACTCCACGCCGTGCAGCGGCGTGCTGGGCAGGCCCAATGAAAGCCGTGCTTCCAGCCACAGCCGCTGGTGAGCCGCTACTTGCTCAACATGGGCCATTACGGCGCGGTCTGCCACCCAGCGGCCATCAACCCGTGTTGGCTCAACACCCGCCGCGCTCAACGCCTCGTGCACCTGAGGGCGAATGCCAAACACCACTACCAGACGTACGCCTAGAGTATGCAGCAGTGCCAAATCCTGGATCAGCTGCTCCCCTCGGCCAGACGCCATGGCTTCGCCTTCAATTAAGATGACAAAGGTTCGCCCCCGGTGCGCATTAATATAGGGGGACGCATTACGAAACCAGTCGACAAAAGGGAAACGTGTATCCAAGGGGCCGCTCTCCGGCAGCAGGTGAATGAACTCGCTATTGATTACTTTACCAGAGCGCAAAAAATAGCGGCACCTTCTAATGAAGATGCCGCCATGATTTTACGCGTAAGTTAACGTCATACTATGCATCGTTAGCCGCCGAACATACCCTTAAGCATAAAGAAGAACAAAATGGCCAGGCCAGCACCGGCGGGAAGCGTAATCAACCACGACATGGCAATGGTGCCAATTACTCGCAGGTTGAGCGCGGTCATACCCCGCGCCAAGCCCACCCCAAGCACGGCACCCACCAGCGTATGCGTGGTCGAGATCGGCAAGCCTGTGCCAGAAGCCAGCACCACGGTGGTGGCAGCGGCAAGCGTTGCTGCAAAGCCACGACTGGGGGTCAGCTCGGTGATTCCCGTGCCCACGGTGGCAATCACTTTATGCCCGTAGGTGATCAGGCCCACTACGATGCCGCCACCGCCGAGCACCAGCACCCACCAGGGCACCAGCGCCGAGCCTTCAATTTCGCCACCGGTTTGTACCACGCTGATGACCGCCGCTAGCGGGCCAACCGCATTAGCCACGTCATTAGAACCGTGGGCAAACGCCATGGCGCAGGCCGTGAAAATCATCAACACGCCAAAGGCGCGCTCCACATTGGCGTAGCCAAAATGGTCGTCGCTGCTTTGCACGTACTGTACGCGGCGCTCCATCAACACGCCAATGCCAGTGATAATCAAACCAAGAATGATCGACAGCACCAGGCTTTGTGAAAAGGTAATATCCAGCCCCACGTGCTTTAAGCCCTTGGTCATGGTAACCATGGCCACCACAAAACCCACCAGGAACACATAGCCGGGCAAATAACGCTTGGCGGCAGCTAGCGGGTCAGAGGCTTCAAATACCAAGTGGTGTACCGACTTAAACAGTACAAAGCCCACCGTGCCTGCCAACAATGGCGAGACCACCCAACTGGCAGCAATAGTACCCACGCTGCCCCAATCCACCGTCGCTGCGCCCAATCCGGCTACCGCAAAACCGACAATCGCGCCCACAATCGAGTGGGTGGTCGATACCGGCCAGCCTTTCATGGAGGCAATTAATAGCCAGGTCGCCGCCGCCAATAGCGACGCCAGCATACCGTAAACCAGAAGTTGAGGATCTTCTTGAAGCAGTTCGGGGTCGATAATGCCTTTGCGGATGGTGTTGGTCACCTCACCACCGGCAAGCCAAGCCCCTAGGAACTCAAATACCACGGCGATCATAATCGCCTGTTTAATGGTGATGGCCTTCGAGCCAACCGAGGTACCCATGGCGTTGGCGACGTCGTTGGCACCCACGCCCCAGGCCATAAAAAAGCCGAAAAGACAGGCCAGGATGATAAAAATATCACCATACTGAGCAATGATCTGCATAACGCTTCCCTTGTTTGGGGATCAGGTATTAATTTGGGCGCACAAATTAATTGGCGGTCATGATCTGAAGGCGGCTGCCTACGCGCTCAGCGCGGTCAGATAGCTCGCCGACCCAGTCGATAATCTTATAAAGGAAGACCACATCAACCGGTGGCAACTCACTTTCCAGGCTAAATAGCTGGCGGCGAATCGCGACCTGCTGGCCATCCGCCTGGTGCTCAAGGGTATGCAGTTCACGAATCATGTTCTGCATCACATCCGAGACGTTGCGTCCAAAGCCCGATTCCAACAGGTCCTTGAGTTCTTCCAGCGCCTGGCGAGCTTGCGCCACGCACGCCACACTAGTGCGGATGTAGTCACGCATGGGATCCGCCAATTCGGTGGGCACGGTCATTTTACGTCCCAGCATAATGCCGGTAATGTCGCGTGCTTTATTGGCGATTTTGTCCTGTACGCTGATCAGGTCGAGCAGATCAGAACGCGAGACGGGCAAGAACATGGTGTTGGGAAGGTTTAAACGCAGCTCGGTTTTGAGTACGTCTGCATCGTGCTCTAAGCGAGTGACGTTTTCGCGCAGCTGCCCAGCGCTCTCCCAATCGCCTGCCAGCGTTGCTTCGAAGAAAGGCAGGAGTTGGTCAGCACATTCGTTCGCCTTGACGATATGCGCGAGTAGCGGCTGGAATGGCGAGCGGCCAAACATCGCGGAGAAAGGGTTAGAAGTAACCATAAAGCCTTTACGCCTGTTTTCGGGAAGCCAGGAAATGGCGGCCACAGTATAGTGAGTGCGTCTGCCGCCGTCATGAAAAGTTCACAATGTCATTAAAATTTAATCTAAATGTCATAGTATAGAGGTGGCAATTGTTATGAAACCCTCAGCGCCAACCGAGATCGAACTGAAGCTTGCCCTCGCCCCTGATGGCCCAGTGGCACTTTGCCAGCACCCCCTTTTAGAGGGGTTGACGCCTCAGCGGCAAACGCTCATCAATACCTATTTCGATACGCCCCAGGGCGCATTGGCCCAGGCGCACATCGCCGTGCGGCTGCGTCAGGTGGATGATCAGGTGCTGCAAACGGTTAAAACGGCGGGTCACGGGGGCGGCGGATTTTCTCAGCGCCAGGAGTGGGAGTGGCCTGTGGCTTCGCTTGCGTTGGATACCCAAGGATTAGCCGAGCTGCCCCCTTTTCAGGGCGAGGCGAGCCAAGTGATTTCTGCACTTGCCCCCCGCTTAAATACCGACTTTGTACGCCAAAGCTGGCAAGTAGTGTGGCAGGAAAGCCACATCGAGCTGGCCTTGGACCAGGGGGAGATTCATAGCGGCGGGTATCAGGCCACTATTTGTGAAGCCGAACTGGAGCTTAAAAAAGGGGAGCCTGAGGCACTTTGGTCCCTCGCCCTGGCGCTGGCTGAGCATGTACCGCTGCGTCCCTCCGACAGCAGCAAGGCGGCCCGGGGCAATGCTTTAGCCGCTCAACACTGGCCACTGCCCGAAGCCACAACGCCCGCGCAGTGGATGCATCGCGCTACGCTGGCGCTGGACGCCTACCACGACAGCCACAGCGCCGAGCACCTGGCCATCGCTCAAACAGCGCTCGCCACGCTTTCGGCCGAGCCGTCACTCACCGATGAGGAGCATGATGATACCGAGACGATGCGCCATGCCTTGGAAATTTCTAATCAACCCAACGTTGCCTATGGCCAAGCGGCATTGGCCTTTGCCCATCGCTTGGCGTATCAAACCGCGCTACGCTAAACCTGCTGCTTTTACGGCTCTTTCAGGACGGTATTGATGAACTTTCCCTTACACCCGGGCGCAGAAGGATTGCGCACGAAGCTCTTCCATATCATTTTCGAGTCTGATACGCCGGGGGCCAAAGCGTTCGACATCGGCTTGATTTTGGCGATCTTGCTCAGCGTGTTAGTAATTTTGCTGAGCAGTGTTGAGGCCTATGCCGAGCGCTACGGTACGCTTTTATATGTGCTGGAGTGGATATTTACCCTGCTGTTCAGCGTCGAGTTGTTGCTGCGTATGTACTGCTTGGAGCGCCCTACGCTCTATCTGAAAAGCTTCTACGGCATTGTCGACCTGATCGCCATCCTGCCCACCTGGCTGGTGTTACTGATACCCGGTGCCCACGCCTTGGTGATTGTGCGGATCCTGCGGGTGCTGCGGATTTTCCGCATTCTACGGCTGATGGAGTTTGTCGGTGAAGCGCGGCTGCTGATTGATGCGTTAAAGCGTAGTCTGCGTCAGATTCTGCTGTTTTTCTTCGCCATTTTTATGGTGGTCACGCTGTTTGCCGCGCTGATGTATGTGATCGAATCGCCGGAAGCTGGTTTTACCAGTATTCCCATGTCGATCTACTGGGCGATCGTCAGTATGACCACGGTGGGCTATGGCGACATTGTCCCAGCAACGCCGCTAGGCAAGTCCATCACCGTGGTGCTCATGCTGCTGGGTTACTCAATTATCGCCGTACCCACCGGGGTGTTCTCCGCCCAGGTGATTCGTTCGATTCGCGAAGATCGCTATTCCGATGAAGCCTGCCCCGGCTGCGGCCACGACCACCATGAAAAACGCGCCCGCTACTGCCTGCGCTGCGGCACCTGGCTGGACGAAGACAGCGAAGATCCGCGTAAGCAAGACGATGAAAAGAAAGACGACCAGGGGAAAGACGCAGACAAAAACGCGCCCCAGGATAGTTAAACCTGGGGCGAGCATGAGTGACACGTGCCGTCGTTAGGTATAAAGCAATTTAAATAGTAAAGGGAGTGACATCCCCCCGTCCTTCGCGGACGATTTTGGGAGGCAGCTCGCGCAGGTCGATCACGCTGGTGGGGTCCAGATGGCAGGCACCGCCGTCAATAATCAGATCAAGATGGGTGCCAAACCGCTCGCGAATGTCTTCGGCGTCGCTCATCGGCAAATCCTCGCCGACGGGGATCAGGGTAACGCTCATCAACGGCTCACCCAGTGCCGCCAGCAGCGCGTGGGTAATCCGGTGATCCGGCACGCGCACGCCGATAGAGCGGCGTTTGGGATGCAACAACAGACGCGGCACCTCGGTGCTTGCATCTAAAATAAACGTGTAGGCGCCCGGGGTATGCGCTTTAAGCAACCGAAACACGTCGTTGTCGACCTTGGCGTAGGTGCCGATCTGCGACAGATCCGAGCACACCAAGGTGAAGTTGTGCTTATCGTCCAGCGAGCGCAGCCATTTGATTTTCTCAATGGCTTTTTTCTCGCCCAGGTGGCAACCCAATGCATAGCCAGAGTCGGTCGGGTATGCGACCACGCCGCCTTTGCGGATAATCTCAATCGCCTGGTCGATCAACCGCTTCTGAGGGTTTTCAGGATGAATCTGGAAATATTGGCTCATGGCTTGCTCCTGACGGTTATTAGTGGTCGATACCGCCTACCTTAGCTTACGCAGCGGCCAGAGGCCCAGCCGGCGCGTTTTGCAGATGGCGTAAACGCGGATGCTGCCAGATAGGTGGCGCTGCGGTGCGCGGTATCAAACTCATGCTACCGGGGGCGGCGTGGCTGCCGGGAAAGTGAAAATCACTGCCCATTGAGGCGTAGAGATCGCGCTCCACCAGTTGGCGAGCCAAGTCGCGTGTGCTGTCCGGGTTTTGCTGACCGCTGACCAGCTCCACTGCCTGTCCGCCAGCGGCCTGAAACGTGTCCATCAACAAACCGCGTTTGCGCCGGGTCAGCCCGTGTCGCAGCGGATGGGCCAGCACGGCAACGCCGCCCGACGCCACCACCCAGCCGACCGCATCGCTGATCTCCGGCCAGTGGGCCTTTACGTCGCCCTTCTTGCCGCTGCCCAAATAGCGTTTAAAGGCGCTTGCCCAATCGGCCACCATGCCGTCTGCCACCAATGCGCGAGCAAAGTCGGGCCGTCCCAGTGGGCGGTCACTACCCGCTTGCTCGCGCGCCTTGTCCAGCGCATCGGCCAAGCCGGCTTTCTCGAGTCGCTCGGCGATCACCTCGGCACGCTTGATTCGCGCCTCACGCTGGTGGATTAACCCGTCTACCAACGGGCCTTGGAGGCCGCCTGGCATGAGCGCCACCATGTGGATGTTAATGCTCTGCCAGCGGGTGGATAACTCGCAGCCGGGCAGCATGCATATGCCCGCTGAGGCGGCTGCTTGTCCCGCTTCGCTAACGCCATCCATGGTATCGTGATCGGTCAGCGCCATGTGGGTAAGTCCGCGCTCTGCGCACAGCGTTACAAGCTCGGTGGGAGTAAGCGCACCATCGGACGCCGTCGAATGCATGTGTAAATCAACGGGGTAACGCTGGTCAGTCTCAAACGTATTGGGAAGTCGGGGCATAGGCATGACGCCGTGTGGCGAGTTTGTCAGAATAAGGGCGATTTAATTCAATATGGTGCGCGCTTATGCCGGTGCGGTCAATTGCGCCACCCCTGTGGCTCGCCCTTTTGATCCTTTTTCATTCAAGGAGTTATGCACATGTTGTATGCCATCATCAGCGAAGATACCCCCAACAGCCTGGAACGCCGTTTAGCCGCCCGCCCTGATCACCTCGCACGTTTGGAAGCATTGCGCGATGAAGGCCGCTTGGTGCTCGCAGGCCCCCATCCAGCTATTGATGCCAATGACCCAGGCGATGCCGGTTTTAGCGGCAGCTTGGTTGTCGCTGAGTTTGCCAGCCTGGAAGAGGCCGAAAGCTGGGCCGATGCCGACCCCTACATGATTGCCGGTGTCTACACCCGCGTCACAGTCAAACCGTTCAAGAAAGTTATGCCTTGACCCTAGCGGGTGAATATGGAGGGTCCGTCGGCTTTTTCACAGAGGCTGTGGAAAACTCTGTGAAAACACGGCGGACGCTTTTCTGTAAGCCAGAGATAACGCCTCAATTCACAAATTGGTCATTTTTTAACCACCTTTCTTCAACACGGATAACCGCGTGACGCAACGTCCTTGCCTTTTGCCCCCTCTCGTGGCGTTAACGTCGCCATCGCTCACCTGGAACGGTACGGAACCGCATTCGGAGGCCTTCGACGACGTTTATTTTTCCCGCGATAATGGCCGCGCCGAAACCGAGCACGTTTTTATCAACGCTAACCACCTGCCCGCCCGCTTTGCTGCGTGGCAATCGCAACGGGCCTTTGTGATTGGCGAGACAGGCTTTGGCACCGGGCTGAATATGCTGTGTGCCTGGGCGTGTTTTGAAGAGCGAGCACCGTCGCATGCCCGGCTTCATCTGATATCCACAGAGAAGTTTCCCCTCGACCGCGCCTCGCTCTCACGTGCCCTTAGCGCCTGGCCAACACTTGCCATTTATACACAGGTGCTTTGCGATCAGTGGCCCGAGGCAGTCAGCGGTATCCACCGCTTGCACCTGAGCGAACGCGTGACGCTGGATGTGCATTTTGGCGACACTACCGAGCGTTTGGCATTGCTTGATGGCCAAGTGGACGCGTGGTTTTTGGACGGCTTCGCGCCTTCCAAAAACCAGGAGATGTGGAAGCCTGAACTATTTGAAGTAATGGCCGCCCGCTCGCGCCCCGGAGCCACGTTCGCCACCTTCACCTGTGCGGGTATCGTCAAGCGCGGTTTAAAAGCCGCCGGGTTTGCGTGGCAAAAGGTACCCGGCTTTGGGCGCAAGCGGGAAATGCTCGCGGGCCATATCGCCGCGCCCCCCTGCGACGCGCGACGCCGTGCTACGCCGTGGTTTACACCGCCTGAGTGCCTTGATCACCAGCATGTGGCGGTGATTGGCGCGGGCATCGCCGGTGCAAGCGTCGCCGCTGCACTGGCCAGGCGCGGGGTCAGTGTCACTGTGGTAGAGCGCGACGCACCCGGTGCGGGCGGTTCAGGCAATCGCCAGGGAGCGCTTTACGTCAAACTGGCGGCTGAAACCAATCATCAAAGCCGGTTTTATTTGGCCGGGCTCATGTATAGCCAGCGCTGGCTTAACCAGCAAACCACGGACACGCTGCTGTGGCAGTCAAGCGGCGTGGTACAGCTAGCGTTAAGCGATAAAGAAGCCCGCCGCCAACAGCGGTTTATAGCGCATCACACGCTGCCGCAGACGGTGGTCTCTGCCCAAGCGGAGGGGTTAAGCGAGCTTGCTGGGGTGCCCATCAGTGCTCAGCATGCGCTGTTTTATCCCCAAGCGGGCTGGGTGCGGCCCAAAGCGCTGTGCGAACACTTACTTAACCACCCGCTGATTAGCGTTCACCGAAGGGACGTAACGCAAGTGCACCGCGATGGGCAGTGCTGGCGCCTAGACCTGGTCAACGGCGATGCGATCTGCGCCGACCAGGTGGTGATCGCCAACGCCCAACTGGCCAACCGCTTTGCGCAAACCGCAGTACTGCCGTTACAGCAGGTACGTGGGCAAATCAGCGAAGTGACGCTGCCTGATGACGTGCAAACGCCTCAGCGTGTGGTTTGCGCAGGCGGCTATGTATCACCGCCCGTCGACGGCGTGCTGACCTTCGGCGCCAGCTTTGTGCCCAACAATGACAGCCGCCACGTCACCCATGACGATCACCAGCGTAATATCGACGAGTTACGCCTCGCCTTACCTCAATGGGTTGAAGCGCTTGAAGAGGCAGGCGTTGCGCTATCCCCTGAATTACTCAAAGGCCGCGCCGCGGTGCGGGCGGCTAGCCCCGATAAAAGCCCCTATGCAGGGCCGCTGCCGGTGGCTGACGCATGGCAGGAGGCGTACCAAGCGTTAGGCAAGGACGCCTCGAAAGTGCCAGATACCGTGGGCGAGCATTACCCAGGGCTGTGGATATCCACCGCTCACGGCTCAAGGGGGCTTGCCAGCGCGCCGCTGTGCGCCGAGGTGATTGCCTCGCGGATGTGCGGCGACCCGCTACCCCTGGAAGTGCCATTGGTGGACCACCTCCACCCGGGGCGGCGCATTATCAGCGCCATTATTCGCGGCACGACGACTTAAATGTCGCCTTCCTCCTCGTCATCGCCAATATCGCGCCCAAAGGCTCGCCATTGGGCCAGGGTCATCACCTCGGTCATTTCAAGTTCCAGGTCGTGGGCAATGATCAACTCATTGCGTTCAAGCTGCTTTTTAAGCTCTACGACCCAGCCGTGCATGCCCTCGCCGGTGGTATCGGTGGTGTCGTAGCCCTGGCGTGTCACAAAGGCTTCCAGCAGGGCATCTAAGGTTTCCGGCGGTAGCATGCGTGCCGGGACTTCGATGAATCGGCTCATTCGCGTTGCTCCCATTCGGCCAGGCGCTCGATAAAAGCCGCCTCATCAACGACCTCGACCCCTAGCTGCTCGGCTTTGGTTAATTTACTGCCCGCAGCTTCTCCCGCGACCAGGCAGGTGGTTTTCTTGGATACACTGCCTGCCACCTTGGCCCCCAGCGCCTGCAGGCGCGCCTTGCCTTCATCTCGCGTCATCGTTTCAAGCGTGCCGGTGAGCACCCAGGTTTGGCCATCAAGCGGCGTGGGGCCTTGGATGACTTCCGCTTCTTGCCATTGAATCCCCGCATTACGCAGCGCTTGTAGCGTGTCCTGATTGTGAGGCTGACGGAAAAAAGTATGCACATGAGCAGCAACAATCGGGCCCACATCACTAACCGCTTCCAATGCAATTACCTCAGCCGCTTGGATGGCTTCAAGCGTACCAAAGTGATGGGCCAGGTTAGCCGCCGTGGCTTCGCCCACCTCACGGATACCCAATGCGTAGATAAACCGCGCAAGCGTCGTGGATTTGGCTTTCTCCAGCGCATTAACCAAATTGGTGGCTGATTTTTCCCCCATGCGCGGCAGGCTTTTAAGCTGCTCAACGGTCAGATGAAACAGGTCGGCCGGGCTTTTCACCCAGTCCAGGTCGACAAGCTGCTCGATCAGCTTTTCCCCCAGGCCGTCGATATCCAACGCTTTGCGGCTGGCGAAATGTTTCAGCGCCTCTTTGCGCTGGGCGGCACAGTAGAGCCCACCGGAACAGCGTGCAACGGCCTCATCGGCTAAACGCTCGATCTCGGAACCGCACACCGGGCAACGGTCAGGAAAGGTAATTGGCCGGACATCAGCGGGCCGTAGTGAGGTATCCACCCGGACCACCTGGGGAATCACGTCGCCGGCTCGACGAATAGCGACGGTGTCGCCAATCATCACGCCTAAGCGCTCGATTTCATCGGCGTTATGCAGCGTGGCGTTGGATACCGTCACCCCGGCCACCGTCACCGGCTCAAGCCTTGCCACGGGGGTGATGGCACCGGTACGGCCCACCTGAAACTCAACCTCGTTGAGCGTAGTGACTTCTTGCTGGGCGGGGAATTTAAACGCCACCGCCCAGCGCGGCGCCCGGGCGACAAAGCCAAGTTCCCGCTGATGGCGCAGATCGTTGACCTTGATGACCACACCGTCGATGTCGTAGCCAAGCGCGTCACGCTTGTCGCCCAGTTGATCGCAATAATCAGCCACGGCTTTCGGGCCGTTCATGGTGGTTAGCTCGGCACTGGTGCGAAAGCCCAGCGTGGCAAGCCTCGCCATTAAGGCACTATGGCTCGTATCACCCAGGTCGGGCTCGAGCCGTGCCGCCTGGTAGGCATGAAACTCCAGCGGCCGTGTGGCAGTAATTCGCGGGTCAAGCTGGCGCAGGCTACCGGCGGCGGCGTTGCGCGGGTTGGCAAAGACCTTGCTGCCCTCTTCACGGGCGCGTTCATTGAGTGCTTCAAAACCCTTGTGACGCATGATCACCTCACCGCGCACTTCCAGCAGCTCAGGTACGTTTTTACCCATCAGCTTCAAGGGCACCGAGCGCAGCGTGCGCAGGTTGGAGGTAATGCCCTCGCCGGTGCGGCCGTCGCCGCGGGTGGCCCCGCTGACCAGCACGCCCTGCTCGTAGACCAGCGATACGGCGGCACCATCAAGCTTGGGCTCGCAGCTGAACTCGATGTCGTCTGCCTGGCACTCCAGGCGCTCGGCGACGCGCTCGGCAAACGCATGAATATCGTCGCGGCTGAAGGCGTTATCCAGCGACAGCATGGGAATGGCATGAGGCACTTCAGGAAAGCCGTCGGCGGGGGCGGCACCCACGCGCTGGGTCGGTGAGTTAGGCGAGACCTGCGAGGGATGTTCGTCCTCTAACTGCTTTAAGCGCTGGAATTTGCGGTCATAGTCCGCATCGCTCAGCGTAGGTTCATCAAGGACATAATAGCGGTAATTGGCGTCATCCAGCGCGGCGCGAAGCTGGTTGATCTCGTCCAGCACGTTAGGGTCAGGCTGACTCATTGAAACAGGTTCTCGTCGACAGGCTATTAGCGGTGATACAAGTTAACGGTATTATGCAATAAAAAACACCCGCCCTCTGCAAGAGGACGGGTGTCGGAGAGCAAGCGGCTGTTTAGTGGGCTTGCATATGGCGATGCAACCGATGCCTACGTTCGAACTCATGCACGCGTTGGCGAGCAAACTCAATGGTTTGTGCCGTCATCACGCTATGGTTCTCGTCTTTCAATTCGCCGCCCATGTGACGTACAACCACCATGGCGGTTTCGACCATGGCCTCGAACGCCGCCGAGCTATCGTGGGCGCCGGGGAGCGGCATCAGCAAAGTGATACCAGGCGTCACAAACTCATCCATTTCTTCAATGGGGAAGACGCCAGGTTTAACGACATTGACCATGGAGAACTGCAGTTCGCTGTCGGCGCTTTCGGTTTCGAAACGGTGGAAAACGCCCATAGCGCTGCTGTAGCGTAAACCGCAGGCCATCATCAATTCCAGCAGCTTGCCACCGTCAAAGCCGGCTGGGTCGCGTGAAAGCACGCTGATCACCACCACTTCGTCAGCATTGGTTAACGTTTCTTTGGCATGTTCTCCGCAAACGTCATGACGCAATGCTTTTTCTAACGCAGGGTGAGTACGTACGACCCCTTCAGGTGCTTCAGGCTCGTGTAGAGCCGCATGCGATTCTGCAGCAGCGTAAGCGTCTTCCTCAGCGGCATACTGGGCCATTTCGGCGGCACGGACGAGACGTTCTTCTTCGGCAGCCTGAGCTTCCAGTTCGCGTGCTTGCGCCTGCTCCTGAGCAATGCGCGCTTTTTCAGCTTCAGCCGCTTCCTCGGCCTCTCGGCGCTGCTCTGCTTCAAGGGCCTTACGTTCTGCTTTCTGTTTTGCCAGCGCTTCGGCGCGGCGCGCCTTTTCGGCTTTTTTCAGCGCGCGCGCTTTACGGTGAGCGATCATGCGCTGTTTCAGCGAACGACCAATCTCTTCAAAATCCACCAGACGATAGGCTTCTTCATCATCGTCATCATGGTATTCACCAGCAATATCGCTGCGTAACTGACGGCGTTTTGGCTGCGTGTCAGATGAAGCATGTTTAGCAAACGCTGCATCTTCAGGCTCAGCGCGCAGCACCGGCGTGTCGTCATGGCTCGTTTGCGCGGCCGCCATACGCTCGGTGTCGTTTTCGTCCATGGCACTCATTCGAGGCTCGTGGGCCACAGCGGTAACGGCAACATCAGCTACCGGCCTGACATCGTCGGAAGAAGACACCGCAGGCTCGCGATGGTGCTTTTCGGGCTCAGACGTTGGCTCAGGCATTTTCACCTCGGGGCGCTGGGCACGCGTCGCTGTCGCTGCTTTGGCGGTGCGCGTGGTGACTGGGTGCTCATCCCGACCCTCTTCAACCTTTGAGGCGGCAGGCGAACTTGCCTTATGGGTACTGCGCTTAAACTGTGAAAGTATCTTTGACGGTCCAGGGTGCTCTTGGCGTTCTAACTTCGGCTTTTGACTCAGACCGCTATAATCGGCGGGCTTAACCACACGCGCGCCACCATTGGGAAGTTCCCAGTTTATTTCAGCCTCTTTAGCCACATCACTGAACTCGGTAGACCGACTTGTTGGCGTCTCGCCGACGGCTTGGTCGAGGCGAGGAACGCGACGCTGACGCTGGAGTCGTCTTACCCCATCAATAACGATGAGGGATACCAACGCCAGTCCTAAAATGATTAGCCACTCTCTTAATTCCATGTTGAACATTCCATGGGTCATCTTGACGGTTGCTAAGGCGCGATGCCTAAAAATTAGAACACTACTATTAAATCTATACTTACCCCAAGCATAGCGCGATTACTACGAAAAGGGCCACTTTTTGTTAATTTTCACGTTATCGCACATTTTTTAACGTTATTTAAGTCAAAAATTCGACTATAACGCGGGCTATAAGTGCCCCATTGCCTTCCTATTAACTAATTACCCTGTGCGATAGCAACAACCTTTACCTTTGAGTCCCTTGCTAGCAACGCATGCTCACCCCTTTAAATCGTGCCCTGTGAGTGCCGGGCGCCGGGTATGCTTACTGCTTTTTCTTCGCTAATGAGGACTCAAAAACACTCAGTGCCGAATAATATAGATAAGTTTAGCGCCTTGAGTCACTTTTTTTAACTCTGGGCGTGGATTATTAAGCGCTAGGGTAGTTAATAACGTTAACGCTTGCGAGCTTTAATCCACCAACGCAGCCGCTTCTTCAATGCCTACCGAGACCATTCGCGAGACCCCAGGCTCTTGCATGGTGACACCCATTAAGCGCTCGGCGGCCTCCATGGCAATTTTGTTGTGGGTAATATAGATGAACTGAACGTTATCCGACATCTCTTTTACCAGCCTGGCATAGCGCCCTACATTGGCATCATCTAGCGGGGCATCTACTTCATCCAGCATACAGAATGGCGCTGGGTTTAACTGGAAGATCGCAAATACTAACGAAAGTGCTGTCAGTGCCTTTTCACCTCCGGATAGTAGATGAATAGTGCTGTTCTTTTTACCCGGCGGGCGCGCCATGATCGCCACACCGGTTTCCAATAAATCATCACCAGTGAGCGTTAGCCAAGCGGTGCCCCCGCCAAACACTCTGGGAAATAAGGTTTGTAGGCCTGTATTGACTTGATCAAACGTATCTCTAAAACGCACACGGGTTTCTTGATCAATACGCTTGATGGCACGCTCTAGGGTTTCCAGTGCTTCACTTAATTCGGCATGCTGAGCTTCCAGGTAGTCCCGCCGCTCAGCCTGCTGGTCGTATTCTTCAATCGCGGCAAGGTTAATGGCCCCTAAGCGGCGTATTTTGTCGGTAGTGCTTTCCAGCCGCGCCTGCCAAGCGGTTTCACTGGCGTCGCTTGCGAGTTGTTCCGCCAGTGTTTCGCTGTCGTGGCCCAGTTCAGCGAGCTGTTCATCTTGGGTGGCGGCTTTTAGCGCCAGCGCCTGCACATCCATACGCCGCTGCTGAAGCTGCTCGCGGCTCTGCTCTAGATTGCGTTCGTGCTGTTGGCGGGTGAGCTCGTCGTTACGCAACTGCTCCGCCAACGTTTGCGTTTGCTGGCGCGTGTCGTTTAAGCGCTGTTCCTGCTGCTCGCGCTGTTGGAGCAGCTCTTCAAGCTCTTCGGCGGCAAGTTCGTCGGGTTCCAGCAAGGTTTCCCGCGAGGCTTCCAATTCCTCAATCCGCAGTGCGAGGCGCTCTTCGCTGTCATTGCTGCGTGCTTGCTGGGAGCGCAGGCTATTACCCTCGGCGTTTAATCGTTCACGCTCCAGCGCTAGGGCCTGCTGGCGGGCTTTCAGTGGCGCCTGCTGCTGATTCAGACGTTCGCGCTGTTCGCGCTGGTTATCTCGCTGCTCGGCGCTGGTGTCGCGCGCCTCAGCAGTTATTTCCAACTGCTCCATTGCCTCGTGCCAGCGGGCACGCTGCTCATCGAGAGTAAGCGCTAACTCTGCTTCATCTTCTTGTAGCTGGCGCAGCTCGTCATCCAGCTCACTGGCGCGGCTTTCCAGATGTTCCAGGCGTTGGGCCAAGCGTTGCTCTGTTACCGCGAGCTGCTGAAGCGTGGCGGCATGAGCACGCTCTTCCTCTGCCTGCCGTTCACGGGTGTGCTCAAGCGTCTCGATGGTTTCACTGGCGGCCTCGCACTGCGCTTCGGCAAGCGCCAACGCCTCCTCGTCGTGCTCACGGCGAGTTGCCAACTCATCAAGGCGACGGCGCGTGACCAATAGCGCATCGACGCCTTCGCCGTTGGCCTGCTGATGCAACCAACCCCGCCCGCGCCACACGCCATCGCGGGTAACCACGCTTTCGCCAGGGCCAAGCGTGGCTAATAGCGCGTCGGCCTCGTCGCCACCCTCAGCATAGTGAACACTTGCTAACCAGCCACTTAGTGCGCCAGCGCCACTCACCAGTGCATCCAGGCGTTGGCCTCCGTGTAAGGGCGGCGGTGTCTGGTCAATCAAACACCAATCAGTGGCAAGCGCTTCGGGCAATGCTTTTAACTGATCACCGGCTACCAGCCGCGCATTGAGCCACGGCGCTAGCAGCCAGGAAATCACCCGCTCCCAGCCGGCCTCAACGCTAATCGCTTCACCCAACCGTGGCGCATCGGCAAGTCCATGGGCAGCTAACGTTTCGGTGAGGTGCGGGTCGTGATCAGCAAGAGCGGCATCAATCAGCGCTTGCAGCGAGGCAAGCTCCCCCTGACGCTGGCTTAACTCGGCACGTTGTTGGTCACGCGTCTGGGTAGCCTGCTGGTAAGCCGCCTTGGCCTCGTTGTAGCGCTGCTGCCAATGGTCGCGCTCGGTTTGAAATGCCTCGGCGCGCTGTTCAGCCACTTCTTTTTGAGCTTGGCATTCAGCGTGCTCGCTGCGTAACTCGGTGACATCGGCCAGCTCGCCACGCTGTTGGTGGCGGCGCTGGCGTTCGGCCTGTAGACGGGCAATGCGTTGTTCAAGATCGCGTAGCTGATCCTGGCGGCGTTCGGCTTCGCGGCTGGCATCGCGCCAGCGGCTTTCGGCATCCGCCCACTGCTGCTCGGCGGCTTCAAGGGAGGGGCTCGCGTCGGCTAGCGTTTGCTCCAGGGTTTCAAGTTGTTCGTCGAGCGCTTCATGTTCGGGCAACAATTCGTCTAAACGCGCTTCAATGGTCACTAAGCGCTCTTGGTCACCTTCACTGACCCGGCGCTGCTCGTCGAGGTCACGCCGGGCCGTCTCGATGTCGCTGGCGAGCTGGGCTTCGCGGCTGCGCCGGTGGGCCTGATCCTGTTCGAGGCGGGCGATACGGGTGGTGGTTTCAAAAAACTGCTGTTGGTGACGTTCGAGCACTTCAGCCAGTTCGTCGTGCTGCTCGCGGGCTTGCTCCAGACGCGTTTCGCACTGACGAACGCCAAACACGTCTTTTTCAACGGCGATCTCCAACTCGCGTACCCGGCTTTCTTGGTGGGACTGTTCAGCCCGCAGAGCCCGCCCGCGCAACACGGCGAGTTCACCTTTCAGTTGGAACTCCTGCTGCTTTAACGCCTGGTAGCGTTTAGCCGCCTCAGCTTGCCGCTTTAGCCGCTCGAGCTGCTTGTCGAGCTCTTCGCGAATATCGTCTAGCCGCTCTAGGTTTTCCTGGGTACGCCGCATACGATTTTCGGTTTCCCGGCGGCGCTCTTTGTATTTGGAGATGCCCGCGGCCTCTTCCAGCGTGGCGCGCAGATCGTCCGGGCGGGCGTCGATCAGCCGCGAAATCATGCCCTGGCCGATAATCGCGTAAGAACGCGGGCCCAGGCCGGTACCCATAAACAGGTCGGCGATATCCCGGCGGCGGCACTTTTGGCCGTTAAAAAAGTAGTTGGACTGGCCGTCGCGGGTCACCAGGCGCTTCACCGCGATTTCGGCGTATTGGGCATAGACACCGCCCATGGTGCCATCGCGGTTGTCGAACTTCAGCTCAATGGACGCCTGGCCCACCGGCTTGCGCCCCGTCGAGCCGTTAAAGATGACATCGGCCATGGACTCACCGCGCAGGGTCTTGGCGGAGGACTCCCCCATTACCCAGCGCACGGCGTCGATAATATTCGATTTTCCGCAGCCGTTGGGTCCGACGATAGCGGTCATATTGCCGTCGAAAGGCACGGTGACCGGATCGACGAACGACTTGAAGCCGACGAGGCGTATCGACGTTAAACGCATGGAGAGTACACGTTGAGATTATTCAAAAACACGATCAATGGTCACCTTGGTAGCCTCTCGCGCGTTAAGCGGGCCCACCTCGACCCGGTCTACGTCGCCCCATAAATCCCCTGCCTGGGGTGTTGCTTGGCCACTTGACGAGATACGCACCATCAGACGAACTTCGCTGACTTGCGATATCTGTGCATCTGCGGTCATAGCCGCGCGGTCGTCGAGCACGACGGTCATCGGTAGTTCAGATGCCAACCCCTGAACCACCGCCAGTGGTGGCTGTTCGCCCTCAATATCGCGGGCCAGGATAAAGACTTTATCATCACCGTCAACCTGACGCGCCAGCTCAGGATCAAGCGACACGCTGACCCGAACCCCGGGGCCGGTCGCCTCTGAGGTTTGATTATCGTCGCTATCGCCGAGACGCGCCTGCGCCGTTTTAATCCCTTCGCGAAGCGACGCGGCGATGTCAGGGTCTTCAACGTTGGCCACGGCACGCCGCCAGCGGTCAATAGCCGTGGGGTAATCACCCTGATCGAAGGCTTGGATGCCAAGTATGCCGAGTACGGTGGGCTGACGGGGATCAGCGTCACGCACTTCGTCCACTAGCGCTTGCACTTCGTCGGTGAGTTCGCGCTCGGCCATAAAGAAACGCAGTTGGGCAAGCTGAGCTAGCAGCGACGGCTGGCGTCCTTCAAGTTCGATCAAGCGCTCCAGCGCGGTGACAGCGTTATCCGTTTGGCCAGCCTCTCGATAAAGCGGGAATAAGGTGCTCCACAGGTTTGGGTTGGCAGGCTGGTGTGACATCTGCGCTTCCAGGCGCTCCACGTACATGTCCAGCGACCCTTGCGGATGCTCACGCACCTCCTGACCAATGGCCCACAGGATAATATCGTCCTCCGCGCCCTGCTGCTGATACCACACCAAGCTACCCCCCGCCAACACGAGCATCACTAGTGGAACGACCCAACGTCCCGAGGCATAAGACTTAAGCGGTCGCCGATGCAGGGCGGCCGTATCGTCCAGCAGGCTGCGCTCCAGTTCCAGGCGTTCTTCGGCAAACTGTTCTGCGTTTACTTTCCCGTCGGCGCGGGCATTCTCAAGCGCCGCCAGTCGACGCCGAAAGATGGCGACATTTTGCTCGGCGGCGGCGTCATGCTGTTCAAAGGTCAGTTGTTCATCGTGCCAGCGACGCGCCGTGCGCAGCGGCAGCACCAACAGCCACATCGCGGGCAACAATACACAGGCAAGCGCTATCCAAAGCAGCGTCACGATGACTCCTTACGCTCAATTAAGGCATTCAGACGCGCTTGCTCGTCAGCACTCAATGCCTTCGCTGAAGCATGGCGCCGAGTGCGGACGATCAATGCCACGACAACGACCGCAAGTATCAATAACCCCACCGGCAGCCCCCACAGCAAATAGGTGCGTCGCTCCAGGCGGGGGTTATAAAGAATGTAGTCGCCAAACCGCTGAACCATGTGATGGATGATTTCGGTGTCTGATTGCCCCTCGTTAAGCAACTGATACACCCGTTGGCGCATATCCACCGAGATGGGTGCGTCAGAATCATCAATCGCTTGGTTATCGCACAGCGGGCAGCGCATTGAGGCGGTTAAATCACGATAACGCTGCTCCGTCACCGGGTCGTCAAATTCGCGTATTTCTACGCCTGCCGACCAGGCGGGCAGCGCCAGGCAAAGCAGCGCCGCGAGACTTAACAAGCGAATCAGCGCCATTTCTCCACCTCCGGCAAAAGATGGTTATGGACATCCTCGGGCGACACATAGCCTTTATGGTGGTAGCGGATGATGCCCTGGGCATCTACCAAAAATGTCTCAGGCGCGCCAATTACCCCAAGCTCAAACCCTAAATCACCGTCGGGATCAAAAATATTGGCTGAAAATGGGTCACCAAATTCATCTAAGAATGCCTGCCCGTTCTCGCGGGTATCACGGTAGTTAATACCCACAATACGCAGTCCACGGTCGGCTAGATCAAGCAGTTGGGGCATTTCCTGGCGACAGGCGGCGCACCATTCTCCCCATACATTGACGAGCGTCAGTTCACCTTCCAGCAACGATTGATCGACCCGCTGTTGCTCATCTTCAAGCGTGGTGGCCTCAAAGGCGGGAAAATCGCGTGCCATCAGCGCCGAATCGCGACCTGTAGGGTCCTCTGACAAGCGCTCATAGAAAAACAACGCCAAGCCTAAAAATGCGACAGGTAAGATAAACAACAGCAAGCGCCGCTTCATGCCCGCCCCTCCTGCGCCAATCTGGCCGGGCGCGCGGGCCGGTAACGCTTATCCGCTACCGCCAGCACGCCGCCCAACGCCATTAGCAATCCTCCCAGCCACAGCCAGCGCACAAACGGTTTGTATTGGATACGCATCGCCCAACTGCCGTCATCCAATTGCTCGCCCATGGCCACGTAAAGATCACGGAAAAGGCCCGGGCGCAACGCCACCTGGGTCATGGGCATGCCGGTGGCCAGATACAGCCGCTTTTCAGGCCGCATCTCGAAACGCCGGCTGCTCTCACCGCGCTGAACCTCGATCACCGCGGTATCGGCCAAGTAATTGGGGCCGCGCCGATCGGTAAGATCGGTCATAGTAAAGTGATAACCTGCCACCTCGACGCTTGTATCCGGTGACATGCGCACGCTTTTCTCCACCGCATAATGGGACACGACAGTCGCGCCGACGATGGTGACCGCCACGCCCAAATGGCCGAGCACCATACCCCAGTAGGCTAGCGATAGGCTTTGCAGGCCTTTCCACAGTGACGAACGCTGCTTGCGCAATTTATCGAGCAAGTCACGGCCTAGTGACAGCATAATCCACAGCGAGGTGGACAAGCCCAGCGTGACCCATAGGTTCCATTCACCGCGATACAGCAGCGGTATCAATGCCCCAAGCACAAGTGCCGCGAGCCCGGCTAACCACAGTTTGCGCACCAGTTCACCAGGCGAGGTAGACTTCCAGCGCGCCATCGGCCCCAGGCCCATAAACAGGCAGAGGATCACCGTAAGCGGCACGAACAGAGCATTGAAATAAGGCGGCCCCACGCTGATTTTGCCCAGCCCCAGCGAATCCAGAATCAACGGATACAGCGTACCAAGCAGCACGGTCATCGTTGCGGTTACCAGCAGGCCGTTATTGATCAGCAGTAAGGCGTCGCGTGACAGCCAATTAAAGCCCACGGCATGGCTAACGCGGGGTGCGCGCAGGGCAAACACCACTAGCGAGAGCGTCACGGTGATCGCCAGCAGCACCAGGATAAACAGCCCCCGCGACGGGTCGTTGGCAAAGGCATGCACGGACGTCAGTACCCCGGAGCGGACTAAAAAGGTGCCCATCAGTGAAAGCGAAAAGGTGGCAATGGCCAGTAGTACCGTCCAGCTTTTGAAAGAGCCGCGTTTTTCGGTGACCGCCAGGGAATGTATCAGGGCGGTACCGGTCAGCCATGGCAACAGCGAGGCGTTTTCCACCGGGTCCCAAAACCACCAACCGCCCCAGCCCAACTCGTAATAGGCCCACCAGCTACCCAGCGCCACCCCAACCGTCAAAAACGCCCAGGCGGCATTCGTCCAAGGCCGTGCCCAGCGGGTCCAGGCGGCATCCAATCGCCCACCGAGCAAAGCGGCGATAGCAAAAGCGAACACCACGGAAAACCCCACATAGCCCATATACAGCATGGGTGGGTGGATGATCAGGCCGATGTCCTGCAACAAGGGGTTAAGGTCCGCGCCGTCCGCGGGGATATCGGGCAGATTCCGCTCGAAGGGGTTGGAGGTCAACAGTATGAACAACAGGAAGCCGGCGCTGATCAAGCCCAATATTCCGAGAACGCGCGCCAACATGTCGCGGGGCAAGCGCCGCGACCACAGACCGGCGACGCATCCCCACCCCGCAAGCATCAGGCTCCACAGCAGCACCGAACCTTCATGGTTACCCCATACGGCACTGAACTTGTAGTACCAGGGCAGCAGCGAATTAGCGTTGTTGGCGACATTCGCCACGCTGAAGTCATCCATCAGATAACTGGCCGTTAAGCAGCCGTAGGCGAGCAAAACAAACAAAAACTGGCCAGTGGCCATCGGCTGACCGTACGCCATCCACAGAGGGCGACGCGTCGCCGCCCCCGCCAATGGCAGCAGCGCCTGCACGACCGCCATTAGCAGTGCGATAATCAAGGCAAAATGACCAATTTCGGGCAGTATCCGGGTCAGCATAGATACTCCGGCTGAATGCTAAACCCAGCGGCGACGGGCTGAGGTGGTTTCACGAATCGTCCTCGCGCTGCTGATCCATCTCCGCGGCTTTGGCCTGAAAATCGGCGGGCGAGTAGCCAGCATCTTCCAGCGCTTTGGCAACCTCGGGCGGCATATAATTCTCGTCGTGACGGGCGAGTACGTCCTCGGCACGAAAACGACCATCGTCTTGCAACTCGCCCACTACCACGACGCCCTGCCCCTCGCGAAACAGGTCGGGCAGGATGCCCTGGTAATCAACGTGCAAGTCGTCCACATAGTCGGTGACAGTGAACGCGACGCTCAAGCTATCGTCATCGCGGGACACCGAGTCAACTTTCACCATGCCCCCCGCGCGTATTGAGCGCCCCATTGGGGCCTCGCCCTGGGCAATCTGCACGGGGCTAAAAAACAAATTAATGTTGGCGCGCAGGGCATATAGCGTCAACCCGATGACCAGTGCGGCCAGGCTGACCAAGGTGAGAATTACATAAAGCTTGCACTTACGCCTTGGGGTCATCGCAATAGCCTCTTTGCTGCGTGGTCGTTGAGCGTCGGCGCGCCTGCCGCTTAAGGTGTTTCAGCAATCGTTGGCGCTCAACGCGAGCGTAGAGCATCAACCCCAGCATAAACACGGCCGTCACTCCCCAGGCAGACCACACGTAAAGGCCATGCCCGCCCATGGATGCCCAGTCAGCCAGCGAGGCAAATACCATCAGTTAGCCCCCTCAAAAAGCGTCTGAACCCATCGGGTGTTGGCTTCGCGGCGCAATATTTCACTGCGTGTCCGGGTAAGCGTAAGAGCAATAAAGAAGCAGTAAAAGCCTAGCACCATGATCAGCAACGGTAGCCACATTTCAAGCGGCATTGAAGGCTTGGAAGTCAGCGTAAACGAAGCGGGCTGGTGCAGGGTGTACCACCAATCCACGGAATATTTGATGATAGGAATATTAATCACGCCGACCATCGTCAGCACCGATGCCGCCTGGGCCGCGCTATCCCGACGGGTAAAGGCGCCGCGCAGGCCGATCACCCCAATATACAGAAACAGCAGGATCAACATGGAGGTTAATCGGGCGTCCCACATCCACCATGTTCCCCAGGTCGGCACACCCCAGACGGCACCGGAGAATAACGCCACAAAGGTCATCACGGCGCCTAATGGCGCCATGGCAGCCGCCGCCATATCGGCGATCTTAATTTTCCAGACCATGTAGATAAGCCCTGCCACCGCCATGGCAACAAAGACCGACTGGGCTAAAAAAGCGGCCGGCACATGGACATAAATGATGCGGAAGCTGTTGCCCTGTTGGTAGTCAGCGGGGGCGAAAACAAGCCCCCATAGGGTGCCCGTCAGCAACAGTAACGCTGCCACACCCCAGCACCATGGCTGCAGCGCTGCACTACGGTAGTAAAACCATTTTGGCGAACCCAACTTATGTATCAAGCCCCACATATAGTGCCCATCCCTACCCGTTTATACTGATACGCAACGACGCGGCGATGGCCCAGGGAGCAAACATCAGCGCCGCGGCCAGTAACGCGCCAAGCATCGCCAAGTGGGGCAACACGGCGTCGCCCAAAATGGCGGCTTGAACCGCCCCCGTCCCAAAAATCAGCACCGGAATATACAGCGGCAATACCAGTAGCGAGAGTAGCACGCTACCTCGGGGCAAACCGACGGTTAACGCCGCGCCAATGCCCCCAATAAGGCTCAAGCTGGCACTCCCCAACGCTAACGACACCATCAACACCCCAATGCCATGCAATGGCAGCGCTAGCATGATGCCCAGTAGGGGCGACACGAGGGCCAAAGGCAAACCACTCAATAGCCAATGGGCAGCAACTTTGGCAACGCTTAACGCCGCCAACGGCTGAGGAGCAAGCATCATTTGCTCCAGGCTGCCGTCGTCGAAGTCGCTACGGAAAAGGCTATCCAACGACAGCAATGTGGCGAGCAGCGCCGTGACCCATAAAAGCCCAGGCGCCATGACGGCCAGCAGCTCCGCCTCGGGGGAAATACCTATTGGAAATAAGCTAACGGCCAAGGCATAGAATACCAACGGGTTCAGAACATCCCCCCGGCGTCGCCACATGCGGTTAAGGTCACGCATCAAAGTGGCGCTAAGCGCTATGCGGAGGTGATGCTTAGCGACTGGCTCGGTCAGTACCGCAACACGCTGCGTGGTTTCTAAAGGCGGCAATACAGGCTCCTTTACCCCAACGAAATATGACATAGCGGGTGGGCAATTTTAAGTACGTGGTGGGTCGTTATCACCACGGCTCCCCCAGCCTTAGCGTGCGCTACCAACTGCGCTTCCAGGGTCTCGACACCATCATGGTCAATGGCCGTAAACGGCTCATCCAGTACCCACAGGGCTCGCGGCGTGAGGCTTAACCGTGCCAGGGCCACACGACGCTGCTGGCCTGCTGATAAATGCCCGGCGGGGACATCTTCCATGCCATCCAGCCCCATCGCCGACAAGGCCGCTTCACGCTGCGCCTCGCTGCCGCGCTCACCATGCAACGCCTGGTACCAGGCTAAGTTTTCCAGCGGCGTTAGCGCCATGCTTACACCAAGCGAGTGACCAAGGTAAAGCAAGTTGGCGGCAAAGTGCTCGCGTACTTGTTTAAGCGGCTGACCCTGCCAGTGGAGTGACCCGGAAAACTCATTGAACTGCCCGGACAGCATTTTTAATAGCGTGGTTTTGCCACTGCCATTGGGGCCAGCCACATGCCATATGTCACCGTGTTTGACGTCAATATCCAGCCCTTGAAAAAGCCAGCGATCATCGCGCTCACAGCCTAGCTGACGGCCTTGCAAACACAGCGTCAAGCGTCACCCCACGTAAGTTTATTTTGGCTCGAACTCTACACCTAAAGCCATTCCATCGCTAGTCGACCGCGGCTGCATTACGCATGCGACCAAGGTCGTCAAACATCTCGACAATTATTTCTGGCACTGTATGCAAAAACAGGTTTATACTGACCAAACACTGTATGAAAAAACATGTATAACCTATAAACGTATTGTGTCTACCGATAGCTTGCCTAGGGATAGGGCGCTGATTTGGAGAAAGCCATGAACATGTCGATGAACGCCTCATTGCCGACGATTCGCCCAACGCCCCGCCCTTATACCATTCCGCCATCGACCGCGCGGATGACACGCCGCAACACCTACACATTAAAGGTGCGAGGCAACCGCATGTCAGACTGCAACCTGTTTGATGGCGATGTTATCGTCATTCGTCGCTATCAGCATGACAGCCAGGACGAAACCGTTATTGCTGAAATCAATCAGCAAACGCTTGCCCTCAAACAGCTATCCATCAGCCGAGCGGGTGTGCGCCTGTTGCTCGACGACGCGCAGCACCCCGAAGTGTTTTTGCATAATCGTGATATTCAGGTACTTGGCATGTTCATGGGAATTGAGCATCATCCCGTGACACACTAAACGCCGGGATATACATGCGCTATCGCGTCCCCCAACTACCTCCAGGCACTTGGCACATTAACGAGATTGAGATTGAAAAAAGCCGCTTTATCGCCTGGGTCGCCCACACCCCTGACCTTGACGCCGTCAATGCTCTGACAACGGCGGCCAAACAGGCCCACCCCAGCGCTAGTCACCACTGCCTGGCTTATATCGCGGCCGCCCCGGGCGAGCAGCAACGCATTGGCTTCTCCGATGACGGTGAGCCCGGCGGTACCGCGGGCCGCCCCATGTACCAAGCGCTTCAAGGTAGTCAACTGGGTGAAATCGGTAGTGTCGTCATTCGCTACTTTGGCGGTACCAAACTAGGCACGGGTGGACTGGCGCGCGCCTACTCCCAGGCAGTGAATCATGCCCTGGCCTCGCTTCCCACACAGGAAATCGTCGAGCGAAATCACTACCTGGTCCGTTTTGCCTTTGCCGACGAGTCGTTAGCCCGCGCGTGGTGTGACGAACAGGCCATCCCAGTGGTTAATGCCGACTATGATGGGAATGGTGTCGCGCTGACGATCGGCTGGCCCAGTGACCACGCACTTGATCTTAGCCCGCTGGAAAGCCGCCTCAAGCAGTCCCTTAGCGCGCAGACGATCTCACTATAAGCAAAAAAACGGCCGCCCCTCTTCAGGGGCGGCCGATTGCGTGGCTATCGAGGCGTTTTAGCCCAATTGTTGGTCAGCCCCAGCACTGGTTAACCTAAGTACTTGATCATCACACCCGCAGCCACCGCCGAGCCGATCACCCCGGCCACATTGGGACCCATGGCGTGCATCAGCAGGAAGTTATGCGGGTTGGACTCGAGCCCCACCTTGTTGGCCACGCGTGCCGCCATCGGCACCGCCGAGACCCCCGCCGCACCAATCAGCGGGTTGATCGGCATTTTACTCACCAGGTTCATTAGCTTGGCCATCAACACCCCGGCCGAGGTGCCGATCCCGAAGGCCACGATCCCCAGCGCCATGATGCCGAGCGTTTCAAGCGACAGGAAGCTTTCAGCCATGAGCTTGGAGCCCACGGCAAGGCCCAGCACGATCGTCACGGTATTTATCAGCGCGTTTTGCGCCGTGTCGCTTAGCCGCTCGACCACGCCACATTCGCGCATCAGGTTACCAAAGCAGAACATCCCCAACAGCGGCGCCGCATCGGGCAGAAACAGCGCCACCAGGATCAACAGCAGCAGCGGAAAGACGATCTTCTCGAGCTTCGACACCGGGCGCAGCTGCGTCATGGTGATTTCGCGCTCTTTCCTGGATGTCAGAAGGCGCATGATCGGCGGCTGGATCAACGGCACCAGCGCCATGTAGGCGTAAGCGGCCACGGCAATCGCACCCAGCAGTTCAGGCGCCAGCATGCTCGCAACGTAGATCGAGGTCGGGCCATCCGCGCCGCCGATAATACCGATGGCAGCGGCCTGGTTGAGCGAGAAGTCCATCCACCCCATCGACGACAGCAGCACGGCGCCGAACAGCGTGGCAAAAATGCCGAACTGCGCGGCGGCGCCCAGGAACAGCGTGCGCGGGTTGGCCAGCAGCGGGCCAAAGTCGGTCATCGCGCCGACGCCCATGAAGATGATCAGCGGGGCAATGCCGGAGGTAATAGCCACGGTGTAGAACACGTACAGCAGACCGTCGCCATAACCCGAGCCTTTGGCCACGGTTTCCGCTGTGGCAATCTGCTCCACCGAGGCCTCGTCAGCTATCATCTGCTGAATCGACGTGCGCCAGCTGTCGACGCTCGCCTGGCTATCCAGGCTGCCGCCAAGCGCCGAGGCCAACTGCTCCAACAGTGCGGGCCGGCCGACCTCGATCGCCTGATCAAGCGCCGATAGCGCCAACCCCGCCTCAGGAATGTTGGCGAGAATGCCGCCAAAGCCGATTGGCACCAACAACAGTGGCTCAAACTTCTTGTAGATGGCGAGGTAGAGCAGCAATAGTCCCACTGCAACCATCACGACTTGGCCAAGCTCAAGGTTATAAAGCCCGGAGCCTTCCCATAAGGTAATTAGTTTATCCATGCGGGAGTCCTTAGAGTTCGATCAGCGTATCGCCGACGGCAACGCTGTCGCCCTCACTGACGCTCACGGCCGAAACGGTCCCGGCACTGCTGGCGCGCACTTCGGTTTCCATTTTCATCGCTTCAAGGATAATCACCACGTCGCCCTCGGCCACGCTATCACCCGGGCGTACATTGACCTTGAAGATATTGCCGGCCAAGGGCGCGGTAATCGCCTCACCGCTCGGTGCCGGCGCTTCTTCTTTGGGCGCTGCACCCGCGGCGGTTTGCTCCTGCACGTCGCTGATGTCGCCGCCTTCGGACACTTCGACGACAAATGCTTTACCTTTGAGCTTGACGGTATAGGTTTCCGGGCCACTGCTTGCCACGGGCGCTTTGCTTTCCGCTTTGGCAGGCACCTTGGCGCTTTCCGCCTCGGCCGCCTGGGGCTCGGGCTCAAAGGCGTCAGGATTGTCACGGTTCTTAAGGAATTTAAGACCAATCTGCGGGAACAGCGCGTAGGTCAGCACGTCGTCCACTTGCTGCTCGCCGTCAGCCAGGCGGATGCCATCGGCTTTGGCATGGTCTTTCAGCTCACCGGCGAGCCTGTCCATTTCCGGCGATAGGTTGTCCGCCGGGCGGCAGGTGATCGGTTCGCCACCTTCCAGCACGCGCTGCTGCAACTCGCGGTTAAACGGTGCCGGCGCGGCGCCGTATTCGCCTTTGAGCAGCGCTTGGACTTCCTTGGAAATCGACTTGTAGCGCTCGCCCATCATGACGTTCATGACGGCTTGGGTACCGACAATCTGCGAGGTTGGCGTCACCAGCGGGATAAAGCCGAGGTCTTCGCGCACGCGGGGGATCTCGGTCAAGACGTCGTCCAGCTTATCGCCGGCGCCCTGCTCCTTGAGCTGGCCTTCCATGTTGGTCAGCATGCCACCGGGCACCTGGGCGATCAGAATGCGCGAGTCGATACCGCGCAGCGAGCCTTCAAACGCCGCGTATTTCTTGCGCACGCCGCGGAAGTAGCTGGCAATGTCTTCCAGCAGTTCAAGGTCCAACCCGGTATCGCGGTCGGTGTCCTTGAGCATCGCCACCACCGATTCAGTAGGGCTGTGGCCGTAGGTCATCGACATCGACGAAATCGCGGTGTCGACATTGTCGATGCCCGCTTCGACCGCTTTAAGAATCGTAGAGGTGGAAAGCCCGGTGGTGGCATGGCAATGCAGATGCACGGGAATCGACAGTTCTTTCTTGAGACGCGAGACCAGTTCAAACGCAGTGTAAGGCGTCAGCAGCCCCGCCATATCCTTGATAGCCAGCGAATCCGCGCCCATGGACGCAATGGTCTTGGCGAGATCGATCCAGCTATCCAGGGTATGTACCGGACTCACTGTGTAAGAAATGGTGCCTTGCGCATGGCCGCCCACTTGGCGCACCGCCTTGATGGCGCGCTCCAGGTTGCGCGGGTCGTTCATCGCATCAAACACACGAAATACATCGACACCGTTGGTTTTGGCACGCTCGACGAACTTGTCGACCACGTCGTCAGCATAATGCCGGTAACCCAGCAGGTTCTGGCCGCGCAGCAGCATCGCCTGAGGGGTATTGGGCATAGCTTCTTTGAGGGCGCGGATACGCTCCCAGGGATCTTCGCCCAGATAGCGAATGCAGGCGTCATACGTCGCACCGCCCCAGGTTTCCAAAGACCAGTAGCCGACTTGATCCAGCTTTTCGGCAATCGGCAGCATGTCCGCCAGCCGCAGCCGGGTAGCGAACAACGATTGATGGGCATCACGCAGGACGACATCGGTAATGCCTAGTGGGCGTTTGGTTTCTTTCATGGCTTGGCTCGTAGTCAAGGAATGTTTATTTGTAGTAAAAATAACAAAAAAATGTCCAGCTTGCGCGAATCCCCCCCGGCAAACAGGGAAGTTAACGACGTATTTTGGTACGATAACGGTGCACTGCAGCACTGATCACGGCGAGGGTTTCATCGTCTTTGGCAGTCGATTGCGACGGTCGCTTAGTATTACCATTAGATATAACCGGCGCAGGGGCAGGCTGGAAACGCCTGATGACGCCCGACATAAGCGTCAGCGAAAACACTAAAATACCAAGAAAAACAAATACAAACCCCATGCCCAGTGCCATCAGGCCAAGGCCTTCCTGTAATAGTTCCAGGTCCTGCATATGGCATCTCCTGTCTGGTAGCCAATAACACCATCAACGCCACTGCTTATTGACGCTTGGCGCAGTGCTGGGAATACACTAACCTGCCACACCCTCTGAATATTGCAATGTCGCGATGGTTTAAGTCATGGTTGTTAATTTACTACATAAAGGCGAAATCGGACTAGCCCCCATGGAGGGCGTGATCGATGCCGTCACACGCGAACTGCTAACCGTCACGCCTGGGTTTGATTGGACAGTGACCGAGTTTGTACGCGTTGTCGACGCTCGCCTACCCCCGCGCGTGTTTTATAAACATTGCCCTGAACTCGCCCACACTCACGTTGCCACACCGAGCGGTGTCCCCGTGCACTTGCAACTGCTGGGGGCAGACCCTGTGGCACTTGCTACCAATGCTCAGCAAGCACTGTCGCTCGGCGCGCGCAGTATTGATCTTAATTTTGGCTGCCCTGCCAAACTCGTCAACCGCCACGACGGTGGCGCATCCCTTCTAAGGCAACCCGAGCGCGTCTACCAGGCCGTTAAAGCGGTCGCCGACGCGCTTGCCGGCGAAATTCCCGTAACCGCCAAAATTCGCCTTGGGTTTTCCGACCGGCGCCTGGCCGTCGCCTGTGCCCAGGCCACCGAGGCAGGTGGCGCGGCGCGACTGGTGGTTCACGGCCGCACCCGCGACGAAGGCTATCGTCCTCCCGCCCACTGGGAATGGATCGCCAAAATTCGCCACCGCGTATCGCTGCCAGTGGTGGCAAACGGCGATATCTGGACCCTGGAAGATTACTGGAAAGCACGCACGCTCTCAGGCTGCCGTGATGTAATGCTGGGACGCAGCGCGCTGGCCGATCCCTGGCTGGCGCCTAGGATACGACACTGGCAGAACACCGGTGAGCGCCTGGCCGACACCACCTGGTCAATGCGCGCCAGCGTTCTCAAGCAATATGCACACCGCCAACGCCAGCACCTGCCGCAACGCGTTGTGGTTTCGCTGGTCAAGCAGTGGCTCGCGCAAATGCGACAGGGCAATGCGGAGGCCAACCGTCAATTTCAGCGCGTCAAGCGGATTACCGAGCTGGATACCCTGCTTGAAAACCTTGTGGTGCCAGCCAAGATTGCCGAAACCGCATAAAAAAAGCGCCCTACCGTTAAGCGGGGCGCTAAACACAATCGTCAGACCCAAGCGCGAGCCACTTGAGTCCGACAAGAAACAGAAAACCCGCCCTTGTAAAAGGACGGGTTTGAAATTCTGGCGCGCCCGGGAGGATTCGAACCTCCGACCCTCTGATTCGTAGTCAGATACTCTATCCAGCTGAGCTACGGGCGCGTGGATGCTATTCCACGTTTGCTATGTCATTAAGACGTCAAAACAACATCTAAAAAGGTGGCGCGCCCGGGAGGATTCGAACCTCCGACCCTCTGATTCGTAGTCAGATACTCTATCCAGCTGAGCTACGGGCGCTTACCTTAGTGTGCGGCTGGCGGAGAGAGAGGGATTCGAACCCTCGATAGGGCTATAAACCCTATACTCCCTTAGCAGGGGAGCGCCTTCAGCCACTCGGCCACCTCTCCTTAACGGCACGGCGCGAATATTACCGATTTGGCGGAAAGTTGTCCAGCCCTGCTCGGTTTTTTTTCGCGCCGACCTTACCTTACGCGCATGACGCGACTTTATTTCGTCGCCAACCAGCGCTCATTCCGCTTCACTTTCACCGCTTCGTTCGCGCTGAATGCGCTGATAGATCTCTTCGCGGTGAACCGCCACGTCTTTTGGCGCATTAACGCCAATACGAACTTGGTTACCTTTCACACCTAGTACGGTGACGGTGATTTCATCCCCTATCATCAGGGTTTCGCCGACACGGCGGGTTAGGATGAGCATGGCTGATCTCCTTCTCAGACGTTTTTATACAACGGGATGTGTCCGCCGGAAGCGGCACCATGCCATTATGCGGCATGGCACCTTCTACCACCAATGGCACCGGCTCCATGACACCTCAACCTCCCGTTGAAAGAAAGCTCACCACCACACGGCAGCAAGTACCCTTCAGCGTAGAAGGTTTAAGGCGACAATGTTATTCAGATTCGATATCTGATTTATCTAGACCAAATGCTTTGTGTAAGGCATTAACGGCGAGTTCCATGTGTTTTTCATCAATCACCACCGAAATTTTGATTTCCGAGGTGGAGACCATCCGGATATTGACATTTTCATCGGCAAGCACACGAAACATTTTAGACGCCACGCCAGCGTGGGAGCGCATACCAACACCCACCAACGATACTTTGGCAATATTATCGTCGCCACGCAATTCACCCCCGCCCAGGCTAGGAATGACGGTTTCTTCAAGCAGCTTTTTGGTGGCTTTATAGTCGCCCTTGGCGACAGTAAAGGTAAAGTCGGTGTAATCACCCGCCGGTGCCACGTTCTGCACGATCATGTCGACTTCAATATTGGCGTCGGCGATCGGGCCCAGAATACGCGAGGCAACACCCGGCACATCAGGAGTATTCAGCAGGGTCAGCTTGGCTTCGTTTTTAGTGAACGCGATACCGGAAATCAGCGGTTCTTCCATGGAGTCCTCGTCTTGGTCTGCTTCAGCAACAATTAGGGTACCGGGGCCGTCTTCAAAGCTCGACAGCACCCGCAGGGGAACATTGTATTTACCGGCAAACTCGACCGCGCGAATTTGCAGCACTTTTGAGCCCAGACTTGCCAGCTCGAGCATTTCTTCAACGGTGATACTTTCAAGCCGCTGCGCCTTGGTGCAGACGCGGGGATCGGTGGTATAAACGCCATCGACATCGGTATATATCTGGCACTCATCAGCACCTAACGCCGCCGCCAGGGCTACCCCGGTGGTATCCGAACCGCCGCGCCCCAGCGTGGTAATGTTGCCGTCTTCATCCACGCCCTGGAAACCCGCGACCACAACAACTTGGCCCGCGTCCAGATCGGCTTTTAGATCGTCGGTCTCAATGCGCTGAATACGTGCCTTGGTGTAGGCACTGTCGGTGTGAATGCCGACTTGCGCACCGGTATGCGACGTGGCGGCAACGCCGGCCTGCTGAAGCGCCATGGCTAACAGCGAAATGGTCACCTGTTCGCCGGTGGAGAGCAGCATGTCCATTTCGCGCGGAGCAGGGTCATCATTCAACGCGTGCGCCATGTCGGTCAGGCGATTGGTCTCACCGCTCATCGCGGAGACCACCACCACGACTTGGTGGCCTTGATCGCGGAAGCCTTTGACTTTTTCCGCTACGGCCTTGATACGGTCGACAGAGCCCACCGAAGTGCCGCCGAACTTCTGTACGTATAGTGCCATATGCCGTTTTTCCTATCGTTCGGGAATGGAGGATGAATGTTGTTATTGCTAATAAGTGAAAGGCCGATGACAAATAATGCCACCGGCCTTCCTGTTTAGTTAAGCGTGTTTTCCAACCATGCCGGTACGCTGTTCAACGCACCGGGCAAGGCATCGGGTTGACTGCCACCCGCTTGGGCCATATCTGGGCGGCCACCGCCTTTGCCTCCCACCTGGGAGGCCACGTGATTGACCAGCTCACCTGCTTTCACCCGGCCGGTGAGGTCTTTTGTCACACCGGCGATCAGACTGACTTTACCCGCCGCCTGGTCGGCAACGCCTAGGATAATCACACCGGAGCTTAGCTTGTTCTTAAGCTGATCCAGCACACCGCGCAGGTCTTTACCAGAAACGCCCTCAAGCTGCGTTGCCAGCAATTTCACCCCGTTAATATCCTGCACCTGACTCAGCATGTCGCTGCCGGCGGCACTGGCAAGCTTCGCTTTAAGCTGCTCAAGCTCTTTTTCCAGGCTGCGATTGCGCTCTGCCAACGCCTCCACCCGCGCTTCGACCTGCTCAGGCTTGGTCTTCAGTCGCTCACCCAGCCGCTGAATGCGGGCTTCCTGCTCACGGAAATACGCCAGGGCATTCTCGCCGGTAATCGCCTCGATACGGCGTACGCCCGAGGCAATGCCCACTTCGCTAACCAGGTGACAACAGCCGATATCGCCGCTGCGTGCCACGTGAGTGCCGCCGCATAGCTCGATTGAGAATTCGTCCTGACCGATAGTCAGCACGCGCACGTTATCGGCGTATTTGGCCTCAAACAGCGCTGCTGCACCCTTGGCCTTGGCTTGATCGAGACTCATCTGCTCGACCTTGGTCGGGGCGTTGGCGAGGATCTGCTCGTTGACCAGCCGCTCAACTTCCGACAGTTGCTCATCGGTCATGGGTTCAAAGTGGCTGAAGTCGAAGCGTAGCCGTTCGGCATTAACCAGCGAGCCTTTCTGTTGAACGTGATCGCCCAATACCATGCGCAGCGCTTTGTGTAGCAGGTGCGTCGCCGAGTGATTACGAATCGTGGCCGTACGCAGGCTGGCATCCACCTCGCCGCGCACGTGGGCCCCCACGTTTAACGTGCCTTCTACCATAATGCCCTGGTGGAGGTGGTGGCCGCTCTGCTTTTGAGTGTCAGTGACCTGGAAGCGACCGCCGTCGACGTATAAATAGCCGGTGTCACCCACCTGGCCGCCGGACTCACCGTAGAACGGGGTACGGTCCAGCACCACAATGCCTTTCTGCCCCGCTTCCAGCGCGGCAAGCTCGTTGCCTTCCGTATCGACCAGCGCGGTAACGCTTGCCTGATCTTCCAGGCGGTCGTAGCCGGTAAAGGTGGTTTCGCCGTCGAGCTCAATGGAGGTGCTGTAATCGGCGCCAAACTGGCTGGCCGCCCGGGCGCGCTCACGCTGGGCTTCGAGTTCGCGGTGAAAGCCTGCTTCATCGAGGCTGACTTCGCGCTCGCGACAGACATCGGCGGTTAAATCATAGGGGAACCCGTAGGTGTCGTAGAGCTTGAACACGGTTTCGCCCGGCAATACGTCGCCCTGCAGTTCGTCAAGCGCCGCATTGAGCAGACCCATACCGTGATCCAGCGTACGCGCGAACTGTTCTTCCTCTTTCAACAGTACCCGAGCGATCTGGCTGTTGGCTTCGCGCAGTTCGGGATAGGCATCGCCCATCTCATCGTCTAGCGCATTGACCAGCTTATGGAAGAACGGCTCTGTGGCTCCCAGCTTATGGCCATGGCGAATCGCCCGGCGAATGATCCGGCGCAGCACATAGCCACGGCCTTCGTTGGACGGCAGCACGCCATCGACAATCAAGAAGGCACAGGAGCGGATATGGTCAGCAATTACGCGCAGCGACGGTGTTTGGGTATCGCTGTGCCCGGTGGCGCTGGCGGCGGCCTGAAGCAGGTTCTGGAACAGGTCTATCTCATAGTTGGAATGCACGCCCTGCATCACGGCGGCCACCCGCTCCAGCCCCATACCGGTGTCGATCGAAGGCTTGGGCAGCGGATTCAGCGTCCCCTCAGCGTCGCGATCGAACTGCATGAACACCAGGTTCCAAATTTCGATGTAGCGGTCGCCATCCTCTTCGGGGCTGCCGGGAGGCCCGCCCCACACCTCGGGGCCGTGGTCAAAGAAAATCTCGGAGCTGGGGCCGCAAGGGCCAGTATCGCCCATCTGCCAGAAGTTATCTTCATCGAGCTTGGAGAAACGCTCAGGGTCGATGCCAATGTCGTCTTTCCAGATACGCTCGGCTTCGTCGTCGCTGATATGTACCGTCACCCATAGCTTGTCTTTCGGCAGCCCTAGCGTTTCAGTAAGAAAGGTCCAGGCGAAGCGAATGGCATCACGCTTGAAATAGTCGCCGAAGCTGAAGTTGCCCAGCATCTCGAAGAAGGTATGGTGACGCGCAGTATAGCCGACGTTATCCAGGTCATTATGCTTACCGCCCGCCCTGACGCAGCGCTGCGCCGAGGCTGCCCGCACATAGGGGCGCGGGTCGCGACCGAGGAAGACATCTTTGAAAGGCACCATTCCTGCGTTGGTAAACAGTAGCGTGGGGTCATTGCCCGGCACCAACGAGCTAGTGGGCACGATGGTATGCCCTTGATCTTCAAAGAAAGATAAAAAAGCCTGTCTGATCTCTGCGCTCTTCATAGGGTATCCGTAACAAGAAAGCGTGATGCCCCAGGGCGCTGTCGCCGCTACCCGCTGGGGTCGCAAAGGGGCCATTATAGCGCAGTTGTCAAACGACTAAAGCCGCAGTTAGTGGCAGAGTTATTTGAAAGGGGGCTTTATCGCCCATTGAAGCGGACTATAGACTGTCTAACGCGTAGCGGATTTGGTCAAAATCAAACCCGCGCGTGGCAAGAAAGCGTTCCCGCTTAGCGCGTTCTTTGGGGGTAGCGCCGGGAGATGAAAAGCGTCGTGCCAGGGTGTCACGGGCGAGCTCAAACCAATCGACTGCCTCGCGCTCTTCAACCGCGGCAAAGGCTTCCGTGGCTATTTCGCGGTCGACCCCACGCTGGCTTAGCTCGCCCTTAATGCGAATGACGCCTTGCCCACGATTGATACGCGAGCGGATAAAGCTTTCGGCAAAGCGCGCGTCCGACTGTAATCCCTGCTCGGCCAATGTCTCGAGGCAGGCATCAATCTCTTCAGCGGCAAATGCCTTCTGCTCAAGCTTGCGCGCCAGCTCGGCGCGGGAGTATTCCCGCCGAGCCAGCAGTTGAATGGCCACCTCCCGAGGGGTGGCGTCTTGGGACGATGAAAACATACTGACGCCAGCGGCTTAGAGCAGATCGTCTTCGGTATCGGCGTCGGCTGCCACATCCGCCATGGCGGCTTCTTCTTTTTTAGGGTCGGGCTGGGCAAGCAACTGAGCGCGGATCTGGCTTTCGATCTCTTCCATGGTCTCCGGATGTTCTTCCAGGTACTGAGCAGCGTTTGCCTTACCCTGGCCGATCTTCTTGCCCTTGTAGCTGTACCAGGCGCCCGCTTTATCCACCAGGTTCTGCTGCACACCCAAGTCGATGACTTCGCCGGCGTGGTAAATACCCTTGCCGTAGAGAATTTGGAACTCGGCCTGGCGGAACGGTGGTGCCACCTTGTTTTTGACCACTTTTACGCGGGTTTCATTACCGGTGACTTCATCCCCTACTTTCACCGAGCCGGTGCGGCGGATATCCAAGCGTACACTGGCGTAAAACTTCAGCGCGTTCCCCCCCGTGGTGGTTTCGGGGCTGCCGAACATCACACCAATCTTCATGCGGATCTGGTTGATGAATACGACTAGGCAGTTGGCGTTTTTAATATTGCCGGTAATTTTACGCAGCGCCTGGGACATCAAACGCGCCTGCAGACCCACGTGGGAATCACCCATTTCGCCTTCAATCTCAGCACGCGGCGTTAGGGCGGCAACCGAGTCGATGACGATGACGTCCACACCACCTGAGCGCACTAACATGTCGGTGATTTCCAGGGCTTGCTCGCCAGTATCCGGCTGGGATACCAGCAGGTCGTCCAGATTAACACCCAATTTTTCTGCATAGCTGGGATCAAGGGCGTGCTCGGCATCCACGAAGGCACATACTTTGCCTTGCTTTTGCGCTTGGGCAATCACCGACAGCGTCAGGGTGGTTTTACCCGACGACTCCGGGCCAAAGATTTCGCACACACGGCCAAACGGTAGCCCTCCGATACCCAGGGCAATATCCAAACCCAACGACCCCGTGGACACCGATGGCATTACAACGCGGGGGGTATCGCCCAAACGCATGACCGTGCCTTTACCAAACTGGCGATCAATTTGGGTGAGCGCAGCGTTGAGCGCTTTGGTGCGATTATCATCCTGTGCCATTCAGTCAATCCTCATCAGAAGCTGTATAATTAGCCAGTAGTATGCCAAAGATTAGCCGCTAAACAAATCCTCAGCCAGTGTTTCGCGCGATTATTTCGCGCGGGCATCGCCTACCTTTTCTGCCAAGCGCGCCACCAGGCCTGCCAGCGCCTGACGTACGGCTTGCTCGCGCACCGCCTGCCGGTCGCCAGGAAAATGATAGCGCTCAGCCTGTTGGTGGTCCTCGTTCCCCCAAGCCAGCCAGACGGTGCCCACGGGCTTATCGTCGCTACCGCCCTCGGGGCCCGCTACACCGCTGACGGCCACGGCAAGCCCAGCACCGCTTTCACGGCAGGCGCCGGCGACCATCTGCTTAACCACGGTTTCGCTGACCGCGCCATGGGCGTTCAGTGTGGCTTCCGGCACGCCCAATAAGCGTGTTTTGGCTGCGTTGGCGTAAGTGACATACCCGGTAGTGAAGTAGGCAGAGCTACCCGCCACCGAGGTAATGGCACTGGCAATACCCCCACCGGTACATGACTCTGCCGCGGTAACTTCGAGCTGCGCTTGCTGGCAAAGACGCCCCAACCGCTGGGCCAAGATGGATAAATCCAAATTTATTAAGCTTGAGACACTGGGTGACATGGTCGCTCCTTCATGTGCGTCATCAATTCAGCGTAGAATACTGCGTTTCAGTTGCTCAAAACAGACGGCAAGCCCGCGCGCTTGCACAACGCTCAATTAGGACACCCATGTCACAGGCCAGCCCCGCGCACACGCCAATGATCGCGCAATACTTAAAGATCAAACGCGAGCACCCTGAGGTACTGCTGTTTTACCGAATGGGGGACTTTTACGAGCTCTTTTTTGACGACGCAAAACGCGCCGCCACCCTACTGGACATTACCCTGACCCAGCGCGGGCAGTCCGGCGGCAAACCTATCCCCATGGCGGGCGTCCCCTACCATAGCGCCGAAGGTTATTTGGCACGCTTGGTCGGCGCCGGTGAATCCGTCGCCATCTGCGAGCAAATTGGCGACCCCGCCACCAGTAAAGGCCCCGTCGATCGCCAAGTCGTGCGTATCGTCACCCCCGGCACGTTGCACGACGAAGCATTGCTGGATGCCCGGCGCGACAACGTACTCGTGGCCGTGGCTCCCACCAGCGAGCGCTGGGGGCTTGCCTGGCTGGAGCTTTCCAGTGGCCGCTTTAGCGTGCTGGAAGTCGATAGCGAAGCCGAGATGCTCGCCGAGCTAACGCGCCTCTCTCCGGCAGAGTTACTCGTCCCCGAGAGCCTCACACTACCCGACACTTGGTCGCAAACCCGCAGCCTGCGCCGCCAGGGTGAATGGCTGTTCGATTTGCAGAGCGCAACCCGTAGCCTGTGTGACCAGTTCGAGGTGCAGGACCTGCGTGGCTTTGGCTGTGCGCACTTAACCACCGCGCTGGTCGCCGCCGGGGTGCTGATCGACTATGCGCGTGACACCCAGCGCTCACGTTTGCCCCATGTCACCGCTATCAGCGTTGAGAACCGCGACGATGCGGTGGTCATTGATGCCGCCAGCCGACGCAACCTGGAAATTGACATCAACCTCGGCGGCACCACCGACAACACTCTGGCCAGCGTGCTGGACACCTGCACAACGGCCATGGGCTCGCGCCTGCTCAAACGCTGGCTGAACCGTCCGCTGCGGCAACGCGAGGTCATCCAGGGGCGTCAGGCAGGCGTCGCGCTATTAGGCCTTGACGCCCGCTACCTGGCGATACGCGATACCTTAAGTGACGTGGGCGACGTCGAGCGCATTCTGGCCCGCGTGGCGCTTTACAGCGCCAGGCCCCGCGACCTGGCACGTCTGCGTGATGCTCTGACCACGCTGCCCGCTCTTGAACAACAGCTGAGTGAGGTCGAAGAAGGCAGCCTGCTGGATAGCCTTCGCCCGCATATTCGGCCTTACCCTGAAGTAGCCGACACCTTACAGCGGGCGCTGGTCGACAACCCACCGGTGGTGATCCGCGACGGTGGCGTCATCGCTCAGGGGTACGACGCAGAGTTGGATGAACATCGCGGCCTGGCTGAAAATGCTGGCGATTATCTGGTGCAGCTCGAACTGCGTGAGCGAGAACGCACCGGCCTGGCCAATTTAAAGGTCGGCTATAACCGCGTGCATGGCTACTTTATCGAACTGCCCCGCGCTCAAGCCCAGCAGGCCCCTGCAGACTATATTCGCCGCCAAACGCTGAAAAATGCCGAACGGTTTATCATTCCTGAACTTAAAGAGTTCGAGGATAAAGCGCTTTCGGCCAAATCACGCGCTCTTTCCCGGGAAAAATGGCTTTACGACCAGCTGCTTAACGAGCTTAACGAGGAGCTTAACGCGCTACAGCGAACCTCCCAGGCGCTCGCCGAGCTGGATGTGCTGTGTGCCTTTGCTGAACGCGCTGAGGCACTTAACTGGGTGCGCCCCACCCTGGCGGCGTCCACAGGGCTGACCATCCACGCCGGGCGTCACCCGGTGGTCGAGCAAGTCAGCGATCATCCCTTCGTGCCCAACGATGTCACGCTGACCCCCGAGCAGCACATGCTGATCATTACCGGCCCCAACATGGGCGGTAAATCGACCTATATGCGTCAAACCGCGCTGATTGCGCTGCTGGCCCATAGTGGCAGCTTTGTGCCAGCCGATGCCGCCGAGATAGGCCCTGTTGACCGAATATTCACCCGTATCGGCTCGTCGGATGATCTGGCTGGCGGGCGCTCGACGTTCATGGTCGAAATGACCGAAACCGCCAATATTCTGCATAACGCCACCGAGCACAGCCTGGTACTGATGGATGAAATCGGCCGTGGCACCAGCACCTTTGATGGCCTGTCACTGGCCTGGGCAAGCGCCGAGCACTTGGCCAATGCCCGCGCGCTGACGCTGTTCGCGACCCATTACTTTGAGATGACCGGGCTACCCGACCAAGCCGACGGCGTGGCTAATATTCACTTAACCGCTACCGAGCACGGCGATAATATCGTTTTCATGCACCGCATCGAGGCAGGCCCCGCCAGCCAGAGTTACGGTTTGCAGGTCGCCCAGTTGGCGGGTGTTCCAAGCCATGTGATCCAGCGGGCACGCGAAAAACTCGTCGCGCTTGAACAACGCGATGTGGAAGAACAACGCCAAATGCCGCTGTCTCACCAGCCTGCGCCTCAGCAGAATGATTTATTTGCCAGCGCTCCTCATCCCGTGGTCGAGGCGCTGGAGCAGGCCGATGTAGACGGCTTATCGCCACGTGAGGCATTGGCGCTGTTATATCAATGGCGCGAACTGCTCTAATTTGACGCATCAGAACAGCACCGCGGTGCTTGCCGCCGCGTTAGGGCACCTCTAGAATGTCGCCCATACTTTTTAGCTTATAAAAAACGGCTGATTTATAACCATTCACGATTGACCACGACCAAGGGCGTCCCCTTGGTCCCGCAAGAGGGATAGCAAGATGACGTTTGTCGTTACCGAGAACTGCATCCAATGCAAATACACTGACTGTGTCGAGGTCTGCCCAGTCGACTGTTTTTACGAAGGCCCGAATTTTCTGGTGATTCACCCGGACGAGTGTATCGACTGCGCGCTGTGTGAGCCCGAGTGCCCTGCGGAGGCGATTTTCTCTGAAGATGAACTGCCCGACGGGCAAGAGCAGTTTATTGAGATCAACGCCGAGCTGTCTGAGGTGTGGCCAAACATTGCCGAGAGAAAAGACCCGCTGCCCGATGCCGAAGAATGGGATGGCAAAAGCGGTAAGCTGGAAAAGCTCGAGCGTTAATCGAGACAACGCTGCGATTAAAACCAGCGATTGCGCTGGTTTTTTTATATGGACACAAGCGGGCGCAAAAAAAAGGCGGCCCGTAGGCCGCCCGCTCCAAGCACTTCCTCCTGACCACTCCCTGTGTCAACGTCCTTCGGTGCCGTCCTTGCCAGGGCTCACATCACTGTGTCATCCGGCGCACCACCTGCATCCCGTTGCATCCTGCATGAGAGCATCCTTGCCTCCCCTTATCCTTGATAGGCATTGTGGCAGAACGCTGTCGCATCACAAGGCGGTCCAAAACGACGAAGGGCAGACCACGCTGGTCCGCCCTTTTTATAAAAAATCATTAAAAACAGAAGCTTAAATTTTAATTAGTGAAAAATTTCTGTTTTTCTTACGCAGTTCGAGCGATTTTCGACGGCATTTGTAAGAGATATCTTACAAAACTTTGAGAGATCTCTTACAAAGCAACCGCCATTTTTTGCTTTATTGCCCTTTAATGGCCTTGATCCCTGGATAGCTAACATCGCCCAATTCGTCTTCGATCACTAGCAGACGGTTATATTTGGCGACACGGTCGGAGCGGCACAGCGATCCTGTCTTTATTTGACCAGCGCAGGTACCCACCGCCAGATCAGCGATCGTGGTGTCTTCGGTTTCACCGCTGCGGTGGGAAATCACCGCGGTGAAGCCCGCATCCTGGGCCATTTTGATCGCATCCAGGGTTTCCGACAGCGAACCAATCTGGTTGAACTTGATCAGGATCGAGTTACCGATCTGCTCATCAATACCGCGCTTGAGGATCTTGGTATTGGTGACGAACAGATCATCGCCGACCAGTTGGACCTTATCGCCCAATTTATCGGTCAGCGCTTTCCAGCCGTCCCAGTCCGACTCGTCCATGCCGTCTTCGATAGACACGATCGGGTAGTCGTCGCACAGGCCTGCCAGATAGTCGGCAAAGCCTTGGGCATCGTAGCGCTTGCCTTCGCCGGCCAGGTTGTACTGACCGTCTTTATAGAATTCAGACGAGGCACAGTCGAGCGCCAGGGTGACGTCGCTACCCAGTTGGTAACCGGCATCGGCCACGGCTTGCTTAATAATCGCCAGTGCATCGGCGTTGGACGCCAGGTTGGGCGCAAAACCACCTTCGTCGCCAACGGACGTAGACAACCCCTTCGCCGACAGTACTTTTTTCAGCGCATGGAAAATCTCAGCGCCCATGCGCAAGCCTTCGCGGAAGTTGGCCGCGCCCACCGGCTGGACCATAAATTCCTGAATATCGACGTTGTTATCCGCGTGTTCACCGCCGTTTAGGATGTTCATCATGGGCACCGGCATCAGGTATTCACCCGGCTGGCCGTAAAGCTCGGCGATATGGGCATAAAGCGGCACGCCTTTAGCATTGGCCGCGGCTTTGGCGGCCGCAAGCGACACGGCAAGAATGGCATTAGCGCCCAGGTTAGCTTTGTTGTCCGTGCCATCTAGCGAAAGCATAGCGCTATCTAGCCCGCGCTGGTCACGCGCGTCCATGCCCAACAATGTTTCCCGGATTTTGCCATTGACCGCATCCACTGCCTTGAGCACGCCTTTGCCGAGATAGCGCGTTTTGTCGCCATCACGCAGCTCAAGCGCTTCCCGTGAGCCAGTAGAGGCACCGCTGGGGGCGCAGGCTTCGCCTACCGCGCCGCTGGCTAAACGAACGCTCGCTTGCACCGTGGGGTTACCCCGGGAATCGAGCACTTCCAACGCACGGATATCAACAATTTTGGTCATGACAGTGTCCTTAGTTGTCGGTCTAATGGAGGTTTAACGTATCACGTTTGCTACCGCAGTCAGCGAATGGTCAATGGCGTAAAGCCTTTGATCAGCGCATCCAACTGCGCGACCTGGGTCAGAAACAGCTCCAACTGATCCAGCGGCAAGGCGCAGGGGCCATCGCACTTGGCGTTGTCCGGGTCGGGATGCGCTTCCAGAAACAGCCCGGCCAAGCCAACCGCGACGCCTGCGCGGGCAAGCTCGGCTACTTGCGCACGGCGACCGTCGGCGCTGTCGGCACGGCCTCCGGGGCGCTGTAGCGCATGAGTCACGTCGAAAAACACCGGATAGCCGGTTTGCTTCATATCGCCAACGCCCAGCATATCCACAATCAGGTTGTTATAGCCAAAGCTGGTGCCGCGCTCGCAGAGCATCAGGCGGTCATTACCGGCTTCCTGAAACTTGGCAATAATATGGCGCATTTCATGGGGTGCCAAAAACTGCGGTTTCTTGATATTAATCGCCGCACCGGTTTTGGCCATCGCCACCACCAGGTCGGTCTGGCGCGCTAAAAAGGCAGGCAGTTGGATAATGTCGGCCACTTCAGCCGCCGCCGCTGCCTGCCAGGGCTCATGAACGTCGGTGATCACCGGTACGCCGTGGCGGGCCTTGATATCAGCCAAAATCTGCAGGCCTTTCTCGAGGCCAGGCCCACGATAGGAATTAATCGAACTGCGGTTGGCCTTATCGAAACTCGCTTTATAGACGTAGGGCATGCCCAGCTTTTGCGTCACATTGACGTAGGCACTGGCCACTTCATCGGCCATGTCAGCCGATTCCAATACGTTCATACCGCCGAGCAGCATGAGCGGCAAAGAATTGCCGGCGGTTAGGCCGGCAACGTTAATATGGCGTTCTTGGGATGTCTCTTGAGAAGACATGTTGGCTCCCCCTTATTCTTGAGGCGCCGCATGGGCACGAGTGCGCGCGGCTTTATGCTCCACCGCGGCGTTAATAAAGCCCGAAAACAACGGATGACCATCGCGCGGCGTCGAGGTGAATTCCGGATGGAATTGACAGGCGACGTACCACGGATGATCCGCCAACTCGACCACTTCCACCAGGGACTGGTCGACGCTCTTACCCGAAACTACTAACCCGGCCTTTTCCAACTCATCGATAAACTGATTGTTGACCTCGAAACGGTGGCGATGGCGCTCGACAATTTCATCGGCACCATAAGCATCACGCGCTTTGCTACCCGATGCAAGATGGCACACCTGGCCGCCCAAGCGCATGGTGCCGCCTAAATCAGAAGCCGCATCACGCAGCTCAATTTTACCTTCAGGGTTGAGCCACTCGGTAATCAAACCAACAACTGGATGCTGGGTGTTGTGGGTAAACTCGGTAGAGTTGGCGTCTGCCCAACCGGCCACGTTACGCGCAAACTCGATCACCGCGACCTGCATACCCAGGCAAATCCCCAGATACGGCACGTTGTTTTCGCGGGCAAACTGGGCGGTCATGATTTTGCCTTCAACGCCGCGCTCACCGAAACCGCCAGGTACCAGAATAGCGTCTTTACCGGCCAACCGCTCGGTGCCGTGGCGCTCGATGTCTTCGGAATCAATGTAGTCAACGTTGACCTTGATACGTCCTTGAATACCGGCGTGAATCAATGCTTCGTTAAGCGATTTATAGGCATCGAGTAATTCCATGTACTTGCCGACCATGGCGATGCTCACCGACTTCAGCGGATTGAGCTTCGAGTCGAGTACTTTCACCCATTCGGAGAGGTCAGCCGGGCCGGCTTCCAGGCGGAACTTATCGCAAACGATATCGTCCAGCCCATGCTCGTGAAGCATCAGCGGGATACGATAAATGGTGTCAGCATCCTGCAGCGGCACGACCGCACGCTCTTCCACGTTGGTGAACAGGGCAATCTTGCGACGCTCGCTTTCTTCAAGCTCGACTTCGCTGCGGCAGATCAGGATATCCGGCTGAATACCAATCGAGCGCAGCTCTTTAACGCTGTGCTGGGTCGGCTTGGTTTTGGTTTCGCCTGCCGTTTTGATGTAGGGCACCAGGGTCAGGTGCATAAACAGCGCGCGATTGGCGCCCTGCTCACTACGAATCTGGCGAATCGACTCTAAAAACGGCAGCGACTCGATATCGCCCACCGTGCCGCCGATTTCCACCAGCGCGACGTCAAAGCCTTCGCCACCAGCGTAAACGCGCTGTTTGATTTCGTCGGTGATATGCGGGATTACCTGCACGGTACCGCCCAGGTAATCGCCCCGGCGCTCTTTGCGCAGTACGTGTTCGTATACACGCCCAGTGGTGAAGTTATTACCTTGGGTCATTTTAGTACGAATGAAGCGTTCGTAATGGCCCAGGTCCAGGTCGGTTTCGGCACCATCCTCGGTGACAAACACCTCGCCATGCTGGAAAGGACTCATGGTACCCGGGTCCACGTTGATGTACGGGTCGAGCTTGAGCATGGTGACCTTAAGGCCGCGCGCCTCGAGAATCGCCGCCAGCGAGGCCGACGCGATGCCCTTGCCAAGGGAGGACACAACGCCGCCGGTCACGAAGATATATCGTGTCATGAAAAACCTGTCGAAACGTGATCAAAAGGCACGGCAGAAAGCCACACCAGGATGGGACGACAGAATAGCAGACTACGCCTAAAGGCTCAATTACGGCAGAAGCACGTCTCGAGGCGCCGATGGTGATGACCGATCGATAGCCCAGGGCTGGGTGCGTGCACCGGGGTTCGTAGGAGCCCAATTCATTGAGCGATCAGCAATCATCAAGCCGCCGCAAGTTATCGCTTGTAGACGGCCCGATCGCCCGACAAGTCGGGCGCCTACAAGCCCTGTGCTGGAATCCGGATTAAACGCCCAGGTAGTCCAGCATGCCTTCCGCTGCCTGGCGGCCTTCGTAGATGGCGGTGACCACCAGGTCTGAGCCGCGCACCATATCGCCACCGGCAAAGATTTTCTCGTTGCTGGTCTGGAAGGCGTATTGGCCATGCTCCGGCGCTTTGACCCGGTCGCGCTCGTCAACCTGAATATTGGCTGGGTCGAACCACGGCGCGGGGCTTGCCTGGAAGCCAAAGGCGACCACAACGGCATCAGCGGCGATAATCTCTTCTGAGCCCGGTACCACCTCGGGACGTTGGCGACCGTTTTCGTCCGGTTCGCCCAGGCGAGTACGCACTACCTTAACGCCCTCAACCTTGTCGTCACCGACCACGGCCACCGGCTGTCGATTGAACAGGAACTCGACGCCCTCTTCACGGGCATTGGCGACTTCTTTACGCGAACCGGGCATGTTTTGTTCGTCGCGGCGGTAGGCGCATGTCACGCTGGTCGCGCCCTGACGAATCGAGGTGCGATTACAGTCCATCGCCGTATCACCACCGCCCAGCACAACGACGCGCTTGCCTTCCATCGAAATATAATCGTTGGGGTCTTTTTCAAAGCCCAGGCAGCGATTGACGTTGGCAATCAGGAAGTCGAGTGCTTTATAAACCCCTGGCAGGTCTTCACCCGGGAAGCCACCTTCCATGTACTTATAGGTGCCCATGCCCAGGAAGACGGCGTCGTAATCCTGAAGCAGGGTTTCAAACTCGATATCGGTACCAATCTCGGTATTAAGACGGAATTCCACACCCATCTCTTCGAAGACCGCACGGCGACGCTCCATGACGTTCTTTTCCAGCTTGAATTCGGGAATACCGAACGTCAGCAGTCCACCGATTTCAGGGTACTTGTCGAACACCACCGGCTTGACGCCATTGCGCGCCAGAATGTCGGCGCAACCAAGGCCCGCAGGGCCAGCACCGACAATCGCTACTTTTTTATCGGTCCATGTGACCTGGGACATATCCGGTCGCCAGCCCATGGCGAAGGCCGTGTCGGTGATGTATTTCTCGACCGAACCAATGGTGACCGCACCGAAGCCGTCGTTAAGCGTACAGTCGCCTTCACACAGACGGTCCTGTGGGCAAACCCGGCCGCACACTTCGGGCAGCGAGTTGGTCTTATGCGAAAGCTCGGCGGCTTCAATAATATTGCCTTCCACCACCAACTGCAGCCAGTTGGGGATGTAGTTGTGCACCGGGCATTTCCACTCGCAATACGGGTTGCCGCAGTGCAGGCAGCGGTGCGCTTGGCTAGCCGCTTCATTCGGCTTGTACGGCTCGTAAATTTCGGCAAATTCTTTGGCACGCTTACGCGCATCTTTTTTCTGTGGGTCTTGACGACCCACATCGACAAACTGGAAATCGTTATTCAAACGGTTGGCCATGATCTCTCTCCTGTCAGCGATAGGGGGCAAAAACGGTTATTCCGGCTGACGCCGAGACTGGTCCAGCAGGCTACCCAAGCTTGCCGCTTTAGGCTTCACCAGCCAGAAGTGGCGCGCGTAGTCGCTAAAGTCTTCCAGAATAGCCGCCCCACGCGCCGACCCTGTCGCTGCTACGTAGGCCTCAATCATTTCGCGTAGGTGGCGACGATACGCCTCCATCGCTTCGGTGTTAACACGATGAATCTCGACCAGCTCGTGGTTGTACTTGTCCACGAAGGTGCGCTCTTCGTCCAGCACGTAGGCAAAACCGCCGGTCATGCCCGCGCCGAAGTTAACCCCGGTTTCGCCCAGCACACAGACCAAACCGCCGGTCATGTATTCGCAGCAATGATCGCCTGCGCCTTCAATCACCGCCGAGGCGCCTGAATTACGCACCCCGAAGCGTTCACCCGCGGTGCCCGCCGCAAATAACGTACCGCCGGTTGCGCCATACAGGCAGGTATTGCCGATAATCGCGGTTTTATGGCTTTCAAACTCACTGGCTTTCGGCGGCACAATCACGATGCTGCCGCCGTTCATGCCTTTACCCACGTAATCGTTGGCGTCGCCTTCGAGATAAAGGTTCAGGCCACAGGCATTCCACACCCCGAAGCTCTGCCCTGCAACGCCGGTAAAGCGGGCGGTGATCGGCGCGGCTTCCAGGCCTTGTTCACCGTAGCGCTTGGCAATCGCGCCGGACGTCAGCGCAGCCACGCTACGGTCGCAGTTGGTAATGGTAAAGTCGAACTCGCCGCCAGACTGATTTTCGATGGCGTCTTTCAACGCCGCCAGTACTTCCTGGTTCTTAGCGCCCGGGTCGTGAGGCACGTTACGACTGACGTTACAGAACTGCGGCGCGTCTTTCGGTACAAAATCGTTGGCCAGCAGCGGCGTCAGATCCAGCTTGCGCTGCGACGCGGTGTTGCCTTCCAGCACTTCCAGCAAGTCAGTGCGGCCAATTAGGTCGGTGAGCTTGCTCACCCCCAACATAGCCATCAGCTCGCGGACTTCTTCAGCAATAAAGCGGAAGTAGCTTTTGACCATATCCACGGTTCCGCGGAAGTGTTCGCCGCGCAGGAAGTCATCCTGGGTGGCGACACCGGTGGCGCAGTTGTTCAAATGACAAATACGCAGGTACTTGCAGCCCAGCGCGACCATCGGCGCGGTCCCGAAACCGAAGCTCTCGGCGCCCAGAATTGCCGCCTTGACCACGTCGAGCCCGGTTTTTAAGCCGCCGTCCGTCTGCAGACGGATCTTGTCGCGCAGGCCGTTGATGCGCAGCGCCTGATGGACTTCGGGAAGACCCAACTCCCATGGCGACCCCGCATGCTTGATCGAAGTCAGCGGGCTCGCTGCGGTGCCGCCGTCGTAGCCGGAAACAGTAATCAGGTCCGCGTAGGCTTTGGCAACACCCGTCGCGATAGTGCCGATACCCGGCTCGGATACCAGCTTGACCGAGACCTGGGCGTCCGGGTTGACCTGCTTGAGGTCAAAGATCAGCTGCGCCAAATCCTCGATGGAATAAATATCGTGGTGCGGCGGCGGTGAAATCAGCGTCACGCCGGGCACCGAGTAGCGCAGCCGGGCAATCAGCTGGTTGACCTTGCCGCCGGGCAACTGACCGCCTTCGCCGGGCTTGGCGCCCTGTGCCACCTTGATCTGCAAAACTTCCGCGTTGACCAGATAATGCGGCGTCACGCCAAAACGGCCCGAGGCAATCTGCTTGATCTTTGAGCTACGGATGGTGCCGTAGCGCGCCGGGTCTTCGCCGCCTTCGCCCGAGTTGGAGCGTCCACCGGCCTCGTTCATCGCCTGGGCCAGCGCCTCGTGGGCTTCCGGTGAGAGCGCACCCAGCGACATGCCAGCGCTGTCGAAACGCGGCAGCAGGTCTTCAACGGGCTCGACGTCATCCAGGGGAATCGGCGTTTCCGACGGCTTGAGCTTGAGCAGATCGCGGATCGTCGCCACCGGCCGCTCATTGACCAGCTGGGCGAATTTCTTCCACTTGGCGTAGCTGCCTTCCTGCACGGCGGCCTGCAGCGTCATCACCACGTCCGGGTTGTAGGCGTGGTATTCGTGGCCATGCACATACTTGAACATGCCGCCTTGTAGAATACCCTTACGCGGAATCCAGGCGTCTTTGGCCAGCAACTCCTGCTGAAGCTGGAGCTCGGCAAAACCTGTGCCCTGGATGCGTGATGCCATGCCTACAAAACAAGTATCCATTACTTCGTCGGCAAGGCCCACGGCTTCAAACAGCATTGAGCCACGGTAGGAGGCCAGCGTCGAGATACCCATTTTGGAGAGAATCTTGAACAAGCCTTTCTGCAAGCCTTTGCGGTAGTTTTCCCGCGCGTCTGCCGGGTTGCCGGTCAGCTCGCCGGTTCGGTGCATATCCGCCATGACCTGATATGCAAGCCAAGGGTACACCGCTGTGGCGCCCACACCGAACAGCACTGCCATCTGATGCGCATCACGGGCGTAGCCGGTTTCCACCACGATATTTGCGTTGGGGCGCAGCGCCAAACGGCCTAAATGCGAGTGCACTGCACCTACCGCCAGGGCGGCTTGAATCGGCAGCTCGCCTTTGGGCAAGTCGGCATCAGTAAGAATCAATAAGACTTTGCCGGCACGCACCTGTGCTTCTGCATCCTGGCACAGCGCCGTAAGCGCCTGCTTAAGCGACTGCTGTTCGGGGTCGTAGCCGAGCGACAGCGTATGGCTGGCAAATGCCGGGTCGTCCTGGCTGACCAGGGCGGTAAACTTGCGCGGCGACAGCACCGGGGTGGTTAGAATCAGCCGGTGGGCATGTTCCGGGGTGGCCTTGAAAACATTAAGCTCAGCACCACAGCAGGTTTCCAGCGACATGACGATCGCTTCGCGCAGCGGATCAATGGCCGGGTTGGTCACCTGGGCAAACTTCTGGCGGAAGTAATCGGTGAGTAGCCGCGGACGGCTGGACAGCACCGCCATAGGCGTGTCGTCGCCCATCGAACCCACCGCCTCCTGGCCGCTTTCCGCCAGTGGGCGCAGCACCTGGTCGCGCTCTTCAAAGCTGACCTGGAACATTTTCTGCTGCACGTTCAGCGCGTTACCGTCCATGTTTTGGAAACGTGCAAGCTCAGTGAGCGCCGACTCCAGGTAGTTGGCTTCCTGCTTCAGCCAGCGCTTGTAGGGATACGCTGACTTCAGACGGCTGTCGATATCCTCGGTATGCAGCACTTCACCGGTATGGGTGTCCACCGCCAGCATTTGACCGGGCCCTACGCGGCCTTTGGCTACCACGTCTTCCGGCTTATAGCCGTAGGTGCCGATCTCGGAGGCCAGAGTGATATAGCCGTTTTTGGTGATCACCCAGCGCGCCGGGCGCAGGCCGTTACGGTCAAGCATACACACTGCCTGGCGGCCGTCGGTCATGACCACGCCCGCCGGTCCATCCCAAGGCTCCATGTGCATGGAGTTGTATTCGAAGAAAGCGCGCAGCTCGGCGTCCATGGTTTCGACGTTCTGCCAGGCCGGCGGTACCATCATGCGCACCGCGCGGTGCAGCTCCATGCCACCGGTGAGCAGCACTTCCAGCATGTTGTCCATGCTCGAGGAGTCAGAACCGGTGGTATTGACGATTTCATCCAGCTCGGCGATATCCGGCAGGCGTTCGTTAACGAAGTTGGCTTTACGCGAGTTCGCCCAACCACGGTTGGCTTCAATGGTGTTGATCTCGCCGTTATGTGCCAGCAGGCGGAACGGCTGGGCAAGCGGCCAGCGCGGTGCCGTATTGGTCGAGAAACGCTGGTGGAAAACACAAATAGCGGTTTCCAGACGAGGATCGTTAAGGTCTTTATAGAAAGCTGGCAGGTCTTCGGGCATCACCAGCCCTTTATAGGACACTACCTCGGACGACAGCGACGCGACGTAAAAGTCTTCATCATCGCGCATGGTCTGCTCGGTATAGCGGCGTGCCATGAACAGGTCAACGTCGAAGTGCTCACCGCTGCCCGGCTGCACAAACACCTGTTTAATCCGCGGCAGGCAATCAAGTGCCATGGGGCCACACACGCTGGAATCGGTGGGCACATCGCGCCAGCCCAACACGTTTAACCCCCGCGCCTTGAGCGCATCTTCCAGGGTATCGCGTCCACGCGCCGCACGCGCGTCGTCATCGGGCAGGAACACAACCCCAACGGCAAAACGCTCGCCAAGCTCAACGCCCAACGCGTCTTTAGCCACGGCCTGCATGAAGTGAGTAGGCATTTTAAGCAACAGCCCGCAGCCATCGCCGGTTTTACCGTCAGCGGCAATACCGCCCCGGTGAGTCATGCAGGTAAGTGACTCAATCGCGGTTTTCAACAAATCGTGGCTGGCCTGCCCTTCCATATGGGCAATCAGGCCGAAGCCGCAGTTGTCGCGGAACTCGCCGGGCTGGTGAAGACCTTTGTTCATGGGCGTGCCTCTAGTCAGCGTGTTTTTTTGGTAGCGGGGTTGTGATAAAAAGGCAGGTTATTGTTTTTTTAGTGGTGGTGGCCGGCCCGTTAAGGGCGTCACTTGCCTTACGCTACCGTTAGAAAAATGGCCGGTCAGCATAGCGATTTGCAGCTGCTTTGCGCAATCTTTCCTCGCCCTTAAAGTGCTTAAAACCCTTTCCAAATCCTGTAGTTGCATAATCAATCAATTAAAAAATTGATATCCTTCAACCACTTGCAACGAGTGAAAACGCTATTTTAACGAAAGCAGATTATTTATAGACTTTAGTCTAATAAGGCGGTTTTTATCCATGCCGATGCTGCATAAGGCATGCGGATTAGCTAAATCAAAAACACTTCTCTTGGCCAAAACCAAAAACACCCCGCTCAAACAGAGCGAGGTGTCGCGTGCAGTGGGTATATACAATCACTACCGACGCGGATAATCATCCAACAGCGTACGTAGAACGTCTACGGGCACCGCATCGCTCACACAGGCATCGCCCAAGGCGTTAAGCAGTACCAGGCGAAGGCGGGTATCGATATTTTTCTTATCCAGCCGCATGCGGGCTAAAAAGTCATCGCTGGACATATTCGCCGGTGCCGCCAACGGCAGCTCGGCGCTCTCAATCACTGCCAGGCTGCGCGCCAGGGCCGCGTCGTCGATCCAGCCTAAGCGGTTAGAAAGCGTGGCCGCCATGGCCATGCCAGCGCCCACAGCTTCGCCGTGCAGCCAGTTGCCGTAGCCCTGGTGGGCCTCAATGGCGTGGCCAAAGGTGTGACCCAGGTTTAACAGCGCACGCACGCCCTGTTCGGTTTCATCCTCAGCGACAATCTCGGCTTTGATTTGGCAACTGCGGGCGATGGCTTCGGCTACCACCTCGGGCTCAACATCAAGCAGTGCTGGCATAGTGGCTTCCAACCAGCTTAAAAACGCTTCGTCGCGAATCAAGCCGTACTTAATCACCTCGGCCATACCCGCCGACAGCTCTCGGCGGGGTAGGCTCTTAAGTGAATCAATATCCACCAGCACGACTTTCGGCTGCCAAAATGCGCCAATCATGTTTTTGCCCAGCGGATGGTTGACGCCGGTTTTCCCCCCGACAGAGGAGTCCACCTGGGAGAGCAGCGTGGTCGGTACCTGAATAAACGCCACACCACGCTGATAGGCAGCCGCCGCATAGCCGACCATATCGCCAATTACGCCGCCACCCAGCGCGACCAACGTACAGCGACGATTAAACCCGGCTTCCAACAGCGCATCCCAAATACGGCTGACATGCTCAATGGTTTTGTACTGCTCGCCATCGGGCAATACCACCGTGCGCACGTCTAAAGACGCTGATAAACCAGCACAGAATTTATCTAGATACAGCGGGGCAATAGACTCGTTGGTGACCACCATGACTTGCTGGCCTGCCAGGTACGGCGTCAACAGTTCGGGCTTGCCCAGAAGCCCCGTACCAATGTGGATCGGATAGCTGCGCTCGCCGAGCGCTACCTTAAGCGTACGCTGTACGCCGTCAACGTTGGTCATGGGGATACCTTGTTAGACGAATTTTCGGTTTCAAGTGGGTCGACCAGGCGCTTAACGCGGCGCAATATCTCGTTGACCACCGCGCGCGGGCTACGTCGGTCGGTGCGCACGGTGATATCGGAGGTGGCGCGATATAGCGGGTCGCGGGCAGCGAACATATCGTTCAACACCTGCTCTCGATTGGCGCACTGCAACAGCGGGCGGTTGCGGTCTTTGGCGGTGCGCCTGAGCTGCTGATCCACGGTGGTCAGCAAATACACTACCGTGCCGCGCTCACGCAGCGCGCGGCGGTTTTCCTCACGCAGCACTGCACCTCCGCCCGTTGCCACCACCACCGAGTGGCGCTGGGTCAGTTCGTCGATCATCTGAACTTCGCGCTGACGAAAACCCTGCTCACCTTCTACATCAAAAATCCACGGGATATCTGCCCCGCAACGCGCCTGGATGGCGTGGTCGCTATCAAAAAATTCGCGCGAAAGTTCGGCCGCCAATAGCCGACCAATCGTGCTTTTGCCAGCCCCCATGGGGCCAATTAGAAAAAGGTTGGGTAAATCCTGCATCAGCGAACCGTTAAGCCATCATCAAGAAGTCGGGGTGTAATAAAGACTAGTAACTCTACCTTTTCATTGCTCTCTTCGGTATAGCGAAACAGTCGACCTAGCAAAGGAATATCGCCTAACAGCGGTGTTTTGGCGATTTGACGCAGTTCTTCGGTGGTTAAAATACCGCCCAACACCACGGTTTGACCGTTATCGACCAGCACCTGGGTCTCGATTTCGTTGGTATCGATGGGTGGCTCACCACCAAATTCAGATTCCCGGAAACTGTCGTTACGAATCAACAGGTCCATGATAATACGGTTATCCGGCGTAATCTGCGGGGTTACCTCAAGCGATAGCTCGGCTTCCTTGAACTCGGTATCCGGATTGTCGTTGCCGTCTACGCTTTGGAAGGCCCGTTCCTCGCCCTGGCTGATGGTCGCGGTGCGTTGATTAGCGGTAATGATTTTGGGCTGTGAAATCGTCTGGCTTTTGCCCTCGCTTTCCAACGCGCGAAGCTCGAGGTCGAGCAGCACGTCGCCGGCCAGATAACCGAAACTGAACCCGGTGCCGGCATCGGACGTATCACCCAAGTCCACCGAGAGCCCGCCCCGCGCCCGGTTCAGCCCCTCGGGGTTGATATCGCGGCCTTCGAAATTGCCGTCACTACCCTCCTGAAAGCCGCGTGTGCTGGACGCGCCCCAGTTAATACCTAACTCCCGGGAGGCGGTATCCCGGGCAATCACAATACGCGCTTCGATCTGCACCTGGCGAACGGCAACATCCAAACGGTCCAGGGTACCCATGATTTCGCGCACCTGAGCAGGTGTGTCCTGAATCAGCAGCGTGTTGGTGCGCTGATCAACACTTACCCGCCCCCGCTCGGTGAGCAAACCGAAGCCGTCGCCGCCGCGCAGTAGTTCAGCCAGGTCTTCCGCACGAGCGTATTTCACTTCAACATACTCAGTAATCAGCGGCTCCAATGTTTCCTGCTGGTCGCGAGCTTCCAGTTCCTGGCGTTCCAGTTCAGCGAGCTCACCGGCTGGCGCCACCACAATCACGTTGCCTTTTTCACGACTGGAAAGCCCCTGGCTCTGTAGGATCAAATCCAGCGCCTGATCCCAGGGAACGTCGTTTAAGTTTAGGGTCACGCGCCCACTGACGCTATCGCTAGCCACCAGATTCAAGCCGGTAAAGTCGGCAAGTGTCGCCAATACAGCGCGCACTTCAATGTCCTGGAAGTTCAGGCTCAGCCGCTCGCCCGTGTAATCTTCATCTTGCTCCTCGCGGGCTTGCTGGGAATCCTGGCTAACGGGCTGAACTTCTACAGTCAGCTGATCTTCTGACTGCGACGACACCATGGCATAGGGACCATCCGTTGCCAGCACCAGCTCGCTACCCCCCTGCCCACGGCGTGGCGTAATGCGCGAGATAGGTGTGGCAAAGTCAGTCACATCGTAGACCTGATTAAGCGCGTCAGGCACATTGACCTCGCCCAGATCAACGACCACTTCATCGTTTCCGCCTTCGCGAACACGGGGGGTCACACTATCGCGGTCAAACGTCACGATTAAGCGTCCTGCACCATCTTCACCGCGCTGGAAATCGATATCTTCTACTTGTGGCCCCCCGGCCGTTTCAAGACCTTCGGCTGGGGCTTCATTTGGCTCGTTGGCGGCCGCGAGCGTTACCGTCAATCGATCCCCCGACACCGAAGAGCGAAACTCGCGGGGGGCGTCCAGATCCAGCACCAAGCGTGTGCGACCGCTGCCCTCCAACGCCGTAATTCCTTCAATGCCACCTTGATCAACACGCATTCGTCGCTCAGGCAGCCCGTTTTCCGCCCCGGCCAAGTCCAGAGCCAAACGCGGGGGATCAGTTAACGGATAGCCGTTGAGTTCGGGTACATCGCCGCTAAAGCGCAAATCCAGTGCCACGTCGCCGCGTTCTGTCTCACGCACATCCAGGTCGGTGAGCACCGAGGCTACTGCCCAACTGGGAAGTAACAACATTGCCAACAGCATGCTTTGCCGAAAACGGCTTACCAACGTGACTGCCATGGGTCTCCTTCCACTTGCTTAGGGGGCTGAGTGATCAGCGCCCACGATTTTTTTAGCGCTCATCGTCGATGGTGAGCGACGCCGGGCGTGCCTGCCAGCCGTTTTGCTGGGTGTAAATGCGTTCGCGAATATCAACTTCCTGGGACGAGATGCCGACAATGCGGCCATAGTCGGTGCCTATATAATTACCCTCTCCGACCGTTACCACTTCTCCCTCCGGCGTGGCAATCATCGCCACCTGCCGCCCGGTCATACGCAACGTACCCACCAGTTGAAGCTCGCTCAAGGAAAAACGCTCAAGCGGCTCGGAAGGCCGCTGTTGGTCAGGCGCGTCACCTCCCTCCGCTAGTACGTTAGGCACGCCGTCTTGTATCGACTCAGGCGGCAAAAAAGGACTGCGCGAATCGCTGTGTTGATAGCGTTGCGTAGGGTAAAGCGGCACATAAGGAATCACCATGGTCGCCTCACGGCTGGGCATTTGCCGGATATCGCTGAGGGTTGACTCCAATTGCTCAAGCGATGGATCGGCGCAGCCCGTCAGCAAGGCGAGCCCCGCCATCCATCCTCCGGTTAGCCATCGGCGTGGCAACGTCATGGGGCTTCCTCCCGGTCACGGTAGGTACGTGCCAACAAAGAAAGCCTTAGGGTGTCGCCACTGCCCTCTGCGGGTGCCAGTGTAAAATCGTGCTGGGTGACTAGCCGCGATAAAGAAGCGATATCAGCGGCAAACCGGGCAATTTGATGAAAGTCGCCGCGCACCTGGATATCCAGCGGTTGCTCAACATAATGCGGTTGGGTCACCGTAGGGCGCAATCGAATCGTTTCAATGGTCAGCCGGTTATCCACGGCGGCATCACTGATGCTGTCAATCAACGAAGGGATTTCCGCGTCGGTGGGTAGGATGGCACGCAGACGCGACATCTGATCTTCCAGCGTGGCAAGCTGCTCGCGCATTTTGGGCAGTTGAACGGCTTCACCCGCTTGACGACGATACTCGCTAAGCAAGCGCGTCTCCTGTTGCTGCGCACTCACAAGCGCCGCCCGTCGCTCGCCAATCACCCACCATTCCATCACCAACAGCGCCACCAGTAACGCAAGCACGCCGCACAATGCTTTAAGCAGCACCGGCCAGCCACCGGCTTCTTTAACATCCAGATCGCGCCAGTCGACAGCGCGTAGCTCTTGCCATTCATGCGCCCAGCGCGTTCGCTTCCACATCACGGCTGCTCCTCGGCGGGTGCAGACGCCGCCAACGACGGCTGTTGTACGTCAAAGCGAAACTGACGGCCGCTGCCTTCAGCATCGCTCTCGACTTCCGATAGCGAAGGCACGCCAAGCGCCTTACTATCGGCGACTCGGCGTAACTGGTCAGACACCTGTCGCTCGCTGGCCGCCAACCCCTCTACGCTTACCTGGGCGCCGCTGCGCGAGACCTGCTGGTAGACCACACCGCTGGCCACACTACCGGCTAGCGCATTAAACAATTCTACGGTGCTGGCCCGCTGCGTTTGCAGCGTTTGAAAGAGAACCAGTTGCTCACCGACCCGAAGGGCATCGGTTTTATAGCGCGACAAGTCGCCAATATCCTCGCCCAGTTCGCGCGCCTGCGATTCGATGAACGCATTGCGCTGCTGCTGGGTGGCCACGTGGGCGGCATAAAATTTAGCGATCCCCCAGCCCAGCGCCGCGCCGACCAGCAACATTATCAGGAGGAAGTAATAAAAACGCCGCGTACGCCGCTCACGCTGCTGATCCCGCCATGGGAGTAAGTTGATGGTGATACTCATCGGCCTATCCTCATGGCCAGACCGCCTGCGGTAAGCATTGCCGGGGCATCATTGGTTAACGCCTCGACATCCAATCGCTTATTGACGCCCATTGCTTGGAAAGGATTGGCGATGGTTACCGTCATGCCGCTATCTTCGGCGATACGTTCCGCCAAACCGGGAATCACGCTTGACCCACCCGCCAACACAATATGCTTGACCTCGTGCTGACGGCCCGCCGTGTAATAGAGCTGTAGTGAGCGTCCAACCTGCTGGACGACCGTTTCTAAAAACGGGTTGAGCACACTTGCGTGATAATCATCGGGCAAACCGCCACGTTTTTTGGCGAAGCCAGCTTCTTCCATACTTAACTGGTAACGGTCACGAATGGCATCGGTCAGCTGACGGCCACCAAACACGGTATCGCGGCTGTAAACAATGTGCCCACCGCGCACGACGTGAAAAGCGTTCATGTTGGCGCCGATATCCACCAAGCCGACGCAGGCCTCAGGGTCGTCTTGAACGTGTAGCTGGCGTCGCAACTCCTCAAACGAGCGCTCTACGGCGAAGGTCTCGACTTCTACCGCCGCAGGCTCCAACCCGGCACGCTCAAGGGTCTCGGTTAACTGGCTGACATCTTGCTGACGGCAGGCGACCAATACCACTTGCTGGCGGTCGCCATCAAACGGGGATGGGCCCAGGCACTCAAAATCAAACGCCACTTCATTGAACGGGAATGGAATATGTCGGTCTGATTCGGCGATAATCTGGGCTTCTATGTCGTCTTCGCTAAGCGAAAGCGGAAAGCTAAGCGTTTTGGTAATCGCCGCGCTTGCTGGCACCGCTACCGCCGCTTTACGCGTTGAGGGGTTGGCATGCTCTACCGCGCGGCTGAGTACATTGGCAACGTCGTCAATGTCCCGAATGCGCCGCTCCACGACAGCCCCTTCACGCAGCGGGCGCACCGCATAGCTTTCCACCTGATAGTTTTGATGAGCATATTTGAGTTCAAGCAGCTTGACGGTCGCCGACGTAATATCGACACCGATCAACCCGTTACGGGGTTTGAGTAAACGCATTATGGGTCCGGTATCGCCTGCCTATCGCGTTGGTCGAGGTTACATGATTTTAAGCCAAGTCACACTCAAACAGCATCATGGCACATCAACACTGGTGGCGGCCGCCTCGGCTTCCTATAATGGCAGCCAGTTGCGTGATACGGTCGTTTAGATACCGTCTCTTTTTTATTCATCCCATGGGTACTTTCCATTCATGACGTTTCTCCGCACCCTTATTGTGTCGCTGTTAGGCATCGTGGTATCGCTTGCCGGTGCCGTTATCCTCGCCGTGGTCGGCGCCGCTATCTATTTCGCCCCCGGTCTTCCAGACGTTCGTCAGCTGCAAAACTTTGAGCTGCACACCCCATTACGCATTCTGACCCGCGACGGGCTATTGATCGGCGAGTTTGGCGAAGAGCGGCGGATCGAAATTGACTTCGACGCAATTCCCGACGAGATGATTAACGCCCTGACCGCCGCCGAAGATGCCAATTATTTCGACCACCAAGGCGTAGACCCGCGCGGCCTGGCCCGTGCCTCGCTGGAATTGATGCAAAGTGGCGGGGCAATCCAGTCCGGTGGTTCCACCATTACCATGCAGGTGGCGCGTAACTATCTGCTGACGCTGGATCAAACCTTTACCCGCAAAATTCGCGAAATCCTGCTCGCTTTGCAGATGGAGCAATTGTTAAATAAAGAAGAAATTTTCGAACTCTATGTAAACAAAATATTTCTAGGTAACCGTGCGTATGGGATCGCCGCCGCGGCCGACACCTATTACGACAAACCCCTGGAGGAATTGACGCTGGCAGAAACCGCCATGATTGCCGGCCTGCCCAAAGCCCCTTCGGCGTTTAATCCCTTGGCCAATTCAGAGCGCTCGCTGATTCGTCGCAACTGGATTTTATTCCGCATGCGCGAACTGGGGCATATTGACGAAGATACCTATCGCGAGGCAGTTCAAGCGCCGGTCACAGCGCGCCGTCACTCAACCGAAACGGAAGTGGATGCATCTTACGTTGCCGAAATGGCCCGCCAATATGCTGTCGACCGCTTCGGCGACGATGCCTATACCGGTGGCTACCGCATTTACACCACCATCGACAGCGAGCTACAACCTTCGGCTCGCCGCGCCTTGGCGGATGGACTAATTGCTTACGACCGGCGCCACGGCTGGCGTGGACCAGAGGAGCGCGACATTGCCTCAAGCCTAGTGGAAGCTCAGGAGCAAACCGAGACCCAGGGGCTTGAAGAAGAACTTGCCGAGTCGCCGGAGATTCGCCAAACCGCTCGTCAGGCGGCCGAACGCAGCCAAACCGAAGTCGACGGTATCGAAGGCGATGTCAGCAACTGGATTCAGGTGCTTGATCGCACGCCGCGCTATGGCTTACTCCAACCAGCGATTGTCGTCGAAAGCAGTGGACAAGAGATGGACGTGCTGGTCGATGGGGAACTGCGCAGCATCCCTTGGGAAGGCTTAAACTGGGCGCGCCCCTTTCAATCGCCGCGCAGCCAAGGTGCCGAACCTAGTTCCGCAGAAGAAATTGCCACACGCGGCGATTTAATCCGTGTAGTGGAAAATGAAGAAGGCGAACTGCGCTTATCTCAACGCCCAGATGCCGAAGGTTCATTAGTCGCCCAGGACCCACGCACTGGCGCTATTCTGGCGCTGCAAGGTGGCTTTGACTTTAACGCTAGTAAGTTTAACCGCGCCGTTCAGGCTCAGCGCCAAGCCGGCTCTATTTTCAAACCGTTTATCTATCTCGCCGCACTTGAAGAAGGCGACATGAACGCCGCCAGCGTGGTTAACGATGCGCCGGTAGTGATGGATGATGGTAGCGATACCATGTGGCGCCCGGTTAATTCTAGCCTCGATTTCCAAGGCCCCACGCGGCTGCGCCCGGCGCTGGCACGCTCGCGCAACCTAGTCACCATCCGGGTACTACAAAGCATGGGGATTGACTACACCCTGGAATACTTACAAGGCTTTGGTTTCGCTGAAGGCCGTCTGCCACGTGGCTTAGCCCTAGCGCTTGGCAGTGCCAGTCTCACGCCGTTGGAAATGACCAATGCGTACTCTGTGCTCGCCAACGGCGGCTTCCAAGTATCTCCGTGGTTTATCGAGCGGGTTGCCCGGGAAGGCGGTGACGAGGAAGAAATTCTCGACGAAGCCACCCCACAAGTGGCTTGCCGTGAATGCGACGATGACCAGGAGACGGTAGAAATTGATGGCCGCGAATACCCCGTCGCGCCCCGCGTTGCCGACCCTGCTGCCTTGTACATTCTGCGCGATATGATGCGTGACGTTATTGAAAGCGGCACCGGGCGTGCGGCATTAAGCTTGGAGCGCGACGACATCGTCGGCAAAACCGGCACCACCAATAGCCAGCGTGATACCTGGTTTGCTGGCTTTAACGACAACCTGGTCACGACTATTTGGGTCGGTAAAGACAGCAACGAAACCATGGCCGAATACGGTGCCAATGCGGCGCTACCCATTTGGATTGACTTTATGGGTGAGGCATTAGAAGGAACGCCTTCGGCGATGCCCGAGCAGCCGGATACGGTGGTTAGCGCGAGGATTGATCCTGATAGTGGCCGCCGCTTGCGCGACGAACAATCCGGCGGCATTTCCGAGTTATTCCACGAGGATTATCTACCCGACTACCAAAACAGCCAGATTAGCCGTGAGCTGGAAGAAGAAAGCGGCTCTCAAGGCTCGGGTACGGCGGAATCCATTTTCTAACGTACAAGCCCCAAAGTAAAAGGCCTGGCAATATGCCAGGCCTTTTTTGTGCTTACGCTAATCCCTCAACTAGGCAACGGCAGATTCTCGCCTGCTCGCTAGCCAGTTGGCGATAATCGCCACGCTCATGACCACCACCCCGGCCGCTTCGGCCATCAGGTTGGGGTAGAACACGCCGATAATCGCGATGCTAATGGCGATTCGCGACAGCCAGCCCATTCGAGTGAATAGGTAACCCTCCAAGGCAGCGGCAAACGCTCCAAGCGCCAGCAGGGCAATCACCCCGTTCCAAATCACCAGCGGTACTGGCCCACCAACAATAATCTCCGGATTGAATACCATAAACAGCGGAATCAGATACAGGCCCTTGGCAAACTTCCAGGCCTGGAAGCTGGTTTCCATCGGTTTACTGCCGGCAATTGCTGCCCCCGCAAACCCGGCGAGGGCGACGGGGGGCGTCACGTTGGAATCCTGGGAATACCAGAACACCACCAGATGAGCGATCAACAGCGGAATGCCAAACTCTTCGGTCAGCGCGGGGCCAACCAGTACGATGAGTACGATATAGCTAGCGGTAACTGGCAGTCCCATGCCCAACACCAAGCTCGCCAGTAGCACCATGAGCAGCGCCAGCAGGATGTTGCCGCCGGAAAATGCCATCATCATCGAGGAGAATTTAAGCCCCAGGCCGGTAAGCCCGACGACGCCGACGATGATCCCCGCCACCGCGCAGGCCATGGAGACTGCCACCGCATTACGTGCGCCTAACTCGAGCCCTTCGACAAGCTTTCTAAGCCCGGCAGCCGAAACCTCCTTGATACGGTGCGCGGTCACTGCCTCGCCCTGTTTGGGGGCGATGAACATAAACCACACCGCATAACGCAGCACGGCAACCGCCACCATGGTGACCACCGCATAAAAACCTACGCGCATCGGCGACATGCTCATCGCCAACAGCCACACCAGCACCGCCAGCGGCAGCAAGAAATGCCAGCCATCGCGCATTACCTGGCGCATCTGCGGCAGCTCGCTTTTCGCCATGCCCTGCATGCCCTGCTTAAGCGCGATGATATGCACAAACAAGTACACCGTGGCGAAATACATGATCGCTGGCAAAATGCTGATTTTGACGATTTCCAAATACGGCGTATTGGTGTATTCGGCAATCAAGAACGCCCCGGCGCCCATTAACGGCGGCATGATTTGCCCACCGGTGGAAGCAGCAGCTTCAATCCCCCCCGCTTCCTTGGGTTTGTAGCCAAGCTTTTTCATCAACGGAATGGTAAACGCCCCCGTGGTCACCACGTTGGCAATCGCGCTACCTGAAATCGAGCCCATGCCCGCCGAGGCAAGTACAGCGGCTTTGGCCGGGCCGCCGCGCTGGCGGCCGGTGGCGGCGTAGGCCATGTCGATAAAAAACCTGCCCGCGCCGGTGCTTTCCAAAAAGGCACCAAACAGTACGAAAATAAAGATATAGGTCGCCGCAACCCCAAGCGGTAGCCCAAAAATACCTTCCTGGCCGAGATAAAGCTGCCCGGCGATTCGATCAAGACTATAGCCACGGTGATCTAAAATGCCCGGCATCCACTCCCCAAGCCAAGGCAACTCACCGCGCGGCCCAGCCATGGCATAGAGGATGGCGATCAACCCGATCACGGTCATGCTGAAACCAACCGCTCGACGGCTAGCTTCAAGTACCGTGACCGTGGCGATGCAGGCCACCAGGATATCGGTCTCCGACCAAAAACCCGCTCGGTTGATAATCTCGTCGAGATACAGCACCAGATAGCCGCCAGTGATCACCGCACCGGCAAAAAACACTGCATCGATCGCCCAGCTTAGAATGCCGCGCGGACGAGTGCCCCCGAAGACCGGAAACATTAAAAAGGCCAGCATCATGATCAATGCAAGGTGAATGCTACGCTGATAGAAAAGCCCCAACGGTTGTATGCCCGCTGAGAAAAGTTGGAACAGGGAAAGCCCCACCGCCACAATGGTGATGCACCAAAGTATCGCACGGGGCTGAATCACATTGCCGCCGGGCATGACAACCGGTGGTTGTTTGGATTCGTTCATGAAGTCCTCATCAGACGATGTCTTGCTTACTTGTTGTCCACGCCGGATAGCGCGGTTTCAGTCAACTGCAGGGTAACCCGCTCACCTGCAGCGCGACGGCTCAAGCTGAAGCTTTTCGCCTCCCCATCACGCTGCCATACCAGGCGATGGTCAACCGCGAGCGCCCCCACGCGCAAAGCGTACCGATTCCCCGGAACGGGTTCATCAATGCCTTCAATCCAATACCCCCCCTCTCCATCGGAAAGCTGTTCACCTCGGCCTTGGGTATGCCCCAGGCCAGCAGCAAAATCGGGTTGGTGACTGCGCTCTAATTCCATCACACCCGCGTGATTACGGTAACAATCCAATACCGCAAACTTCTTTACCGAGTGGTGCCATTGCAGGCACCAGCGCGCCCCTTCAGGCATCGCCGTTTGGAACAGTGGTTCGCCCTGCTCGTCGGTCACCAGCAGGTACGCAGACGCATTAGCCGGAGCTGAGGAAGACTCCGCTCCGGCTAATGGTGAGCAGGTTAGCCCCAGCACAAGCGCTGGGGCTAACCTCCCGATGGTGATCCAAGGCAGGCGTCGTCGTTGCAGATGCATGATGATCGCCCGCGCGTGGATTAGGGACGTAGACGATCCGGAATGTCGGCGTCAACTTCTTCGAAATAACGAATGGCACCTGGATGCAGCGGCACCGGTGTGGACTCCATGGTGAAATCAACGGTGGTGTCGTTGGCCGCCGGATGCACCGCGATCAGCTCATCGGTGTTTTCGAACAGCAGCTCGGTCAGCTGGTAGGCCAGATCCTCGTCCATATCTGAATTAACGACCAGAACGTTCGGAATGCCGATGGTTTGCACCGCTTCGTCCATGCCTTCGTAGAGGCCTTCTTCCAGCTCGTAAGGAGCAAAGACTTCCTCTTCTTCCTGAGCGTTCTCAATTTCTTCGTCGCTCAAACCAATCAGACGGATATCCCGCGTGGTGGCCAGGTTCATGATGGAACTGGTGGGCGGGCCAACGCTCCAGAAGCCGGCGTCGATGTCGCCATCGCGAATGGCGTCAGCGGTTTCGTTGAAGTTAAGGCGCTGGGGCGTGAAGTCGTCGTAACTCATGCCGTTGGCTTCTAATAGCGCGCGAGCGTTCAGCTCGGTGCCGCTACCCGGAGCGCCTACCGAGACGCGTTTGCCTTCCAGGTCCGACAGCGACTCAATGTCCGAGTCGGCCAGGGTGACCAGTTGCACGGCGTTGGGGTAAACCGAGGCAAGCGCACGAGTATTTTCGACCTGACGACCTTCGAAATCGCCCGAACCTTCATAGGCTTGGTAAGCGGTATCGGCCAGCACCAGCGCTAAATCGGCTTCGCCGCGCATGATCAGACCCATATTTTCCACTGAGGCACCGGTGACTTCTGCCGTCGCCTGAGCGCCTTCGATGTGCTCGTTAATCATTTCGGCAAAACCGCCGCCGATGGGGTAATACACACCACCGGTTCCACCCGTGGCGATAGCAAGCTGTTGGGCGCTAGCAGGCAATGCCACCGCCAGTAGGGAAGCAGCAGCAGCTGTAGATAGAGTTCGCATATGCGTTTCCTCCGTCCTGTTTGGACTTATAGGTATGGTTGACGATTAGGAGGTGATTCATCCAACTTCCGTTCCAATGGAAGCAGTGACAAAGAAATTAGCACGCATTCGCCGTTAGATGCCAATAACTTGACGTTAACGCTCACTAAACCCTGGCCATTTTGCCAAGCTTAACAGTGCGCCGAGATGCGTTTATTCCGCAATGCTTATATGATCCTGGGCTAACATTTCTGGCGAGGAGTCTGCCCCATGTCATATTTTCAACGCCCCGCTAATGAGGAACGCGCATGATGCTTTGGGAGGCCGCCGCGCTGGTAGGCATTGGTATTATTGCCGGGTTTATTAATGTGCTCTCAGCGGGCGGCTCGATGCTGGCGCTGCCGCTTTTGATGTTCCTCGGTTTACCCACCCAGGTGGCAAACGGCACAAATCGCGTCGCCATCGTACTGCAAAGCGTTTCCGCAATTGGTAGCTTCATGCGCGCCGGCGCCTCGCATCTCGCGCTGAGCCTGCGCCTCTCGGTGCCCGCTGTGGTTGGCTCGCTGGTAGGTGCCTGGCTGGCGCTACAAGTCAGCGATGCCTTGTTTGAAGCTATATTGATCGCTGTCATGGCGGGCTCCGCGCTGGTCATGGTGCTGCCGCAGCCCGCGCTGGATACTCGGCCACTTACTGCCGAACGGCTAACACCGATGATCTACCTCGCCATGTTCGTGATCGGCGTGTACGGCGGTTTTATTCAAGTCGGTGTGGGCGTGCTGTTTATCATCGTGCTGTACCGTATGCTGAAAATCGACCTCGCCCAGGTCAATGTTTTCAAAGTTCTGATCATTCTCGTTTACAGCCTTCCGGCGCTGGCAATGTTTATGTGGTTCGATCAAGTACGCTGGAGTTATGGGCTGCTGCTGGCACTGGGCAGCATGATTGGCGCCTGGCTGGCGGTTAAGGTCAACATGAGCCCCCGCGGCGCTATGTGGATCAAATACCTCACGCTGGCAATGATCGTCGCGATCTTGCTGCGCCTGCTAATCGGCTAGGCGGCCACGGCGTCATTAGTCCATCAGCAGTGCCTGTACCTGCTTCACAATATGCGCCCCGATCGGCAACGCTGACGTAGCCGCGGGTGATGGCGCGTTACCCACGTTGAGCGTGCGCCGGGTGTTAACGAATAGAAAGTCGTCCACCAGTTTACCGTCACGGGATACCGCCTGGGCCCGCACACCTGCCGGATAAGGCAGTAGATCCTCGGCAGTGAGGCTCGGGCAGTACTTGCGTACCAGTGCCAGATAGCCGCGTTTATAAAGCGAATTTTTCATTTCAATAAGCCCCGGCCGTAGATGTCTACCCAAGACTTTTAAAATGCCCGGATGGGTCAACATCTGACCCATATCGATCAGCGACACATCCCGCTTACGATAGCCTTCACGCTTTAATGCCAGTACTGCGTTGGGCCCCACGGTCACGCTGCCGTCGATCATGCGGGTCAAATGCACGCCCAAAAATGGCATTGCCGGATCGGGTATGGGGTAGATCAGGTGGTTCACAATCTGGTTATGGTGCTTGGGCAGTTGATAATACTCGCCACGGAACGGACAAATCGTAAAGTCGGGTTTTTGCCCCAACATGCGGATCACCTTGTCCGCCATTAACCCTGAGCACGACACCAGGTAGCGGCTGGTCAGGGTATCGCGGGTGGTGGTCACCACCACCTCTTGGCGGCGCTCCTCCAGCGCTGTCACCTCCGCCTCATAGCGGATTTCTCCACCCAGACGCTCGAAGGTTGCGGCCATGGCACGAGTCACTTCGGCGTAATCAACAATGCCGCTGGAGGGCACATGGATACCCGCCACCCCTGTAATATTAGGCTCTCTTTCGCGCAGTGCATCGGCGTCCAACCACTCACGCTGCAGACCGTTAGCCGCCGTACGCTCCCATAGCGCCTCCATGCGCTGCTTTTCGACATCGTTCGTCGCCACCAGCAGCTTGCCGCAGATATTGTAGGCAATGCCGTGCTCGTCACAAAACTCACGGGTAGCGCGGTTACCCTCGAGACAAAATTTAGCCTTCAAGCTCCCCGGCGTGTAATACACCCCAGCGTGAATAACGCCGCTGTTATGACCCGTTTGGTGTTGCGCGAGGGTCTTTTCTTTCTCGAGCACCAACAGACGTTTATCCGGGTAGCGCTGCTGAAGTTGCATCGCCGTGGACATACCCAGGATGCCACCGCCGATAATGATAAAATCCCACATCAATCTCTTCCTCTAGGCCAAATTAATAACATTTGTTGATAATAGCCGTTATTCTTTGGATACCGATATAATCCAGCCGTCACCAGGGAGCTACTACGCCATGGAGCCAGACGCGCCGCGTCAGAATCTCGCCATTCGCGCCTACCGGGAGCTTAAGCACGATATTATCCGTGGCCGCTTCGCGCCGGAACAGAAGCTGCTGATGAGCCGCCTTAAAGACTACTATGGCGTAAGCACGGGGCCGCTACGCGAAGCACTATCCCAGCTGGTGGCTGACCGTTTAGTGGTCGCCATCAGCCAGCGGGGCTACCGTGTTGCGCCCATGTCGCTTGCCGAACTCAACGACATTTACGATGCCCGAGCCCAGCTTGAAGGGCTCATTCTGCGGCTGGCCATCGAGCGCGGCGACGATGATTGGGAAGCCTCGGTAGTGGCAACCGCACACCGGCTAGCCAAAGTCACCGATATTAGCTCACCGGATGAGTTGCTTGACGGCTGGGACCTGCGCCATAAGGCGTTTCATACTGCCATCGCCAGCGGCTGTAATTCGCCGCACTTGCTGCAAATGCGCGATACCTTATTCAATCAGGTAGAGCGTTACCGCCATTTGTGGCTTCAAGAAACCGTGATGTCTCCCTCAGCCCTTGAGCAAAAGCGCCAAGAGCATGCAGCGCTGGTCGACGTTATCTTAGCGCGGGACACAGATCGAGCCGCCACCTTAATGCGCGACCATTTAATGACCCCCGTCCCCATCATTACAAGGGTCTTACAGTCTCGAGGCATTAAATAAATTCTGCGTTTCAAAAAAATGTAGATATTTTTAACGAACGGCGATACATTGTTTGCAGCGTATACATCGACTGCCACGTTATTGCCGTGGTCGCTTGCGGGCGTCTGCGGGACTGCACCAAGGAGTTCAGCCATGACCCACTTCAATTGGGATGACCCGCTGCTGCTGGAACACCAGTTAAGCGACGAAGAACGCCAAATTCGCGACGCCGCCCACGACTACTGCCAGGAAAATCTTCAACCACGGGTGCTTAGCGCCTTTCGCGAAGAGCGCTTTGATCGCGAGATCATGAGCGAAATGGGCGAGCTTGGCCTACTCGGCGCCACCGTTTCCCCCGACTACGGCGGCGCCGGCGTCAATCACGTCGCCTACGGTCTGATTGCCCGTGAAGTGGAGCGGGTCGATTCTGGCTACCGTTCCGCCATGAGCGTGCAGTCGTCACTGGTGATGTATCCCATTGAGGCTTACGGCTCCGAAGCACAAAAGCACAAATACCTGCCCAAGCTGGCCAGCGGTGAGATGGTCGGCTGCTTTGGTTTGACCGAGCCAGATCACGGTTCTGACCCCGGCGGCATGATCACCCGCGCGGAAAAAGTCGACGGCGGCTACCGCCTGACCGGCGCCAAGATGTGGATCACCAACAGTCCAATTGCCGACATCGCCGTGGTCTGGGCCAAGTCGGCGGCGCACGATAACCAGATTAAAGGCTTCATTGTGGAGCGCGGCACCGAAGGCTTCACCACCCCGAAGATCGAAGGCAAAGTCTCGCTGCGAGCGTCGATTACCGGCGAGATCGTGCTTGAGAATGCCTTTGTTCCAGAAGACAACCTGCTTCCCAACGTCAGCGGTTTGAAAGGCCCGTTTGGCTGCCTGAACAAGGCCCGCTACGGGATTGCCTGGGGCGTGATGGGCACCGCGGAATTCTGCTGGCACGCCGCCCGCCAATACACCCTGGACCGCAAGCAATTCGGCCGTCCGCTGGCCGCCAATCAGCTCATCCAGAAAAAACTCGCCGACATGCAAACCGAGATCACGCTTGGCCTGCAAGCCGCGCTACAGGTGGGCCGCCTGATGGATAGCGGCAACTGGTCGCCGGAAATGGTCTCTCTGATCAAGCGCAACAACTGCGGCAAGGCATTGGATATCGCCCGCCAATCCCGCGATATGCACGGCGGCAACGGCGTTTCCGACGAGTACGGCGTTATCCGTCACATGGTGAACCTAGAGTCGGTCAACACCTACGAAGGCACCCACGACGTGCATGCGCTGATCCTGGGGCGCGCCCAGACCGGCATTCAAGCGTTTTTCTAAGCGGCAAGAAGGACTCTTTATGAGCACAACTCCCAAACCGCTGGCAGGCATTAAAGTACTCGATATTTCCCGGGTGCTGGCAGGCCCGTGGTGCGGGCAAATGCTCGCCGATATGGGCGCGGATGTCATCAAGGTGGAACGCCCCGGCTGCGGCGACGACACCCGCCACTGGGGACCGCCGTGGCTGTCGGGCAGTAAAGAGTCTGCCTACTACTTGTGCGCCAACCGCGGCAAGCGCTCGGTCACGGTAGACATGGCCAAAGCCGAAGGCCAGGCCCTCATCAAACAGATGGCGGCAGACACCGACGTGGTAATCGAGAACTTCAAGGTCGGCGGCCTCAAAAAGTACGGCTTGGATTACTCAAGCCTCAAAGCCCTAAATCCCGGCCTTGTCTATTGCTCCATTACTGGCTTTGGCCAGGAAAGCCCCTACGCCCATCGCGCCGGTTACGACTTTATGATCCAAGCCATGGGCGGGATTATGAGCATTACCGGCAAGCCCGACGACGAGCCGGGTGGCGGTCCGGTCAAAAGCGGCGTGGCCTTTACCGATATTTTCACAGGCCTTTATGCCGCCAACGCCGTGCTGGCGGCACTTTATCAGCGCCGCGATACGGGTATTGGCTGCCATATTGATATGGCGCTGATGGACGTTCAGGTGGGCGTGCTCGCCAATCAGGCACTCAACTATTTAACCTCCGGCAATGTCCCGCAGCGGCTGGGCAACGCGCACCCCAACATCGTGCCTTACCAGGCGTTTGCTACCCAGGACGGCCACATGATTGTCGCCGTGGGTAACGACGACCAGTTCAAGCGCTTCTGCCAGGTGCTCTCGCTAAGCGCTTTAGCCGACGACGCACGCTTTGCCACCAACGGCGCGCGGGTGCAACACCGCGATCAACTGGTGCCGGTACTCGAAGCGGCGCTTGCCCAACGCGCTACCGATGACTGGCTAGCAGCGTTTGAAGCGGTAGGCGTTCCCAGCGGCCCCATCAACACGCTGGACCGTGTATTCGATGATGCACACGTCAAAGCGCGCGGACTAAAGCAGACATTGCCGCACATTCAGGCGGGCCAGGTCGACCTGGTCGCTAACCCGATTCGCATGAACGGCGAATCCATCAGCGCCAGCACAGCACCGCCCTATCTCGGTGAGCACACTGACGATGTGTTGACCGGTATTGGCATTACGCCTGAACAACGTCATGCCCTACGCGATGCGGGCATTATCTGAATCCGAGCTGCTTCCACCAAATGCCTGTTGTACTGCATCAAGCGCCCAATCGGGCGCTTTTGGTCTTGATATCATTACACACCCAAAAGCTATACAATGAATATACAGAACTCTGACAATCATTTAATATATTTATACAACCAACCTGCTACTATGTGTTTAGGTCCGTAAAGTAGCGCTTGTATCGGTATTGTCGAGCGCAGGATACTTGGAGATACAATGAGTCAGTGCGCACGCGTAAATGGAACCTGCAAACGCTGCGAAGGCGAGCTTCCCTTCGAATTCACGATGGCATTCCAGCCCATTGTGGATATCTCGCTTGCCAAAATTTACGCCTATGAAGCCCTCGTGCGTGGCCCACAAGGTGAGTCTGCCTGGAGCGTGATTTCCCAGGTGACCGATGAACTGATGTATCGCTTCGACCAAGCCTGCCGGGTAAAAGCGATTGAAATGGCCAGCGCACTGGACATGCATACGCCCCTGTCGATCAATTTCCTACCCAATGCGGTCTACGAGCCCGAAGCGTGCATCCAGGCGACTCTTGACGTCTCACGTCGGGTCGGTTGGCCAATCAATCAGCTGATTTTTGAAATTACCGAAACCGAGCGCGTTCGTGACCGCCAGCACTTATGCAATATTATCGATGCCTACCGCTCAATGGGGTTCACCACCGCGTTGGATGACTTTGGCAATGGCTACGCCAATCTGGATCTGCTAACAGAGCTCGCCCCCGATAAAATCAAGATTGACCGCGAGCTGGTGATAGACTGCGACCATCATCCTCGTCGTCAGGCGCTGCTGCGCTCGGTCATTCAACTGGCGACAGAACTGGACATCAAGCTGATCGCCGAAGGCGTTGAGACCCACGCAGAAGCACTATGGCTCGCGCGTGAAGGCATTTCTTGCCAACAGGGGTTCTACTTCGCGCGACCGGCCATTAACGCTCTTGCTCAGAGCAATGGTTTAACCCAGCGCCTGAAGGCCCTCCGTGATGAGTCACAGCAGGCCAGTGGAGAAGTCCCTGATGATTAGTAACGCCGATCCATCGATTCATCAGCTCCTTGACCGCACAAAGCGCAATACTGAAAACGTCATCAAGGCGGCACCGCTAGGTATTTGCATCACCGATCCAAATGGCTATTTCGAGATGGTCAACCCTGCCTACTGCGATTTTTACGGTTACACCGAAGAAGAATTATTGGGTCAGCCTTTCACTATGGTGTTTCCAGAAGTCCACCGCGACAAAATGCGCGCGTTGCACGACGCCTTTCTTGCGGGCAACCAGCCCCATGAACTTCGCCAGGAACTGGAAGTGCGTCGCAAAAATGGCGAGGTTCGCAATATCATTACCGAAGCTGCACGCCTTGAAGGCGCTGATGGGCAAATGCGAAAAGCCACCTTTATTGTCGATATCACCCAGCGAAAACGGCTGGAGGAACGCCTGCAGCATGCTAATCAGCGCCTGCACTACCTCGCCCACCACGACGAACTCACCGGGCTGTTGAACCGCCGGGCTGGCTTACAGCGCCTAGAGCAGGAGCTAAGCCGAAGTTCGCGCTACCGCAACCCACTGAGCGTAGCGATGTTTGATCTGGATAATTTCAAGGCGATTAACGATAGCTACGGCCACAGTGTGGGCGACGATATACTTCAAGCAGTGACGGCTAAAGTGAACGAAATACTGCGTGAGACCGACGTTTTGATACGCTTGGGCGGCGAGGAATTTTTGGTCATCATGCCTGAAGTGGATGCCGATGACGCACAGCAGGCCATGGAGCGTGTGCGAAGTGCTGTGGCCCAGACATCGTTTACCCAACTGGCCTTGGCGGTTACGCTCTCCGCAGGAGTGGCAGGTTACGTTGAAGCCTCTACGACCCGGTTACTTGATCATGCCGATAAAGCTATGTATCAAGCTAAGCAGTCGGGTCGCAATCGCGTAGTGGTCGCTTCATCCATGTAATCCTGCCTGTTGAGCACTATGCTGAAGCCTACCCCCATCAACCCAGGAGTTGAGCTATGAGCAATGCCGAGCTAAACGAGTTAAAAAAGAAATACGTCGCCGCCGGTGCCGCGAGCCCCGCCACCGCCTTTGCCGCACGCGCTGAAAATGCCGAGGTGTGGGACGCCGACGGCAATCGCTTTATCGATTTTGCCGGCGGCATTGGTGTACTTAACGTCGGCCACCGCCACCCCAAAGTGGTCGCCGCGGTTAAAGCCCAGCTCGACAAAGTGATGCACACCTGCCAAACGGTGATGCCCTATGAAGGCTATGTAAAAGTCGCCGAGAAACTGAGCCACATTGTGCCGGTGCGCGGCCACGCCAAGGTGATGCTGGCCAACTCGGGCGCCGAGGCGCTTGAAAACGCTGTCAAGATTGCCCGCGCCGCCACTGGGCGTTCAAACGTCATCTGCTTTGACGGTGGCTATCATGGCCGCACCTTCTATACCATGGCCATGAACGGCAAGGTCGCACCTTACCAAAACGACTTTGGCCCGATGCCGGGCACGGTATTCCGCGCGCCCTACCCAGTGCCGTATCACGGTGTGAGCGAAGACGAAGCCATCCGCGGTTTGAAAATGGCGCTGAAAACCGACGCCAACCCCAACGATACCGCGGCGATTATTCTAGAGCCGGTCCTTGGTGAAGGCGGTTTCTACCCAGCCCCCAAAAGCTTCCTCGAGAAAATCCGCGCCATCTGCGATGAGCACGGCATTCTGATGATCGTCGACGAAGTGCAGTCGGGCTTTGGCCGCACTGGCAAGATGTTTGCCATAGAGCACAGCGGCGTTGAGCCGGACATGATGACCATGGCCAAGAGCATGGCCGATGGCATGCCAATTTCTGCCATCGTGGGTACCGACAAGATCATGGACGCGTCTGGCCCCAACTCATTGGGCGGCACCTACACCGGCAGTCCGACCGCCTGTGCAGCCGCCCTTGCGGTGATGGAGGTATTCGAGGAAGAGAACATTCTCGAGAAAAGTCAGGCGCTAGGCGACAAATTGGCCACCCGCTTCAAGAACTGGCAAGGCAAGTTTGATTGCATCGATAACATCCGCAACATGGGGGCAATGGCCGCGTTTGAACTGGTATCCGACAAAGCCAACCATACGCCCAACCCGGAACTTGCTGCCAAGCTTTGCGGCAAAGCACGCGAAGAAGGGCTAATTCTGCTTTCCTGCGGCATGTACGGCAACACGATTCGCTTCCTGATGCCGGTCACCATCGAAGACGACGTGCTCAATGAAGGACTGGACATTATCGAGTCCTGCCTGGATTCGCTGGTGTAATAAATCGTTAGCCAGCCACGAACCAAAACGCCGCCCAAATGAGGCGGCGTTTTTTGTGCTTTCATTAACGTGGCCGGCGGTCGCCTTCCAGGTAATTCACCGAAAACACCGCTTTGCCGTGGGTCTCAAACGACCACTTCATGACATCGCTCAGCGCTGCCATTACCTCATCGAATTCGCCAAATACCTGCGTGCTCATGCGGTTAGGGTGTACTTCCAGGCCTGTGGCTTCCAAACGTTTTACCACCTCTTTCACCGCTGGTTTGAAATCATCGGCCAGCGGGTAATAACTAAGCTGTACGGAAAGGTACATAACGCCTCCTTACGCTGTCTGTGAGGTTGTGCTGCGTGGCGCCATTCGCTGCCAGGCAGCCAGAATCGCGCCCCGGGTTTCGTCGGGGTGCTCCATGGGGAACATGTGCGTGCCGGGAACGCTGCTCACCTCAACGCCGTGGCGCTTCAAGCGCTGAATGCGCGACGCCGTCAACAAATGTGACTCCTCCCCCGCCACGACCTCTAACGGCACGCCTAACCGACGCGGCAAACGGGTTAAGTGATCGGGCAAATGACGGAAAATCTCCACCTCGATCCGCGGGTCAAACGTAAGCTCAGCGCTACCGTCTGACAAGACCTTTGTTCCTGCTTCAATGTAGTCGTTGAGCGCCTCAGGGGTAAAGCGACGAAACAACCCGCGGCGTTGCAGCGTGTTGGCCATTGCCTCTCGGCTCGGCCAAATGGTCCGCCGCCCAAGGGTTTTACCGGCAGGCGTCACTCGGTCGACAAAACCAAAACGCTTAGCGGCCTTCATCGCCCAGGCATCACGCCCCAGCATCAGCGGCGGGTCGAGCATAATCACGCCACAGAAGCGCTCGGGCTGTTTATCGGCGGCCATGGCCATCAAGGTCCCACCCAGTGAATGCCCAACGCCCAATAGCGGCGTGTCGCTCTCGGGCAAATAGCTCAGCAGCTCATCCACCAGGTTGCCCCAGTTGTGGTTAACGGGGTAATCCGGATGGTGGCCCAGACGATCCAGCGGATGCAGATCAAAGGACTCGGCCAGTGGCGCCAGCAAGCTGCGATAGCTTAACCCTGGAAAACCATTGGCATGGGCAAACACTAAACGTGGGCGTGATGCGGTATCAGCAGACATAGCGGGGCTCGTGGTTAAGTCGATAATTCAGCGATGACGAAGCCATCTATCATACATCTGTTTTAATGCACGCCTGAAAAAGCGTCAATCAACATCCGTCTTAACCGGCTAATTAAAATAGCGACAGTTGCTGTTCCTGGCTGTTTTCCGCCAGCCGGTAACCCACGCCCAACAGGCGCACGGGTCGCTCACCCCGCGCCCAGCCGACGTTCAGCAGCGTTTCGAACTGGGCAAGATTCGGGGCGGGGTCGGCGTGTTCCACGGTGGTCTGGGTGAAGTCGTTAAACTTCACTTTGACGATGAGCCCACGCACTGCCAGGGGCGGATCAAGCCTTGCGTAGCGGCGCTCAAGATCTTCAATCAAGGCTGGCAACTCACGGCGACAGGCCTCAAGGCTAGGCAAATCCTGGGCGTAGGTTTGCTCGGTGCTAACTGATTTACGCTCGCGGTGGGTTTTCACCGGGCGCTCATCGCGCCCCCAGCTAAGTTCATGCAGCCGCCGCCCGAAACGGCCAAAGTGCTCGACTAGCTCCGTGAGCGAGCGGGCACGCAAATCGGTGCAGGTATGAATATTAAGCCCTGCCATTTTCTCCGCCGTACGCGGGCCAACGCCGTGAATCTTTTTCACCGGCAACTGTTGCACGAAAGTATCCACCTCATCCGGCGTGATGACACACAGACCGTCGGGCTTGTTCCAGTCGCTGGCGATTTTGGCCAGAAACTTATTAGGCGCGACCCCCGCCGAGACGGTAATACCTATCTCGCGGCTGACCCGCTCACGGATCGCTTCGGCCATTAGCGTCGCGCTGCCGTGATGCAGCGTCACCTCTGAGACATCCAGAAACGCCTCATCCAGGGAGAGCGGCTCGATAAGCTCTGTCACCTCGCGGTAGATGGCAAATACCTGCCGGGCCACCGCTTTGTATTTGGCCATATCGCCACGAATCAACGTCAAATGCGGGCAGCGTTTGAGCGCCTGAGCCATGGGCATCGCCGAGTGAATGCCGAACTCACGAGCGGGATAGTTGCAGGTGGCGACCACCCCACGCTGCTCGACACTGCCGCCTATCGCAATAGGAATATCGCGTAACGCCGGGTTATCGCGCATCTCCACCGCAGCGTAAAAACAGTCACAGTCGCAGTGAATGATCTTGCGCACTGGCCACCTTTATACACTGTAAAAAACCACAGCTTATCACAGCATCATGTACCGCAGAACGTTCGCAGCACCTGCTCGTTTTCTGTTGCCGGTGCCGCTAAACGGCGCGCTTCAACAGAATCATCAAACGGTCGGGTTACGACCGCCAGCAGCGTATGGAATGGCGCAAAGTCGCCCTCGTAAGCGGCATTGATGGCTTCTTGAACGCGGTGGTTGCGGGGTATCACGATCGGGTTGGTGCGCTGCATAGCGGTCAGGCGGTCGGCGTTTTGGCTGGCCACCTGCGCCGCTTGCCACTGGCTTAACCACTCGCCTAGCCCATCGGGGTTTTCCGTTAGCGCCAAAAGCGCCTCATGGTGATTGTCACCCGAGGACGCCGCATATTGGGTCAGCGCGTCAAAGGTGGCGGTCATGTCCATCCGGCCCTGGTGCATCTGGCTTTCCAGCCCTTCCATCAAGGTCTCGGCTTGATCGCTTCCAGCATCAAGGCCGAGCTTGTCCGCATGCAGCTGGCGCTGTTGCGCACTGAACAACGTATCGAAATAGCGGATGGCATCGGTGGCTTTTTCGACCAGCGCGTCACCCTCCCCCTGGATCAACGGCAGCAGCGTTTCGGCAAAGCGCGCCAGGTTCCACTGGGCAATTGCCGGTTGATTGGCAAATGCATAGCGGCGGCCTTGGTCGATGGAGCTATACACCTTTTGCGGATCGAACTGCTCCATAAAGGCGCAGGGGCCATAGTCGATGGTTTCCCCGGCAATGCTGCAGTTATCGGTATTCATCACCCCATGAATAAAGCCGACGCTCAGCCAGCGGGCAATCAATTCCGCCTGGCGAGCGACCACGGCTTCCAGCAGCGCGAGGTAAGGATCCTCCGCCGAGGCAGCATCCGGGTAGTGGCGTTCAATCACATGATCAGCGAGGGCCTTTAGCGCCGCTTCATCCTGGCGGGCGGCGATAAATTGAAACGTCCCCACCCGGATATGGCTGCTGGCGACCCGGGTGAACACCGCGCCGGGCTCGGGCAACTGGCGCACTACACGCTCGCCGGTGGTGACCGCCGCCAACGCACGGGTGGTGGGGATACCCACGGCGGCCATGTATTCGCTAACCAGGTATTCACGCAGCACTGGCCCCAAGGGCGAGCGTCCATCGCCGCCGCGGGAAAACGGCGTACGTCCGCTGCCTTTTAGCTGCACATCGCGGCGTTTGCCGTGCTGGTCGACGACTTCACCAAGCAGCAGCGCCCGGCCATCACCCAGTTGGGGCACAAAGTTGCCGAACTGGTGGCCCGCGTACCCCAGGGCTCCCGGCTTGGCACCGGGCAGTAATTGGTTACCGCTGAACCATTCGGCAAGCGTGGTGGCCTCTGGGATGTCCTGGGCGCCCAGCTCGTGGGCGAGCGGCGCGTTAAAGGCAACCAGCTCAGGGCGCTCAACCGGCGTTGCCTGGCTGGCGACCCAGAGAGGTTCTGGTAAGGTGGCGTAGCGATGTTCAAATGACAGCACGACTAACTCCGCGTCTATTGGCTGTGGACTGCTAATACCCTAGCATTTTACTCAAGTAAACGCCGAGACAAAGCTTCCCAAGCAAACCAGGTGTTGCACTTGATCCAGGAAGCGTGTCCATTGCTTACCGGGGATAATAATCTGCGCGCCCTTGCTGGGCTTGAGGGTGTTGATATAAGAGGCACACTAGCGCTCACGCAGACAGCGTACCGCCTCCTCCAGCACCGGCGTTAACGGCGCACGCCACTGGTGGGTGAGCAGCGCGTCGGCGCGGGTGACGCCTAACGACAGCGACGCCACCGGCAAGCCCATGGCATGGGCCTCGCGGCAAAATCGATAACCCGAATAGACCATCAACGAGGTTCCCACGGCCAGCACCGCCTCGGCGCTTTGCAAGCCTGCCTGAGCGGCGAGCCGTCTTGCTGGGGGAACAACGTCGCCGTAATACACCACGTCCGGCTTGAGGATGCCGTCGCACCGCGGGCAGTCGAATATCTTGAAAGATGAAAAATCGGCTTCCAGGTCGGCGTCACCATCCGGGGCATGGCCCGCATCCAGGGCGGCAAAACGTGGGTTCAGCTGCGCCATTTCGCTGTGCATGGCGTGGCGCATCATGTGATATCCGCAGTCCATACAGCTGACCGTATCGGCCCGGCCGTGCAGGTCGATCACTCGTTTAGACCCCGCCCGCTGATGCAGGCGGTCCACGTTTTGGGTAACCAATAGCTGTACGTAGCCCATGCTCTCAAGCGCCGCTAGCGCCCGATGGGCACCGCTGATCTGCGCCTCGCGCAGCGCCTTAAAGCCCACCAGCGCCCGCGCCCAGTAGCGCTTGCGCACCGCATGAGACGCCATGAAGTCGCCGTGCTGCACAGGGGGCGAGCGTTTCCACTGGCCTTGTGCATCGCGATAGTCGGGGATACCGCTGTCGGTGCTGACGCCCGCGCCGGTGAGTATCCAAAGCTTTGGGTAGCGCGTAATGAAAGCGGCCAGTTCCTCGCCTGCCTGGGCTACGCTATTGGTAATTTCCACTGCCTGCGTCAAATGTTCACCTCTAGGCAATTTCGCTCTCGCTAGACGATACTGTATGACAACGACGGCGCCTACTATGTGCCAGGCATTTTATCCGAGGAGCAACGTATGCAAGAGTCTAATCAAGGGACGATGCAGCATCATCATGATGTGATTATTGTCGGCGGCGGCATGGTCGGGGCCGCGTTGGCGGCCCGCCTGGGCAATGCAGGCAAATCGGTCGGGCTCGTTGAGCAAGGCGATGCACCAGCAAAGCCCGAAGGCGACTACGACCTGCGCATCTCATCGCTCAATGCGCGATCATTGGCGTTTATCAACGCCAGCGGCACGCAACTGCCCGAAGAGCGCAGTTGCCCCTTCCGGCATATCGATGTGGCCAATCAGGATGGCACCGGCCATTCGCTGTTTTCCGCGGCCGACAGTGGCATGGACGACTTCGGTATTTTCGTTGAAAACCGCACGCTGCAGTACGCGCTTTGGCAGCGCTTGGCCGAGCTCCCCGGCGTCACCTGCTATACCCAGTGCGCACCGCTGAGCACCCTGGCCACGGGCAATGCGCGCATGCTTGAGCTGGATAACGGCCAGACGCTAACCGCCGCGCTGATCGTCGGCGCCGACGGCGCAAGCTCCACGTTACGCGAGCTAGCCAGCATTGGCGTGACTCATTACGACTACCATCAGCGGGCGATGATCATTAACGTGGAAACCGAACTGCCCCAGCAGGACGTAAGCTGGCAGGTGTTTACCCCCACCGGCCCGCTGGCCATGCTACCGTTGCCCGGGCAGCGGGCGTCGCTTGTGTGGTACGACAACGACGAGGCCACCAAAGCGCGGGAGCTGCTGGACGATGAGGCGCTCAAAACAGCCATTGAAGACGCCTTCCCCGAACGACTGGGCAAGCTTACCCGCGTCGTGGCACGCGCCAGCTTCCCCATCAAGCGCCAGCACGCCAAACGCTATATCGGTAAACGTCTGGCGCTGATTGGCGACGCCGCCCACGTGGTGCACCCGCTGGCGGGGCAGGGGCTGAACATCGGCCTGCACGACGCCGACACTCTGGCCGAGATTATCATCCAAGGCCGCGACCCCGGCGACTACCTCAACCTGCTGCGCTTTGAGTGCCAGCGCCGCGCAGCTAACCAAGCGATGATCGCCGCCACCGACAGCTTCCACCACCTGTTTACCGGCGCCAAACCGCTACGCCAGTTGGGCGATCTCAGCCTGCATATCGCCGAACGCATTCCGTTCGCCAAACGCATGATGATGCAGCAGGCGAATGGGCTGAACCCGTTTAAACGGCGCTAGATGTGATATGAGCAACGATGTTTCGCTGATGACCAAGCCCAGCGGTTCAGCTTGGCCTCATCACATGAAGTAGCCCAGACTGAAAAAGCGCCTGCCCCGTTGCATGCCTTTATGCTTTCAGGTGGTTATCCAGAAACTCACGAATCACCGGGATAATCACATCGCCATGGGTCTCCAGGGCAAAGTGCCCCGTGTCGTAAAAGCGAATATCCGCCTGAGGAATATCCCGCTTCCAGGCTTCAGCACCCGGCGGCAGAAAGAACGGATCATGCTTGCCCCACACGGCGAGCAACGGAGGCTGATGCGCCCGAAAATAGGCCTGAAATTCGGGATACTTGGCCACGTTGGTGGCGTAGTCCAATAATAAATCGAGCTGAATATCCGCCATCCCAGGCTGAGAGATCTTCGCCCCTTCCAACGTATAGGCATCCGGTGCTACAGCACTTGTGTCGCTTACTCCCTCCACGTACTGCCATTTGATGGACGCCGGCGTCGGAAAGTCGCTAAGCGCATCACGATTCGTCTTTGAAGGGTCGTTCCAATACGTCTGAATAGGCGCCCAGCCTTGCGAAAGCCCCTCCTCATACGTATTGCCGTTTTGCGAAATGATCGCGGTGATTTTTGACGGGTGAGCCAGCGCCAAACGCCAGCCAACAGGTGCACCATAGTCGTGAACGGCAATGGCGTAGCGATCAAGCCCCAATTGCTCAGTAAATTGATCGGTCGTCTTCGTCAGGTTGGCAAAGGTGTAGTCATACTCACCACGCGCCGGTGATTGGGTAAAGCCAAACGCCGGCAAATCCGGTGCCACGACGTGATAGCCATCGGCAAGCGCCTCAATCACATCGCGCCACATATATGACGAGGCAGCAAAGCCGTGCAGCAGCAGCACCGTCGGTGCGTTCGGATCACCCGCTTCACGATAGAAAACGTCCACATCGCCCACTTTCTCGAAACGATAGCGAACCTGCCGCGTGGTTGATCCAGAAGCCAGAGCTGTATTTTCAGATGTCATCGACAATCTCCTTAGTAACCATTAATAAACACTTTTGAAGGTTACGAATAACTGTAGTAACCTGTCAAGTATATTTTTAAAGGTTACCCAACATGTCATCTAAAATTTCGCCTCCGTTTATCGCAAGCAATCTCGCTCTCGATTTCATCAACACACAATTTGGCATGGGGGAAGAACGCCAGGAATGCCTGGATGAAGACAGCAGCGTCGTTGCATGGCTTCAACAGGCGGGAGCACTAACGAACGGTTGTGAAACGCCACCGGCGGGGTTAGCCCAACTGGCTCGGGAATTGCGCGACAACATGCGCGATCTCCTCATCTCGGCCCAACAGGGACGGGCCGCAGACCCCACATTGATGAATCGCGTACTGGAACGGGGTTGCCACTTAGAGAAAATTGAATGGCAGCCAACAGAGGCGGTGTTTCAGAAAAAAATCGAAAAGCGCAACATGGAAAGCGAGAGCCTGTTACAGCCTGTCGCAGCGTCGTTGGTGCAGTTGCTTACCGAGGAAGACCTGCAACTCGTCAAACAGTGTGAAGCCTCGGACTGCGTTCTACTGTTTCACGATCAAACAAAATCTCACCGTCGCCGTTGGTGCAGCATGGCCGCTTGCGGCAACAGGATGAAAGCGGCCGCACACCGTGCCAGGAAAAAAACGGGGTAGTAAGCTTTAGGTGATATCCATTAGGTGACACTCGACATGATCAAAATAGCGTTAGCTCTGAGCACCCTGATACTGATCAGCGGTTGTGCTCACGATAGCAATACCGAAACCTCCGACGTGACCGAGTCAGGCACAGCAACCGAACAAAGCGCGTCCCACCATCAGATGACCGATCAATGGGTCGGCCGATGGACTGGCGTAGAAGGGTTATTCCTGGAAATCAGCAAGGACGAGTCGGCAGGCGCAGGTCATTATCGACTTCACATGCGCTACGGCCTGGATGCTGACCAAATCGGCACCTTCGAAGGGCAAGCAACAGCCGAAGGCATTCGCTTCAACCGTGGGGACGGCCCACAGTTGCTCCGCGCGGGTGACGGCGAAGCCACCGGCATGAAGTGGCTAATGGAAAAGGAAGATTGCCTGATAGTCAGAACAGGTGAAGGCTATTGCCGAGACTGATCTGCCCGATGGTCTTTCAATGAGCGGCGCGATGTAATCAGCTATTCGCCTGCCACTTCAGAAAAGTGGCCCGCTTTATCCAGTGTGAATTCGTTCAAGAGGCGCTGAAGCACGTCGGTTGGGAGTGTTGGCAACGGCAGTCGGTTTATTTAATCGCTCTGTGCGCTAGCCAACAGACCATCCGACGCCAGCCACCTACGCTGACGATAATGAGGTAATGGACCAACCTCAAAAGGAAGCCATATCGTGCGCAACACGGAAGGTAGCGCAACTGCGATTCGGGCTTATGAAAAGGAGTATTAAAAATGAACAACATCGTCTATATCATCGGGGCAATCGTTATTGTCGTAGCGATTCTTTCGTTTCTTGGTTTGCGCTAGCACGTCGCAAACATATAGTTTTTATAAAGATTTACCCAAAGCCTGCGGCTGTTAACCACTCGCAGGCGTTTACGTGCCCTGGCGTTATTCCACTTCAGTGACATCGCCTAACTTGCTTAGGGTGAGTTCGAGAAAATCCCGCGCTAAGTAAAGCGTCCCCGAATAGACGCTTTGGGCCTCCTTTCGGATATCCTCAATGGAAGGCGACGCATGGGGGTTGGGCTGGTAACGGGGGCTAAAGTGCGTCAGCACCAGGTTGGGGAGCTGTACCGATTCGGCAAACGCGGCGACCTGCTTGGCGTAGCTATGCCCGAAGTCACGCGCCTTTTCGTCCATGGTTTCAGTGTAGGTGGCTTCATGCACCAATACCTGCGCCCCCGCGCACGCCTCAGACAACAAGTCGGGCTGGTCATTGTCCCCGGCGATCACGACTTTTCTGGGCTTGTGTTTAGAAATCAGGAAGTCACTACTTTTTAACCGCTCGCCCGCAAATTCAATATCCGTCCCTTGCTTCAACTGCCCCCATAAAGGCCCTCTCGGAATCCCCTTTTGCGCTAGCTTATCCACATCCAGAGCAGACTCGACCTTTCTCTCCGTAAACCCATAGGCATAGGACGACGCCCGGTGTGAAAGCCTGTAGGTGGTAACCGTGATGCGCTCAAACTCGACGTTTGGCAGCTCATCGGAGACGACAAATTTCACATCGAAGGGTAACGATAGCTGGGTGGCCTCAAAGGTGGCATCCAGCCATGCTTTTATACCTGTGGGCGCCACAATGGTCAGCGGCGCTTCCCGGCCGCTCATGGCCGCACTCGCCAGTAGGCCCGGCAGCCCATAGCAGTGGTCGCCGTGCACATGGGTAATCAATATGGCTTTCAATGCATTCAGCGACAGCTTGGTGTTCAATACCTGATGCTGGGTCCCCTCACCGCAATCGATCAGGTACCAGCCCTTCCCCTTGCTCTCTCGCAACGCGACCCCGAAGACGTTTCTACTTTTGGTGGGTACGCCAGCGGAGGTGCCGAGGAATAGTAAATTCATATCGCGTCAGTGCTCTCTCTTATGTACTTCCTTTAGAGCTAAGGCATCGGATTGCCAGCCAGCTAAATTTAAACAGTAGTGCTTTTACGATGCTCATTAGGCATATATTCATGCAGTTAGGGCCTACCTGCATTCGGCAAGCTCGACTGCCGCCAATGGTTAGATGCTTATTTTCCTCACCCAATTTTGGCGTGTTGTAATACCGATCTGCTACGCGCCCTCCCCAGAATTACATACGAGATAGTGATCACGTTAGCCATCGACCAACCGCTTTAAAAACTCAGCTATTTTCCTAGTTCCGCCGGAAAGCCCCCGAAGGGTTGGCCGGACTAACCGCCGCCTATCATAGGCACTACGTTGATCTAGATTGGCAACTTTTGTCGTCGAATTAGCTATTTTCCCACCCACTACGGCAGCTAGAGCGATATACAACCACCACCGTTGGTATCGGTCCTGCTGATTGCTTGCGATTGCCGCGCTCGAATTTTCCTGACGAGCCCTAGAAACAACCAGTGTTGGAATGATGCATTCACTAGCGAGAGCAACCGAATGTGTGATCATATATTTATCTACTAACCCTTCCGGTGGATCAGGGAAAGAGGTGCAGAATGCAGATGGCACTTGTTGACAGACTCCAGACGGTCTAGCGTATCGCCGAATACCTTCGCCAAGTTCTTCGATAGGACAAACAGTGCGGTTATATTGTTCGATCTCATTACGGATTTCGATGATTTCTTTTTCTGACATCGACCTGCTATTACCAGCATAGATGTCAGCACTCTCAGTGGGGCCAAAGAGGTGAAAAGTGCCCGGACCATAGGCCGCGTATTCATTCAATGTTTGTTGCACATCAGAAGCCCATATACACGAAGGCGTTTCTGTCAGGCCTTCTGCCTTACAAACCTGATCGTAGCTCCGCACTTGATTCAATAAATACAAGCTCGCTTGTCGGCTTAGTCGATTTTCTTCGGCAAGGTTTGACGCATGGCGATTTCCAACAGAGTCTGCCACAAAAAATATCCCAGCAAAAAGCGCCGTTGCATACCAGAGATGATCATAGTAACCGCGAAATTTATCATTTAAATGGAGGGTGTCGTAGGCAATTACGGTTATGCACCATCCCGTTAACAGGCTAATAATCAAGAGAGGAACAAGTCCCAACGGGCTCCCTAGAGCACCACCTCCACCAATGTAAAAAGAATCAGGAAGGTAGTTTATTTGAGGCCACTGCCCAGCAAGGTTCAATAATCCAGGAAGAGCTAATACCGCAGAGATAGCGGCAACGCCCCGCCACCGAGCAATCACAAATCCTGCAGCTAAAAGCGCACCAATAAGGATAATCGAGCACATCAAAAGGAGGCCGAGAATCGGAGTTACTGCCTCTGCAGGGGACCAGTAACTTCCAACTATAACTCCATCATCATTTAGTTCTAAAAAGTTCGAAGATGCTAGGCCAATTCCCTCTAAAATCTGTTGAACGCTATATGCTGCACCGTAGAGAAATGCGATATAAGGAAATAAAAAAGACAAATCCGACTCCCAACTTATCTTGCTTCTAAAAGTAATCATACGAGTGGCTATATTACTTCCTGACATGACTACTACATTCAGACACAGTATCTCGTCACTCTTTTAGCCTCTCACTCACTAGGCCTCATTCTTTCAAAAGCAAGGATGCCACTACACCCAAGCCGCTTATAGCTAAGGGTAGAATTAACGCGAGTTGATAGCTCTGAAGGCTTGGAACGGTTTCTGGTTCAGCAGCAGAGACGCTATCAAGAATGATCCCAAAACCTGATTGCACCAAAGCTGCTGTCAGGAAGGCCCCCATGTTAACTAGAGCAGTCGCAAAACCAACATTCGCCAAGGCGACTGTCTCCTTGGTAGCTGCAAAGATAACACCGACCGGCCCGCCAGAGAGTCCTAAAAGTACAAACAGTGCCATTGCCGCCCAACCAGGCTCCCACTCTGCAAACGCCATAAGCGCCCATACCGCGACGGACAGCATAGCCGTCACAATAATGATGGGTTTCTTCGCCCCAATCCGGTCAGCGATCCACCCCCAAAATAAAGAACTCAAACCATACACCATTAAAGCAACGGTGGCATATTGTGCTGCTTGCGTTGATTGGATGCTGAACCCATCGGCCAATAGCGGTACAGCCCATAGTCCTAAAAACGCATACAAGGTTCCGTTGGTAGCCGCGACACAAACAAATAGTAACCATACCTGGCGCTCTCTAAAGACATATCGATTTCCGCGCAGTATTGGATGCACAGTCGTCTTGGCTTTCGAGTCGCGTATCCGCTTTGGTGCTGCGTCGTCTTTACAGAAAATAAGCAGACATGCAGTGGCCAATAAGGTTAAGGCTGCGAAGAAAAGGACGACCTCTCTCCAGTTGAACCAATGCAACAAATGCGCTGTTGGGGTCTGCGCTATTACGCTTCCTAGCGCAGCCAGGAGCATGGTTGTACCCATAACCAGGGAATGGCGCTCTGGGGAAAACCAAGTAGCGTTGTAACTCATCAGGGCGACAAATACAGCTGACAGGCCCAGCCCCAATAACGCTGACCCCACAAGCAAAACGACAAGATTGGGCGCAAAACCAAAGGAAAAAGCACCTATCGCCGTTACTGTACCGCCGATAATGCCACCCTTCCGTACCCCCACCGAGTCAGTAAAAATGCCAGCGGGCACCTGCATCAGCGTATAAATCCAGAAATGCATTGATGCCACAATGCCGAGCGTAGTGGCCGTTAAACTGAGCTCTTGCTGCATACTCCCTGAAAGGGTCGAAGGGGCAAAGCGGAAAAAAAATCCACTCATGAAAATACTAATGAGCAAGCACCAGCCTCCCCATTTAAGCCAGGTTATTGGAATCCGAAGGCGCCTCCCCATAACGGTACTTGTGCTATTCATACCCCGCCTCCAGGAGCCTTGTTTCGAGTAGCTCCGAAAAGTAGGCGGCCACCGGCTCAACTGGTGTGAAATGCCCTCGCACACGATTGCTCAATCCTTCTAGTTGGTATTCACAAATCTGGTCATCCTCAAGAATTACTTGATCGAGTCTTTCGAAATAGTGTGGTGCGATCTCGTTAAAGTCATGCCTCGCCAGGGTTTCATCATGAAACGCGTAACCAACATTGACGCTTGTGCGAGTAGCTGAGATCGGGGTCTTCTGAATCCACCACATAACTTCGGGTGCAGTTACAATGAAAAAACCTGGCAGTATGACGCAGAAGTGGGTGCCTTCTGCCGCTTCACCGATAACGCCACGGGGAGTTGGAAAGGCGAGGTTACGTTTTTCAGGAAATAATGCTGGAGAAAGAGAGTTCTGATGATAAACACCAAACCAGTTGCGATCATGTTCTACCGGCCTAACTGTTTGGCTACCAATCGAGCGACTGTGAATGAAGTTGGTATGAAGAGTCTCCATATCTACTTCAATATATAGCTTCCAATTGGTCGTTAATGCATAGGACTTTTCTTGAACACAATGCATTCTCTGAGTTTGGTGTGGTAGAGCTACCTTATCGATGTAGTTGCCTAGGTAGACCTCAAGCGGAATCTCGTTTTCTTCATTAAGATTGATGAATACAAAACCAGCTACAGCTTCACATTGAACTGGAACCAGATTTAGATTTAACTTTTTAAGATCACTTCTTTTCACACTCCCACCTAAGCCAGGAGCGCTCATCAAATTTCCGAATGTGTCGTAAGACCACTTGTGAAAAGGGCATCTAAAGTGCGCATTCTTTCCGCAACTTTCGCTCGTTAAAGGAGCCCCACGATGTCTACATGTGTTTAGAAAGGCTCTGATAATACCGTCTTCACTACGAACAACGATGACACTGCGTTCCAAAAACCGACGGCTTACAAAACTTCCAACGTTAGGGAGGGAAGTCGACAGGCAGGCAAAATGCCAGGCTGGAAAATGGATGGTTTGTAGTTCTCGTTCAAACCAGTGGTCATCGATATAGCATTCAGGGCGGAGCATTTTTGAGAGGTCTGCTTTATCGCATCCACCCTCAACGCTAGTGTGTAAGGAACTATTCGTCTCTGTCATATTTGTATCCACGTGTTTGTTTTCACAACAAGTGGTCTGAGCGTACAAAGCGATATGGGATAATTGGAAACGGAAATATTTGCTGAGGGGTATCAATTAATTCGATACTGGATCAGAGCCCTTTTTACATCACTCGATCGCCACTTCATCAACATGCATGGCGAATAAGACGATCCGACGGTAGGAGGTACCACAATGAAATGGAGCTTGGACCAGCTGCGCACATTTATCTATGTTGCAGATTTGGGCGGTTTTTCACGGGCAGGAGAGCGACTCTTTCTGGCCCAATCTACTGTCAGTTGGCAAGTTCAGCAGCTTGAACGCCAGATTGGCGTTCCACTGCTCTACCGCACCCCAAAGGGCGTTACCCTTACCGAAAAAGGCCATGCCTTCTACCTAAGGGCACAAAAAGTCATTACCGCAAACGATGAGGCTGAGCGATGGTTGGCGCAGAGTTTTGCTGATCGTCAGATCATTCGATTCGCTACCACAGACTGCTACGCGACTTGTCTGTTGCCAAGCCTACTTGAGCTTTGGAAATGTCAGTTCCCCAATGTTCAAGTAACATTGGATTGTAGCTTCAGCACTGATATCTGGAAGCGTTATAAAAACGGGGAATTCGATATTGCTCTGGCTCAGCATTGTCCTTCTGACATCGATGCAGAGCCTATTCGAGTTGAACCATTGGAGTGGGTATGCGCCAGAAGTTCGCTCGTATGGAAACAGAGTACGCTACCTGTCGCTTTATTCGAGTACGGCTGCCCTGACAGAGAATTCATCCTAAATGCACTCAAAGGCGCAGGCCGTGAGTATAGAGTTGAGTTCGAAACCTACAGCTATGGAGGGCTTGTGGCAGCAGTGGAAAGCGGCGCTGTCGTTTCGACGCTGCCCAAATCAACGATACCGCCCACCCTCAGGCGCCTTGATAGCCAGCATTCTCTCCCGCGGCTGCCCTCTTTAAACGTAAATTTAGCAAGCCCCAAAAAAAGTAGTGACCACATATGCAGCCAACTGTATGACGCTGTTGTACTGCACTTGGCCGAACACGAGCAGAGTTTAGCAACAATAGGCGAGAAGTTACTCCAATAAGCACTGGCTCTCCCTTCTAAGAGCTATTTACGAGACTAACGTCAACCCATTTTCAGTAGCCGCGTTTTCGCAAGGATGGTCGAAACACAACCAACCTATTCGCCCACCACCTTAGAAAAGCGGCCCGTTTTATCCAGGGTGTATCCGCCAAAATCCTGCGCCAAGTAAAGCGAGCACGAATAGACACTCTGGGCCTCTTGGCGGATCTCCTCAATGGAAGGCAAGGGGGTACGGCTGGTAACGGGGGCTGAAGTGCGTCAGCACCAGACTGGGAAGCTGCACCGAATCGGTAAACGCGGCGCAATTACAGCTGACAATATTTAACGTTTTAGTTGCTTGAATGCGCACTGCCATGCGCATATGCTATTTATACGCTTATGACAGTCACAGGGGGCTGCAATGGCCGCGCTATATAACACCGCAGCACCGAAAAAAGCCGCTAATTTGTCAGTTAACAGCGACTTGCTTCAAAAATCTCGCGCTTTGAACATTAACCTCTCTGCCACACTAGAACGAGCATTGAGAGAAGAGTTGGCAAAATGCGAGGCTTCCCAGTGGGTTGAAGAAAATCGAGCTGCGATCACAAGCTACAACGAATTTGTAGAGCAGCATGGCTGCTTCGGTGACGAATTCAGGGAGTTTTGATGGCACAGTTCGATGTTTACCCTAACCCCAGCAAGACCAGCAGAGCGTACTACCCTTACCTTGTCGATATTCAGAGCAGCCTACTGAGCGAACTGACAACTCGCATCGTCATCCCTTTGGGGAAACGCTCCGCATTGGGTGGCAACGCCATGCAAGGGCTCACGCCAGAAATCAGCTTTGCAGACCAGGAGCTTCTATTGTTGACCCCACAAATTTCCTCTGTTTCTGAAAAGCATCTCAAAAACCCGGTGGGTTCTTTATCGCATTTCAGAGACCAGATTGTTGGCGCCTTGGACATGGCCATCACTGGCATTTAACGCCCGCAATAACGGCGTTAGGAACGAGCGTCCGGCGACCGCAGAGAACAAATAATTGCTTTGCTAGCTCATTCACGACGCGCTAGCAAAAGCCCAATACCAGCGCTACCCAGCAGGCCCGCGCAAACCCGGTTGAACACACGACGCATCGAAGGTCGAGAGAACCAATGACGCAATACTTGCCCAACAAATGCATACCCGGCTATCGCTATCCATTCAAGCACCAAAAACAGGATACCTAGCACCAGGAACTGAAATCCGACAGAACCGGCAGGGTCGACAAACTGAGGCAGGAAAGCGGTAAAAATCAAAATAGCCTTAGGGTTACCGGCCGCCAGAAGAAACTCTTGCCTCCCCAATTGGAGCAAGCTTCTACCTCCAAGGGCTTCATTTTCATTGTCAGAAGGGTCTGCAGTCCACAATTGAAAAGCAATCCAAAGCAGATAAAGGCCTCCGACAACCTTTATGATGAGAAATAACTTTTCAGATGTGTACAGCACGGTGGCAAGCCCCGTCGCCGCAAGCGTAATCATGCCCACGAAGGCAACCAGCCGACCGATACCAGCATAGCAAGCAGTTCTGACGCCGTACCGCTTCGCGTTAGCCATTGACAGCAGATTATTGGGCCCAGGCGCCATGTTCAGAGCAAAGCACGCTGGTATGAATAATAAGATAGTCATTAGCGACACAGCTAATTCCCCTTTTTAAACGCCCGCAGCACCGGGCAATTTGGAGCGCTAGCGAACAGTTGCTCCGCATGATGGCGCTTGTTAAACGGCTCAAGTCACTACGGTAGATTGGTGATGCAGCATTTGCCAGCGACCATCTTGCTTTACCCACACAGAGCTTCGATAGGCTATTTCCCGAGCTGATTTTATCGACCGATACGTAACCAAAATGTGCTCATTTCCCAATGATTTGAACTTGAAACCACTGAGCTGATAGGTGGTTGTGCTCGGAGTATTGGCGTTGTCTAGTACGTCCCTCTTATGGATAACCACTCCAGAGCTACCGAACTCAAGAAACTCATCAGAGAGTAACTCCTGCAGACGAGCAGCATCCTTTCGGGTGCCAGGATCAACCAACTCCATTTCTAAAGATTCAATTTCTTTGAAAACGTCCATTTCTGATTCCATTTAACTTTTATTAGCTCGATGAGGGTAATAGCCGTACAGGCCGTTTGATCAAAATGCAAACGACACAAGTCATTATTTATGGTTTGTAGCGTGCCCTATCAATCGCTGATCAAGGCTTGGCTTGCGGATGATGTAAACGACAGCCGGCGACCTGAGGTGGTAACGCAGAGCGCATCGGTGGCCTTGATGCAACGAAGCGTAGACAAGGGCGTCCAAGTGCCGCATTTGGTTAAATTGCTATCGCTCACCCTCAAGGCCAGGCCAAATCCGGAGAATAATGATGGCACTGGCATGAATTGAATATCGAATGACGTATTTTCCGAAAACCATATTTCGAACAGAGTCAGGCACCGGTGCCATTTCAACGGGTGTGCCCATGTTGAAGGAGTCTGGAAGTAATTCGATTTTGCCAACCAGCTCTGAAGCTATCCTGGCTGCCGCCGTCGGATTATGCACTGCAATAAACTCCCGAAGACGTATCAAATCACCAATGGCTTCGTCCGTGTAAACCAGTTTCACTTACCTGACCCCGGGGCATCCTGCTCGTTTTCGGTTCCCCAGCTCTTAAGCCAGTTGTGAACCTCGCTAGCATCAACAACCTTGCCCTGGGCGGCAGACTCCATTGCCTCTAACGTTTGCCTCCACCGCTCTTGCTCGAGCTGCTGCTTTTCTATGTATTCCGCAAGCGCCTGGTTAATCACCCAGCCTTTGCTCCTGTGCAGCCTGCTGGCGATGGCTTCCAGATGCTGTTCAACGTCTGCTTGAAGGCGAACTGTGGTGACACTCATGGCTATACCCCCAAATTTGGCGACTACAACGTATTACAGCATAGTCACTGAGGGTGCGGCAAAAATTTAACGCCCTATGTTCAGCGATGCAGCTCTGCTACATCCGGTGCGGTCCTCCGGCCGCACGGACTGAAACGTACTGTTAGTCGCGTAGCACATCGTCTATTAGATCCCATCGTCCCTCGTATTGAGAAATGTTCCAGAAATAGGGTGCTGCACCCTGTTGGACTGCTACTGCACGAACTAAGCTATCTTTTCTTTGCTGCCCCTTCTTCCCAGGAGTAGACAGCCACGTTCGGTGCCGTTCGGCTACGTTAAGGGCCATTTCATTACAGGGAACTATGTAATACCGAAATGGATCTGAGGAACCGGGCGTAGGTATTCCAGCAATTATCCAGAAGAACCGCGAGCCATACACTCGTTCGGCTTTCTTTCCCACGCTGCATGTCTTGTTACTAGGTACGAATGTTTTCACTTGAATATGAACGAACTTTGTACCGTCCCTGTTGCTACAGAGCACATCAGTATTCGGAGTGTTTCCAAGAGTTACTACTGCCGCATAACCTCGGCGACACAGCTCACCTGCCACAAAGAACTGACTCGAATTACCTCTGTGACTTTTGTCTCTAGCGGATGAGTTCATCTATACCTCGTAGCTACTAACGCAAAGCACACGGGCGCGAGTTTACGAGCGTCCCGCCGCCGCTTACGGCGGCGTAGTGATGCGACTGGTTATGTGTTGATAAAACGAGCAAGGCGATTCCTTACGGAGTCGGGCCAAGATTTAGGATTCTTGCCGAAAAGATCTATAGCTTGCTCATATTCTTTTTGCAGCTCAATGAGCTCGCCTGCTTCAAGGAGCTTTTCATACTGCGAATGAAAGTCTTTAGCATATCTTTCAAAAAGAGACTCATCATCGGGCGACTTTTCTCGTTTAGCACAAAGCTTTAACTTTTCATAGACAGACGAAACACCTAGGTTCTGAAATGCTTCCTGAATTTCTTTACACTTGTGGCCAAATGTCTTTTTGCAGTCATCTCTAAAGGCCGGGATTAGTGTCCTCTCTGCGTACTCAACCCCCTCCTTATAACGCCCTGCTTTCTGAAAATAGGGGATTATCTTTGTATATAGGCCACCAGAAAACCCGCCAGTTTTTGCCATTTTCGGGATAATAGATTGCAATAGCGATATAGCGCCATCATAGTCTCCGCTTTTAGCCAAGGCTGTCGCAGTTTTGGTAGATTCTCGAATATCCATAGTTCTCCCGAATTTTACACATAACGCCCGTGCTCAAGTGCAATTTTGGAGCTGTAAAGCAGCGGAGAAATTTTCGCTTGCAGCCGATTGTTAAGTGTAATCACCACCGATTGTACCTCTGCATGTTGGGAGTAAAACCCTCTAGAAGATGAGGGTTATTCCGCAAATGGTCTCGCGCCCATGGCTGAATGTTGTAAGCCCAGCCATTAACCATATCACCCATATTGCTAGCTCGGTACAATATATTTCTTGCTTCTAAGCTGCCTTTAATACCATCCTCCATCAGAAAATATTGAGTAGTTTCCTCGCCGAAAATATAAGGAGCAAGATAAGCCTTTTCGTTTGGTGTTAGGTTTACCAAATCGGCTTTTCTAAGCTCCATTAGTTTTCTGGACTTCCTCGACTTTTGCCACTTCACAACCTGTGCTTTGGAGAAACTCAACAACCCGGTAATTGATTGAGCAAAAACAATAGAGAGCGACAGAACGAAGCAACCTCCGATATATGGCGTATTGGCATCTCGAAATTCATTCAACCCGATAGTTTCAATTAGCTCCCCACTGCCAAATAGCACGATGCCGGAAGCTATAGCCAAGCCAGTAAAAATCACTGGACTTGTTTGTTTTATCGAGCTCAAAAGCCCGCTGAATGCTTCGATCATATTAGACACTTAACGCCAATATTAAGCGGCGCCCTTGGAGTGCAACGGAAAGGGCGTCCGGTGGACGGCCGCCAGGCCGGGAACGAACTTGAATGACTGGTTAGAAGGCATGATCACCTGCCCACTAGGTAATATAGGGTGAGACCACCAATCACGGCGCCCACGATACCAAACATCCAAGCAAGAATAGGCTTTGCGACCCTCCACAGAGAGGTACTTCTATCCACGCCGGATTCATTCTTAACCTTGAATGATTCCAAGTACTCACGACCGGGCAGAGTAATACGAGGCTCAAGGTAGGCATCGCCATCATCCGAGCACGCATCCGCCGCATCTAAATACCCGGACTCGACCAACTCCTTCACGACTGAAACCGGATAATCACTGGATTCATTGATTTCATCAGGAAGAGTCTGGTTGGCGGCTGCCTCAAGAACTCGTTGATGTTCGGTGGTTGGCATGATGCTTTCTGCCCTTCTAACAGTGATTATACGGAAGGCAGCAAAACCTCAATAAACGCGACAGCACATTCATTGGGATTTTGCAGCCCACTATGTTGACTCTACCTCACTGATTCTTCTGAAAGCAAAGCCAATTTTGGCAACATAGCCAAAATTCGCGTGCCTTCTCGTTTTGCTCGTTTCAATCATACTGGACCGCAACCACATCATCCGGCCCTGCGTATTAGGTCGACGGGGCTCCTTCACACCAGCGCCACACGCTCCAACCGTTCACCCAACCACTGCTGCCTTAGCCCGCTCTGCTGATCGAGTAGCAGCGTTAGATACGGCTGTAGCGGATGTGTGGCAGGTAGTTGGTCGCGGTGGTGTTGCAGGCGTGGGCGGTGTTCGAGTTGTTTTGCGGGGTCGTGGAAGGGGGTGGCCTGCTCGGTGAGCCATGCGAGCGGCGGGAGTAATAGGTGCGAGGCGCCGCTGGAAAGCGCGATACCAATGCCTCTTATATCGAAGTCACCGGCGTAGAGGTGCGGCTTTTGGGTGGCCTTCCAGGCGCTGGCGATTTGCTTGAAGCCGCCGCCGTAGTGGCTATCGCCGCGGTAGACGACCAGAGGGTTTGCGTAGTCGCTTAGCGCGGGGATTGGCGGTGAAAAGGCATAAAAGCTGTCCAGGTTTTCAACCTGGATAAGCACGTCGCACTGCTCAAGGTTTATCTCTCGCCAGTCGACATCGTGCATTGAGCGCGGCTGGGCCGAGAGCCAGGCGGGGGGACTGGCGGGAATGTTAACCAGCACCCGCTGGGCGCGTGGGCCTTGGCGGTTGGTTTTATCTTCATTGACGCCCTGCTCCGCTTGCTCAGCACTGGTCAAGCCGCTTTGCCATTGCTCAATGGTGACCAGTCGTTGGCTTTCAAGTGCTTCGTTTACCTGCTGAATAAGGGCACGGTCAAAGCGCAGGGATTGGTGGCTAATTCTGGGGCCAAGCTCAATATGCTGCGCATCGCACCAGTGGATGAAGGTTGCGATCCATTGCTGGCAGCGCTTCTTGTCGATCCACGACTGCTTGCGCAGCTGACGCTCGATTTCGCTCAATTTTTTGTAAGCCTGGGCAGTGAGCATCTGGTCATCCATCGTTACACCGCCAGGCCTAACGAAACGTCGCGGATCAGCTTCACATCGTTGTAGGCGCTCGCCCGCTCTTCCTGCTGATGAAGATGAAACGCGCGCTGCTCGCTATGCGGCAGGCCCTGGTGCTCGGCGATGACCTGAAACAGCCAGATTTCTGGAGGCCATTGCAGCTCGCTTTGGTTGAGGTAGTCCAGGGCGCTGATGGAGGCTTGCTCGGCGCGGTCCACCACGTTGAGGTAGAAGGTTTCGACGTCATCCTTGAGCGCCTGCTGGCGGGCGGCGATGAGCATGTCTTCGACGTGTTCCGCCGGGCGTGCCGCGGTGACCGACTGGGCGGCACGTAACGGCGTGGGCACATTTTCCAGCAGCGCGCTGAGGGTGGGCATGTCCTGGGCGCGGTCCAGCGCGACGGCCCCGGCGGCGGTGAGGGGGGCGGCGTGGTTGAACAGCGCGGGCACCTCGCTGCGGCGGGCGTAGTTGCCGGGGGTGAAGCCTGGGTGTTCGCGCAGGAAGGCGGCCATGCCTGAAACCAGGCGGCTGCGTGCCTGCATGCGGCGAAAACGCGCCATCAACTCGATCAGGCGGTGCTGCACCTCACGCAGGCTGGTGTAGTGCTGGCTGAGTTGCTGTTGCAGCTGACTGATCAACACCTTGCGCAGCGTACCGTCGCTGCCCACCAGTTCGATCAACTCGTCAAAGTCGATCAGCGCCAGCCCGTCGAGCAGGCGGACCACCTGCTTTTGCGCGCGGTCGTTTTCGCGCACCTTGTCGTTGAGCTGGCTGACAAAGCCGAAATCGCTGTTGAGCCGCTGCCACAGGCTGTCGATAGCGTCGGCAAAGCGGCCGTTCATGTCATCCACCGCCTGGCGCAGGCGCAACAGTTGCTGCTCCTGCTGCCAGTAGTCGCCGCGGCTGCTGGAATCGCGATAGCTCTGGATCAGGCTGCGGATCAGCTCCAGCGCCTCAGCCACATCGGCGTTGACGTGGCGCCGGGCTTCATCGGACACCATTTCGGCGATCAGTTCGCGGACCTTGGGGGTCAGCTTGAGACCGCCCTGCTCGTCGGGCCGCCAGACAATACGCGCGCTTAAAAGCTTGCGCAGCGCGGTGTGGCTCAGCCCTTCCAGGGGCACTTGATCGTTGGCGTAGCCCTGCATCAACGCCTCGGCGTGGCGGCCCAGCAGGGCCAGGCGCTCCACCCCGGTGGTGATCAGGCGACTTTCCAGCCCTGGCGTTTCCGCGTCGTTCACAGCAGCGCCTCCTGAGTATCCTCGCCCTCGTCGTCCACCGGCAGGTGCTCTTCGTCGCGAATAAAGCGCACCAGTTCGAGCAGGTAGTCGACCTTGCCGGTGACCAGAAACACCTGACGGTCGGCGTGGGGTTGCAGCAGGTAGCCGTGCTCTCTTAACCGCTTGAACACCTGCTTGACCTGGGCGTCCAGCTGGTCGCTTTGGGAGCCGAAGAAGCTGTCGGTGGCCAGGCGCTCAATGCGTTCCCGCAGGCTGGGGTTGTCTTCGCTTTTGGCCTGCAGCTCGCCGGGTTTGAGCACATCACCGGGGGACAGCACGCTGTCGCGGCCCAGGGCTTCCTGCACCAGCTGTAGCCATTCCAGCAGCGGCAGCAGACTGTTGACGGTGTCGCCCAGTTGGCGGGCGAGCTGGTCCCGCGCGCTGTCATCCAGCTGACGCCAGGCGAGAAAATACACGCCTTCCTCCTGGCTGCTGGCCACGCGGCGGTTGAGCGGGCGCAGGTAGCTGTCGATGGCCTCGCGCGTGGCGTCATCCTGCAGGCGCTTGAAGGCGCTTTCGTCGCTCACCGCGCAGATAAACTCGCCCGCCAGCAGCCGTTCCAGCAGCGGGCCATGGGGTAGAAGACTCATATCGCTCATACCGGCACCTCCTCATGGCGGGCTTTGAGCCGCTCGGCCAGGCGGCTTTGGCGGGGCTCGATGCGTTTTAGCCGTCGTTTGGCGGGGTCGTCGGCGTCGCGGTCGATCAGGTAGCGGTTGTGGAACAGCAGCAGCACGTCGGATTCCGGGTTGGGGAAGGCGCCGACAATATGAATCTGGTTGCTGTCGCAGGCGTCAAACAGCTTTTCGACGTTGTGGTAGGCCAGCGTGCCGATCTCATCAATGGGCCAGTGAATGGCGATTGCCGCCCGGCCGCGCAGCAGGCGGGTAAAGGCGAGCAGGAACTTGCACAGAATCAGATACGCCATGCCGTGGCTGGACGATTCGAGCAGTTGGCGGTCGTTCTTGATGATCAGGTCGGTGCCGCCTTCGTTGAGGTGCAGCTCCAGGCGCAGCAGGCTTTCAAAGCTGTATTGCTGGTCGCTGCGCAGCAAATCGACCACGTCCGCCAGGGCGTTCAAGTAGTCGTCGCTGGGCAGGGTCTGCTCGGAGTCGCGCCAGGCCTTGTAGCGCTGGGCAAACAGCTTGAGCGGCTCCCAGAAACCGAGTTCGTCAATGGTCGACTGGATGCGCACCTCGGCCTTGCTGATGCCATCCAGGCGCAGGTCGTCGGCCACTTCATCGGAGAGGCGCTTGCTCTGGGCGCTGATGCGGCGATTGAGGTCGCGAAACACGGTGAAGAACTTGTCCAGATCGTCGCTGAGATTGCGCCCCTGCTGAATCAGCTGTTGCTGCTGGTCTTCCAGCAGTTTGACCATGCCGCCGAGCAGCGGCAGCAGCGCTCGCGGGTCGTCGGGGTCGGCCAGCCGGGCGCGCTCGCTTTCCAGCGCATCGACAAAGCTGGTGCTGGCCCCTTTGATCAGTTGGCTCTCCGCTTCCTGGCAGCCTTTGCGCAGCGTATCGCGCTCCTGGGCCCGGCGCGAGAGTGCCTGACGGGTGCGCGCCAGCCGTTCGGCGACATCGCCGGGAGCCTCCTGCTGGGGCGTGGCGTCCGAGGTCAGGGTGAGTTCATCAAGCTGCTTGAGCAGCGGCTTGAGGTCGTTGAGCACCTCGTGGCTTTCGCGGCGCTTGGTTTCAAACGCGGCGACGTGCTGCTGGTGGGCGGCCTTGGTGGCTTTGAAGGCCTGCTGGTGTTCTTCGCGCTGTCGCTGGGCGGCGTCTATCTCACGGCTTAAACGCCCCTCCTGCTCGACCAGCTCCGGTTTGCGCTGCCCCCAGCTTACGCGCATAAAGCGCTTGTAGGCGTCCAGCTCGTCCTGACGGGCGGCGGTGTGACGGATGTGCTCGTCCAATTGCTGCAGCCGGGCGCGGGTATCCCGCAGTTTTTCCGGATCGACGCCCTGGGCTTTCAATTCCTGGTCGAACGCCTCTTCCAGCTCTTCGCACTGGCGCTTGTGCTCGGCTTTCTGCTCGGTGAGCTGGGTCTTGTACTGCTGAATCTGCCGGTCGATGGACTCCAGCTGGCTTTGCGCATCGGCTTTTAGCTCCAGCAGTTCGGCCTGTTGGGCGGCGTTTAGCTTGTCCAGCGCAGTCTGGCGTTCGTCGCGCAGGGCTTGCTGCTGCGCTTGTTGTTCCTCTAGGGCGGCTTCGTGGTCGGCCTTGCGCTGACGCTGCGCCTCGGCATGGCGCGCCTGGCACTGGCGACGGGCCTCCTGGGCGTACTCGACTTCTTCATCGGCGCGCTTCACCGCCAACTGGGCCTGGCTTAGCGCTTCATCGGCGGCCTGGACGCGCTCGTTATGCCGTTTGAGCTGCTTTTCGCTGTTGGCAAGCTCGGCCTCGGCGCGCACCACGGCGTCGTCCGCCGCTTCAATGGCGGCCAGCAGGCTGGCTTCATCCTGGGCGTAGTCCGGCGGCTCGATCAGGTGGGTATCCAGCACCAGGCCATAAAGGTCGTCGCTGGGTTGCTCGGTCAAGGCGGGCGAAAGGTCACGGCGCTCCAGCAGCTCGGGGGCGATCACCTTGCCCAGCCGCTGCTCCCATTCGGGCAGGTGGTAGCGCAGGAAATGGCGCAGCGAGCCTTGGGCGGGGTCGCGCTGGCGGTGCAGCGCCTGGCTGGTTTGCTGGGCGCGGGTCAGCGTCCGGCGTGCATCCGCGTGGGCCTGTTCGGCGCTATCGCGTTCGCGCTTCAGGCTATCTAGCTCGCGGCGCTGGCTTTCCCGCTGGCTACTGGCGGCGTTGTGGTCGCTTTGCGCCTGGTCGATCCGCGCCTGCACTAGCGCGGCCTCTTCGCTTTCCTCCGCCGTGGGGCCGCTGTGGCTAAGCGCGGCTTTCAGCGCTGCCAGCCGTTCAACCCCCTGGTTGAGGCGTGCCTGAAAACCGGCTTCTGTCTCTTCACGCTGGGTCTGGTAGCGGGCATCGAGATGGCGCTGGGCCTCCCAGTGGGCTTCCTGGTGCGCGGCTTTTTCTTCAGCCAGGGCGTCGACCAGCCCCTGAATCTCTTCGCTTTGGCGGGCCAGCGCTTCGCCCAGCTCGCGCAGCCGCTCTTCCTTGCGGGCCTGGCTTGCCTGCACGGCCTCTTGCAGGGCAGTCAGGTGGCTTTTCAGTTGCTCGAACTGCTCGCGTTTTTGGGGCAACGCGTTGAGGTCGCGCTCAAGGGCGGGCATGTCTGCCGCCTCATAAGCTTCATACTGGTCCTGCAGGTCGCTCAGGTCGCGCTGGGTTTGCTTGAGACCGCTTTCCAGCTCGCTGAGCTGCTCGTTCAGCTCATCCCGGGCCGCCTCGTAGGCGTTTTTCTCGGCGTCGAATGCCTCTTGGCGCGTATTCATATCGGCTTCGGCATCGGCCAGGGTGCGCTCGACGTGGTGGCGGTCGGCTTCCAACTGCGGTTTCAGCTGCCACAGTGCGGCCTCCACATCCGCCAGCTCGCGGTCAACGTCGTGCAGCTTGGCAAGCGAGCGCTGCAGCGGCTCCAGGCGCATGGATTGGCGCATCTGGTCAATCCACTCCCGCGCCTTGGCACTGCGAATGCGCGTCACCGGCAGCTCGACGCCGTCCTCTTCGAAAATCGCCGCTAGCATGGTCTTGAGGGTATCCATCTTGCCCTCTTTGGCATGCACCGCTGAGACCAGCTTTTCGATGTGGCGAATGCGATGCTCGGGCTTGACCAGGCTAAACTGCGCGGCCATCTGGCGCAGCTTGAGGGCATCCTTACGATTGCCGTGGGGCATGATGCCGGGCGTGGGGGTAAAGTCGTTCTGGATCACCGCGCGGTATTCGGAGGTGGCCGTGAGCTTGGACGATACGCTGATGTTCTCCCGCCGCAGGCCGTTGGCCCACTGGGCGTATTCCAGCGCCACGGCGCCGTCTTCCCCCTCCACCAGATAATCTTCTGGCCGGTAAGGCGCGGCGACAAAGCGATACTCTACCCCGCCTTCGGATTTGCGGGTCAGCACCACCTGGCAGATATTGCCCGCTTCGCGGCGGTATTCGTAGACCAGATAACTGTTGCGGTGGGGCAGGTAAAAGGCATCGAACTTCATGCGCGTTTTGGGGACGACTTTATTGGGTAGCTCGCCATAAAACACCGGTACCAGGCGCTGCAGCGTGGTTTTACCCGAGGCGTTGGTGCCGCAAATATTAGTGTGGCCATCCACACTCAGTTCGACCACCCCTTCCAGGTGGCCGTGAATCATCACGATGCGTAGCAGGTGGGCCATGCCGTGTCCTTTCGATGACTAACCGGATCGTTTACTGATCGCTGAAAGGGACTATCTTGCCAGACACTGATCAGAGCGGCTATCGGGTTGACGAAGCGCGACAGTTAGAATGGCTGAGTAAAGGATGGCAAAATATAGCACCCAGTGCTATAAAAAGGGATACGCACAAGGGAATAAGATGCGAATATTTAAAAATAAGGCGTTCAGCAAATGGGCAGCAAAGGAAGGGTTAGACGATGCTGACTTGCTGGCCGCAGTTGATGAAATGGAGCGTGGCCTGATTGATGCCGACCTGGGCGGTCATGTGGTGAAAAAGCGCGTGGCAATGGGTGGCCGAGGCAAGAGTGGCGGGGGCAGAACGTTGTTAGCTTACAAGATCAATAATAGAGCGTTCTTTGTTTATGGTTTTTCCAAAAACGCTCGCGCTAATATCAGCGCTGATGAACTGAAAGCATTGAAATACCTAGCGAAAGAACTGATCGGTTATAGTGACACAGCAATAGACGAGGCCATCATGCATGGCGCGCTAATTGAGGTAGAAAACGATGGATAAATCAATCTTAGACGTAGTGCATGAAACGGCTCAAGACCTGCACACAGCTGGTGTGATGAAAGATGCAACACTGCGTGAGTTCGATGCCCTCTGCCTGCCGCCTGTAAAAGAGTACACAGCAATACAAATCAAGCGGATTCGCACCAAGAATAACGCCAGCCAGGGCGTGTTCGCAGCGTACCTGAATACCAGCGTCTCCACCGTTCAGAAATGGGAACAAGGGCAGAAGAAACCTAATGGCCCGTCGTTGAAGCTGCTGAATCTGGTGGCAGAAAAAGGCTTGGAAATACTGGCTTAATCGTTAGGGCTTTCTACTCCACCCAGCAGCCCTTCAAAGAAACTCACCGCGTTGGCTTCCAGCCCTTCCAGGTAGTAACCACCTTCCTGCACCACCAGTGTGGGTAAATTCAGACTCGCTACTGTGCGGCCAAGTTGACCAAAGCCTGCTGTAGAGACCGCCACCTTGGCCTGGGGGTCGCGCTCATAGATATCAAACCCCAGCGCCAGCACAATCGCATCCGGCTCATACAGACGAATGGCCTGGCAAGCTTGTTCGAGACGGTCAAAAAACACCGGTTCCTTGGATCCGTGGGGCATCGGCAGGTTGAGGTTATAACCCAGCCCGGCGCCCTGCCCGCGCTCGTCTTCGAAGCCCGTCACCGCGGGATAGAAATTGGTGGTGTCACCGTGGATCGAGATATACATGACATCGTCGCGCAGGTAGAAGATTTCCTGAATACCCTGCCCGTGGTGCATGTCCGGGTCCAGCACGACGACCCGTGGGTAGCGCGAAGTAAGGTGCTGCGCCGCAATGGCCGCATTATTAAGGAAACAAAAGCCACCTGCGGAATCGATGCCTGCGTGGTGGCCCGGCGGGCGCGATAACGCATAGGCAAATCGCTCACCGTCAAGCAACGTCTCGGCTCCGGCGACCGCACTTTGCGCTGACCAGTAGGCCGCTTGCCACGTATGCTTGCCCACCGGCGCGCTGCCGTCGGCCAGGTAGCGCGCGGCTTCCGCCAATATGCCGCGCAGGGCGTTAGATGAACGGACGAAGATGTTGGAGATCACTTCTTCACCCCAATCTTCGCCAAGGGCATGCCAACGCTGATGAGCATTTTGCAGAAAGCGCAGATAGGCCAGCGAATGCACCGCCCTCAGCGGCGCCACCCCATAGTCGGCAGGCGTTTTAACATCGAAGCCAAGCTTCTGGGCAGCGGCCAGCAGGTGGGTGGTGCGTTCAGGCACTTCCTGGGGCGTTCGCATCTTCCCCCGCGAGAAATAGACTTGCGGCCGGTGAAGCGACTGGTCATCGTGGAAGTACGTTTTCATGCATTATCCCCCGTTTCACCGACTCCCTTCACCACGAAATCGCGGGCAACGCCGATGTGGTAATCAATCGCCTCACGGCAAGCTTCAGGACGGCCACTGTCCAATGCCTCCAACAGTTTAAAGTGGCTGGTGGCGATGGTGTCTGGGGACTCATGGGTCTTGGTAATCAAGGTAATACATAAGCGCAGTTCATGGCTCAGATCGTCAAACGCGCGCAGCAGTCGCTCATTGCCTGCGTGGTGCAGCATTAAGCGGTGAAACTGTAAATCCTCTTCGATCCGACGGGTGCCATCGTTTCCTTCCGCTGCCTCACAGAGCAGCTCTACTTGCTGTTCCAGCGCGTGTTTGGCCTCAGGCGTATAGCGCTCTGCTAAACGCTGAATTGCATGACGCTCAAGGCACAGCCGCAGATCAAACACATCTTCGAGTTCAACGGCTTTCAACGCTCTTACAAAGAAGCCCCGGCGAGGTTTTGAGATCAACAAACCGCGGCTTTCCAGCAGGCGAGCGGCCTCGCGAACCGGCGCTCGGCTGACGCCCAATTCACGAGAGAGCTGCACTTCAGATAGCCGTTCACCTGGTAAAAAGTGTTGCTGGATAATCGCTTGGGTCAGGTAATCGGCAACTTGCTCGACAAGATTTTGCTGCTGGATAAAAGCCCTGGGAGCCACTGCTGATGTGGTCATATCAATTACTCATAGGGTGTGACGCATTCTCTCCAGTATGAAGAAAAAACTCGCCTTGTCGACGGACGATTGCCGACTGTCGACAGTTTTTCAAAGCGCTGCTATGTTCAATAAGACCCCTAAACAAACATAACAACTGGGCTGTTACCACACGCCTTGCTCGCCTAACGACTGCGCAATCCCTGTGTGCTAATAACTGAGGAGCAGGAAACATGAAGACACCTTTGGCTTTGGCAATCTCCGCTTCAGCACTCGCTTTTACCTCAACTACCCTGGCCGATGACCCAAAACACGGTGGCACCGTCGATACGATTATTCAGCCAGAGCCATCGGGCTTGGTGCTCGGCATGACCCAAAATGCCCCCACTCGAACGGTATCCGGCAATATTTACGAAGGGCTTTTACGCTACACCACTGACCTTGAACCCGAGCCCCAACTGGCAGAATCCTGGGAAGTCAGTGACGATGGCCGCACCTACACTTTTCATTTACGCGATGACGTTACCTGGCATGACGGTGAAGATTTTACTGCCGAGGACGTGGTGTTTTCCGCCGATGTCTTCCACCGCGAGCTTAACCCCAGCGCGCGGGCAGTGTTAAAGCATGTAGAAAACATTGAAGCTACCGATGACCATACCGTTGTCTTCACCTTAAGTGACCCTTTCGGCCCCTTTTTACTCTCTTTCGAGGCGGGCACTTTCACCATGGTGCCTGAGCACCTCTACGCGGATACCGAGTTTCGCGACAACGAACATAATGACCACCCCATTGGCACCGGCCCGTTCAAGTTCTCCAACTGGGAGCGCGGTACGGTCATTGAGCTGGTCAAAAATGAGGAGTACTACGAAGAGGACCTGCCCTACCTGGACGGTGTGAACTGGCACGTTATTCCTGATGGTGCCTCCCGCGCCGTGGCCTTCGAAAACGAAACGGTCGACGTGCTGCCCAGCGGCACTGTGGAAAACTTCGACATACCACGTCTTTCCGAGATGGATAATGTCTGCATGACCGAACAGGGCCACGAATACTTTAGCCCGTTCGCCATGCTGTGGATGAATAACCGCGAAGGCCCTACCGCCGATAAACGTTTCCGCCAGGCGGTGATGTATGCCATGGACAGAGAATTTGCTCGGGACGTGCTGTGGAATGGCTTGGGCAACGTACCGCTTTCTGCTTTTGGCTCAAATGCGCATTTCCAGAACGATGAACTGGAACCCTACGACCACGACCCGGAACGTGCCCGCGAACTGCTCGACGAGATGGGGTACGACGACGAAGAAATCACTATCTTACCGCTGCCCTACGGTGAAACCTGGACTCGCTGGGCGGAAGCCGTGCAGCAAAACCTTCGTGAAGTGGGCATTAACGTAAAAACCGAATCCACCGATGTGGGCGGTTGGAACCAACGTCTTGGGGATTGGGACTACGATTTGGCCTTCACCTACCTGTTCCAGTACGGCGACCCGGCCTTGGGTATTTCACGCACCTACCTTTCCGATAATATTGAAAAGGGCTCACCCTGGAATAACGTTGAAGGTTACGAAAACGAACGCGTGGATGAGCTTTTCAACGAGGCCGCCACGGCCTTTCCTGACGAAGAGCGCGAAAAACTATACCGCGAAGTACAGGAAATCCTGCATGAAGACGTGCCCGTTGGCTGGCTGATGGAGCTCGGCTTTCCCACGCTTTACCGCTGCGATGTGAAAAACCTGGTGACGTCGGGCGTGGGTGTTAACGACGGCTTTAAAGATGCCTGGCTAGACCGCTAAGCCCAAGCCACGCTCAGGTGGCGAAAGCTGCCTGAGCGTTCCACCGTTGTTAGGACACTTGACCATGCTTTACGCACGCTTGATTACCACGCGGCTTTTTAAAGCGGTGACGGTGCTGTTTCTAATCGTCATTTTTAATTTTTGCCTGATCCACCTCGCCCCAGGCGACCCTGCCGCCATTATGGCGGGGGAAGCAGGGGCCACCGATCAAGAGTTTCTCGACCAGCTGCGCGAACGGTTTGGGCTTGATCAACCGATTTATGTACAGCTATGGCGCTATATTTCCGGAATCGCCACGCTGGATTTTGGCTACTCCTACCGCCAGGAAGCGCCGGTTTTCGACCTGATCATGGCGCGTATGCCTGCCACCCTGCTGCTCACCGGTACCGCTTTTGTGCTTTCGCTGGTGTTGGGCATTGTCGCGGGCTCCATGGCGGCGGCGCGGGTAAAAAAACCGTCCGGCTCGCTGATTATGGCCCTGGCACTGGTGTTCTATGCCACACCGCTTTTCTGGATAGCGCTGATGTCGGTGGTGCTGTTTTCCGTCTATCTCGGCTGGCTGCCCGCCTATGGGCTTTACACCGTGGGTGCTGGCCACACGGGGCTTGCACTGGTAATCGATATCGCCAAACACCTGGTGCTTCCCGCCACCACCTTAGCGCTGTTCTTTATGGCGATTTACACCCGCATGACGCGCACCTCAATGCTGGAGGCCTCTCAGCAGGATTACGTTAAAACCGCACGGGCGAAAGGGTTAAAGCCGAGCATTATTCAGCGCCGTCATGTGCTGCGTAACGCGCTACTGCCGATTATTACGCTAGCGGGGCTACAGGCGGGGCAAATGGTCGGGGGCGCGATACTCACCGAAACCGTTTTCGCTTGGCCGGGCATCGGCAGACTGATGTATGAAGCATTGCAGCAGCGCGACTACAGCCTGCTATTGGGTATTTTCTTCTTCTCGGCGGCCTTGGTCATCGTCTTCAATATCATCACCGATTTGGTCTACAGCCTGGCTGATCCGCGCATCAAGAAGGGGGCCGCATGAGCTTTTTTGCACGCTTTGCGCAAAACCGTGGCGCGCTGGTGGGGTTGATTATTCTGTTGATGATTATTGCCATGGCCATTCTTGCGCCGCTGCTGTTTCCCGAGTCTCCCTGGCGTATGGCGCAGCGGCCTTTTCTGCCGCCACTCTCCCAAGAGGGCTTTCCCATGGGCACCGACACCATGGGCCGCAACGTAGCGGCAGGCCTAATGCATGGTGCCTGGGTTTCGCTGCTCATTGGGCTGGTCTCAACCTGTGTCGCGCTGTTGATTGGCGTGCCGCTTGGGGCCGTTGCCGGTTACTACGGCGGCTGGATTGACGATGTATTGATGCGCTTTACCGAGTTTTTTCAGACTATTCCCAACTTTGCCTTGGCGATTGTGCTGGTGGCGATTATGCAACCCAGCGTCACCTCGATTGTATTGGCGATTGCGGTTGTCAGTTGGCCACCGGTGGCTCGTTTGGTGCGCGCTGAGTTCATGTCGCTGCGCAATCGTGAGTATGTCGAAGCCGCGCGTTTGGTGGGGCAATCCAACACCACGATTATCATTCGCCAAATTCTACCCAATACGCTGTCGCCGATTATCGTGCTGGCCTCGTTAATGGTAGCAACCGCGATTTTGCTGGAATCGGCGCTGTCGTTTCTCGGTTTGGGCGATCCTAACGTGATGTCCTGGGGTTATATGATTGGTGCTGCGCGGACAGTGATTCGCCAGGCCTGGTGGCTAAGCTTCTTCCCTGGGGTGGCGATTTTGCTCACCGTGCTGGCGTTAAATCTGGTCGGTGAAGGTTTAGATGATGCCTTGAATCCGAAACTTTCCCGCGAACGCTAAGGACTTTATATGCCTATTACAGAGAATCAATCGGCTGAAATCGTCCTCAGCATTCGCGACCTGAACATTGCGCTCCCCAAAGGGGCTGATCGCGCCCTGGCGGTGGAGGACGTTAGCTACGATGTAATGCGCGGGGAAATAATGTGCGTGGTGGGCGAATCCGGCTCTGGCAAGTCGATGGCCGCTAACGCCGTGATGGGGCTGCTACCCAAAGGCGTACGCGCCACCCAAGGCGAGATACTGTTTGAAGGCCAAAACCTACTCGCCCTCAGCGAAAAGCAGCACCGCGCCCTACGCGGCCTAAAGATTGGCATGATCTTTCAAGAGCCGATGACCGCCCTTAACCCATTAATGCGGGTAGGCGAGCAAATTGCCGAAGTGTTTGAGGCGCACGGCCAGCTCACCCCTAAAGAGCGCCAGGCCCGCGCCCTGGCGTTGTTGATTGAGGTGGGCATTCCACAGCCGGAGAAAGCCATTCGCGCCTATCCGTTCGAGCTTTCCGGTGGCCAGCGTCAGCGGGTAATGATTGCCATGGCGCTCGCGCTTGAACCCGTGCTACTGATTGCCGATGAGCCCACCACCGCACTGGATGTCACCACCCAAGCGCAGATTTTGGAGCTGATTCGCGACCTGCAAAGCCGACGCGGCATGTCGGTGATGTTTATCACCCACGACTTTGGCGTCGTCGCTGAAATCGCCAATCGTGTCTGCGTGATGCGTCACGGTAAGGTTGTTGAGTTAGGCGACGCTAAAGCAGTGCTTGAAAACCCGCAAGATACCTACACCCAAGCCCTGATTGAGGCAATTCCCAGCAATGCGGTACCGCACCACCGAGAGACCAGCCAGGTGGCCCCGCTGCTGGAGATCAAACAGCTTAATAAAGTATTTCGCTCCCGAGGGGGATTGTTTAAACCTGCCCGGGAAGTACGCGCCCTAGAAAACGTCTCGCTCACCTTAGCGCGAGGCGAAACGCTAGGTATCGTAGGCGAATCAGGCTCGGGCAAATCTACCCTAGGCCGCTGCGTGGTGCGGCTTGAGCACCCTGACAGCGGCGAACTGCTGTTGGATGGCGTGAATATTTCCCAGCTTAAAGGTGATGCGCTGCGCCGTGAACGCCACCGCATGCAGATGATTTTTCAAGACCCCTACGCCTCGCTCAACCCACGCACCAAGGTAGGCATGGCGATTGCCCAAGGGCCCATCGCCAACGGCACGCCAAAAGCCGCAGCGCTCAAACAGGCAGGCGAGCTGTTGGACATGGTGGGCTTGGGCGCCAGTGCCGTGGAACGCTTTCCACACGAATTTTCCGGTGGCCAACGCCAGCGTATCGGCATCGCCAGGGCGCTAGCGCTGAACCCCGAGCTTATAGTGGCGGACGAGGCGGTGTCGGCGCTGGATGTATCGATCCAAGCGCAGGTGTTGGCGCTGTTGCAGGAACTAAAGCAGCGCCTGTCTCTTTCGCTTCTGTTTATTACCCATGACTTACGCGTCGCCGCACAGATTTGCGACCGCATTGTGGTGATGCAACATGGTCGCATCGTTGAGCAAGGCAGCGCCGAGCAGATTTTTCTCGCTCCCCGCGAGGCATATACTCAAGCGCTGCTCAAGGCGATCCCCGGTCGTGAAGCACCCGTGGCGGCAGCGGTGTAGCTTTTCATAAGCTGGTTCAATATGGAAAAGACAAATTAAGGAACCTCAATGCAGATAACCCTTGAGGCATTGCGTGCCATTGTAGGTCCAGCCCACGTATTGACCGGCGACGATGTACACAGCCGTAGCGTGGACTGGATGACCGGCGGCGCCTGCCAGGCTGGGGCGATTGTTCGCCCGGCGGATACCGAGCAAGTCGCCGCGGTGATGCGCGCCTGCCATCAGGTACAGCAGGCAGTGGTTACCCATGGCGGGTTAACTGGGTTAGTTCACGGCGCTGAGGCGAGCCCTGACGAATTAGTGATCTCTCTTGAGCGGCTGACCGCCATTGAAGAGATAGACCAAGTGGGTGGCACCCTCACCGTGCAGGCGGGCGCACCGCTGCAACGTGTGCAAGAGGCTGCCAACGAGGTGGACCTGCAATTCCCGTTGGATCTGGGCGCCCGTGGCAGTTGTACGATTGGCGGCAATATCGCCACCAATGCCGGCGGCGTTCGAGTGATTCGTTACGGCATGATGCGCCAGCAAGTCTTGGGGCTTGAAGTGGTCATGGCAGATGGCCGAGTGGTCAGCTCCATGAACCGTATGCTCAAAAACAATGCCGGGTTTGATCTAAAGCAGCTGTTTATCGGCAGCGAAGGCACCCTGGGCATTGTGACCCGCGCGGTACTCCGGTTGCAGCCACCCACCCCCAGCGAACAAACAGCGCTCGTCGCTTGCCCCTCGTTTGAGGCATTAACCGGGCTACTCAGCCAGATGGGCAGAGCATTGGGAGGAAGTCTCGGAGCCTTCGAGGTCATGTGGCAAAACCACTACCGTTTGCTGACAGACACACTGGGGCGCCACACGCCACCGATTGCGACGGAGCATCCGTTTTATGTGATTATTGAGTCGCTGGGCAGCGATTCCGAGCGCAATGCCACCCAGTTCCGCGAAGCGCTAGAAAGTGCTTTAGAGAGCGGTTTGATGGTTGATGCGGTGATTGCGCAATCCAGCACCCAGCGCGATGGGCTATGGGCCATTCGTGAGGATATTGAAGGGTTGATCAAAGGATTGGCGCCGTTACTTACCTTTGATGTCAGCCTGCCGATTGCTGATATGCAGCGCTACACCGATGCCCTGGAAGCACAGTTGACGAAACGCTGGCCCACGGCGCGATTAGCGGTGTTTGGTCATTTAGGCGATGGTAACCTGCATATTTCTGTCAGCGCGGGAAGTGCCGAAGTCGAGGTGCGCCGCGAAGTGGAAGCCATGGTTTATCAACCACTAGCAGCGCTTGGCGGCTCCGTCTCCGCCGAACACGGCATTGGTCTTGAGAAGCGCCCGTGGCTTAGCACATGCCGCTCCAGCGCCGAGATCGACTTGATGCGCACCCTCAAGCAGACCCTCGACCCGCTTAACCTACTTAACCGCTATAAAATTTTGAGCTAATTAGTTTATTCCTAGGATACTGCTATGCCCCGCTACCCCGAGCACTTAACCGGCGAAGGCCCCGCCAATCCGTTTCCGGGCATCAAGGTGCTGGAGCGCCGACTTGGAAAGGCGATCCCCCATCGGCTGGGCTCTAACGAAGGCCTGGATATGCCTCACCGTGCCCTACGCGAGCACTTTGGCGATGCCCTGGCCGAACATGTTTACTGCTACGGCGACGCCGAGGCGCTGGGCGTTCGTAAGCGTGTTAGTGAACAGCAGGGTATCTTGCTGGAAACACTGCTGGTGGATGCCGGTGCCGATAGCCTAATGGCGCTGGCCCTGCGCACCACCTGCGAACCCGGCGATACCGTGGTAAACACCGCCGGGACCTACCCCACCTTTGGCTACTTCGCCAAGGGCCAGGGCTGCCTCTTGATCGAGCCCAGCTACCATGAAGCACCGGGGGTGCTGGCCCCCGACCTCGACGCTCTGGCGAATGCGGCGCATGAAGCAAACGCGAGATTGGTATATCTGGCCAACCCGGATAACCCCAGCGGCCACTTACACAGCGACAGCGCCATCCTCAAGCTGCGCGAGGCACTACCCGACAGCTGCTGGTTACTATTAGACGAAGCCTATGGGGATTTCCGCGACGACGCGGGCAGCGAGTTCGCCGCCAAGGCGCTCCCTGGGGTGATTCGCCTGCGTACGCTCTCTAAAGCCCACGGCCTGGCCGGCTTGCGGATTGGCTACGCCATTGCCGACTCTGACGTGCTGGCGATGATGATGAAGGTGCGTATTCACTATGCGGTATCATCGTTAACGTTAGCCGCCGCTGAAGTGGTGCTCGACCACCCTGACGAGGTACATCAACACGTCGCTGATGTGAAAGCGCGCCGTGAGCAGTTGGCAGAACACTTTCGCGCCCTCGGCGCCGATGTGCTGCCCAGCGCTACCAACTTTATCGGCATTCGCTTGCCCAGCGCTGAACTTGCCACACAGGTGCACCAGCAGTTGCTCGCCAACGGTGTATTAGTCACTAGACTGGTACACCCTGAACTGGCCAACATTATCCGGATTACCGCGGTACAGGCAGCGTTGGAGCCGGGGAGATTGGCGGCTCTCGAACAGGCTATTAAGGCTTAAGCTGGCGTTAGCCAGTGCCCGAAATCATTCAGTTCACCCCGCACAGCCTGACGATATAGGCCCTGCAGTTGAGCGGTCACGCTATCAGGGCTGATGGGTTCGTTAACAGGCGGCGCGCCCGCGCGTCCGCCGATGCGGCGACCATCCAGCTCGCGCAGCGGCAGTATTTCGGCGGCGGTGCCGGTTAAGAAGGCTTCATCGGCGGTGTAGAGCTCGTCGCGGGTGATGCGCCGCTCGCGCACATCAATGCCCAGCACTGTTTGCGCTAACTGAATCACGCTGTCCCGGGTGATGCCTTGCAGGCATGAGGTCACTTCCGGCGTGTGCAGCACGCCATCGCGCAGCAAAAAGATGTTCGCCGCCGAGGCCTCGGCCACATAGCCCTCCGGGTCGAGCATGATGGTTTCATCAAACCCGGCTTTGATCGCGGTATTCAGCGCCAGTATCGAGTTAACATAGTGGCCGTTGGTTTTCGCCCGGCAGAGGCTGATATTGACGTGGTGGCGCGCCCAGGATGAGGTCAACGCACGCAAGCCATGGGTCGCAGCCTGGGGCGAAATGTAAGGGCCTAAATCCCAGGCGGCGACCATTACATGGGTAGTTAGCCCTTGAGCACGCAACCCCAAGCCTTCCGCGCCGAAAAACACCGTCGGTTTTAGATAGGCGTTAGTTAGCTTATTTTTAGCCAGGCACTGACGTTGGACCTCGATCAAATCAGCTTCGCTAAACGGCAGCGGCATATCCAGCGAATGAGCGCTTTCCGCCAAGCGGCGTGTGTGCTCGGCAGCACGAAAAAGATGCGTGCCGCTGGGGCCAGCGTAGGCGCGCACGCCCTCAAAGCAGCCCATGCCGTAGTGCAGCGTATGGGTGAACAGATGCACCTTGGCATCTCGCCAAGCCAACCATTCACCATCCTGCCAAATCCAGCCATCGCGATCATAAAGCGGTGTCATCGGGTCGTTTGCTCCCACTGTTGGCGCCAGCTATCGATTAACGTTTGCTGGTGCGGTTGCAGGGCCTGATAGCCCCAAGCGGCAATTTCGTCGTTTTGCGGGTCGGGCACGGCTATTGTGCTGCCCGCCAGGGTTTGGATCACCGCGTGGCCGCATAGCGGTACATAGCCTTCGGAGTAGCCGCCTTCGTGAATAAACACCAGTTTGCCATTGCAACAACGCTCGGCCAGGGCTTTCAACTGGGCGGTCATGGAGGCAAACGCCTGGCTGTTGAGCAGCATTTTGCCTAATGGGTCTTTGGCACAGGCGTCGTAACCGCAGGCCACCACAATCAGCTCAGGATTAAAGGCCTCCAAGGCGGGCAGCACCAGTTGTTCCATGGCGTACGCGTAGGCGCCCAGCCCACAGCCCGGCGGCAGCGGCAGGTTTAGGTTGGCGCCCGCGCCTGCACCTTCGCCCTGCTCGTCAAAGCCGCCGGTTTCCAGCGGGTAGTTAGCGGCTTGATGAAGGGAAACAGTGAATACTTCTGGCTCATCATAAAACGCCGCCTGCTGGCCGTTACCGTGGTGAACATCCCAATCAAGTATCGCCACGCGATTCACCTGCCCCAAGGCGCGAGCGCGCATCACCGCCACGGGAATATTACCCAATAGGCAAAACCCGCGACCCTGGTCGGCCTCCGCGTGATGGCCGGGCGGGCGACACAGGGCGTAGGCGTTGTTGACCTCGCCCAGCGCCACAGCTTCAACGGCTGCCAGCGCTAGACCCACAGACTGGGTGGCCGCTGCCCAACTCCCGGGCATAAAGGGCGCGCAGTCGCCGCCATTGCCGCCGCGCGCTTTATCCCCCGCCTGCAGTTGCTCTAAATAGCGCGGAGTGTGAAAGCGCAGTAGATCATCGAGCGTCGCGGCAGGCGGTTTCACTACGCGAAGCTCGTCAATCAGTCCGCTGACTTCGAGAATATTTTTCAGCCGTCGCTTGCTCTCAGGGCTTTCCGACGCGGCTTGGGGCTGCAAAAATTCACCGGGTGCCGAAAATACGCCAATGGCGCCCTGCTCGTGCCAAAAGCAGCGTTCGTGCCAGTAGAAGCCTGTTGTGTCTGTGAGTGCACTCACGGCGACGATGCCTCCCACACTTCAATGGCGGCGGCTAAATCTTCAAGCGATGCGCCTACCGACTTAAACAGGGTAATGGCTTGCTTATTAGAGCGCCCTGATTTGCTTCCGGCTAGCACTTCGGCAAGCTCCGCCTGAATATCGTCAAAGCGGAAAGCTCCTTCATCAATAGCTTGCAGAATATCGCCGGCTTCGCCTTTGGCACCCGCGTAGGTATCGACAAACACTTCGGCGCGGCGCAGGCATTGCGCATCGGTTTCTCGCATTTGCGGGCGAAAAGCACCAATCAAATCCAAATGCGTACCTGGCGTGAGCCATTCACCTTTAATAAGCGGCTCGGTGGATAGCGTGACACAGCTAATAATATCTGCCCGAGCAACGGCCGTTTGCAGGTTATCGACCACATGGGTTTCAAAGCGCTCGGCGTAGTCCTTGGCAATCGCCGCCGCTTTACTGGAATTTCGTCCCCACACCAATACGCGCTTAATCGGCCGTACACGGGCATGGGCTTCAATCACCATTGGCGCCAGTTTGCCGGTACCAACGACCAGCAAGGTTTCTGACATATCATTGGCCAACGCCTGGGCGGCCAGCGCTGAAGCCGCCGCTGTGCGACGTCGCGTTAATTCGCTGCCGTCCATGCATGCCAGCGGCTGGCCGTGCTTGCCCTCGCTGAGCAGGTAGAGCCCGGAGATCGCTGGGATACCGTGGTCGGCATTTTGTGGAAACACGTTGACCATTTTGACGCCAATGTAGCCCGCGGCTTCCCAGGCAGGCATCAACAGCATCGTCGCCTCACCATCTGGCCGATGCATGGTGTGGTGGTGGCGCGGCGGAGACTCAACGCCAGTGACGAAGGTGGTTCGAAGACGCTTGATCAAACCATCCCAGGTAAGATCACGTGCAATCTCATTAGCTGAAATAACACGCATCTCATGCCTCCGGTAACGCAGCGAAAACGCTTATAAAGGCGTTGCTGTCTTGGTAGGTAGCGCTCAAGGTATCTCTCCAGGAAAAGAGTTATTCCTAGAGACTAAGCGATTAGCAGGGTAAATGCTTGCCCAAACACGGGCGAACTTGCCCGGCATTTAGTTGCCTATGAGGCCCGTAAGCTACGCAAGCCGGATCAGGACGTTTGCAAACGCACAAACAAAAGGGCCTAGCGATAAACGCTAGGCCCTAAAAGATGGTGCCGGTGGCCAGACTCGAACTGGCACGCCTGTTACAGCGGCGGATTTTGAATCCGCTGCGTCTACCAATTCCGCCACACCGGCAATGGCTGCGCATTATACGTAGATCACCTTCTAGGTCAATCACATTGACTGACTTTATCCACACAAAGCGCTATCCTATGCCGCCTGTTTGGTCACCGATATAGAGCTTTTTCATGCAGCGCGCGGATTTTCACTTTGAGCTACCCGACGAGTTAATTGCTCGTTACCCGTCTGAGCAGCGTAGCGACTGTCGCTTACTGTGCGTGGATGGTCAGACCGGCGCGCTTGAACATCGGCGGTTTCCCGACTTGATGTCAGTTCTGGAACCCGGTGATCTACTGGTATTTAACGACACTCGGGTGATTCCGGCGCGTTTGCACGGCAAAAAAGCCAGCGGCGGTAAGGTTGAAATGCTGCTTGAGCGGCCGCTGGATGCGCACCGCGGCTTGGCCCACATACGCTCCAGCAAGTCACCCAAGCCCGGCACCGAGCTGATCTTTGAAGGCGATATTCACGCCGTGGTGGAAGGCCGCCGTGATGCACTGTTTGAACTGCGTTTTCTGGGCGACACGCCAATGATCGCGCTGCTGGAAAAGCACGGCCATATGCCGCTGCCGCCCTACATTACCCGTGAAGATGAGCTAAGCGACCGCGAGCGCTATCAAACCGTTTATGCCCGGCGCGATGGTGCAGTGGCCGCCCCCACCGCCGGCCTACACTTTGACCAGCCGCTGCTCGATACGCTGGCAGAAAAAGGCATCAATAGCGCCTTTGTTACGCTGCACGTCGGCGCTGGGACCTTCCAGCCGGTGCGCGTCGACAACATCCTTGAACACCATATGCACAGCGAATGGATCGAGGTAACTGAGGCGACCTGTGAGCAGGTTCGCGCCACGCAAGCGGCGGGCAAACGGGTGATCGCCGTGGGCACCACCAGCGTGCGCTGTCTGGAAAGCGCCTGCATGAAAAGCCCGGACGGCCGTATTGCCCCCTTCAGCGGCGATACTGACATCTTCATCTTCCCCGGCTATGAATGGCGCTGCGTGGATGCACTGATCACCAATTTCCACCTACCCGAATCAACACTGTTAATGCTGGTCTCGGCATTCGCAGGTTACGATAACATCATGCACGCCTATCAAGCGGCGGTTGACGAGCGCTATGCGTTTTTCAGCTATGGCGATGCCATGCTGCTGACCCGCTAACCAAGCCTTGCTTTAACCGCTTTCTGAACGAGTAACAACGATGCGAAACGAATGCTTTATGCGCTTTGAGCGCCTCGCCGAGGACGGCCGCGCGCGCCGTGGCCGTCTTCACTTTCCGCGTGGCACGGTGGAAACCCCAGCGTTTATGCCGGTGGGCACCTATGGCACGGTCAAGGGCATGACGCCCGACTCGGTGAAAGAGATTGGCGCCGAAATTATCCTGGGCAATACCTTTCACCTTTGGCTGCGCCCCGGCACGAAGGTCATCGAAGCCCACGGCGATCTGCATGACTTCGCCCAATGGGACAAGCCGATTCTGACTGACTCCGGCGGTTTCCAGGTGTTTTCGCTGGGTGAGATGCGCAAAATCACCGAGCAGGGTGTGCATTTCCGCTCGCCGGTAGACGGTAGCAAAGTATTTATGGGCCCTGAAGAGTCGATGGCAGTTCAGCGTTCGCTGGGTTCCGATGTGGTAATGATCTTTGACGAGTGCACGCCCTATCCAGCGACGTTTGAAGAAGCCGAAAAATCCATGGAGCTATCACTGCGCTGGGCCAAGCGCTCGCGTGACGCCCATGGCGACTCCCCTTCGGCGCTGTTCGGCATCATCCAGGGCGGTATGCACCCCGAGCTTCGCGAACGCTCGCTAAAGGGGCTAATGGACATCGGCTTCGATGGACTGGCGATTGGCGGCTTATCGGTGGGCGAGCCCAAGGAAGAAATGATCAAGGTGCTCGACTATTTGCCGACCTGGATGCCTGACGATACGCCCCGCTACCTAATGGGCGTTGGCAAACCCGAGGATTTGGTCGAAGGCGTGCGCCGCGGCGTGGATATGTTCGACTGCGTGATGCCTACGCGCAACGCACGTAACGGCCACTTGTTTACCGCCCAAGGTACCGTCAAAATTCGTAATGCTGTGCATCGCTTTGATACCCGGCCACTTGAAGAAGGCTGCGATTGCCATACCTGCCAGCACTTCTCGCGCGGCTACTTGCATCATCTTGATCGCTGCAACGAGATGCTGGGCTCAATGCTCAATACCATCCATAATCTGCGTTACTATCAAAGGGTGATGGCTGATTTGCGCGCAGCAATCGAAGCGGGTACATTGACGACCTTTGTGGAAGGCTTCTATGCGCAACGCGGACTGTCGGTGCCTCCCCTTGCAAATTAATCAGCGCTCGTCTTAGCGAGCGTTTTAACTTGCTCAATCATTGAGTTTATAACCCAGGAGTTCTCTGCAATGCTGGATTTCTTCATTTCTCCCGCCCACGCCCAAGCAGGCGGTGCTGGTGGTGGTATTGCGCAAATCGTGATGCTGGTCGGTTTTGTGCTGATTTTCTACTTCCTGCTCTGGCGCCCGCAGGCCAAGCGCGCGAAGCAGCACAAGCAATTGATCAGCAATCTGGACAAAGGCGATGAAATCGTCATTGGCGGCGGTATGGTGGGTCGCATCACCAAGGTGAGCGATGAATTCCTGACCATGGAAGTCGCCGAAGGCACCGAAGTCAACGTGCAGAAAAATGCCGTTGCCGCCGTGCTGCCTAAGGGCACCATCAAGTCCATCTAATGTAATGATGTAGCACCCCTGCCTTAATGCCAGCCATCCCGGCAGGGGTGACATGGTATCAGCGATGGTGAACCTTGCTGCGCATAGTGAGTCTATGCGCAGCATTCCGTTTGTAATTGAAGGCAGGGCTTGCATGCTCAACCGTTACCCCCTGTGGAAGTATCTGTTGATACTGGTCGTTTTAGTGGCCGGCCTTATCTACGCACTTCCCAACTTATTCCCTGAAGATCCCGCCGTCCAAATCAGCAGCGCCGAGACCGGCGAAACGCTGGATGAAAGCGAAATTGAGCGCGTTGAAGACGCCCTCAATGATGAAGACGTAGCGATTAAAGCCATCGAACAAAACGGGCAGCAGTGGCTGATTCGCCTATCTGATTCCGATGATCAGCTGCGCGCCCAGGAAATCGCCAGCGACCTGCTGGGAGACGATGCCACGGTTGCCCTGAACCTTGCCGAGGCCACTCCTGACTGGCTGCAGGCCTTTTCTGCCTCTCCCATGACGCTCGGTCTCGACCTGCGCGGCGGCGTTCACTTCCTGCTGGAAGTTGATATGGAGGCTGCGCTGACCCAGCGGCTTGAAGTTAACGGCAGCGCGATGCGTGAATTGCTGCGCGAAGAGGGCATTCGCTATCGCAACACCGAGGTAGAAGAGCGCAGCCTGTCAATTGATTTCGCTGGCGAAGAGGACCGCAATGAAGCGCGCGGACTGATCAGCCGCGAATTCCCCGAGTTCGAATACAGCAGCGAAGAAGAAGGCCGTGCGGCACGTTTGGTGATGACGCTGACCGATGAATCGGTGAATGAGATTCAGGACTACGCGATTAACCAAAACCTGACCACACTGCGTAACCGGGTTAACGAACTAGGCGTTGCCGAGCCCATGGTCCAGCGCCAGGGCCCCGACCGCATTGTCGTGGAGCTTCCCGGCGTTCAGGATACCGTGGAGGCCAAGCGCGTGGTAGGCGCGACGGCGAACCTGGAATTCCGCCTGGAGGCGCGTTCCGACGCACCCGACAATGAGACGGAAAGCTTCAGCTTCCGTAACGACGAATCGCGCTCCGCCGACCTGATGCGCGACGTCATCGTTACCGGCGATAGCGTTTCGGATGCCAGCCGCAACTTCGATGAAAACGGTCGACCACAGGTCAACATCGACCTGGACGGCACCGGCGGTACGTTGATGAACCGCGCCACGCGCAGCAACATTGGTCGCAATATGGCGGTGCTGTTTATTGAGCACAAAACCAAGGAACGCACGGTCATTGAGGATGGCGAGGAAGTCACCGAGCGCGAACCCTACGTGGAGCGTGGCCTGATCAGTTTGGCGACGATCCAGAGTGCGCTGGGTAACAGCTTCCGCATTACCGGTCTTGAGTCGCCTACCGAAGCCGAAGAACTTGCGCTGTTGCTGCGTTCGGGCTCACTCGCAGCGCCAATCTACTTCGTTCAGGAACGCACCATCGGGCCAAGCCTGGGTGCCGACAATATCGAACGCGGCCTGCTTTCAGTGCAAGTCGGCTTGTTGCTGGTCGCGCTGTTCATGCTGATCCGCTACAAGGTATTCGGCATCTTCGCCAATATTGCCCTGGCGTTAAACCTAGCCCTACTAACCGCTGCCATGTCGCTACTTGGCGCCACGCTGACGCTTCCGGGGATTGCCGGTATCGTGCTGACGCTGGGCATGGCGGTGGACGCCAATGTGCTGATATTCGAGCGAATACGCGAAGAGTTGCGCAATGGATTGTCGATCCAGCAGGCCATCTACGCCGGCTACGAACGCGCCTTTACGTCGATTATCGATGCCAATATTACCACGCTGCTGGTCGCGGTAATTCTGTTCTCGATTGGTACTGGGCCGGTCAAAGGCTTCGCCGTGACCCTGTCTATCGGTATTTTGACATCGATGTTTACCGCCCTAATGGTAACGCGCGCCATGGTCAACCTGACTTACGGTAGCAAGCCGGTCAAAAAGCTGTGGATCTAACGCCAACGCTCAGCCCAGATTTAACGAGGTGGTAATGAAACCTTTAACACACCGGCAAATCGACTTTATGGGGCGCCGCAATTTGGCGTTCATCGTCGCTGCCGTCATGCTGATCGTGTCGATTGGCGCGATTGTTTTCCAACAGCTTAATTTAGGCCTGGATTTCACTGGTGGCACCTTGGTGGAAGTGCACTATAACGAGGCACCGTCCTTGGATACCGTGCGCCAGTTTCTGCAAGACAACGACTTTGAAGATGTCTCGGTGCAAACCTTCGGTAGCTCGAACGAGGTGCTAATTCGCCTGCGTCAGGCGTTTGACTCCGATATTGGCACCAACATTGTCAATATCCTCAGCGAGGATGGAACCGAGGTTGAGCTGATCCGCGCGGAGTTCGTGGGCGCCCAGGTGGGCGACCAACTGCGTGATCAGAGCGGCATGGGGTTACTGGTCGCCCTGGGCGTGGTGATGCTCTATGTAGCGTTTCGCTTTCAGTACAAGTTTGCGATTGGCGCTTTGCTGGCCCTGATACATGACGTGATCATCGTCGTGGGTTTTTTCGCGCTATTTCAGCTCGACTTCAACCTGACCGTACTGGCCGCCATTTTGGCAGTAATCGGTTACTCGCTGAACGACACGATCGTGGTCTACGACCGTATGCGCGAGGAGATTCGCACGACGCAAATAGACGACATGCCGCAAATCTTTAACGAGGCGATCAACGCCACGCTCTCGCGTACACTGGCAACCTCCGGCACCACCCTGCTCGTATTGCTGGCCCTGCTGCTACTCGGCGGCGAGATGATCGAAAACTTCGCCATCGCTCTCATTGTGGGCATTGTGGTGGGCACGTTTTCATCCATTTACGTTTCGGGTGCGCTGCTGCTTCCGCTCAAACTATCGCGTGAAGACCTGATTCCTACCAAGAAAGAGGTCGACGAAGAAGAGGAAGAGTTGCCCTAACCGGGCTGAACTTGCTGCCAGCAAAAAGCCCCTGTCGGTGATGCCGACAGGGGCTTTTTCGTTTGACTGAGCAGAGGGTTAAACGTGCGGTGCCAACTGCTTGATTAACGCTTTATACAAGCGCGGCCCTGCCGCTAACAGCTGGCCTTCCGCCTTCACGTTAGGCTGCCCATCCGGCGACCCCATCAATGCTCCGGACTCTTTCAACAGCAGCGTTCCTACCTGCAGATCCTGCTCTTCAAGGCCCAACACGAAGGCGCTATCGACACGCCCGGTAGCCAACTCACAGATATCCAATAGACCACTGCCCGTCGCCACCAGCGTATCTACCTGGGGGGCCAACTGCTGGGTAATGGTTAAGTAGGCAGGCAAATGACGGGGACGCAGCCAAGGCTCAGGAAGACTCATCGCCAGGCGGGTGGCGCTGATCGCCTTGGCCTGGCTGACACGCATACGCTTGTCGTTGTGCTGGGCGCCTCGGCCACGGCTGGCAATGTACTCGTCGTCAGCGAAGGGCGCGATTATCACCGCATGCTCAGGACGACCTTTGATCAAACACACCACTGATAGCGCAAAGCCCTTCCCCGCCACGGCCAGATTGGAATAACCGTGCATGGGCTCAATCTTCCAAACGGTATCCGCGCTTTCGTCCTGTCCTGGCTTAAAGGTCGTGAAGCGACCGATAACGCCATGTTGAGGATAGCCACGCTCTAACTGCTGAACAATCGTCGCTTCGGCTTTACGCGCCGTGTCTTCAAGCAATTTGTCGAGGTTAAATTCATCGTGCGCATTTTCAATGCGCTCGCGCACCTTCAGGAAATGTTCAACAGCGCCGCGCGCAGCACGCAGCGTAAATTGGACCATCGGATTCATGGTTGGGCCTTGTCACAGTGATGTTAAAGAACGGTAGGCGGACGCTTCGCCTTTGGCGCGCAATTCTAGCAGACCGCTATCGGGCATGCTATCGACTCATGGTAGACTGCCGCTTTTCCGCTTCCTGTGACCGGGTTTTATCATGCTTGAGCGCATTCGTATCGTACTTATCGGCACCAGTCATCCTGGCAATATCGGGGGCGTTGCCCGCGCCATGCATAATATGGGACTCACCGACCTGGCACTCGTGGCGCCACGCTGCGAAGCCATCACCCAGGACAGCATCTCCCGCGCCTCGGGGGCCGATCACCTACTGCATAACGCCCAGGTGTTTGCGACCATTGAAGACGCGGTGGGGGACTGCACTCTGGCGGTGGGGGCCAGTGCGCGCTCACGCACGCTGCCCTGGCCGATGTTAACCCCACGTGAGCTGGCCGACCGCTTACCCGGCGAATGTCAGTCTCCCAATGCCCGCGTCGCGCTGGTGTTTGGCCGCGAGGATAGCGGCTTGACTAACGAGGAGCTACAGCGCTGCCACGCCCACGTCAATATTCCCACCAACGCCGACTTCAGCTCGCTCAATCTAGCCGCTGCGGTTCAGGTACTTGCCTACGAGTGTCGCATGGCATGGATGGGGCAACACGCAAACGAGCCAGCCGCTCAAGCAGCCCCGAGGCCGGATGCCGACGATGCACTTGCCTCCCATGCCGACCTGGAACGCTACTTTGAGCACTTAGAGCGCGCACTGGTAGCCATTGAGTTTCATGACCCCGACAAGCCGCGCCAGCTAATGGCCCGCCTTAGGCGCCTTTATCTGCGCGCCCGTCCAGAGCAGATGGAAATGAATATTCTGCGAGGCATTTTATCCGCCACTGAAAAGGCCGCACAACACAAGCAGCCGCGTGAGTGAGCCGCTAGACTTGAAGAGAGCGTCGCGCGCCCCCACCATTTCTCAACTGCGTACAATAACCCTGCGATGCTGGTCAAAACCGCCCGGTGATGAATCGCACTGCTACCGCCCAAGGGATCCCCATGTTTCAACGCCTGCGTGAAGATATTAACAGCGTCTTTGACCGAGACCCCGCCGCCCGCAACTTTCTCGAGGTGCTGACTAATTACCCTGGCCTGCACGCGCTACTATTACATCGCTGCAGCCACTGGCTATGGCAAAAAAACCTTAAGTGGCTGTCGCGCTCGCTATCGACGTTTGGCCGCTGGCTGACCGGCATTGAAATTCACCCGGGGGCCACCATTGGCCGACGCTTTTTCATCGACCATGGCATGGGCGTGGTGATTGGCGAAACCGCCCGGGTGGGCAACGACGTGACGCTCTACCAGGGCGTCACCCTAGGCGGCACCAGTTGGCACAAGGGCAAGCGTCACCCAACGCTGGGCGATAGCGTCATCGTGGGAGCGGGGGCCAAAATCTTAGGCCCTTTTACCGTCGGCGCGGGCGCTAAAATCGGTTCCAATGCGGTGGTCACCAAAGAAGTTCCTGCCGGGGCGACAGTGGTCGGCATTCCTGGCAAAGTGGTTAAACGCGCCGATCCTGATGTCGAAGAAGCCCTGGATGTGGATCCCGCCCGCCGCGAGGCGATCTGCCAAAAGTTTGGCTTTGACGCCTATGGCGTGAGCGAAGATATGCCCGACCCTGTGGCCCGCTCCATGCAGGCGATGTTGGATCACATGCACGCCGTGGATGAGCGCATCGAGCGCATGTGCTCAACCCTGCGCAAACTGGATGCCAGCTATCGTGATGGCCAGCTACCGGCGCTGCGCGATGAAGATTTTGCCGACATTCTCGACGAAGCGGACGGCGCCTGCTCAGGCGTAGCCAAAAACACCTCGTCGACGACGTCGGCAGAGCAGGACACGCAATCGGGTAATGGTTGACCAAAGCACTCAGGTTTTCCCATAATGGCAGCACATTTGCCGTTAGCGCTGAGCCGTCGGCGTCGAGGTACCTGCCATGCGTTTGACCACCAAAGGGCGTTACGCTGTTACCGCCATGCTGGATTTAGCACTGCACGCCCAACATGGCCCGACCAGCCTTAGCGATATTTCTCAGCGCCAGGAAATATCGCTGTCGTATCTTGAGCAACTATTTGCTCGGCTGCGCCGTTACGGACTGGTTAACAGTGTGCGCGGTCCGGGTGGCGGCTATTTGCTTGCCCATGCACCTAATCGTATTAGCATCTCCCAGGTCATTGACGCGGTAAACGAAACCGTGGATGCCACGCGCTGTCAGGGGCTCTCCGATTGCCAACAGGGAGATACCTGCCTGACGCACCACTTATGGTGCGATTTATCGGCGCAAATTCGGCATTTTTTAGATGACGTGACCCTTGCCCAATTGATGCAGCGCCCCGATGTAATACAAGTTGCCGAGCGCCAACAACAGCGCTTGGCGGCGGGCATCCTAGCCTCGTCTCCCTGAACACTTTGCTTTTTCCACCATAGGTAACATGACCACGATGACTGCCGCCTCGCTACCCATCTATCTGGATTACGCCGCTACCACGCCGGTGGACCAGCGCGTGGCCGAGGTTATGCAGCGCTACTTGACGGTGGATCAACTGTTTGCCAACCCCGCCTCGCGCAGCCATATGCTCGGTTGGCAGGCGGAACAGGCCGTTGAGCAGGCGCGCCGTCAGGTGGCCGACACTATCGATGCTGATCCGCGCGAAATTGTTTGGACCAGCGGCGCCACCGAGGCCGATAACCTGGCGTTGATCGGTTTCATGCGCGCCAACCGCGAACGTGGCATGCACCTGGTTACCTCAACCATTGAACACAAAGCGATTATTGATACCGCTCGCGCGCTTGAACACGAAGGCTTTGAGGTCACATGGCTCTCTCCCGGTGCGGATGGCTGCATCCAGCCTGAGCAGCTTCGCGAGGCAATGCGCGATGACACCGCGCTGGTATCGCTAATGGCGGTCAACAACGAACTGGGCAGCATCAATGATATCGCAGCCCTGGCCGCCGTGGCTCATGAATTCGGTGCGGCCTTTCACTGCGATGCCGCACAGGCCGTTGGCCGAATCGACCTATCTGTGGCCGCTCAGCAAGTTGATTTAATGTCGCTGTCGGGCCACAAGGCCTATGGGCCAAAAGGCGTGGGTGCGCTTTACGTAAAGCGCCACCCTGATATTCGCATTGAAGCGCTGATTCACGGCGGTGGCCACGAACGCGGTATGCGCTCCGGCACCCTGCCCACGCATCAGATTGCTGGCATGGGCGAAGCCTTTTTGCTAATGCAAGGGCAGCACGTCGAAGAGCAGGCGCGCATCGCCCAACTACAGCAACGCTTTCTCAAAGGGCTAGAGGGGTTGGAAGGCGTCTATGCCAATACGCCTCTCGCCCACGCGGTACCCAACATTCTTAACCTCGCCTTTGAAGGCGTGGACGGTGAATCGCTACTCATGGGGCTGCGCGATGTCGCTGTCTCCACCGGGTCGGCCTGCAACTCGGCAAGCGTAGACCCGTCCTATGTATTACTCGGCATTGGCGTCCCAAGGCGCCTTGCCCTTTCGTCGATTCGTTTTAGCTTTGGCCGATTTACGACCGAGGCCGATATCGACCACGCCATAACGCTTATCCGCCACGCGGTGAGCGGGCTGCGCGCCTAGCAGCGCTAAGCGGCTGACCACTTACAGGAGGACGCCTCAATGGCCACACTCAATATTACTCCAGCTGCCGCCCAGCAGATTCGCCACGTGTTGGACGAACGCGGTCAAGGCTTAGGCCTGCGTGTTTCCGTCAAACCCAGCGGCTGCTCAGGCTATAGCTATGTACTGGACTTCGCCGACCAGGTGAATGACGAAGACGTGCGTTTTGAAGCCAACGGTGCCAGCGTTTACGTCGCCCCCGACGCCGTGGAAATGCTCGACGGCAGCGAAGTCGATTACGTTAACGAAGGGCTGAATCGTTTTTTCCGCTTCAACAACCCCAACGTTAAAGACGAATGCGGCTGCGGTGAAAGCTTTACCGTCTAACGCAGGTTGCCAGCACACAGCGCGGCGGTATTCATCCCCCGGCTTAAGCGCTATAATCGCGCCACTCGGTAGCTGATACGGCTACCGACACCTTTATTTTTACCGCCCCGGCCCACCGGGGCGGCAATGTTTTTTTATCCTTTCAGGAGACTGTGACATGGCAACTGAACGCACGCTATCTATCATCAAGCCCGACGCCGTCGCCAAAAACGCCATTGGCGAAATCATTGCGCGTTTTGAGAATGCTGGGCTACGCGTTGTGGCCGCCAAAATGCTGCACTTGTCTGAAGAAAAAGCCGGCGGCTTCTACGCTGAACACAAAGAGCGCCCGTTCTTCAAGGACCTCGTTGGCTTCATGACCTCGGGTCCGGTTGTCGTGCAAGTGCTAGAAGGCGAAGGCGCGATTGCCAAAAATCGTGATTTAATGGGCGCCACTAACCCGAAAGAAGCCGCACCGGGCACGATTCGCGCCGATTTTGCGGAAACAATCGACGCCAATGCTGTCCATGGTTCTGACTCTGCGGAAAGCGCCGAGCGCGAAATCAACTACTTCTTCGGCAACGACGAAATCTGCCCGCGCTAATATTGTCTAGCCAGGTAGCGCCGCCGTTACAACCTCTGTTGCCGGCCATTTACGCGGGGGCCTCGCCCCCGCCACTTCCCTAAACGCTGACCGCCATGACCACCACCGTAGTCCAACATACGCCTAGCTCTGCCCCCCAACACTCGCCCAGCGCACAAGCAACGCCCGAGCGTCAAAACCTGCTGGGTATGTCGCGGGAGCAAATGGCGGCTTTCTTCGTCTCCATTGGCGAAAAGAAATTCCGTGCCGCCCAGGTGATGAAGTGGATTCACATCGAAGGGTGCGACGATTTCTCCGCGATGACGAACCTGTCAAAACCGCTGCGGGAAAAGCTCGCTCAGGTAGCGGAAATTCGAGGCCCAGGCGTTATCTACGAAGGCACGTCAAGCGATGGTACGCGCAAGTGGGTGCTGGAAGTGGAAGACGGCAGCTACGTCGAAACCGTGCTGATCCCGGCCGAAAACGGCAAGCGGCGCACACTGTGCGTGTCATCCCAGGTGGGCTGCTCGCTGGACTGCAGCTTCTGCTCAACCGGCAAGCAAGGCTTTCAGCGCAACCTGACCGCTGCTGAAATCATCGGTCAGGTATGGGTGGCCCAACGCAGCGTCGGGCCGCGTCGGGATACCGCCAACCGGCCGGTGACCAACGTGGTCATGATGGGCATGGGCGAGCCGCTGCTCAACTACGACAACGTCGTACCGGCCATGAAATTGATGCTCGACGACGACGGCTATGGCCTTTCCAAGCGCCGGGTTACGCTGTCCACCTCGGGCGTGGTGCCCATGCTGGATAAACTCGGCGACGAACTCGATGTCAGTCTGGCGGTGTCGCTGCACGCCGCCAACGACGAGTTGCGCAACGAACTCGTGCCGCTCAATCGCAAGTACAATATCCGTGCGCTGATGGACGCCTGTCACCGCTATTTGGCCAAGTGCCCGGAAAACCGTCTGGTAACGATCGAATATACCCTGATTAAAGATGTGAATGATCAGCAAGAGCACGCCGAACAGCTAGCGGCGCTGCTCAAAGAGCTACCTTGTAAAATTAACCTGATCCCATTTAACCCATTTCCAAATTCAGGGTATGAAACACCGTCGCGCAATCAGACAATGCGTTTTCAACAGTGGTTGCACGACTTAGGCTACACTGCTCCCATTCGGTCGACCCGCGGCGATGACATTGACGCTGCTTGTGGACAGCTTGTGGGCCGGGTAAAAGACCGCACCAAACGAAGCGCTCGCTATATCCAGTCGATTCAATTGGATGCAGACTGATTAGTCATCATCTTGACTTCCGGCGAACACGGCGCTTTGATGGACACGGTTTAATTTAGCGATTCATCTTTTTATCGTCACCTTGCGAGGATTTACATGATGTGTCACCGCAGGCTTTACCACCCATATCGGGTGCCCTTGCTCGCCGCGCTGGTCGGCAGCATGTGGCTAGCCGGCTGTGCATCTTCCTCTAATGTTTCTTCCTCTTCGTCAACGCCCGAGGCCGCCTCAGCCTATACCCAGCTTGGAGTTGCCTATTTGGAGCGCGATAATCTCCCGCGGGCACTAAACGCATTAGATCGAGCGCTCGAGATCGAACCCGACAACGCCGAGGCGCTCCAGGCCATTGCACTAGTTTACCAGCAGCAAGGCGAAAGCGATTTGGCCGACCAGCACTTTCAGCGCGCCATTAAGACGGCGCCGGATTTTACCCGCGCGCGCAACAACTACGCCGCGTTTCTTTACCAAGAAGACCGTTTGGAAGCTGCCTGCAATCAGCTCGAAAGCGCTTCCAAAGACGCCCAGTACGAGAACCGTACCCAGCTTTTTGCCAATCTAGGGCAGTGTTATATGGCCCTGGGCGAGACCGAACTAGCACGCGAGCGCTTTAAGCGCGCGCAACGGATCGATCCGCGCAATCCCCGCGGATATTTTATGTTAGCTGAACTCGAATACTCACAGGGTAATTACGCCGAGGCATGGTCACCGCTGCAAAAGCACCTGCAGCTTGCCGGGCCGAGCCGGAACGCACTATCACTGGCCGTTGACATTGCCGAGGCAAGAGGCGATCACGACGCCGCTGCTGACTATCAACGTCAGCTGAGTGCCAATTAAGCGATGGATGCCCTGATCACCGATTATTTAATGAAGGATGCTCAGCCATGAGCGAGACACCGTCACAAGCTAGCGACACCCCAATCGTAAATGACTCCCCCGGCGAGCTGTTGGCCCGCCGCCGTGAACAACTTGGCATTGCCCTTAACGATGCCGCCCGGGCGCTGAACCTACGCCCTGCTGTGGTAGAAGGCCTGGAACGCGATGATTACAGTGAAATTCCAGTGGTTACCTATCGCCGCGGTTACCTGCGCGCCTATGCCAAATATTTAGCTATTGATGAACACTTGATACTGGATGCTTATCGTACACGCTTTGGCGAAGCCGACCTGGAGCGCAAAGTCACCCCCGTCGCGGTGACCAAGCCGCCTTCTCGCCTGGGTGCCTGGTTATTCAAGCTGGTCACGCTGTTCATTATTGTGGGGCTGATTGCCGTCACGGTGATGTGGTGGCAGAGCCGAGGGGGCAACGAACTCCCTGAGATGGACTCGTCGTCTACAATGGAGGACGCACCTGCCGAGCAAGAAGACACAGGTGAGCTCAATGAGTCTTCACAGTCTGACCCAGAGCTTTCATCAAGCGAATCCGACGACGTCACCGACGAAGACACAGCGCTGAATGACTCGGCTACTGAGGACAGCAGCGCAGCGGAAAGTAATTTTGCCGCTGAAAACACCGCCGAAGATACCAGCGAGACAGGCAACGAAACACCCTCAGACTCTGCTGATTCGGCGCCGCTGATTGATGAAGAAGGTGCAGATGAGGCCACCGAGTCGACCAACCTAGCAGAGACGGATAGCCAGTCCGACGGTGACGAAAGTAACGACGATGCCACAGGCGATGATGCCAATGAAGGCGACGAAACCACGGGTAACGATAGCAACACTAATCGTTTAGCGCTGACATTTAATGAACAGTCGTGGACAGAAATTATCGACGCCGATAACCAGCGTGTGCTGGTAGGTCTGCAAGAACCTGGCACCTCCACTGAGGTCGAAGGTCAGCCACCCTTCAGGCTCACCGTGGGCAACGTCACTGGCGTTGAACTGCGCTATCAAGGCGAAGACGTCGACTTATCGTCACGCGCAGGTGCCAACAACGTGGCTCGATTCACCTTGGGAGAGTAACCCGACTTATGCACGCTCATTCGCCTATCCAGCGCCGAGCTTCGCGCCAAATCCATGTAGGTAACGTCGCCGTGGGTGGAGATGCGCCCATTGCCGTTCAGAGCATGACCAATACGGACACGCTGGACGTGGCCGCGACCGTGGCGCAAATTGCACAGCTAGAGAAAGCTGGGGCTGATATCGTACGCGTGTCAGTGCCCGACATGGACGCCGCCGAGGCCTTTGGCAAAATCAAACGCCTGGCCAACGTGCCGCTGGTGGCCGACATCCATTTTGACTATAAGATTGCCCTGCGTGTGGCCGAGCTTGGCGTCGACTGCCTACGTATCAACCCGGGCAATATTGGCCGTGAAGATCGCGTCCACGCAGTGGTTAGTGCAGCCCGCGAACATGGCATCCCCATCCGTATTGGCGTCAATGCAGGGTCGTTAGAAAAAGATCTGCAAAAAAAATACGGCGAACCGACGCCCGCGGCACTGGTCGAATCGGCCATGCGTCATATCGACTACCTGGACCGGCTGGATTTCCCCGACTTCAAGGTCAGTGTTAAAGCGTCGGATGTGTTTATGGCAGTGGCCGCTTACCGCGATTTGGCAACGCGTATTGAACAGCCGCTACACCTGGGTATTACCGAAGCAGGCGGACTTCGCTCCGGCACGGTAAAATCGTCCATTGGCCTTGGTATGCTGCTGATGGATGGTATCGGCGACACTATTCGCGTCTCGCTTGCGGCCGACCCAGTGGAAGAAATCAAAGTCGGCTACGACATGCTAAAAAGCCTCAGGCTGCGTGCCAAAGGCATCAACTTTATCGCCTGCCCGAGCTGCTCACGGCAGAATTTTGATGTCATCAGCACCATGAACCAGCTTGAAGAGCGCCTGGAAGACGTCATGACCCCTCTTGATGTCTCGGTCATTGGCTGTGTCGTTAACGGCCCAGGCGAAGCTAAAGAAACCGATATTGGCCTCACCGGCGGTAGCCCCGCCAACCTGGTGTATATCGACGGCAAACCGGCCAGCAAATTACGCAATGACCACCTCGTCGATGACTTGGAGCGGCTGATCCGCGACAAAGTACGCGAAAAACAGCAGCAGCAGGAAAACACGATCGCCCGTAGCGTTTAATGACGCCACGGGACAGCCGACCCAGGGAGTTTGCCTTGAGCAAGTCTGTAGCCAAAAAAATTCAAGCCATTCGTGGTATGAACGACCTATTGCCCAGCGAAAGCCCTCGCTGGCAATTTTTTGAAGGGAAAGTACGCCAGTTAATGCAGCGCTACGGCTTTGCGGAAATTCGCATGCCAATTGTTGAGCAAACTGCACTGTTCGCACGCTCCATCGGCGAAGTGACCGACATCGTCGAAAAAGAAATGTACACCTTCGACGACCGCAACGGGGATAGCCTCACCTTACGCCCTGAAGGCACCGCCAGCTGCGTGCGCGCTGCCATGGAGCACGGCCTTTTGCACAATCAGACCCAGCGGTTGTGGTACCAGGGGCCGATGTTTCGCCATGAGCGGCCGCAAAAAGGCCGCTATCGGCAATTTCACCAAGTCGGCATTGAGGCCTACGGCTTCGAAGGCCCGGACATTGATGCCGAGGTCATTCTGCTCTCAGCCCGTCTATGGCAAGAGCTTGGGTTGATGGAACACGTCACGTTAGAGCTTAATTCATTAGGTTCAAGCGAGGCCCGCGCCGCTTACCGCGACAAACTGGTAGCCTACTTCGAACAGCACCGCGAGGTGCTCGACGAAGACTCAAAGCGACGCCTAACCAGCAACCCGCTGCGTATTCTGGATTCCAAAAACCCGGCCATGGCCGAGATGCTCGATGGCGCACCGCGTTTGATGGATCACTTAGATGAGCCGTCACGTGAGCATTTTGAACAGCTAAAGGCCATGCTCGACGCGGCGGGCATCGGCTATGTAACCAACCCTCGGCTGGTACGTGGACTCGACTATTATTCGCGCACCGTGTTTGAGTGGACCACATCGGCACTTGGCAGCCAGGGCACCGTATGCGCAGGGGGCCGTTACGATGGCCTCGTCGAGCAGCTAGGTGGCAAACCCACTCCGGCGGTCGGCTTTGCCATGGGCATTGAGCGCTTGATTCTGCTGCTTGAGACCCTTGACTTAGTGCCCGAAGAAGCCGGCAGCGATGTGTACCTGCTACCGATGGATGAGGCGGCGACTATTTCCGCTATCACCCTGGCCGAACAGCTACGCAGTGAGCTGCCCTGGCTACGCCTGCAATTGCATTGCGGCGGCGGCAGCTTTAAAAGCCGCATGAAAAAAGCCGACAAAAGCGGTGCAGCGTTCGCCCTGCTGCTAGGTGAGGACGAATTAGCCGAGCAAGTCGTCACGCTTAAAGCGTTGCGCGACGACCAACCACAGCAACGCGTCCCCCAGGTGTCGCTGGCCCATGCGCTTAGCGAACAGCTAACCCATACCCCTTAAATGGACGGCAGGCATACCCTGCCGCTCGACCCATTATGACCTTGCCCAGAGCGGCGGTCATTGCTGAATAGGAGGCCGCCCGTGGCGGATAGAAGCGAAGACGAACAGCTGGATGTGATCAAGCGCTGGTGGAAAGAAAACGGCACGTCACTGATAGCTGGCGCTGCGCTAGCGGCAGCCGGCGTGTTTGGCTGGAACGCTTGGCAAGATTACCAAACCGGAAAATCCGAGGCGGCGTCGGTGCGCTACCAGGATCTGGTAAGTCTCGCAGCTGGAAACGAACTCGAAGGCGACCAGCTCAGCGAAGCCCGCGAGATGGTCGATGAGATTGTCAGCGAGCACGACGATACCCTATACGCCGAGTTGGCCTTATTGCTTGACGCACGCCTGGCCGTCCAGCAAGACGATTTGGACAGTGCTGCTGAATCGCTCAGCCAGGTGGCGGAATCCTCCGAGCGGCGTTACGTGCAAAGCCTTGCATGGCTGCGTTTAGCGCGTATCGCCATCGCTAATGAACAGCCAGAAGACGCACTCGAATTACTCGACGAACCCATTACTGAGACCCTGGCGGCACAGCAAGCCGACGTGCAGGGCGATGCCTATCTAGCAATGGGCCAGAACGATCAGGCGCGTGACGCCTGGCAACGCGCTCTGGAACTGGCACAGGAACAAGATCAGCCGCTTTATGGCGTGCAATTCAAGCTTGACGATCTCGGCGCTGAGGAGACAGCTCAATGAAACCCTTGTTTTCAACATCTACGCTTTCGAAATCCATGTTTTCGAAATCTGTGTTTTCAACCCCCATGATGCGCGCCACCCTAGGCGCCGCGGCGCTCGCCCTATTGGCTGGCTGTGCAAGCAAAAACGAACCCGCCTACACGCCCAAAGAACTTAAAAGCTTCGAGGAGAGCGCGTCCCTTGAGAGCCTTTGGCAAGAGGACGTAGGCGACGGCCTTGGCCGTGCGCGTTACCCCATCACCCCGGCACGCGAAGGCGATAACCTGTTCGCCGCCGATGCTAATGGCGTGGTCATGTCATTTGCCGCCGATGATGGCGAGGAGCGCTGGGAAGTCGACCTAGATACCCCCATTTCCAGCGCTTTAACCGCCATTGCTGGTCAGGTGTACCTCGGCACCCGCGACGGTGAAGTCATTGCGCTGGATCAGAGCGACGGTAGCGTTAGCTGGCGCTCACGAGTGTCCAGCGAGGTATTGGCCGCTCCCCAAGCCAACCCGGAGTTGCTGGTCGTGCAAAGCATCGACGGTCAGGTGACCGCGCTTGATCGCAATAGTGGTGAAGAACGCTGGGTATATACCAGCTCTCAGCCGTCACTCACTCTGCGCGGCACCGGCACACCGATGGTCATCGAACCGGTAAGCTTTGTCGGTCAAGCTAATGGCCGTCTGGCCACTATTGATAACCGCAACGGCCAGCCGCTTTGGGATATGCAAATTGCTACACCTCAGGGTCAAAGCGAAGTCGAACGCCTGGTTGATATTGCCGGGCAACCCGTACTCAGCCCGGAAGGACGCCTGTTTGTAACGAGTTATAACGGGCAGCTGGTAGCACTGGAAGCGACGCGCGGTAATGTCCTTTGGGAACGCGAACTCTCCAGCCGCCACACCCCCTTGCTGGTAGGTAATTTACTATTTGTGGTCACCGATGAAAGCCATGTGGTCGCCATTGACACTAGTAACGGCCAGGAAGTATGGCGTAACGATGAGTTGGAAGACCGCTGGCTGACAGCCCCATCATTTGCCGATGGCCGCTTGGTGTTTGGCGACTTTGAAGGCTATGTGCACCTGATCGATGCCCGTGAAGGCGAGCTTGTGGGTCGCTCTGAAGTCGACGGCTCGGGGATTAGCGTCCCAGCGATCACCGACGGCAATGTGATTCATGTACTGGCTAATGACGGGCACTTAGAAACGCTGGAAATCTCTCCATGACACCCGTGATTGCATTAGTTGGCCGCCCCAATGTGGGTAAGTCGACGCTGTTTAACCGTCTTACCCGTTCACGGGACGCCCTGGTGGCCGACTTTCCTGGCCTGACCCGTGATCGCAAGTACGGCAACGGCATGCTGGGTAATAAAGCCTATACCGTGATCGACACCGGCGGCATCAGCGGCGACGAAGAAGGCATTGATGCGGCGATGGCGGAGCAGTCGCTGGCCGCCATCGACGAAGCCGATATCGTGCTATTTCTTGTCGATGCGCGGGCAGGGTTAAACGTGGCTGACCAAGCCATTGCCAACCACCTACGGGTCAACCAGAAGAAAACCTGGCTGGTGGTGAATAAGACCGATGGGTTGGAAGAACACTCTGCCATGGGCGATTTCTGGTCAATTGGCCTGGGCGACCCCTGGCCGATTGCAGCGGCTCACGGGCGTAATGTATCGACCTTAATGGATACCGTGCTTGAGCCCTTCCCCGAGCGCGATGCCGATATACCCGCCGACACTGGCACCAAGGGCATTCGTATTGGCGTTATCGGTCGCCCGAACGTAGGTAAATCGACGCTGGTCAACCGCCTACTGGGCGAAGAGCGCGTTGTGGTGTTTGACGAAGCCGGCACCACGCGGGACGCGATCGAAATCCCCTTCGAACGCCGCGGCAAACCTTACGTTCTGATCGATACGGCCGGGGTACGGCGGCGTAAAAACGTGAGCGAAATCGCCGAGAAATTCTCGATTATCAAGACCCTCGATGCCATTAAAGAATGCCATGTGGCGGTGATGGTACTCGATGCCCGTAGCGGGCTGGTCGAGCAAGACCTGCACCTACTGGATTACGTCCTCACCTCAGGCCGCGCGCTGGTGCTGGCCGTCAATAAGTGGGATGGTCTGGAAAGCGAAGCAAAAGATAAGATGCGCAACGAGATCAAGCGACGTCTAGGCTTTGCTGACTACGCTGAGATGCACTTTATCTCAGCGCTACACGGTACGGCGGTAGGCGATCTTTATCCTTCGATTGAGCGCGCTTTTAATGCTGCCAACGCCCACTGGTCGACCAACCGCTTGACCACCCTGCTTCAGGACGCCGTCAGCCAGCATCCGCCACCGATGATTCACGGGCGGCGCATCAAGTTGCGTATGGCCCACCAAGGCGGCAGCAACCCGCCGATTATTGTCGTGCATGGCAATCAGACCGATTCACTGCCCGACGCCTACCGCCGCTATTTGACCAATACTTTCCGCAAGGTGCTGAAAGTGCGCGGCACCCCCATGCGCTTTGAGTTTCGCTCCGGCGACAACCCCTTTGACCATATGGCAGGCGCCAGCGACAAGGAGAAAGCCAAAAAGCGCGAGCTCAACCGTACCAAAGAGGCGCGCAAAAGCCGCCGCTAAGCGTTGGCGTATAAGCCTTTTCGGCCTACTACCCAGTGGGCCGCAAACTGCCCGGCTGTTCGGCCGCTGCGACCACCGCGCAGGGTCGCAAAGCGCAGCGCTTCAGCACGGGCGCGGGCGGCAACCAATGGTCTAGCCGGTCAAGTAAACGGGTTAGGCGCTGGCTCAGTTCGGCACCCATAAAAACTCGCCTGGTAAATTATGCTTGTGAGGATTGATTTACCCCGTACAAGGGTTATCTTTGGGCCAGGAATTCACTTATTAAAAGGAAAGACACTCATGCGCTGGTTTCGCCCTCTTGCTATTACCGCTCTATGTGCTTCTGTCGCGGCCTGCTCGACCTCACCTACCGGCCGCTCGCAACTGCTGCTGTTATCCGACGACGAGCTCAATAATATGGGCAGCAAAGCTTTCAACCAATATCAACAGGACTTGCCTAACGCCGATCAGGCGAGTCAGCGCTACGCTCAATGTATCTCTGACGCCATTGTTGCGGAGCTCCCCGAAGAGCAGCAACAGCTAGACTGGCAAATCCGCGTCTTCGAATCTGAAGAGCCCAACGCCTTTGCACTCCCCGGCGGCTATATGGGTTTACATACCGGCATGTTGGATATCGCTACCAGCCAAGACCAGGTGGCGTCGGTTGTCGCCCATGAAATCGGCCACGTGCTGGCCAAGCATTCCAATGAGCGGGCATCCACTGAAAGCGCCACTCAGTTGGGTCTCTCGGTCCTTTCCAGCGCGTCTGGCCTTGAAGGCGCGGGCGGTGATCAACTGATGGGGGTGCTCGGCATGGGGGCGCAATATGGCATTATGCTGCCCTTCTCGCGCCGCCATGAAAGCGAAGCGGATTCCATTGGCCTGGATCTGATGGCCCAAGCCGGATTTGACCCGCGTGAAAGCATTACCCTGTGGCAGAACATGCAGCAGGCCTCTGGCGGCGGCGAGCCACCCGCATGGATGTCGACTCACCCAAGCAAAGGCCAGCGCATTGAAGGACTGGAAGCCGGCATGAGCGACGCCATAGCCACCTTTGAACAAGCGCGCAATAACGGCCGCACGCCTGACTGTCCACGCCCTTAACTGAACCGTTAATATCGGTATGGCATCGCCACTGTCGTTAGCCAATGGTGGTGCCATCTCTGATAGCTTACGCTATCTGCTCTTACCCGCCCGTTTTAACCCGCGTTCACTCAGCCATAGTTCAACGACTGGCGCAGTCTCGCGCGTACCGGAGCCGTATCAGGGCGCTGATTGCGCCATAGGTAAAACGATTCCGCTGCCTGCTCTACCAGCATGCCCAAGCCATCCAGCAGCTTCGCCCCGCGGGGCCCTGCCCATTGCAGGAACACCGTTGGCTCGGCGCCGTACATCATGTCGTAAGCCCAGGCGTTGGGCGCAAACAGCGTATCAGGCAGCGGGGGTAAATCGCCGGCGAGGCTCGCGCTAGTACCATTGATCACTACGTCAAACGTACCTTCCAGCGTGTCAAAGCCACCGCCTTGAATGGGTCCTAAATCGGCAAAGTCATGGGCAAGTTGCTCAGCTTTGGCCATCGTGCGATTGACCACGACGAGCGCCTCGGGCTGTTCAGCCAACAATGGTTCAATAATCCCACGTACGGCACCCCCTGCACCCACCACCAGCACGCGCTTTTGAGCCAGTGACACGCGATGATAGGCAAAGTCGCGTACCAACCCGACCCCGTCGGTGGTGTCGCCGTAGGTCAAGCCATTACCCCCGACGATCAGCGTATTGACGGCGCCCGCCCGCCGGGCGCGATGGCTTAGCGTATCGCATAGCGCAAACGCATCCGCTTTAAACGGCACCGTCACGTTGGCGCCTCGCCCGCCTTCCGCACAAAACTGTTGCCAAACGGCAGCCAATTCGTCCAATGGAGCTTCGATAGCCGAGTAATCAATATCCTGCCCAGTCTGCCGGGCAAAGTCGGCATGAATCATAGGTGATTTGGAGTGGCCAACGGGGTGGCCAATCACGCAGTAACGGTCAGTCATACTGCTCCTCGCCTCGCTTCTGAGCGGCTTCGTTAAGCCAGTCACGCGGCACTAAATAGTCATTCAGCCGCGCTTCAGGGCTGCCCGCCTCGGGTGTAAAGGCATATTCCCAACGGGCCAGCGGCGGCATCGACATCAAAATAGACTCGGTACGCCCGCCGCTTTGCAGGCCAAACAGCGTGCCCCGGTCCCATACCAAGTTGAACTCCACATAACGGCCGCGACGGTAAAGCTGGAATTGACGCTGCTGATCGTTCCAGGCATCGCCTTTTCGGCGCTCGACAATCGGCAAATAAGCATCCAAGAAGCTGTCACCAACGGCACGTTGAAAAGCAAAGCAGTCGTCAAAGCCGCCGTTATTAAGATCGTCAAAGAATAAGCCGCCCACGCCGCGAGTCTCCTCACGGTGCTTGAGATAGAAATACTCATCGCACCAGGCTTTGTAGCGTGAATAAACGTCATCGCCAAACGGCGCGCAGGCCGCGCGGGCGACCTTGTGCCAGTGGACGACGTCGTCAAATACCGGGTAGTACGGCGTCAAATCATACCCCCCGCCGAACCACCAGACCGGCGGCTCACCGGCTTTTTCAGCAATAAAAAACCGTACGTTGCCGTGGCTGGTGGGTACATGAGGGTTTTCAGGATGTAACACCCAGGACACCCCTACCGCGTGAAAGCTGCGCCCGGCAAGCTCGGGCCGGGCGGCCGTGGCCGAGGGTGGCAACTGATTGCCAAACACGTGAGAGAAATTCACGCCGCCTTTTTCAAACACGCCGCCATTCTCAATCACTCGCGAGCGACCACCGCCACCCTCTTCCCGCACCCACTCGTCTTGCTTGAAGCTTGCCTGTCCGTCGGCGCTTGCCAATCCCTCGCACAGACGCTGCTGCAGATCCAGCAGGTAGTTTTTGACGGTATCCAGATGTTCGTGCGCCACGTCGTCTCCTGATGATCGATTAACTGCGTATTACGCTGCCACTGACTAGATCACGGATCTTGCTGGGCCGCGCGTTACCGCCTAGCTCACCCTCGATGATCGCCGCCAGTTGGTCGCCAAAGACGGCTCTTACTTCATCAGCACTGGCGGCTGGGGGGTCGCCGGCCACGTTGGCTGACGTCGACACCAGCGGGCCACCAAACGCTTCGCAGAGCGCCTGCATCAGCGGGTGGTCGGTGACCCGCAGGGCCACTTTACGATGGGCACCGCGTACCATGCCGTGGCTGCGGCCGTTATCGGGCACCAGCCAGGTATTTGGCCCCGGCCAGCTTGCCACCAGCGGGGCATGCAGCGCTAAGGGTAATTGCGCCAGCCACGGCTGAAATTGACGGATCGATGCTGCTACTAAAATGACCCCTTTGGCAGGATCGCGGGCTTTTAAACGCATTAGCCGCGCCAACGCTTCGTCGTTGTCGGGATCGCAGCTTAATCCCCACACTGCTTCCGTTGGACAGGCAATCACGCCGCCGTTGCGCAAAGCGCGAACCGCAACCTCCAGTTCAGCCGCCGTTGTCATGGATTCTCCACCCGTAATGGTAAAGGAAACATCATCTTATCATGGGCGTGGCAAACGCACCCAGCCTCCTGCCCGTGACGCTACCCAGCCGTCGATTTCCAGCATCAGCAGGCGCTGCTGACACTCGCTCACCGAACTGCCGCTTTGCTGAACCAGTGCGTCGATGGGCGTGGGCGAGGCACCCAACAAGCCGAGCAGGGCATCGGGCAGCGGTTCGTCTGCTGGCATAGACGATGCAGCGGAAAGATCAGCCATAGGTGGCGGTAGAAACTCGCTCGCCCAATGCTGCAGCTCATTGACGATGTCCTCGGGGTCGCAGGCCATCGCAGCACCCTGGCGCAGCAGCTGCAAACAACCGCGTGCCTGCTGATTATGCAACGAGCTAGGCAGGGCAAACACATCGCGGCCCTGCTCCATAGCCAGGCGGGCACTTACCAGTGAGCCGCTTTTCTCGGCCGCCTCGACCACCAGCGTGCCCAGCGACAATCCTGTCACGATGCGGTTGCGACGCGGAAAAAACGCCGGATGGGCAACAGTGCCCGGCGGGTGTTCGGCCAGCACCAGGCCACCCGGCGAATCGCTAAGCTGCTGGTAAAGCGCACGATGGCGGGCAGGGTAAATCACATCAATCCCACACCCCAATACCGCCACGCTGCTGCCACCTGCATCCAACGCGGCCTGCTGGGCCACGCCATCAACGCCTAGTGCCATCCCGCTGACAATACACCAGCCCCGGCGCGCCAATTCCCGGGCAAAGGTTTTGGCATTATGCGCGCCTTCAGCGGTGGGCCGACGCGTACCCACCATGGCCAGCGTTGGACGCTCAAGCGCGCTGAGATCGCCCTGCGCCCACAGCACCGCTGGCGGATCAGCTATTTGATTCAATAGCGGCGACCACGCCGGGTGGTCGCGGTGCAAAATAGTCCGCCCCGGTGCGTTTGATTGCCAAGCCAGGCTTGCCTCAACCGCACGCTGCAAAGGACTCTTTGACGGATGTTCATACCATAATCGAAGCGCGCTGGCCGCTTTGCTAGGCAAGGCTGCCAGCCAGCCTTCCGGCCATTGCGGTTGTCGCGCCACCAGCTCAGCAATGCGCTGAGGCCCCACGCCGGGTAATGCATTGACCACCAACCACTCCCTGGTATCCATCACATCTCCTTGCTCAATGTCTTAGCGCCCTTAACTATTTAACGTGGCGGCGTCCGCACCTGATCACCAACCTCTAGTACCGTTGAGGCTTCCATCACCAACGCATAGCTCACGCGATCATAAGGCTTGAAGACCATCAAGGTACCAGCGACCTCACTAGGCAGTGTCAGCGGCGCCTGGCTGCGCGGATCACTGACCACCTCACCTTGCTGGGCAATCTGGAAAACATGCCCGGCCTGTACGCCATCCAGCGTGCCTAGATCGATGGTCACCACCTGGAGACGGCCGATAAAGCGCACGCCGCCCGGCACGCCAATCAGCGCCCCGGATAGCTCATTACGCGGGGCTCTCGGCACCATTTCGTCACTTAGCCGCGGCGTTTCCAGCGGTAAGACAAGGTCATTATTGCGGACTTCCTGATGGGCGCTTAGCACTTCTAGCTGGGCGATATCCTCTTCGGCGCGCACGTAGCGGGCCTCACCGATCTTGATCAGCTCGGTACCCAGCGCAGTGCCATCATCAGCCACATAGGCCTCGGCGGGCCGATAAATTCCCAGGTTAGTTTGTGTTGGCACCTGCCCTCTCACATATAGCGAATCCCCCGCTCCGCTGATCAAGCGCCCCTGGTTACCGGCCACGACATAGGCCAACGCGCCGTCGGCGGGGTCGCCATTAACGATACGGTGGCCGCGCAAAAACGGCTGGATAACACTTGCGTCGATCGGTGAAATGGCTTCACGGCGAGGCACAGTCCGCATCTGGGGCGACAGTTTCACCACCTGCTGCTCTCGGGAAAGCGACAGACACGGGGCACCCTGGCAATCGCTCAGGGTGATTACATCGCCGGGGTAAATGAGATGAGGATTGTCGATATCAGGATTGGTTTGCCATAGCTCGGGCCAGTGCCAAGGTGCATGCAAGAACCGGCCGGCAAGGTCCCAAAGGGTGTCACCTGTCACCACGGTGTAACGCTCAGGGGCCGAATCGCGGACGCGCTCCCAGGCGCTGGCGTCAAGCGTGATCAATAGACACATTACGCCAATGAGCCAACCGCCCACCACGGCTCGATGCCTGTGTTGTCTAGCCCCCATCCAAACCCTCCCTACCCGACTTGGCGTCACACACTGAGGCGCCGGGCAGGCATGCCCGGAACATTGACAGCATGATATAGTGGTCGATCATAAAGTATATTGATTGCAATGTGCGGCTCACGGAGCCGTTGGATACAAAGTACGTCGATCATAGAGTACTCGATCATAAAGTTCTTGGGCACGCGGCGCTGTTAGCGGTGCTCCCAAGCGATTATTCAGCTCAGCATAACGGTGGTAGCAACGCCATGGCCAAACTCGCCATTCTCGAATTTCCTGACGAGCGCCTGCGCACCAAGGCCCAAGCAGTTCAGACCGTCGACGATGAGGTGCGCAAGCTCGTCGATGACATGCTTGAAACCATGTACGACGCCAAGGGGATCGGCCTGGCCGCGACCCAGGTAGATGTCCACCGCCGCGTGGTCGTTATGGACGTCAGCGACGACCAGTCGCAACCGCTGGTGATGATCAACCCCCAGTACACCCCGCTGGGCGACACCCAAGAGCCACTTTCCGAAGGCTGCCTGTCGATCCCGGAATACTACGCTGAAGTGCCGCGTTATCTTAACGTGGAGCTGAAAGCGCTGGACCGCAACGGCGAGCCTTACACGCTGGAAGCGGACGGCTTGCTGGCACACTGCATTCAGCACGAGTATGACCACCTAGAGGGCGTGCTGTTTGTCGATTATCTTTCGCCGCTCAAGCGTGACCGGATTCGTAAAAAAATGGAAAAGCGCCATAAGCAAATGCAGGATGCCTAACCGCGCCCGCTTTGCCCAAGTTTATCGTCACGTTCACTTTTGCCGCTAGGTCGCTCTGTCCATGTCATCATTGCGTGTTGTGTTCGCAGGTACGCCGGAATTTGCTGCCTCAAGCCTGGCCGCCCTGCTGGAAAGCCAGCACCAGGTGGTTGCCGTTTATACCCAGCCCGATCGCCCCTCGGGGCGCGGGCGCAAGCTCACCCCAAGCCCGGTTAAGCGCCTAGCGCTTGAACATGCGCTACCGGTTTACCAGCCTGAAAGCTTGAAAGCGGCCGATGCCCAGGCAACCTTGGCCTCGTTGAACGCCGACGTAATGGTAGTGGTGGCTTATGGGTTGTTACTGCCCCAGGCCGTTCTCGATATCCCCCGCCTGGGCTGCCTTAACGTCCACGCCTCGTTGCTGCCACGCTGGCGCGGCGCCGCACCTATCCAACGCGCCATTGAAGCCGGTGACAGCGTTTCCGGCGTGACCATTATGCAAATGGACGCCGGCCTGGATACCGGCGATATGCTGCATGAGGTTCGCACGCCGATCACCCCCCAGACCACCGGCGGCGACCTGCACGACCGACTGGCCCTTCAAGGCGCCAACGCGCTGGTGAGTGTGCTGGACGAACTGGAGACGGGGCACATCAAGGCGACACCCCAACCTGAAGAAGGCGTCACCTACGCCGCCAAACTCACCAAGGCCGAAGCCGAGTTGGATTTTAGCCAACCCGCCGAACAGTTGGTACGCAACATCCACGCTTTTAACCCCTGGCCTGTCGCCTGGTGCACTTTGGGCGACGACCGCCTGCGCCTGCTTAAGGCAAGTGTCGAGCCCGGCGAGCAGCAGCCGACGCCGCCCGGCACGCTACTGGCCCATGGCGAGGACCACCTGCGTATCGCCTGCGGCCAGGACGGCCATGAAGTCCTTTGCGTTAGCCGCGCCCAGCTCCCCGGCGGCAAGGCGATGCCGGTACGCGAACTACTCAACGCTCGCCAAACACGCCTCACCCACGGCACCCGCCTGGGCCCCAGCACGCAAGAAGGAGCACCGTCATGAATCAGCCTCGCGCACCGAAAGAAGGCAGCGGACAAGAAGTGCGCGCCGCCGCCGCAAGAGGACTGGTGCCAGTGCTGACCGACCGGGGGTCGCTGGCCGGGCTGGATGAGCACAGCGTGATTGCCCGTGATCGCAGCCTGCTAAAAGAGCTGTGCTACGGTACCTGCCGCCGCCTGCCGCGCCTGGAAGCACTGGCTAACCAACTGCTTAAGCAACCGCTCAAAAAACGCGACAGCGACATCCAGGCCCTGCTACTGGTGGGTATTTATCAATTACTCTATATGCGCATCCCCGCCCATGCAGCGGTAGGGGAAACCGCAGGGGCGGCGCGCTTACTCGGCAAAGATTGGGCCACCCGGGTACTGAACGGCTGCCTGCGCCGTTTGCAGCGTGAATCCGCCGACCTGCAGGCGGTCGTTGACCGCGACGCCAACGTCGCGCTCGAACATCCCGCTTGGCTGTTGAAGGCGCTTCGTCAGGCATGGCCCGAGCAGTGGCAGGCAATTGCCGAAGCCAACAATCAGCCGGGGCCCATGACGCTGCGAGTCAACCAGCGCCACCAAGACCGCGAAACCTACCTGTCGCTGCTTAATGAAAATGGCTTGAGCGGGCACCTGTGTGTTCACGCACCCGACGGCATTACGCTTGAGCAGCCCTGCGATGTCAGCACGCTACCCGGCTTTGAGCGAGGCCACGTTAGCGTTCAGGATGAAGCCGCCCAGTTAAGCGCAGCACTGCTGGGCCCCGCGCTTGCTCCGCGCCCGGGCGCCCGCGTGCTGGATGCCTGCTGCGCCCCCGGCGGGAAAACCGCTCACCTGCTGGAACAGTTTGATATTGCACTCACCGCCATTGATAGCGATAACTTACGCTTGGCGCGGGTCGAGGATGCGTTACATCGGCTAGGCCTGTTAGCCGATTTGCAACACGCCGACGCCACGCAGCGCGACTGGTGGAGCGGCACGCCATTTGATGCGATTTTGCTGGACGCCCCCTGTTCCGGCACGGGCGTCATTCGCCGCCATCCAGATATTAAAAAGCTGCGCCGCCCCGACGATATCCGCAAGTTAGCGACATTGCAGCGCCAATTGCTGGATAACCTTTGGCAATTGCTGCGCCCGGGGGGCACGCTGTTGTACGCCACCTGCTCGGTGCTGCCTGAAGAAAACAGCGATCAGGTCGAGGCCTTTCTGGCCCGCACGCCCGATGCCCGGGTCACTACGCCAGGCGACGTGGCCTGGGGCACGCCCAGCGGACCAGGTCGCCAACTGTTTCCCGAAGCAAGCAGTCACGATGGCTTTTTTTATGCCAGACTAGAGAAGCTGACTGTCTGAGGGGTCAGTCTTAGACAGTGAATTCATGACATGGAAGGAGGCACCATGAGTCATCACACCTATAAGCACATAGAGCTCACCGGCTCTTCTGAAAAAGGGATTGAAGACGCCGTGCAGAGCGCGCTCGCCAAAGCGTCTGAAACCATCCAGCATATGCGCTGGCTGGAAGTAACCGACACCCGTGGCCATATTGAAGACGGTCGGGTCGCGCACTGGCAGGTCACGGTGAAGGTCGGCTTTACTCTGGAATAATCCCCACCTGCTTTTCGGCGGCGGCTGGTTTACACTGGCCGCCGTCTTTATTGCAGCGCACGATAGCCCGCCTCGTTAAGTCAACGGGGAGTCGCTTGCGCACTTAATGGAACCGATGCTCAGCAATGAAAATTATCATTCTCGGCGCCGGCCAGGTCGGCGGCACCCTCGCGGAGCACCTCGCCCGTGAAGAAAACGATATCACCGTTGTCGATACCGACGCCAAAAAGCTGCGTGAGCTGCACACCAAGCTCGACATCCGCACGGTGACTGGCGCGGGCTCTTACCCCATTGTGTTGCGCCAGGCAGGCTGCGAAGACGCCGATATGCTGATTGCAGTGACCAGCAGCGATGAAATCAACATGATCGCTTGCCAGGTCGCGCATACCTTGTTTCGCACTCCGACCAAAATCGCCCGGGTACGCGCTACAGCCTACTTGACCCGCAAAGGGCTGTTCGCCCACGAAGCGATCCCCATCGACGTCCTGATCAGCCCCGAGCAGGTAGTCACTGATCATGTGCGCCGCTTGATTGAGCACCCTGGCGCGCTGCAGGTACTGGAGTTTGCTGGCGGACTTGTACAGCTTGTCGCCGTCAAAGCATTTTACGGCGGCCCGCTGGTTGGCCAGGACCTGGCTTTCCTGCGTCGCCATATGCCCAACGTGGATACCCGCGTGGCGGCCATTTACCGCCGTAACCGGCCGATTATCCCGCGTGGCGATACCGTGATTGAAGCCGACGACGAAGTCTTTTTCCTGGCGGCGCGGCGCGATATCCGCGCGGTGATGAGCGAGCTACGCCGAGTCGAGCGGGATTTTCGCCGGGTGGTGATTGCCGGGGGCGGCAACATCGGCGAGCGCTTGGCTGAGCATCTGGAGCACAGCCACCAGGTCAAGATAATCGAGCACAATCTGGAGCGCTGCACTACGCTCTCTGAGCGGCTTGACCGCACCGTTGTGCTCCACGGCAGTGCCACCAGCAAGCGGCTGCTGGAAGAAGAGAATATCGAGGACTGCGATATTTTCTGCGCGCTGACCAACGACGACGAGGTCAACATCATGTCGTCGCTGCTGGCCAAACGGTTAGGCGCGAAGAAGGTGCTGACGCTGATCAACAACGCCGCCTACGTCGATTTAGTTCAGGGCGGCGAGATTGATATCGCCATTTCGCCCCAGCAGGCGACCATCGGTAGCCTGCTGACCCACGTGCGGCGTGGCGATATCGTCAACGTCCACTCGCTGCGCCGGGGCGCCGCCGAAGCCATTGAAGCCATTGCCCACGGCGACAAGCAGTCGTCCAAGGTGGTCGGCCGCCCCATCCGCGAGATCGACCTCCCCGACGGCACCACCATCGGGGCGATTGTGCGCGGCAAAGACGTCATGATCGCCCACGACCACATCGTGGTGGAAAGCGGTGACCACGTCATCCTGTTCGTCATCGACAAGCGCCGCATTCGCGACGTAGAGCGCTTGTTCCAGGTAGGGCTAACGTTCTTCTAATGCTTATACTCAGCGCGCGACTTACTTACCAGCGGAGCATACGACTGCCATGAGCCTGAGGGTTATTTTGCGCATCCTGGGGCTGCTGCTGATGCTATTCAGCCTTACCATGCTGCCGCCCATGCTGATCTCGGCATGGTTTCGCGACGGCGTATGGGAGGCCTTTATGATCGCCATGGCGATCACCGTAGCGACGGGTCTGGCCTTCTACTTACCCAACCGTCGCGCTCAAAAGGAGCTGCGCGTACGCGACGGGTTTATTATCGCGGCGATGTTCTGGACGGTGCTGGCGCTGTTTGGTTCGCTGCCGCTGATGCTATTTGGCGACGAAGCGCTCAGCATGACCGATGCGGTGTTTGAGTCCTTCTCGGGGCTGACGACCACCGGCGCAACGGTGATGACAGGCATCGATTTTCTGCCCGAGTCTATCCTTTACTATCGCCAGCAGCTCCAATGGTTAGGCGGCATGGGGATCGTGGTATTGGCCGTGGCCATTTTGCCGACGCTCGGCGTGGGCGGAATGGCACTGTACCGCACCGAAATACCGGGGCCGCTTAAAGACTCCAAGCTAACCCCACGCATTACCGAAACCGCCAAGGCCCTGTGGTATATCTATGCCACGCTCACCGTGGCATGCATGATTGCCTACATGCTGGCTGGAATGGATTGGTTCGATGCATTGAGTCACAGCTTTTCAACCATCGCTAATGGCGGTTTTTCCACCTACGATGCCAGCATCGGCTATTTCGATAGCGCCACTATTGAGCTGATTTGTGTTGGCTTTATGCTGATTTCCGCGTTTAGTTTTAGCCTGCACTTTATTGCCTGGCGTGAAAAACGCCTTACCCACTACATCAACGACCCAGAAGCCCGCTTCTTGATGCTGTTTTTACTCGGGCTAATTGTTATTACGGTGCTATCGCTGTGGCTTACCGAGACATACGACACGTTGCGTGGGCTTCGTCATGGTATTTTTCAGGTGGTATCGGTAGCTACCACCGCCGGGTTTAGCGTCGCGGATTTTTCCTCCTGGCCAGGTGCGCTGCCTTTTTTGCTGTTTGTAGCGGCCTTTGTGGGAGGGTGTTCGGGGTCAACCGGTGGCGGCATGAAAGTCATCCGCATTATTTTGATCATGAAACAAGGTATGCGTGAGGTCATGCGCTTGATTCACCCTAACGCGGTCATCGCAGTTAAGGTGGGTAAAGTCAGCGTGCCCGACAGTATCGCCCAGGCGGTTTGGGGCTTCTTCTCGGTGTATGTGCTGCTGTTTTTTTTAATGTTGGTGGGCGTTATGGCCACCGGGGTTGATCAGGTAACCGCCTGGTCGACGGTGGGTTCTGCCTTAAATAACCTGGGCCCCGCACTCGGCGAAGCCAGCAGCCACTACGGCGATATGCCCAGCGTAGCCAAATGGATTTTAGTGTTTGCCATGTTGTTAGGTCGTTTGGAAATTTTCACCGTGCTGGTACTGTTTACGCCTGCCTTCTGGCGGCGCTAACCCCGCCAACGCTGCTTATTTATTTTTTGAATTGAGACGTCGTCATGACCCAGGAAGATGTTACACCGACAGTGCCCAATAGCGACGCACTACCTACCACAAGCGGCCCGATACAGGTGATTACGGTAGGCGATACGTGCTACACGCTGCTCGGCACAGCGCACGTCTCGGTAGAAAGCGCCGACGACGTGCGCCAACTGATCGACAGCGGCCGCTTCGACGCCGTTGCCATTGAACTGTGTGATGCCCGTCACCACAGCATGGCCAACCCGGATGCCATGGGCGAACAGGATCTCTTTCAAGTATTTAAACAAGGCAAGGCTGGCATGGTCGCCGCCAGTCTCGCGCTGGGAGCCTTTCAGCAACGTATCGCCGAGCAGTCGGGCATTCAGCCAGGGGCTGAAATGCGCGCGGCAGTGGAAGCCTGCCAATCAAAGCAGTTACCACTGCTGCTCGTTGACCGCGATGTAGGCATTACCCTTAAGCGCATTTACCGCAATGTGCCTTGGTGGCAGCGCTTTTCCCTATTCACCGGCTTGATCGGCAGCGTGCTGTCGAGGGAAAACGTCTCGAAAGAAGATATCGAGAAACTCAAGGAAGGCGACATCCTGGAGGCCACGTTCAGTGAGTTCGCCGCCCAGTCAGAAGCGCTGTATACCCCTCTGATTCGCGAACGCGACCGCTACATGGCGCTACGCCTTGCTGAAGATGCCCCCCCGGGGCGCTACCGCAATGTGTTGGTGGTATTAGGGGCTGGGCACCTGAAAGGCACTGGTGAACACCTGGAAGCCCCGCTACCCGCCCAGCCGCGAGATGAAATTGCCACGCTGGAAGCCACACCTCCGCCCTCCAAGCTATGGAAGCTGGCTCCCTGGCTGATCACCGCCCTGGTGCTGGTCGGTTTCGTGGTCGGCTTTTCGCGCAATACCGACCTTGGATGGCAATTGGTAATCGAATGGTTCCTGATCAATGGCATTCTCGCCGGTGGTGCCACCATTGCCGCATTGGCTCACCCGGTGACCGTTATCACCACATTTTTTGCCGCACCACTTACCTCGCTTAACCCCACCATTGGTGCCGGATTTGTGGCCGCTGGGGTGGAGCTTTATATGCGCAAACCCAAAGTGCGTGACTTTGCCACACTGCGCCACGATGTGGTGAAGCTGAAAGGCTGGTGGAAAAATCGCGTATCGCGCACGCTACTGGTGTTTATCCTCGCCACCCTTGGTTCGGCGGTGGGCACTTGGGTGGCGGGCTTCAGAATCGCGGGCACCTTGTTTGGCAGCGGTGCGTGACAGGCGCGCAACGCTTACTCTTTCGCACTGGACTCAGCGTCTCTTTTCGCTGATAAGCGCTGCATCGCTGGCGTCGGCGTTTCGATCTTGTGGTAGGAACGACTGGCAGCGTAGCTGTCGTTAAACACGTCGAAATAATCATCTAGCATAGCGGCAGCCGTCACATCGCCCCCCTGCCGCAGCAATTCAACAGCCACTTCTGCGGTGCATAAATGCGCGCTTGAGGCAGGCTTGCGCAGCCGATAGCGAGTCTCCCGCTCGGTGCGCAGTGGCAGCACCGGCAGTGCGTCAAGGTAAGGGCTTTTACGGAAGATGCGACGCGCCTGACGCCAGGTGCCATCCAGCAGTATATAGACCGGAATCTTGCCGCTGTGCTTGGCATCGACAACTGCCCCCAACGTCACCACACGGTCAGCATAGTCGGGCTGGTCATCGGGAAAGACCACAAAGGGGGAATAGCGCGGGTCTTCTAGCAGCGCCATCAAGTGCTTATCGGGCGCGGTGCGATACCAGGTAAACACCTCAGTTTGGGCCAGCACGTCGCCAATCAAGCGACCGGTATTGGTCGGTTTATAGTGCTCAAGCGGGTGGGTTAACAACCACACCTGGGCATGGCTTTCGGCTTTGACCTGATAGGGGCACAGGCAGTTGAGCTCGGGTAGGTTGCAGCCCGCACAGCGCGTAACAAAACTGCCCCGCGCTTTGAACTCACGACTGGGCGGACGCGGATGGCGCGTCATCGGGTCGCTCTCGGCGCTTGCTCTATCGGCAAGTGTATTGTACGTATCAGAAGCAGGCATCCACGCTCCAGCAATTAGCAAAGGACGCAGAGTATAAAGCAGGGCCCCCACCCAAGACGAACCCTCCGCCACCGTCAACCTTAAAACCTTTTCAAGTTGACACTAAAACCCCATCGCCGATAAAGTCTCGTCAACTTTCAAAAGCAAATAGGTTTACCCGTGACCGCCACCGTTGCCACTACCCCGACTGATGCCCCGCGCCACGACTGGACGCTTGACGAAATTAACGCGCTGTTTGCATTACCGTTCAACGATTTGCTCTTTCAGGCTCAGCAGGTTCACCGGGCACATTTTGATGCCAACGCGGTTCAGGTTTCCACCTTGCTATCGATCAAAACCGGCGCCTGCCCGGAAGATTGCAAATATTGCCCGCAGTCAGGCCACTACAATACCCAGTTGGAAAAAGAGAAGCTGCTGGAAATCGAAAAAGTCGTCGAACAAGCCAAAGCGGCTAAACAAGCAGGCGCCAGCCGTTTCTGTATGGGCGCGGCGTGGCGCAGCCCACGGGATAAGGACCTGGTGTTGGTCGAAGAGATGGTTCGCCAGGTAAAAGCGCTAGGCCTTGAAACCTGCATGACGCTGGGCATGGTCGACGACGATCAAGCCAAGCGTCTGGCGACGGCGGGACTCGACTACTACAACCATAATCTAGATACCTCACCCGACTACTACGGCGAAATCATCACCACTCGCACGTTTAGCGACCGGCTGAACACGCTAGCAACGGTGCGCGAGGCGGGTATGAAAGTCTGTTCCGGCGGTATTCTCGGCATGGGCGAAGATGCAAATGACCGCAGCGCGTTGCTACAGCAGCTGGCCAAGCTGTCGCCACACCCGGAATCCGTGCCGATCAATATGCTGGTCAAGGTCCCGGGCACGCCGCTGGAAGACGTCGAGGACCTGGACCCCATCGAGTTTATCCGCGCCATCGCCGTGGCGCGCATCATGATGCCGCAAAGCCACGTACGGCTCTCCGCGGGTCGTGAGCAGATGAGCGAATCGACTCAGGCGCTAGCATTTTTGGCCGGAGCCAACTCGATTTTCTACGGTGACAAGCTGCTGACCACTGGCAATCCCCAAGCCGATATCGACCGCGCGCTCTTTGAAAAACTCGGCCTTCACCCGGAACGTCGCGAGACCTGCGAAGATGACGCGACCCACGCCCAGCGCCTGGCCCAACAGGCCGAACAACGTGTCCGCGCAGAGCGCGTGGCTGAGCTTGCGGTCGACGCCAGTGTCTGAAGCCTGGCATCAGCGGCTGGCCTGCGCCCGCGAGGCGCGCGAACAGCAGCAGCGATGGCGCGTGCGACGCGTAAAATGCCCGGATCAACTGGACTTTGCGGGCAACGATTACCTGGGCCTTGCCTTACACCCGCGTGTGCAAGCGGCCCAGGCCGAAGGCGCGCGCCGTTTCGGCGCGGGAGCCGGCGCATCGCACTTGGTCAGTGGCCACCTGGAAATTCATGAGGCTCTGGAAGACGCCCTGGCACGCTGGACAGGGCGTCAGCGCGCCCTGCTATTTTCCACCGGTTATATGGCCAATCTGGGGGTGCTGCAAGCCTTGGCTGATCAGCATACGGCTATTTTCCACGATCGCCTCAACCATGCCTCGCTGATCGATGGAGCACAGTTAAGCGGTGCCCGCTCACGACGCTTTCACCATCGCGATAGCGGCGACCTTGCCCGCCTGCTAACGCGCAGCCAAAGCGACCATAAGTTGGTGGTCAGCGACGGGGTGTTCAGCATGGATGGCGATGTGGCGAATATTGCCACGCTGGCCCAGGTGAGCCAACAGCACCACGCCTGGCTGATGATCGACGATGCCCATGGCGTGGGCGTGCTGGGCGAGAACGGCAGCGGTTGCGTAGGCAACACATGGGGCAGCGCCGATGTGCCTATTTTGGTTGGCACCCTGGGGAAAGCGCTCGGCACGGCGGGCGCGTTTGTCGCCGGCGATGCCGCGTTGATCGAGCATATCACCCAGTTTGCCCGCAGCTATGTGTATACCACCGCCCAGCCGCCCAGCATTGCCGCCGCGACGCTGGAGGCGCTGACGATTGTGCAAATCGAACCGCAACACCGCCAGCAGCTTCAGCATAATATCGACACTTTCCGCCAGCAGGCTTACCGGCTTGGTCTGCCGCTTGGCGACTCCAGCACGCCTATACAACCGTTACGCCTAGGCAGCGAGGCCCGCACGCTCGCTTGGGCAGCAACGCTTGCCAAGCATGGTTTACAGGTCGGCGCGATTCGACCGCCTACGGTGCCCAACGGCGAGGCACGCCTGCGCATTACGCTGAGTGCCCGCCATACCCGTAGCGACATCGACCGGCTACTGGAAGGATTAGAAGCTTGCCAGCGCGAGGAGGCCGCATGCGACGCGCACCCTCAAAAAGGTTAGTTTTGCTGTCTGGCTGGGGGGTGGACCGGCGGATCTGGCAACCGCTCTCTTGCCACTGGCCCGCGCATATTGAAGCCCACGCTGTTAACTGGCCGGGCTACGGTGGTGCGCCAACACTTCCCGACGACACCACCCTAGGGCAGTTGGCAGGCGCTATGGCCGCGCAACTACCTGAGGATGCCGTATGGGTTGGCTGGTCGCTGGGCGGGCTGTTGGCAGCGGCGCTGCTCGATCATCTGCCCGCACCGCGCGGCCTAATACTGCTCGGCGCGAGCGATACTTTTTGTGCCAATGACGGCGTCACTGAGACCGAGCTAAAGGCATTTCAACGCGCCTTTCAGCGAGAGCCCATCGCAACGTGGCAGCATTTTTTACGCTGGCAAGCTCAGGGTGAACCAAACCCACGTCACGCCAATCGACAAGTGCGCGAGCTACTCGGCAATAGACCCAGCGTGGACCACAACACGCTCGCCCAAGGCCTCAACTGGCTTGCCACTATCGACAACGCCCAGCGACTAAAAGAGGCTCCTTGCCCCGTAATTCGCTTGGTAGGCGAGCATGACCCGTTAATCAGTTCCACCGCCCGCGCCCAAGCGACGCTGCTTGCCCGCACTGGCCATTGCCCAATGCTCTCGCAGCCTGCCCAGCTCACTACTGTGTTGGCAGAACAGGCGTCGCTGCTAGCCGTTAAGGAGCCCGGATGAACACCACCGCGCTACCCTCTCCGCCTACCGCGACCAGCCCGCCTAGCTGGCACACGAAGGTCGCTCGCGCCTTCTCACGTGCGGCTCCCCATTACGATGCCTTGGCCAGCGCTCAGCGCCAGATGGGCGAAACGCTTTGGGCAACCTTGCCTGACACCGCTGGGCTGAACATGTTGGATATCGGCTGCGGTACCGGCTACTGGACTCAGCGGCTCGCCACGCGCTATCCCAACGCCCGCGTTACCGGGTTGGATATCGCCCCCGGCATGCTCGCCCACGCCCAGTCGCGCTACGGCAACCTTATTCGTTGGCAGTTGGGCAACGCCGAAGCCCTTCCCTTTGCTACGGCCACATTCAACATGGTGTTTTCCAATCTGGCGATTCAGTGGTGTCGCGATATTGACGCGGTAATGGACGAACTTCAGCGGGTACTTGTGCCAGGTGGTCAAGCCTATCTCGCTACGCTGCTACCCGGCACGCTGGCCGAAGTTGCCACCGCTTGGCAACGCCCGGAAGCGCTACTGGAAACGCCCAGCCAGGATCAACTGGCATGCGCCGTGAATACCAGCGGCCTAACGCTGGTTCATCAGCGTGCCGAGCGGCGCACGTTTTTCTACCCCGACCTAAGCGCCGTGATGGCCTCCATCAAGGGGGTCGGCGCGCAGGTCGCCAGACCCAACGCCCGACTGACCCGAGGCGAGCTGACAGCTGCCCGCGCGCGTTTTGAAACCCTGCGTGAACCGCAAGGCCTGCCCGTCAGCTACCAGTGTTTAACCCTGCACTTGGAAAAATCGTCATGAGCGCATTTTTCGTTACCGGCACCGATACCGATGCGGGCAAAACGCTCGTTACCAGCACGCTGCTGTATGCCGCCAGCGTGCAAGGGCTTACTACATTAGGCCTCAAGCCGATTGCCTCGGGTAGCAGCGTCACGCCCAACGGGCTGCGCAATACCGATGCTTTGGCGCTACAGGCGCAAAGCGTGCCGCCCGTTAGCTACGCGACCATCAACCCGTGGGCTTTTGAACCCGCTATCGCGCCGCATTTGGCCGCCAGCGAGGCAGGCCAGATACTTAACGTCAGCACCGTTGTCGCCACGCTCAACGACACCCTTGCCCAAACCCCACGGGATTTAACGCTCATTGAAGGCGCGGGGGGCTGGCGCGTGCCGATTAACGACCACGAGGATTTCTGCGACATTCCCCGCGCCATGCACTTGCCGGTGATTCTGGTGGTCGGCCTGAAACTGGGCTGTCTTAACCATGCCAGACTCACCGCCGAGGCCATTGCCGCCGACGGCATGACGTTTGCGGGCTGGGTGGGCAGCGCGGTGGACCCGGCCTTTGCTGCCGACAACGCACGCCTTGAGGCCAATATCACCCACCTAAACGCCAGGCTCGAAGCCCCCTGTCTGGGCATTATTCCGCATCTCGCGACGCCCCATGCCGATACGGCCTACCGTTACCTTTCCTTGGCACCGTTACTCTCGTTGGAGCGCCTATGAACTCTCCCGTTTGGCACCCTTATGCCGATCTGAAACACCAAACACCGGCGCCCAAGGTGGTCGGCGGTGAAGGCGCACACTTTGTGCTTGAAAGCGGCGAACGCCTGCTGGATGCCACCTGCTCCTGGTGGTGCATGATCCACGGCTATGGCCATCCGCGCTTGGTGGCGGCCATTCGTGAACAGGCCGGTGAGCTTTGTCACGTGATGCTCGGCGGCCTCACCCACGAGCCTGCCGACCGCTTGGCCCGTGAGCTGGTGCGCATTACCCCCGACGGGCTTAACCACGTGTTCTATTCCGACAGCGGCTCGGTGGGCATGGAAGTGGCAATGAAAATGGCCCTTCAGTATCAGGTGCTCACCGGCCACCCTGGCAAGCGAAAGATGCTCTCGCTAATGAAGGCCTACCATGGGGATACCACCGGCTGCATGGCGGTCTGCGACCCGGAAGAAGGCATGCACGGCTTATTTACCGGCCTGCTGCCCCAGCACCACTTTGCCCCGGCACCCACGGCCCCCTATGACGCAACGCCAGAACAGATCGAACACGACCTTGGCGCCCTGCGCAGCGCCCTTGAGCATCATCATGGGGAGATCGCCGCGCTGTTGATGGAGCCGCTATTACAGGCCGCCGGCGGGCTGAACATGACCTCGCCGGACTATATTAGGGGGGCCAGAGAGCTGTGCGATGAGTTTGGCGTGCTGCTGATTTTCGACGAAGTAGCCACCGGCTTTGGCCGCACCGGCAAGCTGTTTGCCGCCGACCACGCGGGCGTCACGCCGGATATCATGGTGCTCTCCAAGGGATTGACCGGCGGTTATCTGGGCCATGCGGCGACGCTTGCCACGGATCGTGTTCACGATGCCTTTATCGGCGACAGCGAGCACCACGCCTTTATGCACGGCCCGACGTTCATGGGCAATCCGCTGGCCTGCCGCGTCGCGCTGGAAAGCCTGCGCGTGTTCGAGGAAGAGGGTTATCTGGATAAGATCGCCACGCTCAACCAATTACTGCGCCGCGAGCTGTTGGAGGACCGAGCGCTCAACGCCCACCCCGACGTGGACGACGTTCGAGTACTCGGCGCCACCGCCGTGATTGAAGCCCACTCCGCCGAGGCACTAAAAGGAGTGGCCAACTTCGCCCGCGAGCGTGGTGTTTGGCTGCGCCCCATCGGTCGCTGGCTGTATACCATGCCCGCCTACATAACGTCTGAAACAGAGATGTCACAGATTACCGACGTCATGAAGGCATGGTTTTTCGAACATTCAAGGCAACATTAAGTTGCCCTGCTTGCGCCACTGGTTGACGAGCGCGGGCACGCCTTCGCCTGCGGTGGTGTTAATCGCCAGCACACCCGGCGGTGTTAAGGCATCCGCATCGGGGTCGACCAGCGCGCAGGGCGTGTCGAGTTCGATATAGGAAAGCAACGAGGCGGCGGGCATAACGGCCAACGAGGTGCCTACCACCAGGAAAAAATCCGCTTGGCTGGCTATCTCGCAAGCGTCTTCAAACAGCGGCACCGATTCGCCAAACCAAACGACGTCCGGGCGCAACTGGCTGCCCTTGTCGCAGACATCGCCCAGAGCAATGCCGCCTTTGGTCAGCGGGTAACGCAGCCGTGGGTCCACCGAGGACCGCGCCTTCAAGATTTCGCCGTGCAGGTGCATAACGTTTCGCGACCCTGCACGCTCGTGCAGGTCATCAATGTTTTGGGTCACCACGCTGACCTTGAAGCCATCTTGCTCCAAGGCCGCCAGCGCTTTATGCGCAGCGTTGGGTTTGGCGCGGCGGATCTGCTCCCGGCGTTGATTATAAAAACCCAGTACCCGCTCAGGGTCGTGCCGCCAGCCTTCCGGCGTCGCGACTTCCTCGACCGGGTACTCTTCCCAGAGGCCGTCGCTGGCGCGGAACGTTTTGATTCCGCTTTCGACGCTAATGCCCGAACCGGTAAAGACGACTAGGTGTGGGGCTGCTGTCATGGTGTCCTCGCCGTGATTGCCTTATGTATTCCCTAATATACCAGTTGGCCCACGGTTCCCGCGAAACGCTGCTTGTTGCGATAGGGGTAGACGTCAATCACCCGGCCGTCGCGAATCGCCTTCTGCACCTCCAGCCAGTAATCAGGGTCGAAAAGCTCAGGATGCTGCGCCATAAACATATCGCGTAGCGCTTTGTTGGCGAACATGAAGGGGCCAAACTCTTCGGGAAAAATATCGTTGGGGCCGATCGACATACTGGATGCATCAACGCCCTGACCTTTAGGCATATGCCGGAACCGGCACTCGGTGATGTAGCACACCTCATCGTAATCATAAAAGATCACTCGGCCGTGGCGGGTCACGCCAAAATTCTTCAGCAGCATATCGCCGGGGAAAATATTCGCCGCTGCCATCTGCTTGATGGCGTTACCGTAATCCTTGAGCACCGTCGTTCGTTCATCCTCGCTGCACTGCTCCAGGTAGATATTCAGCGGCGTCATCATGCGCTCGGTGTAGCAATGCTTGATGATCACTTTGTCGTCTTTGAGCGATACGGTCGAGGGTGCCACCTCCAGCAAGTGCGCCAGGCAGTCAGGCGCAAAATGGTCCTTGCGAACGATAAAGTTTGAGAATTCCTGGGTATCCGCCATACGCCCTACCCGGTCGTGGCGCTTCACCAGGCGGTACTTTTCGCGCACCACTGCATGAGTGACCTCTTTGGCCGGGTCGAATTTATCCTTGATGATTTTGAATACGGTGCGAAAGCTAGGCAGCACAAACACGGCCATCACCATGCCGCGCACCCCAGGCGCAATGATGAACTGATCCTCGCGCTTCGCGACCTGTTGGTTCAAGGCACGGAAAAACTCTGTTTTGCCGTGCTTGAAGAAACCGATCGCGGCATACAGCTCACCTTCAGGCTTGTGAGGCATCAGCTCTTTCAGGTAGTCGACAAACTCGCCCGGCACCGGCACATCCACCTGAAAGTAGGCCCGCGTGAAGGAGAAAATGATCGACACTTCGTCGGTCTCGGTGAGCACCGTATCCAGATGCAGACAGGGATCGCCGCCTTGCTGCTCGCCAAAGCCTTCGCCATGCAACACCGGCAATACCAGCGGCATCTGCTCACCGCCGCCCAGAATACGCCCGACCAGATAGGCGCCTTTATTGCGGTAGAAGACGCTTTTCAAAAGCTCTATCTGGGCATCATCGGCGTGCAAGATCGCTGCGGGCAGTTGCGCTTCGAGAAGCGCCGTTCCAAGCTCGATATCGCGCTCAAGATCGGCAAACGGATTGTCAAAAGGAGCTTCCTGAAGCGCCCACGCCAACGCCTTGGGCCAGTTGCCCTTCACCGAGCACCGGCGGCATAGCTCAATGCCCGAGCGGTGTGCCGCATCCTCTCGCGAGCTATACACAAACATCCATTCGTTGCGGATATGGCGGTGTTGAAAAATCGAGCAGAACAGGGAGTTGAAAAAGGTTTCGGCCAGCTCGTAGTCAAGCCGCTGGCTGATCAAATCCGCATAATGGGTGCGCGCTTCCCCCCAGGTTTCACAGTGGGCCAATACCTCGTGAGGAAAGGTTCGCTGTAGACGCCCCAGAGTGTCGTCAACCTTCTCGCCGTAGAGGTTGATGCGTGCCGCCGACGCCTGCTGAGCATCGCGCCATGCCGCCTCACGGAAACGGCGGCTGGCATCAAAGGTGATCTGTTTAAATCGTGCACGGTACTCGTCGAAGCCGTGCAGAATAGTCGCCGCAAGGCGATACGCGGGAGAAAGTTTCACAGGCTGGCCTCCAGTCGAATTCACCTAGCGTTACTCAACGGCAAACTACATGCGAGGCGACTTTGGTGTACTGGATGATATTCCTTGAACGACAGCTTACCAGTCAGCCAGCTTACCCATTGCATTGGTGGGCAGGGCATCACCGTAGTCAATCCGAACGGGACGCTCGGCGGCGGGCCACTGAGATATGGCTTGAGCAATGGCATTGGCGGCGTCCTGCTCGCTGCCAACCGGCACCACAAACGCCTTTAGGCGATATTTATCCGTTGGCCCAGTGGTGCGCACCGCACAGTCAACCACGCTTTCCAGCCCCCTCAACCGTTGCGCCACGTGCTGGGGGTTAACATTAACGCCCCCGATCACAACGACATCGTCCTGACGGCCCAGCAACGTAAAGGTGTCTTGATCGTGCCAGCGTGTGTTGTCCAGTAGCGGTGTGGTAATACCGCCGTTAACGCGCTCTAAATGATGCGCATCGTGGCGTTGCCAATGGCTAAGTAACTGATAAGGGGCATCGCGCTGCCACCGAGTGGCGACGCCTCCGGTTTCGGTACTGCCGTAAATATCCAACAGCCCAGTTAATCCGCACGCGATCAGTGCATCCGAGGTAGCACTAGATAAAGGCGCAGTAGACGACACGCCGATTACACCTGCAGGCCAGTCCTTTTTTGACTTTGATAAATAGTCCCAGCGAGGCGGCACCGTCACCACTAAGTCCCCGGGTAATAACGAGGATAAGGCCGGGGTTTCCATGCTAAGTCGGGGGATGCCCGCGACCCCAGGCAGCGCCACACCCAACATGAAACCATATAGATGATGCAACGGCAGCCAACTGATCACTCGCTGTACCGGCACCAGCGTCGCAAAACGCTGCGCCAGGGCACTCGCCTCGGCTTCTATATCTTCCCAGCAGTGATGATGAGCGGTAGGGGTCCCAATGCTTCCCGATGTTCTAAATGTCACCCCGGATGTCTCCATCACGGCAGCCGCGACGAGCGAGGCCCAATCATCGATGCTTTGCGACATTAACAGGCGATCTTCGACCCCCGTCTCGTACAAGCAAAAGAAGTCGTTAACACAGGCAGCCAAGTGCAATCTTTCGAGGGAATCAATGCTCGGTGGGGCCTGCCAATTCGGCGCAGACGTTCCACGATAGTCCGCTAGTTCGGCGCTCAACAATGACTGCAGGACCGCTTTGCAATCGGCTTCGCTCAGCCATTGAGGCATTTGATGATCCTTTATAACACCAGGGATAGGGTAAGGCTCAAACACCGAGCCGCCTGCTCAGGTTATGACAAGCGGCACAGGGTGTTATAAACGCTTGACGAAAATCCAATACGTATCGCCTGAAATGGCTTTCTTCATGTGCACTTTTACTTTGGTGGGCGTCATCTGGTAATCGAAGACGTATTCAAACATGGTATTCAAATCGCCGTTCTTGACGCCTTCTTTAAAGCGGCCTTGAAACTCTTTGCTTTGGGTGCAGGGCGCAACCTCGGTAAAAAAGTTCTTGCCGATCACGCTTTTGGGGTCTCGCCCCGTAATGCCGCCTTCCGCTGCGTTGTACTGCATGATTTTGCCGTTGGCATCCAGTTGGATCGCGCCAAAGGCCAATTCATCCAGTTTTTTGTCATCCATCTTGGCCAGCGAGTTTTCAATATCATCGCCGCCGAACCGCACTGTTTCCATCGCCATCACCACACCTCCAGAATAAAACACCATAGTAGGGCGTTAACCCCAAAAGCTTTACAGAAAGTGTACAATACTTGTAAAACCAAGCTCAAATTAGCAGCATCGATGGTGTAAGGCAACCAACTCATACGAATGAATGACGTCAATGCCATCCTTTATTGATGCTGAGGTAATGCGTCTATACTAGCCACCTGCAAACAGAAGGGCCCGGCGGTGCGGTCAGCAATCAAAAACCCCACCTGAGTAATATTCGCTGGCTCGATAGGTGGTACGTCAGTCAGCAGCGTGCCACGGCGAACGGCTTCAAATGCCTCCCAGGGAAAGTGCAGGGTTTCCCAGGTATCTATGGATGGGGTAAATTTCACCCGATAAGCGGATGCATCTCCTAGCGAGGTGCTTTTCAGGCGCAGTTGGTAAGTGCGCCCATCACCGCGGACGGTCAACGATATGCCTTTGGCGCTTGCCAGTGCCGGTTCAAAGTCGTCGGGTTCGCGGCGAACGGAGGCAAAGCCCCCGCCGTTCTCCAGCGACACCTCGCCATGAAAACGACCTTCTCCGCCGACAACGCTGAACTGACTATGGGATTGGCCGCCCATGACGCCGTCATCAACGGCGTACCAGCGCTGCTGCTCATTGGGTTCCTTAAAGGTCAGCGTCATTAAACTACCTCGCGACTGCTTATAGATAAGAATAAGCCCCTGGCGATATATCGCCAGGGGCATATCACGGTAGCCTAATCGATGCCTCGCTTACAGCTTGGCGGCGTCAGCCGGTACGGGTTCGCTATCGTCTATCTCGTCAGGTGAAGTCACCACCAGCGCAAACTCTTCTTCAGCGGTTTTGGCAACCAGCTTATTCTTGCTGTAGAGGAAGTAATAAGCCGCCCCGGCAATGAAGAGCACAATGGTGTAATTGAAGGCGCGGGGATCAAAGGCGTATACCCCGGTAAGCGCGACCAGTGACAGCGCTAGTGCGATACCCGAGGTCACCACCCCGCCGGGGGTCTTATACGGACGCGGCAGGTCGGGCTGTTGGACGCGCAGCATGATATGGCTCAGCGCCATCAGCGCGTAGGAAATCGTGGCGCCGACCACGGCCATGCCCAGGATAAGGTCACCCTCGCCGCTCAGCGACACCAGAAACCCGAACACTCCAGGCACGATCAGCGCCAGATGCGGCACCTTGCGCCCGCTGGTCAAGGAGAGCGGCTTGGGGAGATACCCTGCCCGGGACAGCGCAAACACCAAGCGGCTGTAACCATAGATAATCGAGAAAAATGAGGCGATCAAACCGGCCAGGCCCAAGACGTTAACCAGGGTAGCGAGTGTGGGGTTACCCGCTGTATTCAGCGCATCCACCAGTGGCACGCCGCTTTGGCCGATCATTTCTGCCCCCGCGGCACCAGCTAACAGCACCACGACTAACAAGGCAGTGAACAGCAAGAACAGCATGGCCCCAATAATGCCTTTGGGCATGTCGCGCGCCGGGTCTTTGGCTTCTTCCGCCGCCAGCGGCACCCCCTCTACGGCTAAAAACAGCCACATGCCAAACGGCAGCGCTGCCCAGATACCGTACCAGCCATAGGGCATAAAGGTGCTGGCGCCCGCGGCATCGGTGGGCGCGATATCAAACAAGTTCGCCGCGTCGAAATTACCGATCAGCGCCACGGCGGTGGCAAGAATGGCGAATACCGCCAGGCCGCTGATCACCATCATGACTTTCAGTGCTTCACCGACTCCCGCCAGGTGAATACCGATAAATACGGCATAAAACAGCAGGTAAACCAGCGGGCCGTTGATGCCCAGCAATGACTCCACCGCAGCGCCGATAAAGATCACAATCGCCGCTGGCGCCAGCGCGTATTCGATCAGTACCGCAAGTCCGGTTAAGTAACCGCCCGCCGGGCCCATCGCCTGTCGGGCAAAGCTGTAGCCGCCGCCCGCCGCCGGGATCGCTGCCGACATTTCCGCAAGCGACAGCACCAGCGCCAGATACATCAGCGCCATCAGGCAGGCGGCAATCGCAAAGCCGCCCCAGCCCGCTTCGGCAATACCAAAGTTCCAGCCGGCGAAGTCGCCTGAAATCACATAGGAAACCCCAAGCCCCGCCAGCAGCATCCAGCCAGCCGTGCCTTTACGCAATTGGCGTTTTGCCAGATACGCTTGATCTACCGTTGGTTGAGTCATCGTTTTTGCCCTTTTCAGTGAGGAACGCAATCGTTGTCAGCGGCGTGCTGGCTAGCGGTGTTGGTTCCGTATTGTTGTATGGATATTGTTATGTGGTCGTCGTTATTAGAGGGTCACAAAAGCAAGTGCCCACTAATCCGCCACCAGGAAGTTACGTGTCGAATCAATCGCCCCCGACGCTTCCCCTTCCAGTACGTCGTCTTCGCTGCGGTCTTTGAGCTGAACGCCGGACAACTTACGCTTTCGAGCCTCTGTTAACAGCAGCACAAGTCGGCGCGCCGCTTCCTCTGCCTTCAAGCCAGCCGGGCGTACGTTAGAAATGCAGTTACGCCGGTCATCTTTTAACCCTGGCTCGGGCGCCCAGGTCAGATACAGCCCCAGGCTGTCCGGCGAACTTAGCCCTGGCCGTTCGCCGATCATCACCAGCACAGCATCGGCATTGAGCAGCGCGCCAACCTCATCGCCAATTGCCACCCGCCCCTGCTCAACAATGGTTAACGGCGCTAGCTGCCAATCGGCGGCATCGCTGTCCAGCAGCTGATAAAGCGCGCCAAGAAACGGCGCACTGTTCTGCTGCACGCCCAGTGCCGATAGCCCATCAACAATCACTACGGCGAGGTCATAGCGCTGCTGAGACATAGCGGCCTGCTGCAACTGCTCGCGGGTTTCATCGTTGAGGCGACGGCCATAGTCAGGACGCTGCAAATACGTGGCGCGGTCCTGGGCATGGCTATGTAAACGCAGCGGCGCCTCGGACAGCTCAAGCGTTTTCGATAACTCTGTGGCGAGTGTTTGCACATCTAGCGGGCAGTGAACGGCATCCTGGGCCTGAGCATGGGCTAGCTGAAATTCCAGCAGTTTGCTGGTCGGCAGACTAATGCCAGCCCGCCCCAGGCCAATCCGCGCATCGGTAAACGCATTTAAGCGCTCCCAGGGGTTCTCTACCACGATGGGTGTTGATTCATCATGTGCCATGGCGTGGCTCCTTGGGCAGGTGGCGCAGGCTGTTGGCAAAGGCGGCAGGCAGTTGGTCGTTGAGCCGGTGGGTGCTGACATCCTGGAAAATCTGCATCTCTTCGAGCCAGCGCTCAAATTCGGGTGCCGCCTTCAGCCCCAGCACCCGCCGCGCATAGAGCGCATCGTGGAAGGAGGTGGTCTGGTAATTGAGCATAATGTCGTCAGAACCAGGGATGCCCATAATGAAGTTGCAGCCCGCCACGCCAAGTAGCGTGAGCAGGTTATCCATATCATTCTGATCGGCCTCGGCGTGATTGGTGTAGCAAACGTCGCAGCCCATGGGTACGCCCAATAGCTTGCCGCAGAAATGGTCTTCAAGCCCCGCGCGGGTGATCTCTTTACCGTCGAACAAGTACTCGGGGCCGATAAACCCCACTACGGTATTCACCAGCAGCGGATTAAATTTGCGCGCTACCGCATAGGCGCGGGCCTCGCAGGTTTGCTGGTCGAGTCCGTGGTGCGCATCCGCAGAGAGCGAGCTGCCCTGGCCGGTTTCGAAGTACATCACGTTGCGGCCCACCGTGCCGCGATTGAGCGATTGCGCCGCGGCTTCAGCTTCGGCGAGGGTGCTCAAGTCAAAGCCAAAACTGCGGTTAGTGGCTTCAGTGCCGCCAATGGATTGAAAGACCAAATCCACCGGCGCGCCCTGCTCTATGGCTTCCAAGGTATTCGTCACATGCGTCAGCACGCAGGATTGGGTGGGGATTTGATACTTCTGGATCACCTCATCCATCAGGCGCATCAGTTTGACGCTTTGGGCAACGTTATCGGTGGCCGGATTAATGCCGATCACCGCATCACCGCTGCCGTACAACAGCCCATCAAGAATACTAGCGGCAATGCCGGTCACATCGTCGGTGGGGTGGTTGGGCTGTAGCCGGGTTGAAAGCCGGCCCGGCAGGCCGATGGTGTTGCGAAACGCCGTGGTCACCTGGCATTTTTTGGCGACCAGAATCAGGTCCTGATTGCGCATCAGCTTGCTGACGGCAGCGGCCATTTCGGGGGTTATACCCGCTTTTACTTGCGTCAGTACCTCGCTGGTGGCGTGATCAGACAACAGCCAGTTACGAAAATCGCCTACGGTAAGGTGGCTGATAGGGGCGAAAGCGTCGGCATCATGGTCATCAATGATCAGCCGGGTGATCTCATCCTCTTCGTAGGGAATCAAGGCGTCGTTCAAAAAAGTAGTCAGCGGAATATCCGCCAGCACCATCTGGGCGACTACCCGCTCTTCGGCGCTCTCAGCGATCACCCCCGCCAAACGGTCGCCAGCGCGCGAGGGCGTGGCTTTAGCCATCAGTTCAGCTAGGCCCGCAAAGCGGTAACGGCGGCTGCCCAGCGTGGAGTGATAGGTCTGTGCCATAAAGCGTTCCTTCTGGCGAAAGCGCGCGCTATAAAAAAGCGCTAAGGTACGAAACTTGCTTGTTTCTACCTTAGCGCTATCACTTAAAGGGGAGTATCAAGTTTTGGCAAACCCGCCAAACCTTCGATAATTTTAATAAAAACATACGGCTAGATAAGAAATAGGGTATCAACAGCCCTCATAAAGCCCCAAAGGAGTTGATCATGGCCTTGCTTGGCAATGCGCATGCACCAAAAAAATGCATTCAGGAAGCCTTTGATGCTGATGAGCACGCCAATAACCTGACGCGCTGGCAGCAAGAATACGACCAGTTAAGCGCTGGACGATTCTATGGCCGACTGGATGAGATCGAGCTGGCGTCGCTGCAGGTATTTAAAGAGCACACCGGTCAAGCGCTGCGTCAAGATTGCCGCGTGTGGCCCGATTCACTGTGGATTGGCATACCGCCCATCACTGCAGGGTCGCGTATTAACGGGCAAGCGCTGAATGTCGATGAGGTCATGTGTCGGCCTGGCGGCCACGACTTTGAACTCGTCACCCCAGACGCGTTTGATATTTATGGCTTGGTGGTTGAATTGCCCACGCTGAGCGCAGCGGCAGCACAACAGGGCATTGCGCTGGATGAACGATGGCAGCAAGCGCCACGCCGTCACGTCTCGCAGAGCACCTTAAAGGCCGTTATGTTTTTGCTCGAAAGGCTACTATCTAGCCAGCCGGGTGCCATTGCTGAGCATCTGCATCACGATATTTTATTGATGGCTCTGCTCGAGCTCCTAAAAGCCGAACAACCCTGCCAGGACGTCCCGCCGAGCTATGCGCATCGTAAGGAAGTGGTTGACCGCGTGAAGCGCTACGTCGACGAACATTTAGATGGCCCGGTGACCATGGAAGCGCTTTGTCAGTTGACCCACGTTAGCCGACGCACGCTGCAGTACAGCTTTACCACCATTCTCGGCATCAGCCCGCTTCAGTTTTTGCGCCTTACCCGTCTTAATCGGGTTCGCCGCGCTCTGCGGGCGGCCGAACCTAGCCAGTCGGTGACCGAGATTGCCACCTACTGGGGGTTTTGGCATTTGGGACAGTTCGCCCACGACTATAAACAACAGTTTGGTGAGAGCCCATCGCAAACACTTAATGCGAAATGAGCCAGTACTGGGCAAACATCTCCGCCGTCAAAGGACGGTCAAAATAATAGCCCTGAGCCTGAGTACACCCCATCGAGAGTAACGCCTCGGCTTGCGAGGCATGTTCAATACCTTCAGCAATCGTTTCAAGCCCCAGCGTATTAGCCATCGCGATGATCGTTGCGACAATAACGCGATCATTGTCGCTAACCAGCATATCGCGCACGAAGGAAATATCGATTTTGATTTTATCGGCGGCGAAGCGCTTTAAATAGGCAAGCGACGAATAGCCGGTACCAAAGTCGTCGATGGCTAACCCAAGCCCATGTCCTTTGAGCGTTTCGGTCATCGCGATGGCTTTTTCAGGGTTATCCATGATGCCGCTTTCGGTAATTTCCAGGCTGAGTTGCGAGGCATCAACGCCAAAGTGGTCACAGCTCGTCAGTAAGTGTGCCACCAAGTCGTCTTCTTCGAACTGCTGGGCCGCAATATTAATCGCCAACTGGCCCTGCATGGCGTGCCCCTGCCCTTCCCAGGCGGCAAGCTGCCTGCAGGCCTCTTCAATCACCCAATTGCCAAGTGGAACAATCATCCCGCGCTCTTCGGCGATAGGAATAAATTTACTCGGCGAAACGTCGCCAAGCTCCTCATCGTGCCAGCGGCACAGCGCCTCCGCGCCAATCAGCCGACCGCTGTTTAGATCCACCTGGGGCTGAAAGTGCAGACTCAGCTGTTTTTCTGCAATGGCTATCGCAAGGCGTTTGGCGATATGCAGCTGCTCAGCGACAATGCGCCCCATCCAGGGCTCAAAGACACAAGCGGGAAGCTTTTGCCGTTTGGCTTGATACATGGCGATGTCAGCATCTTTCAACAGATCCAATGGCGTTGCGGCATGCAGCGGATAAAGCGAGATACCAATCCCGACAGACAGTTCGAAGGACTGTTGGTCAACATTGAAAGGCTGTTCGATACTTTCACATAGCCGATGCGCCGTTGCCAATGCAGCCACCTCATCGCTAGCAGGACAGACCACCACAAACTCATCGCCACCTAGCCGGGCCAAGTACTCGCCTTTCTTTAGGGATGCCGCAAAGCGTCTAGCCACTGCTTTAAGGACTAAGTCCCCCGTGTCATGCCCGGCCGTATCATTGATCTCTTTGAAATGATTGAGGTCCAGCAGCAAAAGCGCCAGCGCTGAGGTTTGATTATCGGTAAGCACTCGTTCAAGGTGGCGCATAAAGGCAGCACGATTCGGCAATTGAGTGCCTGGGTCACAAAATGCCAACTGCCGCATACGGTCTTCGTCTTGTTGGCGCTCAAGCTCCGAGGATGCCCGTGCGGCAAATATCTGCAACACGCTTCGCACAATGTCCACATCGCCTAGTGGCTTTTTAAACATCACACCGACAAGACCCATTGGTCGGCCATGGCTGTCATCCAGGCGACGCCCAACATAGCCGTTCACCCAATCCAACGCACCGTTGCTTTCCGCAGGCAACATAATGGCCGCGCCCTCTCGAACGATGCACTCCTGCTCAACGATCACCTTGTGGCACGGTACCCCAGGGAGATAATAGGCAAAATTATCCTGGCGCTGTCCATTTACATATAGCGTCAAGGTATGAGCAATATCAGGGTTTTGCCTATCCAGCAGCGCAATAAAACCTACTTCTGCGGATAGTGACTCGGCCATATGCGCCGTCAACTGGTGTAAGAAAGCGTCGCCGTGCTTAGCGGATACAGCCGTGGCAACGTGCGTCACCGCATGCTGAATACGCTGTTCGGTTTTTCGGCGCCGCCGATTATCGATGCCCAGCGATACTTCATTAGCAAGTTCTTGCAGTAACTGCAATTCGTCCTCACTTTGTGTATCGGAGTAGCGGTTAAACAGCGTTAATACGCCGAACTGCTTTCCAGCATACTGCAATGGCAACGCAATGAGCTGCTCGACACCCAATGCCATAAGGGACTGGCGAACGCCTTCAGGTACGCATTCACTAGCCAGGCTCTCAATAACGATGGGGCGCTTAAGATGTAACGCTCGCTCGGTAACCTCAGCGCTATAGCGTGAAATAAACAGTTGGGAGGGGCTCAACCAAGAGGCGACCTCACCATCTGCATCTGCCATTGCAACTATTGGCAGCGAGTCCTCTGGCGCAACGTCAGGCACAAGCTCAGTGATCCAGGCCGCGGCGTATCCGCCCACACCAACCGCCAAACAGCACGCTGCTTGAAGCAATTGCTGCTCATCGCCAGTATGCATTAATAAATCGTGCCCGCTATGCATGATGCGAAGTGCGCGTTTCTTACCCCGCAAACGCGCCTTTACGTTTGCCTGAGTTAGCTGGCGGGCAAGCTCAGCGCCACTCAAGGTGGCCGTAATACGCAGAATATCTTCGCTATAGGCAGGCAGCTCCAGTGGTGATGAGTGCATGAGAGCAAGCACCCCCAAACAACAACCATCGGGTGCTCTTATGGCGACCCCCCAATACCCCTCTACCTCAAAACCAACAAGACGCTGGTCACGCGGAAAACGCTCGCTAACACCCGACAGCGAAGACCAACGTGACAACATGACGACGTGTTCGCAAGGCGTACCTGTAACCTCGTAAGGTGCTAATTCGCCAAGCGCCCCGTGGCTCCAAAAGGCCAAAGGCGTTGCCATACCACTGTGACTATCAAAACTAGCCAGCAGCGCATGATCAACGCGCAGGGTTTCCGATAGTGCTTTAACAAGGTGGCAAAAAAAACCGTTTTCGCTGACATAGGTCAGACTATCGGCCAGCTGTCTAAAAACCACTGGTGCCTCAGTAGAAGACATGATATCAACGCCTTTGGATTTCGTCAGGTAAGCCACGTCTGCTAGCCAAAGGTATCGACCGAAGCCGTATAAAGCTGCTGTGTGATCATCCCTGAACCATACGCTAGTAATAGAGTAAACAACTGCATGTTTCATGTACTAAACACATCGACCCGTCGACACAATCGACTGGGCCACTACTCATCGCGCGTCTGCGCTTCCAGTTTAAAAGCGTTTAAATCCATAAACGCCTTATATACTTTCAAAGCAACGGCGTAAAAAAACTATCTACAATGACTAAAAAAACAACTCGTTAAAATTATTTTTATTTTACTACGCCTACCAAACCCTTCTAAAACCTATCTTATTTTTACTTAAATGATTAAAAAAATTAAATTAGCTACCCCTTTGTCTCTCCATCAAACGTTGGCAAAAAAATTAGCCAACCGAGACAAATATCAACCTATTAAGTTGATATTCAACCCAAACAGTCCTTCATGTCAATAGGTTGATACTCAACCATTCAGGTCTATAGGGAGGACGTTGTGAATAAAACTGAACAGAAACGGCTAGCTAGCAACATCGGCAGAGCCATAGCCAAGCAGCGGGTTCTAAGCCAACTGACCCAAGAAGAAGTGGCCGAACGCTTAGGCGTGGGTAATGAGGCCGTTTCAAGGATTGAACGTGGCAGGGTGATCCCCAACATAGTTCGGCTGCTGGAGCTTGCGGAAATATTCAATTGCGAAGCGGCTGAGCTATTAGGGCAAGCTAGCGTTCATTTGGAAGACCAGTCAAGCCGGGTCAAAACACTTCTGGCACCTTTAGCACCAAGCGACCGTCAATTACTACTTGATATTATCGAGGGCCTCTCCAATCGACTCAACAATAAAACGCATTAAAAAAAGATAAAAAAACAGCATTAATCAAAAAACAAAAACAGTAAATTTACAAACAACCAGCCAACAAAGAACATCTCAACATTATTAAAAAACAATACCTTATTATCACTTAATCAAAACCAATTCGCCGGGTTGTTTAATCCATGCTATAAGTAATCAATTGAAGCTGCGTGTTACTGGGGGCTTATGCTCAACACCACCGCTTGGAACCGTATACGTTACACCGCCTATGCACCACTTTACGATGCCATTGCCAATCGTGCTTTTCGTAGACCTCGGCGAGTAGCCCTGGGCCAAGTGGACTGGGAGCCCGGTATGCGCGTGTTGTTGGTCGGGGCAGGCACCGGGTTAGACCTTCCTTTTATTCCTCGTGAGTTGGAAATTCATTTAACCGACCTGACGCCCGCGATGGTCAAGCGCGCCGCTGACCGCGCCCATCGTTACCAGCGTGATGTAACCTGCCACGTTATGGATGCCGAAGCGCTGACCTACCCAGATGAACACTTTGACGTCGTGGTTATGCATTTACTGTTGGCGGTTATGCCCAATCCCCAGCAAGGGCTAGCGGAGGCGTATCGTGTCTTAACGCCTGGCGGACAGCTATGCGTGATGGATAAATTTCAGCCCGACGACCAGCCTGCTAGTACCTTTCGACGAGCGCTAAACGTCGTAACCACACTCATCGCCACTGACATTACCCGCCAGGCACACCCCCTGCTCGATCAAGCAGGGTTCAGCCTCCGCCACGACGAACCGGTACTAATGAACGGCTTATTTCGGGCCTTATTGGCCACCAAACCGGGATAAGAATTGCTCAATGCGACGCTATGCCGCTCGCTTTTGCTGGTGCCTGCCAACACCCTCGCCTACCATGCAGGGCTGACTTTTCTGATCCAGGTTCTGTTATGGCGCGTCGCCCCTTATTCAACAAACCGCTGGTGTTGCTGATCAGCCGCCTACATTTTTATGTTGGCTTGTTTGTTGGCCCGTTCATTTTGGTTGCAGCTCTGTCCGGCATCGCTTATGTCGCAAGCCCTGCGCTGGAAACCTGGGTTTATCAGGACACGCTAAAAGGCACCGAACAGGGAGACGTTCGGGCCCTAAGCACTCAGATCGCTGCCGCCCAACATCACCTGAACAGCACAGCATCTCCCGATGCAGTGCGACCTGCACCTGAGCTTGGTGACACCACACGCATTATGTTCAGTGACCCATCGCTCGGCGCATCGCAACATAAGGCCGTGTTCGTCGACCCTGTCACGCTCGATGTTACCGGGGAAGCCACCGTTTATGGCACTAGCGGTATTTTACCGTTACGCACCCAAATCGACCTCTTTCATCGTCAGCTCTTGATGGGCGATATAGGACGGTTGTATAGCGAACTGGCAGCCTCCTGGTTATGGGTGATGGCGTTAGGCGGTATTGTCCTTTGGCTCACCCGCAGGCAGACATTACAAGCAACCCAGGGGCCACGCCGTTTGGCTAAGCGCCACGCTACCCTCGGCGTTGTGTTAACCGCTGGGCTATTGCTGTTTTCTGCCACGGGGCTAACCTGGTCACAATGGGCGGGGGGCAATATTGCAGAGCTTCGACACGCCTGGGGTTGGAGTACGCCCAGTGTGTCAACCGAGCTTAACGCTGACGCAATGCCAAACGATGAACATGCCGAGCACCGTGGGCATGGCCAGGCCAAGGAGACGCAGGCGCCTGCTGTTTCACTGATCACCTTCGACCAGGCACTGAACGCCGCCCGGCAAGCAGGGCTTGAGGCCAACCGGCTGCAAATCACCCCGCCCATATCGCATGGCCAAGCGTGGCGCGTTGCCGAAATAGACCGTCGCTGGCCGACCCAGGTGGACCAGGTGGCGCTGCACCCACGCACCATGGCCGTTATCGACCAAACCCATTTTTCGACATTCCCCTTAGCCGCGAAGCTGACCCGCTGGGGAATCGACCTGCACATGGGTGTATTGTTTGGCGTTATTAATCAGGTGGTTCTTGGCTTGATCGCATCGGGCATTATCGTGCTGATTATCTGGGGCTATACCCTTTGGTGGCGGCGAACCCGGCTCGCGAGTGGACAACGCTTTCCTACCGTCAGCGAACCCTGGGCGTTGTTACCGCTACGTGCCAAGCTTGGACTCATCGCCATCGCCCTCGCGTTGGGCGTCGCTCTTCCCGTGCTGGGGGTGAGTTTGGCAGTTTTTGTCGTGATCGACGCGCTGCGCTGGGTTGTGATGAAGCGCTCCTCACAACCCGCTCGACCTGGCACTTCACACTAATTAACAGGTACCGTATGCCCAATGCCGCCGTTAAGCGCTTTCGCCGTCTTGCCGAAGACGAACAATCACGCATGATTGAAATGGCCTGGGAAGACCGCACGCCCTTTGAAGCCATCGAAACGCTCTATGGCTTTGCTGAGCCGGATGTGATTGAGGTGATGCGCCACCAGCTAAAACCTGCCTCGTTTCGCCTATGGCGCAAGCGCGTCACTGGTCGCGCGACCAAACACCAAGCCCTGCGCTCGCCGGATGTATCGCGCGGGTATTGCCCGACGCAATATAAGCGCTGATTGACGACTTGATATCAGGCTTATGCAATCGAGCTGTTTCTAAACGAGCAATTAATGTTATATTATTACATAACATTTAATCCCCGCTTAGAGGTGCTAGCAATGACTGCGTTCAGTCCCCTACCCGTTACTGTCCTCTCAGGTTTTCTGGGGGCCGGTAAAACCACCGTGCTGAATCATATTCTTGCCAACCGTGAAGGTCGCCGCGTCGCGGTGATCGTCAATGATATGAGCGAGGTCAATATCGACGGCGCTATGGTACGCGGCGTCCCTGGCGAACCAACGCCGGATGGCGAAGTGGCGCTTAACCGCAGTGAAGAGCGCTTGGTGGAGATGAGCAACGGCTGCATCTGCTGCACCCTGCGCGAGGATCTACTGGAAGAAGTCAGCCAGTTAGCTCGGGAAGACAAGTTTGATTATTTGGTCATTGAGTCCACCGGCATTTCCGAACCGCTGCCCGTGGCGGAAACGTTTACCTTTGAAGATGAAAGTGGTCAGAGCCTTTCCCAGGTCGCACGGCTGGATACGCTAGTCACCGTGGTGGATGGCGCCAATTTTCTAGAGCAATATCGAGAAGCGCAAAGCCTAGCTGACGCCGGTGAAAGCTTGGGTGAAGACGATGAGCGCAACGTCGCCGACCTGCTGGTCGACCAAATCGAGTTTTGCGATGTGCTGCTGATCAGCAAGACTGACCTGATTAATGAGAAAGAGTTAGAAGCGCTGAAAGCTATTCTGCACTCGCTGAACCCCGACGCTGAGCTGGTACCGATCACCCAAGGCGGCGTGCCACTGGACAAAGTGCTGGATACCGGCAAGTTCAACTTCGAGCGCGCCCAACTAGCACCCGGATGGCTAAAAGAGATGCGCGGCGAGCACGTGCCTGAAACTGAGGAGTACGGCATCGGCAGTTTTGCTTACCACGCCCGTCGTCCTTTCCACCCACAGAAGTTCCACGACCTGCTCAATGAGGAGTGGTTTGGTAAAGGGCTGCTGCGCTCGAAAGGCTTCTTCTGGCTGGCAACACGCCCACGCTACGCAGGCCAGTGGAGCCAGGCAGGCGGTATCGCCCACCACGGCATGGCCGGTGTGTTCTGGAAAGCCATTCCTGAAGACCAATGGCCGGACGACCCAGAAACGCGACAGTTTATTATGGATAAATGGCAGGGCCCGTTTGGCGACATGCGCCAGGAACTGGTGTTTATCGGCCAGAGCCTCGACCAAGCCAAAATGCGCGGAGCGCTGGATGGCTGCCTGCTGAGCGAAGCAGAATTACTGGAAGGCATGGAGGCGTGGAAACAGCTGCCCGACCCTTTCCCTGCCTGGGAATAACGCTCTGCTAGTAACCTGCATTGTCCAAATGCTGCGCGGTCCACTCACGCACTTCGGGGTAGGCGCGCTGCTCAAATACCGCGAAGCCGTTAAGGCTTCGCGCCTTGAGCGGGGTAAAGACCGGCATGGTCAAGCCGCACAGGAAATGCGCCAGGCGCTGGGCGTTGGGAGGCTGGCCAAATTGCTGCGTATGGCGTTCAATCAGTGGCGTGGCATAGCGCTGAAAATCCGCAGCGGTTAATTCGGGCTCAGGCGGCGCTTCCGGCAGCCGCACAGGGCGCCCGTAGCACACCGAGCAGTGCCCGCAGCGGCCCTGCTCGGTCTGAGGCGGCGCATTAAACGTGCTGTCGCCAAAGTACTCTGCCAGCCGACGCGTCAGGCAACTCTCCGACTCAAACAGCGCCAGCATGGCCTGTAGCCGCTCGATCTCGATACGCTCCCGATTCAGGCAATCTTCAAACAGCTGGCTCGCCAGCGTCTTAGTGTCAAAACCGGGCTGGCAGATCTCGTAGACGTCAGTCATCCGCTTGCCTTCCAGGGTCAGCCAGCCTTTGTCCTGAAAGTACTCAAGCGCGGTAATCACACGGGCGCGGGAGGCATCAATCTGCTGCGCTTGCCCGGCACTGTGCAGCCGATCGAAATCCACCGTCCCCCAGGTGCGGGCGATAGGAATGTTGTCGACTAAGAGCCGCACGAAGGCTGCCCGTTCGCCTTCAAAGCGGCCCACCAGGGCCTCTGGTTCGATGTGATAGCGCAGCCGATACTCGGCTAAAAACGCATAGCGCGGCGCAATAATACCGCGCATTTCCAGCCTTACCAATAGCGTTTTCAGCGGCAGCAAACGGATATTGGTATCGCGTGAAAGGGTATTGAGCAGCACCTCCCACTGGCGATCCGATTGGCTAGCGGCTACAGCGATCTCTTCCAGCAAGTGGACGATGCCAGCATATTCGGGAGTATCGCCGTAAACGAAGTTTTCCAGCACCCGCAAACCATCCCGCCCGGCCATGGTCAGACAGGTGGAAGGCAGGCCATCACGCCCCGCCCGGCCAATTTCCTGGCTGTAGTTCTCGATGGACTTGGGCAGGTCATAGTGCACCACGTTGCGGATATCGCCTTTATCGATGCCCATCCCAAAGGCAATGGTGGCCACGATGCAGGGCGACTCGCCGCTCATGAACTGGCGCTGGATCTCATCGCGCCGCTGGGAATCTAGCCCCGCATGATAGGCCTGGACGGCAATGCCCTGAGCCCTCAGGGCTTTCGCCACCCGCTCGGCAGTTTGCTGGAGGGTAACGTAAATAATCGTCGGTGCCTCAAAGCCCGGCTGCATCTGCGGTTTCAGCCAGTTGATCAACTGCTGCTGGCGGTCCTCCATGGCCGGCGACACCAGCAGCTCAAGGTTGGCACGGTAAAAGCCGGTGGTGATGACGTTTTCCGGCGCGATAGCAAACTTCTCGCCCATATCGGCGATGACGGTTGGCGTCGCCGTGGCAGTCAGCAGTAGCACCTGTGGGATAGCAAAGTCTCGCTGGTAGTCCGGCAGTTTCAGGTAGTCGGGGCGGAAGTTATGCCCCCACTCGGACAGGCAGTGGGCTTCATCGACCACCAGCAGCGAGATCTGCATCTGGCGTAGAAAGTGGCGAAAGCGCTCGTTCTTAAGTCGTTCCACCGAAATCATCAGGATTTTCAGCTCGCCGCGCTTGGCGCGCTCCATCACATCACGCGTCGTCTCTCGGTCCTGGGTGGAATCAATACTCGCCGCTGCGACACCGTGGCGGGTCAGAAACGCCAGTTGGTCCTGCATCAGCGCCAGCAGCGGCGACACCACCAGCGTTAAGTGGGGCAGATGTAGTGCCGGAAGCTGGTAGCACAGCGACTTCCCCGCGCCGGTAGCGAAAATCGCCGCCGTGGAGTGGCCATCCAACACCCTTGCCACCACCGCCTGCTGGCCGCCACGAAAGTCGTCAAAGCCGAATACGTCTTTCAGCGTCTGGTGCGGTGAGGCGGGAGACATAAGTAATCCTAAATTTGATCAGCGGTATTCAACGTGGCTATTTTGATACACCCAACCAGGATAATTCCATTATTAGAGGCGAGTAACTAAATTCGTTGCGATCCTCCTCATGTTTTTGTGTAGCATGGTGCCGCTTCTATGAAGTAGTGAGTTATATGGCTGTGGAGACAGGATGTTTACAATTGCGCTTTTTTTTATTGCCAACGCGCTGTTTTGTTTGGCGTATATTGTTCGCGATATGGCATGGCTACGCGCAATAACGATTGTGGCGGCGTTATCCACCTTGCCTTACTTCTATTTTCAAGCCTCCCCGCTTTACGGCGCCATGTCATGGCAAATCGCTTTTATTGTGATTAATACCGTCAACTTGACGGTATTACTGCTCCAGCGCCGTCCTATTAAGCTCACCGAAGAAGAGAAGTGGCTCCACCAGACAACCTTTTCGCTGCTTAAACCTCGCCGCATGCGCCGCTTATTACAGCAAGCAGAGCCCCATGAAATACAATCAGGCGAGGCGTTAATCGAACAAGGCAAAGAGTTGCGGGCGCTTATCATTTTGCTTTCAGGCAGTGCCAGCGTTAAGGTTAATGGCATCAAGCGCGCCACGCTTTTACCAGGCGACTTTGCCGGTGAAATGAGCTTTATTACCGGCAGGTTAACCAGTGCTGATGTCATCGCAGACCAGCCGGTACGTTACCTAATTTGGCCATCCTCGGTGCTTGAGCGCCTCTACCAACGTGACCCAGAAATGAAAAGTGCGATACAAAGCATTATAGGCTTTGATATGGCGTCTAAACTGGCTCGATAAGCACTTAACGCGTCAATAAAAACTACAAACCGTGTCGATATCCCCTGACGGCAACTAAAACACCATCTTCTACTGGCGTATATCGACCTCAACAAAAAATGGAGTGACAGCACCGTGAATGTCAACGCCCTTGGCGCTAGCGGAGGCCTCGAACCCTCCCGGGGGACTAGCGCATTCCTGCTCACCCCTACCACGCTGTTAGATGCGGGCACGGGCGTAAACCAGCTCGATCATGACCAAATTGGCAGGCTGAAAAGCGTCCTGTTGACCCATGCCCATATTGATCATATTGCAAGCCTGCCACTCCTTATCGACAGCCTATTTGAGACGTTTTCAGCTCGCCGCCAAGTCTTGACCGTTTATGCACTACCTGAGGTTATCAGGGCACTCAAAACGCATATTTTCAATCACGTTATTTGGCCTGATTTCACTCAACTCCCCTCACCAGAACACCCCGTGTTGCGTTACATACCGCTTGCCCATTGGCACCGGTATACGTTTGACGACAGCATCACCGTGACACCTTTTCCCGTTACCCATGGCGTTCCCGCCTGTGGTTACTGGGTGCAAAGCCCTACCGGCACACTTGCTTTTAGCGGCGATACCGGGCTTTCAGACACCACCATTCAATCGCTTAACCGGCTGGGCGCAATCGACACGCTGGTGATGGAATGTGCCTTCCCTAATCAGCTTGACCACCTTGCCGAATCGGCTTATCACTTAAGCCCACAGCGGCTCGCCGAAATATGTTGCCGACTGGCGACACCACCTCAAAAGCTATTGATCACCCACCTAAAACCGCAGCACCGCAAAACAATCACCCAACAGCTTCATGCCGAACTTCCCGCGGCACTGACGTGGCAGATTATCTGATAAGACCGCTACGGGAATACGCCACAAGTGTAACGCTGAGTGGAAGTCATTCCCTCTGCCAGCAAGTACCCTGGCATCAGTATTATCCCCAAGCAAACAGGTTAGCCGATGAAACCAATAACAGTGCGGCCTATTCTTCTCTACTGCCTGCTTGGTATGACACTGTGGCTGCTATGCACGCCCCGTGCTCTCGCGTATGAAGAAACACTACAAAGCGCTCGACAATTGCTTGACCAAGGCGATGCCCAAGCTGCCTACGCCAGCATGAAAGCAATCGAAGTTGATCATAGCAGTGAACCCGAATTTAACTACTGGTTAGGGGTATTAGCGCTGCGCGCCGATGACGTGACTCACGCCATGATTGCCCTGGACCGTGTGCTGATCACCCAGCCAGAGCATGCAGGCGCGCGAATGGAACGGGTCGCCGCGCTACTGAAACTGGATCACCGCCGTGCCGCCGAACAGGAAATTGAGCGCTTGGAAGACCTCTCACCTCCACCCGAGGCGCAAGCAGCTATTAGCCGTTTCAAAGAGGTCATTGAACAACGCCGCAGCGAAGAAAACGACCCACAGCATCATCTGAGCGTAGGTATCACGGTTGGCTATGACACCAATCCCCAGCGCTACAGTAGTGATATTGCGCTTGATCCCTTACCACCGTCATTGCGTAATGTGGTTGACCAACTCGTGGATAGTGGAGTGCTGGAACCCGACGACCCCGGCCAACTCGGAGACACCACTTTCGCCAGCCGTTCCAGCGTCTACCAGCGGCTTCAAACCAATTACCGTGGGCGCTTCCCAATTGACGAACGCTCACGTTGGCTGCTCAGCGCTACCGCGCAAACTCAGCGCTACACGAACGACGCTGCGGAGGAAATGGACCTAACCCTTTTACAGCTAGCGCCTGGCTACCAGCAAGAACTCAGCAATGGCCACACCTGGACACTGCAACCCAGCATATTGCAGGGCTGGGGCGGGGCTGAACAAAACCCACTCTTGACCCGCTGGGGGCTTAGCGGCCGCTATACCTACACAGTGGCCACCGACAGTCAGCTCACCTGGCAGCTTGGCGCTCAACGCAACGACTTTGACAACGCGCTCAGCGATTATGACGCTGGCCGCCTGGGGATTGAGCTCACCACTCGGCTCACTCACGTTAACCTGCGCTGGCAGGCGCAGTTAGGCAAGGAATGGGCTCGCGGTTCAGGGGACCAACAACGTGCGGGCGGCGACCTCCATCAATGGCAAGTGGGCATGGGAATGGATATTCCCATTGGCGAGCACCAGCTAATACGCGGCGATGTCGGGTACCGCCAGCGAAACTACCAGGACGACGTCAACAACATTACCAGCCGCTACGAGCCGGCCCAGCGTGAAGAGCAGATATGGGAGGCGCGTTTAAGCTGGCTCTACCAGTTCAACCCCCACTGGCTGCTAGAAACGTCTGCTGATTACGAACAGCGTGACGCCACCCTCGAATTTTACGATTCAACCCGTCTACAAACGCAGATCGGCGTGCGTTATCTCTTCTAGGGAGGGCTTATGGCTCGTTTTACACAAAACTCCATTGCCCGCTGGGTATCACTCCACGCCACGCTTGGTAGCCTCATCCTACCGGTGACGGTAGTGGCCGACACCCCCGCCGGGCAGGTGATGTTCATTCACGGCGACGCTTCGATTGAGCGCGATGGAGAACGCACGGACGCTGAGCGCGGCGACGATATTTTCGCTGGTGATACCTTCCGCACCGAAAGCGCCAGCACACTGCAGATCCGTTACAGCGACGGCGGTACCAAAGCGATCCAGCCCGATAGCACCTACACCCTGGAAAGCTACAACAAGGACGAAGAAAACCCAGACGAATCCGCACAAAGTGGCGAACTGCTGCGTGGCGGGTTACGCGCCGTAACCGGTGCGATTGGACGTAATGCCCCCGAGAACGTCAGCCATAAAACACCGGTCGCCACCATGGGCATCCGCGGCACCAGCTTTCAACTTGTTCACGTACGCGATGGCGAAACGCCACCGTTACCCGGCATGGGCTCCGGCAGCTACTTATATGTTGAAAGCGGTATGCTCTCAATGAGCACCGACGTTGGCGAGCGTATTGTGCGCCCAGGACAAGTGGTATTTTCCGCTGCTGCTGACGCAAGCCCAGAGCGACTGGCAAATGGCATTGAGATTTTTGAACAACTCGAAGAGCAGCGTAGCGACATCGACGAAAATGACGAAAGCGACGGTGCTCAGCAAGAGGACGGCGATTCCACCATTGCCAGTACCACGCTGGATGCCGATACCGACGGCAGCAATTCCACCACGGGGACATTTTTCGACAATATTGCCTTGGCAACGACTGCTGATGAGCAGATCCAACGCGACCAAACCAATACTCTGGCCAGTCAACAAGTTGCCAATGCCAACACCACTATAGATGGCATTCAAGACGAGATAGACGCTGAGCCAGAACCCGAGCCAGAGCCAGAGCCAGAACCAGAACCAGAACCAGAACCAGAACCAGAGCCTGAACCAGAGCCGGAGGTCTGGATCGATTTCCCTCCTACCACCGAAAACAGCTTAACGACGCTAATCGGCAGCGACCTGTTAAGCGGTTTTTACGAACAGAATACGTTCCCCACCGAGCAAGGCAGCCAAAGCGTAGTAGATGGTGAGGTGGTATGGGGCTATTGGGACGCCGAAACACCCGACCCCTTTGTCGAGGAAGATCAGCCCATAGGGATCAGTATTCCCTTTATTAGCGCTTCAGATGAGCTAGCCGATACGTTGAGCAATGAACTCAGCAGCCAGGCACTAGCGTCACTTAACGATCAGTTGGCCGACGGCGTCACCTTTAACTGGACAGGCGGCACAGGGCTTGTCAACGAAGCTGGCGACGACATAATTCCTATCCTCAGCGACAGCAACATCACTTTAGTTAGTAGCGGAGGCGAAAGCAGCCTAGCGGTTGAACTACAGCTAGAAGAATTTGGCGAACTGATCGGCAGTCAGGTCACAGAAGAAGGCAGTGCAACTTTCGAAACCTTCCCACTCGATACCATCGAACTCACCCACGAAGGCTGCGATACCGACTGCTTTGATAGTGGTAGCTTGCAAGGCCAGTACATTGGTGAAGACGCCGCTGCCATCATGAGTCTGATCGAAGCCGCTGGTGGCGAACTCGGCAACTATAGTGGTACCGGGCTGTTGGAGCGCGAGGATATCACCCCTTAATCCAACAACCACTGACGAGCAAGAACCCCTTATTTATCAACGTGCGTCCAAACCCCGCCCCAATCGGGCGGGGGTGGGTTTTCTTTAAAGTATGCAATGCGTTGTAAATATAGCTGGGTGGGCGGGTCTTGCTGATCCACTAACTCGGCAAACGCCGCCTGCGCTTTTTCGAATGCTGCTGACTGATAAAGCGCGACAGCTTCTTCAAACGCCGCCTGCCACTCACGCTGGCTCGGCGTTAATTCTCCCCATTTACCAATAGGCTCCAGTATCCAGACGGGAGCATCTCGACCTTTAACACGTACTTTATCTAACCGGCGGAAGCACCAATTGGGCGACTGCTGCGCCGTTGCTTCGCTGACTAGCACGCTAACCCCATACGCCTTGGTCAACCCCTCCAAGCGCGAGCCCAGGTTTACATTATCGCCCATCACGGTATAAGCCATCCGAAAGCTGGAGCCCATGTTGCCAACACTCATTAACCCCGTGTTCAAGCCCACGCCCATGGACAGGGCTGGCTTACCCTCCTGAGTAAATGTCTGGTTGATATCATCAAGCGCCGCTTGCATGGCAAACGCTCCTTCAAGGGCATGCTCTGCGTGCCTGTGATCCTCAAGCGGTGCGCCCCAAAAGGCCATCATGGCATCGCCCATGTATTTATCGATGGTGCCATTGTATGAGTGAATCGCTTGAGTAAGCGGCGTCAGTAAACGATTCATGACCCGGGTTAACTCTGCCGGAGGGATCATTTCAGAAAACGCTGTAAACCCGCGCACATCCGAGAACAACACCGTCATCTCACGCTCTTCACCCTGCAGGCTCATCCCCTGGCCGCTGTGTACCATGTCATCCACCAATTTAGGCGGTATGTACTGCCCAAAGCGTTCGGCTACCCAACGTTTCTGCTGCGACTCACTTAAAAAATTCAGCGCCAGATGCCATAGCATTTGCAACACAAACAGCACCAGCAATGCCGCCAACGGCAGCGCCAGCCCCTGCTGCCAGGCCCAGAGATTCCCTCCCAACGTAATACCTAGCAGCCCGGCGCTAACCGCCAGCAGTGCGGGTGCATTCAAACGCGGGTACAAAAATGTCATCAGCGCGCCCAACAAGACCAGGCTCACCAGTTCGGCTCCGTCCACCCACGGCGGCTGCGCTTTAAAACTCTGGTGCAACATGCCCGCCAGCAGCGTCATATTCACCTCCGGCCCAGGGAAAACGCCGCCTACCGGCGTGGAACGTAAATCCATTAACCCAGGGGCCGATGCACCAAGTATCAGCGTTTTGCCTTCCAGGTCTTCAGGCTCAACGCGCTCGTTCAACACATCCGCTGCCGAGATATACTCAAAATGCCCGCGCTCGCCGTACCATGGCACCAGCGCCGCCCCCTCATTATCCACCGGAATCTCAAAGCCGCCTGCCTCAAGCGCCTCAAGCTGGGCGACACCCGCGCCCTCGCCCACCTGTGGTTCAATGGTTGGATTACCTATCATTGCCATCAGCATGGCCAGCGGCAGGCTCGGATAGAGCTCGCCCTCCCAGCGCTGCAATAAAGGTACCCGTCGAAATACACCGTCTTCGTCCACCCGCGGATTATCAAAAAAACCACCGCCCATGGCGCTTTGCTGCAGTTCGGGAAGATTGCCGGTAAACCGCTCTGGCTCCGGTACTGAAAGCGAATCGCCCCCGTTCACCTCTACAGGTGTGGGCAGCTCACCCACAGGCGGCGGATCATCTTCCGCCGCGCTAGCCTGAAAATAGTGCCCCAGCACTACTGGGTAATTGGCCAACGTGTCAGCCAACACCGCGTCACCGCTTTCCGGCGGTGAGCGCTCTTCAAGTTCGGGATAATCGCTTACCAACGCTTCCCAAAATTGCTCCAGCACCTGTCCTTCCGGCTCGGCGAACACAATGTCCACCCCCAATAGCCCCGCGTCGTAGGTCTCAAACAGCGTTTCCACCAACTCCGCAATGACCGTACGCGGCCAGGGCCACTGGCCCACCTCGTAAAGGCTGCGTTCATCAATGTCGATAATCGCAAGCGATGGATCGGCCTCTTCGCTCAGTGTGGCTCGCACACGCGCATCATACGTCTGCCACTCCAAGCGTTCTAGAAAAGGCAACGGCAGCCACCCCACCAGATCCAGCAAAAGCGCCACCACAATGGCAGCGCCTCCCCCCCATTGCAGCCACCGCCAGCGTTTTCTGTCATTGACCCTTGCCATGAATCCAATCCTGTTTGCCTGGTGCTATTACGTCGTGGTGCTTCACTATTTTATGTTTCAAGCATCCACTCATATTCACCATGAACGATCGTATTGTTTATCTACTTATGGTTAGTTTCTGCACGGTACGCTTTTTTATAAGGTGTTATGTTTACTTGTTTTCAACGTTCTTAATGCTTATTAATGAGGCTAACGCTTCTAATAACGCACTTTACCACCATGGCTTTTTTTTCATTTTCAACCGAAGACTATGCACCCAGCGAACGCCTGGAGGCAGCCCAAGACATCTACAGCGCCATGGCGCAGGTGCAGCTTGACGCGCCAAGAAAGCAGGTGCCGCATGTTGAAACACGCATCAAGCTGCTGCCGGGGATTTCCATCGCTCGGGTCACGGCATCGTCACTACATGCGGCGCGTGAAACCCCTCAAGTTGCCGATGGCAATGATGACATTACGCTTTTAATCCACCCCGGAGGCCCGGGTGGCTGGCTCTCTCACCTACAAGCCCACGAGTCTCTGGCCTGCACGCCGGGCAGAGCGCGCGTCGTCTACAACCATCAGTCAGGTAGCGTCGACTTTCACGGCGAGCGTGTCAACTTCCTGAGCGTCGCATTTTCACGCGCGCAACTGGCGCCGCTGCTTGGCGACATGGACCGCTTACCCAAAAACCTGCTTTCACCAGGCGAACCGCTAAAGCATCTCACTCAACTCTCACTCGCACTGACAAAACAGCCCGAGACGCCTGATAATCAACCCACTTCCCAATTGACAAGACAGCTGCTTGATCTTGCCTGCCTAGCGTTAGGCGCCACGCCGGAGGCAAGCGAACATGCCCTGCGTGGCGGCTTGCGTGAGGCGCGCTTAAAAGCCATCAAAGCCGATATCAATGTGCACGCACGCAGCGCCATCACTCTAGAAGCCCTCGCCAAGCGACACTCGGTATCGCCAAGCTATATTCGTGCCCTGTTTCACCACGAAGGTACGTCCTTCACCGATTACCTGGTTGAGCAGCGACTTCAGCGTGCCTTCAGTGCGCTGACATCCCCGCAGGCAGCGCCGCGTTCGGTGAGCGATATCGCCTTGCATTCGGGCTTCAATCACCTTTCCTGGTTTTATCGTGCTTTCAAGCAGCGCTTTGGGGTTACGCCAGGCGAAGCACGTGCTTTGATTTTTCCCTCCCCCCCCTGATTTCTTGTGGATGAACCCCGCACAAGTGTAATGCTGAGTGGAAGTGGTTCCGCCTACCAAAGCGTAGGCTTGGAGGCAATTGTTACGTACAAGAGGCTTAACAGTGGCAGATGGCACCCAGTTCGAATCCAAACAGTTCGATGTCAACAACTGCAATTAAAATTCTGATTTAAGAGATAATTACACTTCTTTTTTGTTTTAAACCTGCCTCATGAATAAGCCAAGGTAGTAACCCGTCCATGTGGTTGATAAGCAGGGAGAGAGTAGAGTGATGACAACCGAAATGCAGACGATGCGGGCTGTGCGAGTGTGGTTGGGCTATGCCCTGCCGGAATTGGCTAGTGGTACTGGGCGGGAACGTTTTTACCAGCAACTGGGGGAGGTTTTTATCCCCGCCACCGTACAGTCGATGGCCCCTCAAGGCCTGCAGGCCTATGTACCTTCGGTACTGCCATCCAGCCACCATCCCAAAGTGCCGGATGAAGTCGCGCTGGTGTTTTATCCCAGTCGCAAGTGTTACCAACAAGCCAGCCATGCCACCGTGGCAGGGCGTGGGTATGGGGCTCTACACAGTACTGTGTTCAGTTTTCAGGCCCAGCAAGGCCGCCCTGCCAGCCACAGCGATTTCCCCGCGCCCTTCAATGGTCAACCAGAGCAGACAGGCCCAGTGCAGTTATTCGACTCCGGGGGGAATTGGCAGCAGGGGGAAGTGTTCAGCGAAGTCTGGCTACGTCACGGGCAAAGCGTAGCAGCCTTCCGGCGAGAGATATGCGATGCGATGACCATCCTGCTTGCCCGGCCACTGAAAGAGTTGCTGGGCGTTTTTTACTATCAGGATGACAATTTGTGTGTTGTCTGGTCTCATTGGCAACGGCACGGTCGAGTGTTGCAGACTAATGCTATTGGCGAATTGATTTGGGCCGATAGTGCCGTCTCGGTAGCAGTGCCTCATTCTCCATTTGCCGCTTATCCGGGCTTGTCGGTAGGGCCAGGAAGTTCCTTCAATCTACAATTTTCGCTGTCACCAGTGACCAATGCAGGACACCCTTCATGAGCTTTTCCAATCAGGATTTTATGCTGCTGGATCAGCGACTGTTCAAAGCTTTCATGGCAGCAGCCCAGACCCAAAGTTTTACCCATGCAGCCACCCGCGCCCACATGACTCAGTCCGGAGTCAGTCAACATATAGCCAAACTGGAAGAGCAAATTGGCGTGACCCTGTTCAAGCGTATTGGCAAGAAAGTTCTGCTCACCGATGCCGGTAACGCTTTGATGTATTACGTACGCCAGCAGATCTACAGCACTCAGCAGTTCATGGATAGGGTGCACGCTATGGAGTCGCGAGTAGCAGGATTAGTTTCCTATGCGATGCCGCCTAGTTGCCTGATGTCGCCGCATTTCCCCATGCTGCTGGAGCGACGCCAAGCCCACCCGGATATCGAGCTGAACATCACACTTACCTCCACCCAGGAGGTGGTGCGCATGCTGCTGGCGAATCAGGTGGATTTCGGTTTCGTCACGGAAGATAACAATCATCCGCTGTTGCGTTATAAGTTATTCTGTCAAGAGGAGTATGTGTTGGTATCCTCAGACCCAGCGCTATTAGAGGAGTTGACCGACAGGTCGATCCTAGAACAGCGTTTCATCTGGTACCCCGGCTCCAGTTATTATTATGATCGCTGGCTCAAGCATGTTTTTCCCGAGCGCTCCAACCTCAATACCTATTCCTTGACGTTTGCCGGAGAAATAAATTCCATAAACGGCGCCATCGACATGGTAGCCGGTGGGCTGGGGATGGCGGTGATCCCCAGCCACTGTGTGGCATCCCTGCTTGAGCAGGAGCGGCTATACCGTCATCAGGCTAGCCAACCGCTGCTTAATGATATCCATATCATCACCATCAATGATCATGAGTACCCGCGTCGGGTTGAGCAGGTGATCGAGTGGTTCTTCGATATGGTGGCCGATAAATAAATCAGTCGTACAGTGCCAACAGTGATTTGCCGTCATCGAACGAAAGAGTGATCAAATGCGAGTATCCCCGCCCGGCTTGCACCTGAGCTTGCTGTTGCCAGCCCTGGCAATCGCTGTGGAAACGGTTAACGACCAGTTGGCCATTGTCTGCTCTATATCCTGCAAAGCCGGGGCCTTCCAGTAAGGCGAGCGTCGCTGCCGCGCTGGTTTCCTGAGGCAAAGGCAGGCCGGTGCCTACCGGGTGAGATCCCTCGACAGGGTCATCCATATAGTGGTCGATATTGACCGCCTTGTAGGTAGGGTTATGTTTAAAGAAAAAATTCTCGCCGCCGAATTGGAAAAAACAGAAATTCTGCCAGCCTTTTGCCCATTCACCTTGCCATAACTTCCTGATGCTCAGCGGGGCCTCGGGTGGCACTTGAACACCATAGATCCGACTGGTTCCGGTATCGGCGTTGTAACCCATAAACAGGCACTGATCGCGATAACCAAAAGCATGAACAGTGGTGAAGCCCGCAGTGGTATCGCCATAGGTACGTTGATAGCGATAAAGGTGCTGGAAATCAGTGTCAGTGACTCGGAAAAAATCGAGAATGCCCTCGTCCCGAGTGTAGGCCAGCAGGTGTGGCTGCCCACCCAGCAGGAAGGGGCTTAGGGTCTGGTAGGCCAGATTCACGTTGATCTCCACCCTCGGAGTAAAGCCCAAGGTATCTGGGTTCAGCGTCAACGCGGCCAGCCGCCCCTGGGTGCTGCTGACGAATAGCTCGCAGCCGTCACTCGCCAGGGCACTAGTCTGATTAAGAACATCGACCCCAGTAGGGCTAACTGGGGCCAATCGGTACTCGTTGCGTTGTGTCTGGGGGGTAAGCAGGTACCAGCTAAGCTTAGTCATGGTGCGCCTCCTTGCGATCCGCCTCGGCAGCTAGCAGAGCCCAAGTGGCCAGGGCGCCGTTGTAACTGGTGTATAACCCATGCTCCTGATAGATGTAGCCGGCCCAACTGTCCTGTAGGGAATCCGGTAGCTGGCCATTGATGACCGGGTCGGACACATTGCGTACGAAACCGTAGGCCACTTGGTGCTTTTTGCAGGCCATGCCGACCACTGCATCGTCCATTTCAACAATGCAGCCATACTGTTGCAGGCCGTTAGTGGTGGTGCCGAACAGGAAGGTGTCAGTAGTAATGATGGGCTGATCGGTGACCACCTTGATGCGGCTGTTCGGCGCATCCGGGCTGATATGAGCATCAGCGGGGTACTGAGGACTCACTGGCAAAATTTCCGGGCCGGAGACCTGTATCGCTCCCTCCTGAGCCAGGGGCAGGTAATGCTCACCAGGTTGCCATGAAGACTGCACCGTGGTGCCGTTGAAATCCGCATTGGCAAAATGCTTCAGGCAGTGGAAATAGGCCTGGTTGGTAATCAGGGCAGAGCCAAGAGCATCTTCCTCGCGCACGCCGCCGGCGGTGCCGATAGAGAGCACTAGCCGTGGCTGAGCTTCCCGACAAAGCTGGTCGACCAGTTGGGTCAGGGGCAACTCGGTGCCGTCCTGGGCCAAGTGCATACCCGATTTCACCAGCAACACTTTCAGCTCACCGATGGTTACCATCCGCACGCTGCCCCACGCTTGGTCATACAGGGAGGGGGCACCGCCCTGGTAGGTTTTCGACACGTCCACCATGTACTGATGAATCTGGCAGTAATTACGCTGGTATTCTTCCCAGCCCTGACGCCAGTCGTGCCCCTTGGCCTGGGTCGGAGTGAGCGATTCGCGGTAATTGGTCAGCACCTGATTCATGGCCGCCCACTCTGCACTTGTCCAGGTGATCACCGCCACATCCGCTTCAGGAAAGGGGGAATTGGCTTGCCAATCGCTGAGGGGTAACACGGCGGGGATACGGTTGTTTGCCACGCCCAGTGTCTGCCAGTCCACAGGTGGCAAGGCGTGCTCGCTGGTGATAGGCAGGGCTGCCAGCCGTTGGGCGTTAAGCAGGGTATTCGGTGACGCTGCAGATAACTCCGGGATGATCATGATGGCATCCTTTTTAATGATGATGGTAAGACAGCAGCCTACTCAAGGCGAGGTAAGCGGTTTGGCTTAGCCTATCTTTATACTAAACAGTGTTTTCATCATTAAAAGGGGTTAGTCATTATGGATAATAATAGTAATTATCACGTTGCATAATTCATGTCTCATGATGACAACCATCAGCAGTCATAATTTCACTGAGACTATTTCTTGCTCAACACTGATATCGCCGATTCGCTAATCGGCGACCTACAAGGGCATAACACTGCCCCTTAACCATTATCAGGAGTAAGACAATGAGTGATATGACCAAGACGCTTTGGAGCCAATTTATGACCGCCTTCAGTGATCAGATAAAGATCGAAGGCGTTCCGCAAATGCTGACCGGGCCGCAACCCTGGAACTGGGGGGGCAAAAACCCTCCCATGGGCTCCGTGCCGTACCAGCAGGTTCAATTCCTCAACATCGTCCCCACCAGCCCGCTGGTGGATCCGAATGACTATGGCATGAAGCAAGGTTTTGGTGACCAATACAAGATGTTTCTGAACTTCTTGATGGCCGATGGCGGCGATGAGGGGCAAGCCCTGCAACAGAAGATTTCTGACGCGTCCCATAACCTGTTCCAGATCCAGTCGTCGGTAAATGTGGCCTACCAGAACTTCAAGCAACAGACAGGCAGCACCGAGTCTTATAAAGACTGGCTGGATAACGAGGGACTCGCCTCAGCAGCCCAGGTCAAACAAGCCAAGCAGCAACTGGAGGCGGCCAATGCCAATTACAAAGAGTACATGAAAAAGCTTAAGGGACCGATCAGTGATGCTGTCAAACGTTATGATGACAACCTGTCCTCGGTAGTGGGGCAGGATGGCAACATGATCAAGGATCAGTCCGTCTTCGAGATAAGCGAGACGCCCTGGGAATACGTCAATCGAATTACCGGCAATAACTTTGGCCACAAAGCCAGCAAGGGCTCCAGCAAGACTTTCTCCATCGACTCTTCCACCCGCCACTGGTCTGACAGCACTGTTTATAGTGAAGATGAACTCGGTGGCCTATTTGACTTCTTTGGCTTTGAAGCCGCTGGTGAATACAAGAAAGTCTCCACCAAACACTTCTCCAGCCAATACGATATCACTTTCACATTCGAAGATGTGTCTGTGGTGACGGTGACACCGGGGCAATGGTTCAACGCGGCCATGCCCACCAACTACAAGAACGGTCCTTTCGTGTCAGGCCATTCCGGTTTTAAGAACGGTGATGACATCTACTACTTCGGCAAGGGTGGCATTCTGTCCCGGCTGGTGTCGCAGATGATCGTCGGTTACCGGCCCACCATTACCATCAATGCAGGCAGTGAATTCGCCAAACAAGTGAAGGAAATCATCAAAGGCGAGGGCGGCTTCTTCATCGGGCCTTTCGAGTTCGGTGGCGCCGGTGGTTCCGACAGTAACAAAGGCACTGTGGATGTGGATGGCCAAACTATCACCTGCACGTCCAACAGTGACTGGGGGACGGTGATTGGCCTCGGTACCAACTGGGTGGTAAGCCCACAGTAGGAGATCATCATGTTACAGGTGCAACAAGGGGATTGGATTCCAAACCGCTACCCCAAAATGACTGCCTCTCAGCAACACGATGCCATGCTCGCCATTGATGCCATCGACTTTGCCGATGTGTGGCGAGACTCTGGTAGCATCAGTAAACGGGGCGAAATGCGCGTGGATGTGCAGGGGCGGGCAGGTAGCCAGCAGCAGAACTTGCAGGTGCAGCTCAATGACATTAAGGGCAACAGCACCGTTGCGTGTGCGCTGGTAGCCGACTCTGTGGGAGAGACTAGTATTGAGGCACAACAGGTCTATGCCTTGCGAAAGGTTAAGAATGCGCTGTTCAGCAGCCTCAATGACGGTCATATCTACAGTGTATCGGGCTCGCCCACTTGATAGGGATTGGCATGGCGAAAAGGCTCCGCATGGAGCCTTTTCTTTTTATTGTGGCTCACCAATCGTGTTTAAACCTCACTAATCACTCAAAAAATAAAGTTTTCGTGGAGTGTAGCGCTGAGTGGAAGCAGCGCCCTGTGCCAATGCGTAGGCTGGTAAAAAACTACTACCTATAAAGGCTAGGGGAACATGAATCGCATTTATCGCACCGTTTGGAACGCGGCCAGAGGCCAGTGGCAGGTCGCACCGGAAAACGTCAAGCGTCACAGCAAATCATCCGCCCGCCGCTCGCATACCGTGGGCGCCGTGGCGTCGCTCGCGGTTGGGAGCATTCTCCTCCTGCCCCTCAGTGCCTTGGCCAGTAGCCTCCCCTCGGGTGGCGAAATCCGTGCCGGTAACGGTGACATCAAACAATCCGGCAACGAGATGCGCATCAATCAAGACTCTGATCGCATGGCGATTGACTGGGACGACTTCTCGGTGGACGAAGGCAGCCGGGTTGCCTTTAACCAGCCCGGCGGCGACGCCGCTGCCCTGAACCGGGTGACGGGTGATCAGCTCTCGCAGATTCGCGGGGCTATCGAGGCCAACGGCCAGGTCTTTCTCGTCAACCCCAACGGCATCGTGTTTGGCGATACCGCCCAGGTGGATGTCGGCGGCCTGGTCGCCTCCACCCTGGACATTAGCCCCGACGATTTCATGGCGGGCGACTTCACCTTTGAGGGCGACAGCAGCAGCGCGATTATCAACCAGGGCAATATCCGCGCCGGTGACGAAGGCTACGTGGCGCTGATCGCCGCCGAGATTATCAATGAAGGAAACATTAAAGCACCCCGTGGCGATGTGATGATGGGCGCGGGCAGCCGTGTGACCCTGGACATGGGCGGCCCGATCAAGATCGAGGTCGAGGAAGCCCTGCTAGACACCTACATCGAGCAAGGCGGCGCGATTCAGGCCGACGGCGGCCGGGTCTACCTCACCGCCAAGGCGGCAGGCGACTTGGCCGCCAGCGTGATCAACCACACCGGCACCACCCAGGCCCGCACCCTTGCCGAAAACGAGCAGGGTGAGATCTGGTTGATGGGCGACATGGACAACGGCGAGACCCAGGTAGCCGGTACGCTGGATGCGTCGGCACCCTCTTCTCTCAACTCCAGTGGCGGCGATGGCGGCTTTGTAGAAACCAGCGCGGCCAAGGTCAGCATCATGGACGAAGCCACCGTCACCACTCGTGCGGATGAAGGTCAGACCGGCGAGTGGTTGATTGATCCTTATGATTTCACCATTGCAGATAGTGGCGGTGATCTCACCGGGGCAGCGCTCTCCAGCGCGCTGGGCAATAACGATGTCACCATTGAAACCACCGATTCAGACGTTAGCTGCACCAACGCAACCTGCGGCAGTGGTAATGACAGTGGCAATGGCGACATCTTCGTCGACGACACCGTCACCTGGGACATCAACACCCTCACCCTCTCGGCCTACCGGAACATAGAGATCAACCGGGAGATGACCGCCGCCAGCGGCGGCGGGTTGGCGCTGGCATATGGCCAGGGCGCCACCGACGGCATCATAGACGGCACCGAGGCCACCTATGCCGTCAACGCCCCCGTGAACCTGCCGGCCGACGGCAGCTTCTCCACAAAGCTTGGTAGCAATGGCACCAGGGTCGACTACACCATCATCACCGAGCTGGGGGACGCGGGCAGTGGCACCGGCACCGATCTTCAGGGCATAAAAGGTGATCTCTCTGGAGACTACGTTCTCGGCGCCAATATCGATGCCGGTGGCACGTCGGGCTGGAACGGTGGTGAAGGCTTCGAACCCATAGGCAATGACGATAATAACTTTGAAGGCACATTTGATGGCCTGGGCCATACCATCAGCGACCTGACGATGGCCCGCCCGCTTTCCTACTACCAGGGGCTGTTCGGCTACATAAGTGGTGCGGTTATCCGCAATGCCGGGCTCGAGGGCGGCCGTGTGGAGGGCGACTTATACGTCGGTGGGCTGGTGGGGCTTAGCGACTCCAATTCTACGGTCAGCAACAGCTACGTCACCAGCGATGTGATTGGTTACGGCACGGTTGGCGGTTTGGTGGGGAGAAATCAAGGTTCTTCTTTGATCAGTAATAGTTACTCTGCCGCAAACGTGGAGGGGGAAGGCGGCGACATTGGGGGATTGGTGGGATACAACCGCGATTCCACAGTCGGAGACAGCTACGCCACAGGCAGTGTGAAAGGCGGTCAAAGCGTTGGTGGTCTGGTGGGATACAACAGAGATGCCGATGTCCGTAACACCTATGCCACCGGTCTTGTGAACGAGGGCAACGCTGACGATTATGTGGGCGGGCTTATTGGGTTGAATGACGGTGGAGGTGTCCATGACTCCTTCTGGGACACCGAGACGACCGGGCAGAGCGGTAGCGATGGTGGCACAGGCTTGCCCACCAGCGAGATGCGAGACGCAGCTACCTATACAGATGCGGGGTGGAGCGGCGATTACTGGTCATTCCCCCAGGGTGGCGGCAGCGCTGTTGAAGGCTATGAAGTGGGTGACGGCCTGCCGTACCTGACCGGTGTCACACGCAAAAAAGATATCAATTCCGAGACCCTCTTCGAGGGCGGCTGGGGTGGCTTGACTGCGGGAGAGCAAAGCGGTGCCGATGGCTCGGCCTACATCATCACCGACTGGAACCAACTCCAGAATATCAACCAGGTCGTCGATGACGGCTATGACTTTGTGCTTGCCAATGATCTTGACAGCAGCTCAACGGGCTATGCCGATCAGGTCGATAGTGGCGGTACCCTGGCTAACGCCGGGGAGGGCTGGAAGCCGATTGGGGATAGTGACAACCGCTTTAACGGCGAGTTCGACGGCAATGACAACATCATCAGCGACCTGGTCATTGACCGCCCGAGCTCCATGTATCAAGGACTGTTCGGCCGTACAGATGGCGCAACTATCCGCAACGTCGGGTTGGAAGGCGGCAGCGTGCAGGGCTATTACTTCGTTGGTGGACTAGTGGGTTTCAGCGACGCCAACTCTACGGTTAGCAACAGCTATACCACCGTCAGTGTGAAGGGTGACAACTACGTTGGTGGTTTAGTGGGGAAGAACGAAGACTCCTCCTCGATCAACAACAGCTATACCACTGGTAGTGCGAAGGGTAATAACTACGTTGGCGGGCTGCTGGGAATAAACAACAACTCCACAGTTAGTAACAGCTACGCCACCGGGCCTGTCAATAATGGTGCGTCTGGTACCAATGTAGGGGGGCTCGTTGGCAACGATACCGGATCAGGTGTCATAAACTCTTTCTGGGACACAGAGACTACCGGGCAGGACAGCAGTGCTGGTGGTACAGGCCTGTCCACCGCCGAGATGCAGAACCCTTTTACTTTCATCGATCACGGATGGGACTTCGCTGATGTCTGGGGCAAATCCCGGGTGGGCAACAACGATGGCTATATGGTCTTCAAGGCCATGGACGAGACCGCTTACAACCATTACGTCCGTCTGGACGATACGGATATCAGCAAAACCTACGGAGCCAGCGACAGCAATCTGGATGGCATCGGTCTCGACGGGCCGGGTTCGGATTATGTAGCACTGCAGTTCAATAACGCCCAAGACGCCGGCACCTACACGTATGACGAGTCCGGTGTGCTTATCTTTCAGTTCAACAGTGGATCAGAGGAGGATTACTACGTTGACTACGGCAGTGGAGAAATCACCATTGATCCACGTTCCCTTACGGTAACCGCTGGTGATGACAGCAAGACCTACGATGGCCAGGCCTACAGCGGCGGCGGCAACGGCGTCAGCTATGATGGTTTCGCCGACGGCGAGGACGAAAATGATTTGGGCGGCAGTGTCAGTTACACCGGCAATGCACAAGGGGCGACAGACGCAGGGAGTTACGCGATTACGCCCGAAGGCCTGAGCGCTAACAACTATGACATCGACTATGTCGACGGCCTTCTTACCATAGGCAAGGCCGAAGCTACGGTTACTGCCAACAGCGATACCGTGACTTATGACGGCACCGAACAAAACGTCACTGGCTTTACGGCCAGTGGGTTGGTCAATGACGAGGATGAAGCTGTACTCGAAAATGTCACCACCTCAGGCGGTCGTGGCACCAATGCAGGCAGCTACAGCCACACTGCTGACGGTACAGATCAAAACTACAACCTAACCTTTGTCGACGGCACGCTGACCATCGACCCTCGCGCCATTACCGTGGCGGCCGATGACCGGAATAAAACCTACGGTGAGGATGACCCCACGCTAACCTGGCAAGTTTCCGATGGCAGCTTGGTAGGCGACGACACCCTCACTGTTGATCTAACCCGCGAAACCGGTGAAGAAGTCGGCAACTACGACATCAGCGCCACCGATCTGGCCAACGGCAACTATTCGATTACTGCCCAAGATGGCACCTTCACCATCGACCCCCGTGCGATTACCGTGGCAGCCGATGACCGGAACAAAACCTACGGTGAGGATGACCCCACGCTCACCTGGCAAGTTTCCGATGGCAGCTTGGTAGGCGACGACACCCTCACTGTTGATCTAACCCGCGAAGCCGGTGAAGACGTCGGCAACTACGCCATCAGCGCCGCCGACCTGGCCAACGGCAACTATGCGATTACTGCCCAAGATGGCACCTTCACCATCGACCCCCGTGCGATTACCGTGGCGGCCGATGACCGGAACAAAACCTACGGTGAGGATGACCCCACGCTCACCTGGCAAGTTTCCGATGGCAACCTAGTGGGCGACGACACCCTCACTGGCGATCTAACTCGCGAAGACGGTGAGGACGTCGGCAACTACGCCATCAGCGCCGCCGATCTTTCCAACGGCAACTATGCGATTACCGCCCAGGATGGCACCCTCACCATCGACCCACGCGCGATTACCGTGGCGGCCGATGACCGGAATAAAACCTACGGTGAGGATGACCCCACGCTCACCTGGCAAGTTTCCGATGGCAACCTAGTGGGCGACGACACCCTCACTGGCGATCTAACCCGCGAAGCAGGTGAAGACGTTGGCAACTACGCCATCAGCGCCGCCGATCTTTCCAACGGTAACTACGTGGTTACCGCTCAGGACGGCGTTCTCACCATCGACCCACGCGCGATTACCGTCAACGCCGATGACCAGCGAAAAATCTACGGCATGGGTGATCCTGAACTAACCTGGCAAGTCACAGAAGGAAACCTGATCGGTGATGACACACTTTCTGGTGATGTCACCCGCGCGACAGGGGAAAGTGCTGGTAACTACACCATCAGCCCGACGGACTTAGCCAACAGCAACTACATCGTTACTTCCCAGAACGGCACTCTCACTATCGATCAAGGGACCAATATCGACGCGGCCGTCAATCAGGCGCTTAAATACGCATCTCCTACTGACGAAGAAGACCGACTGAGGCGTGCCAACGGGTTACCGCAGGGGCTCTCACCCTCCATGCCGCCTGCAGGTATAGAGATAGTGGCGGGCGGGATCAATACTTCCATTGATAACGAATAGATGCGGCCAACTAATGCCTTCCAAAAACAATGACAAGTGTAGCGCTGAGTGGAAGCAGCACCCTGTGCCAATGCGTAGGCTGGTAAAAAACTACTACCTATAAAGGCCAGGGGAACATGAATCGCATTTATCGCACCGTGTGGAACGCGGCCAGAGGCCAGTGGCAGGTCGCTCCGGAAAACGTCAAGCGTCACGGCAAATCATCCGCCAGCCGCTCACATACTGTGGGTGCCGTGGCGTCGCTCGCGGTTGGGAGCATTCTCCTCCTGCCCCTTAGCGCCTTGGCCAGCGGCCTCCCCTCGGGTGGGGAAATCCGTGCCGGTAGCGGTGACATCAAACAATCCGGCAACGAGATGCGCATCAATCAAGACTCTGATCGCATGGCGATTGACTGGGACGACTTCTCGGTGGACGAAGGCAGCCGGGTTGCCTTTAACCAGCCAGGCCGCGACGCCGCCGCGCTCAACCGGGTGACGGGTGATCAGCTCTCGCAGATTCGCGGGGCCATCGAGGCCAATGGACAGGTTTTCCTGGTTAACCCCAACGGCATCGTGTTTGGCGATACCGCCCAGGTGGATGTCGGCGGGCTAGTCGCCTCCACCCTGGATATCAGCCCCGACGACTTTATGGCCGGGGATTTTACCTTTGAGGGTGACAGCAGCAGCGCGATCATCAACCAGGGCAACATCCGCGCCGGTGACGAAGGCTACGTGGCGCTGATCGCTGCCGAGATCATCAATGAAGGCAACATCAGCGCACCGCGCGGCGATGTGATGATGGGCGCGGGCAGCCGTGTGACCCTGGACATGGGTGGCCCGATCAAGATCGAGGTCGAGGAAGCCTTGCTGGATACCTACATCGAGCAAGGCGGCGCGATTCAGGCCGACGGCGGCCGGGTGTATCTGACCGCCAAGGCGGCAGGCGACTTGGCTGCCAGCGTGATCAACCACACCGGCACCACCCAGGCCCGCACACTTGCCGAAAACGAGCAGGGCGAAATCTGGTTGATGGGCGACATGGACAACGGCGAAACCCAGGTAGCCGGTACGCTGGATGCCAGCGCACCGGATGGTGGCGACGGCGGCTTTGTGGAAACCAGCGCCGCCAAGGTCAGTATTTTGGATGAGGCCACCGTCACTACTCGTGCGGATGACGGCCAAACCGGCGAGTGGCTGATTGACCCCCAGGATTACACCGTGGCCGAGGAAGACGGCGACATCACCGGCAACACGCTCTCGAACAACCTGGCGGATAACAACGTCACCATCGAGAGCGTCGACGGCGGTGAAGACGGCAACGGCGATATCTTCGTCAACGACGAAGTCACCTGGGAAAGTGGCAACAACCTCACCCTCGACGCCCAGCGGGATATCACCATCAATGAAGAAGTGGATGCCAGCGAAGGTAACGGCGGAAAGCTGTCACTGGAATACGGCCAGGACTCAACCGATGGCGGATCGGCGCGCTTTACCGCCAACGCGCCCGTCAATCTCCAAGCGGGCCAGAATTTCTCCACTCAGTTAGGCAGTGATGGCGAGGTACTGGACTTTACCGTCATCACCGAGCTTGGCGAGGAAACCGGCTACGACGACGACACTCTGCAGGCCATGCGCGATGATTTAGAGGGGCACTACGCTCTTGGAGCCGATATCGATGCCAGCGATACCGCAAACTGGGATGGGGGGAAAGGTTGGGAGCCGGTTGGTACAGCGGGGAATTCTTTTAGAGGATCATTTGATGGTTTGGGGCACGAAATTTCCGACCTTTCATTGAACCGACCCACTGAAGATCGGGTGGGGTTATTTGGGAGAAGCGTACGCAGCAGTGGTGATTACGTATTTAAAAATTTAAGTTTAGTGAACGTAGACATAATAGGGAGCTCTTACGTTGGCAGCTTGGTTGGAGAAAGTCGCAACGGGATAATCCATAATAGTGAGGCCACAGGGAGCGTTAAAAGCGAAGGAGCCATCTCAGGGGGACTTGTGGGCTCCCTTGCCAGTGACAGTGTACTGCAAGACAGCCACGCAAATGTAAACGTTAGTGGAAATGATTTCGTAGGTGGCTTAGTTGCTGGAAATGTCAGTGGAGCTATTGTCCGAAACAGTTATGCCACCGGCAAGATCGAAGGCAATGAGTTCGTAGGCGGTCTAGCTGGGATAGTACAAGCCGATGGCTCCAGAATCGAAAATAGTTTTGCCACGGGAGACGTCAACGGCGAAAGTAAAGTTGGCGGTTTAGCGGGACGCGTTGGGTTCTCTGATCCACCTTCGCAATCTGATGTTGAAATTAGCAACAGCTATGCCACCGGCAAGGTAACTGGAAACTCATCTGTTGGTGGCTTATTGGGTGATATCAACGTACAGGATGACTCCATACCCAAGATTGAAAATAATTTTTGGGACGTTGAGACTTCCGCCATTGGTTCGGCTGGAGATGATAACTTCGGTGCCACTGGCCTTACCTCCGCGGAGATGAAGCAAGTATCCACCTTTACCGATGCCGGTTGGGACGAAACCGTCTGGTCATTTGGTGGCACACACACTGCCGGTTATGGGCTGTTCCGGCCATACTTGACTAACGTCACCCGTCCAGATGATATCCCTAATCAAACCACACTATTTCAAGACGGTTTCGGTACCGAAGACCAGCCCTTCACCCTCACCGACTGGCAGCAGCTGCAGAATATCAATTACAACGACGATGTATTGACCGGCGGTTATTACTACGCGCTGGAAAATGATCTGGATAACAACACCGCAGGCTACAACGAATTGGCTAGCGCTTCGGCTAACGGAGATGAAGGCTGGAAACCGATTGGCGATTCAAGCGCCAGTTTCACCGGTAAATTCGATGGCCAGAGTAATACGCTCACCGAGCTTATCATCGATCGGTCTAATCAAGATGGTGTTGGTTTGTTTGGCAATACCAATAGCGCCACCATCCAAAACGTTGGAAAAGTGGGTGGTAGCGTGGCGGGCAGAAACCACGTCGGCGCGCTGGTGGGGTACAACGACTCCTCCACAGTCAGCGGTAGCTACGCCACCGGCAACGTAGAGGGCAGCATAGAAAACGTTGGCGGGCTGGTCGGGCACAACTACAAATCCACGGTCAGCAATAGCTATGCCACTGGCAACGTAGAGGGCAGCACAGACAGAGTCGGCGGGCTGGTGGGTTACAACGACAACAGTTCCACGGTCAGCAACAGCTACGCCACCGGCAGCGTGATGGGCAGCGGTAGCGGCAGCGATGTCGGCGGACTGGTGGGAAAAAACAGCGTCTCCACAGTCAGCACTAGTTACAACGTCGGCGGGCTGGTCGGGAGTAATGAAGGGGATGTCAACGCCTCCTTCTGGGATACCGAGACTACCGGGCAGGCCGACAGTGCCGGCGGCACAGGTTTGTCCTCTACCGAGATGCAGAACCCGTCTACCTTCACCGACGCCGGTTGGGACGAAACCGTCTGGTCGTTTGGTGCCGGTGCAGAATCTCCCGGCTATGGTCTTTCGCGTCCGTATCTCACCGATGTCACCCGCGATGACGACATTCCTGATCAAACTCCGCTGTTTGACAACGGTTTCGGTACCGAAGACCAGCCCTTCACCCTCACCGACTGGCAGCAGCTGCAGAACATCAACGATAACGACGACGTATTAACCGGCGGTTATTACTACGCGCTGGAAAATGATCTGGATGCCAACACCGCAGGCTATGACGACTTGGCAAGCGCTTCGGCTAACGGAGATGAAGGCTGGAACCCGATTGGCGACGGCAGCCCACCGGATAATGGCCCAATCTTTACCGGCCAGTTTGATGGTGGCAATAACACGATTGGTGACCTCACCATAGCCAATGATCGCGACAACCTGGGGCTCTTTGGAGCCACCACCGATGCCTCAATCAGCAACCTGATCTTGCATAATCCTGACGTGAGCACTACTGGCTTTTCTTACGGCGTCGGTGCGTTGGCCGGGCGTATCCAGGACACCACCGTGGATAACGTGACGGTGAGTGGCGACCAGGCAGAGGTGAAGGGTTATTTCGAAACAGGCGGGTTGATTGGTTCGGCCAACGAATCCTCCATCAACAATAGCGCCTCTGCCGCCAGCGTGACCGGAGACCCGGAGTCCTTTAATGCGGGCGGGCTGGTTGGGTACAACGATCAGACGCAGATCGAAGACAGCTCGGCCAGTGGCGCGGTCAGTGGTGGTGCCCATGTGGGCGGACTGGCAGGCCTCAATACCAGTGACAGCCTGATTCGAAACTCTCAATCCACGGGTGATGTCACGATTCCCGATAGCGCGAACGAGGGTACTCGCGGCTATGCAGGCGGATTTGTCGGCAGAAATGAAGGCAGCATTGAAAATGCCTCCGCCAGCGGCGACGTGGTCGGACTCATTGGTGATGAGTTTGAGGGTACCGATTACCTGGGCATAGGCAGTTTCGCCGGGGATAACGCCGGGTTAATACACAACGCTGACGCCAGCGGCGCGGTCACTGTCGAGAATGCTACGGGTAATGAAACCCAGGTTGCCGAAGGCCTGCTGGGCCGCAATACGGGCCTGCTCGCCAATGGCTATGTCACCGGCAGCAACACCGCCTACTGGCGGCAGCATGATAACGATATGGGGATTGCCGATCAGCCCGACGACCTGACCCTGGTCGATAGCGCGGCGATCAAAGCGCGCCTTGAAAACGGCATTGACGTCGACCTCGCCACCACGGGCGATAGCGCATCGGTTGACGCCGATATCGGCTCCCAAGGCAGCGTGGATTTGGGCGATGCCGAGCAACATGACGCAGCGTTAAGCCTTGATGCCCTCAACGGTATTTCGCTGATGAGTGAGCAGGCATTGCGCTTGGGGAATATCACAGCCGCTGATGCCATTGCTATTGCGACGGCCACCGGCGACCTGACCCTTACCGACGATATCACCACTGAGGCCACCAGCGACCAGGCCGTGGTGCTCACGGCGGGCGACAATGAAGCCCCCGGCACCGCCACCGGCGGCGATATTCGTTATGCAAGCGGCGACCTCACCACCGGCACCGGCGGGGGCACCCTGCTCTACACCGGCAGCCTGGCAGGCAGCGAGGACATCGCGACGCTCATCGCCCAAGGCGACTTCCGCTACAACAGCAGCGCGACCACCGCGAACTACACCGAGGCACTGGATGCCGAACGCCACCTGATCTACCGCGAGCAGCCCGAGGTGCGGGTCAGTGCCGACGGTAAAACCATCACCTACGGCGACGACGTCCCCTCGGATTATGACCTGCAAAACACCCGTGGCTTCGTCAACGGCGATGACGACAGCATTTTATCGGGCACCCCCACGTGGTCAGTTGAGGAAGCGTTATCCAGTGCGGGTTACCAGAACGCTGGCGACCACCGCATCGACTATGACGACGGCTTATCCAATGCCCTGGGGTATGCCATCGTCACGGATACGACCAACACCGGCACCTTGGCCGTTGATCCTCTGACGCTAACGGCGGCGGAGATTGGCGATGGTGAGTCCATCTACGGTGAATCCCTGACACCCGGCGATGCCAGCCTGGGCGGAGCACTGACCGATGATGATGTTGCTTCGACGGCGGAACTGACTGACGCCACACGCAGCCGCTCAGATAACGTCAATGTGGGCACCTATGACCAGCAGGCGGATACCGGGACCCTCACCGGCAGCGATGCAGGCAACTACACCCTGGACCCATTTACCCAGCCGGATAGCTACGTAGTGACCCCCCGCTCGGTCACCGTGACCGCCGACGACCAACGCAAGAGCGAGGGTCGCTCCGACCCCGAGCTGACCTATCAAGCGGAAAATCAGCAGCCTGAACGTGGCTTGGTTGACGGCGATACCCTGGCAGGCGAACTGGAACGCGAGACCGGGGAAGACATCGGCCGCTACGCCATCCAGCAAGGGGGTCTCGATAACACGCAGAACCCCAATTACGCCATCGACTTTATCGAAGGTGAACTAGCGATTACTACCCGCCCAGTTCCCCCGACGCCGGAACCACAATCCGAGTTAGAACCTAATGCCAATTTTGATGCTGTAGTGAATCAAACACTTCAAGCGGCATCGTCAAGCGAGCAAGAGGAACCAATGGCCTTACGCAACGAATCCACCAATGAAAACTTACTGCCCGGCGGTATCGAGATTGTTGAGAGCGGTATCAACTTTGCTTTGAATGACGACGTTGAGGGAGACAACTAATGCACTATGGTTTACTTACCACTCGCTCGCTGACCGTAACGGCTATGTGCTTGATGGGTTCGTTGTCACTCACCAGCTATGCGCAAACGCCGCCGGATGCAGGCCGCCTCCTTCGCGACTCACTACCGGAAAGTGACTATCAGCCACGCGAGTCCTCTGTCGATATTAACCTGGAGGGCGCACCGCTGTCAGAAAGCGATGCCGAGAGTCGCGAGATCCGTATCGACGAGATCACCTTTAGCGGCAATACCGTCTATGATGACGCGACGCTGTTAGCTCAGGTTCAAGACCGGGTCGGACAACGGCACGACATGGCCGGGCTTCAGCGCATCAGCAATGAGATCAGCCGCTTTTATCGTGACAACGGCTACCCGTTTGCCCAGGCAATGCTGCCTAAGCAGGATGTCAGCCAGGGAACGCTCGAAATACGTCTGGTAGAGGGCAACTATGGCGAGGTAACGGTCAGTGGCGATGACGACGCGCTGGTCGACGATATCTCGCCTTACCTTTCCGAACTTCGCACAGGCGACGTCATTCAAGGCGACAAACTTGAACGCACCGCCCTGCTGCTAGGCGATTTACCGGGGGTCGACGCCACCCCAGTCATGCGGCCGGGCGAAGCCTCTGGCACCGGGGACTTGGTCACTGAGGTGTCTGCAGACGATCGCCTGCGCGGCTCTGTGGCCGCGGATAATCACGGCAGCCGCTCTTCCGGCGAAGCGCGGGCAACCGTCAGCGTGCAGGCCAACCGACTGTTAAAGGTGGGTGACGAGTTAAGCGTGACCGCCCTCTATTCGGAAGAGGATTTATGGCTGGGCCGCTTGGCGTACTCCCTGCCTATTGGTTATCAGGGCTGGCGGGCGGAAGTGTCTTATGCGCGCACCGAGTATGATTTGCGCTCGCCGTTCAACGGCTTTACCGGTACGGCGGATACCAGCAACCTGACACTCAGCTACCCACTGATTCGGCAGCAGCAGACCAACCTGACAGCGTCTTTTGGCGGCGAGTACACGGAGTTGAACGATCGCTTTGAAGGGGTCAGTTACCAGCAACGGTATGGTTATAGTGTGCCGCTTGCGCTTCAGTTTGACCACCGTGACTCGCTTGGTCAGGGCGGTGTGACGTTTGGGGAGGCTCGCCTGCAAAGCGGCCAGATCAATAACCAGGCCAATGAACAAGTGGATGGTGGCTATACCAAGGCCAATATTAGCCTTTCGCGCTTGCAAAACCTTGGCCAAGGCTTCTCGCTGCTGGCCAGCGGTGAAGTGCAATGGGCAGACTCGCCGCTGGATTCTTCACAAGGCATGAGCCTGGGCGGTGCCCGAAGCGTTAGAGCGTATCCACAAGGAGAAATCAGCGGCAGCCGCGTGTGGCTCACCCAGTTGGAAGCCCGCTATCAAGTCACGCCTGAATTGAGCCCCTATGTTTTCTATGACCATGGAGCTCGCCAAGGGTTTGACGACGAAGCAAGCGAAACCCTGGCAGGCGGCGGTGTTGGCGTTCGTTACACGCAAGATAACTGGTCACTGGATACGGCAGTGGCAACGCCCACCACTGGTGACGCCGCCTCAGCGGACGAGCACAAAGACCCGCGCTTTTGGTTGTCAGGGCGTTATAACTTTTGAGCGAAGCACATGGCGGCATAGTAGAAGCCGCCATGTGCCTGGTTCTTGATAGCGTTGGCACTATTCTTACTGGCTCCAAGGTATCACTTAATCCCAGGCGGCGCCTGCCAGGGCATCCAGAGGAATCTTGAGATAGCGTTTGCCGTTGGCTTCGGGCTCGGGCAGTCGCCCGCCGCGGGTATTCACCTGCAGTGCGTGAAGAATCAGCTTGGGCATCGGCAGTTCGCTATCGCGCTGGTGGCGAAGCGCCACGTAGTCGCCTTCGCTTTTACCCACCAGGTGTGGGTTGTGCGCCTGCTGCTCGGCGACGCTGCTTTGCCACTGGGGCTCGCGGCCATCCGGCATGTAGTCGTGGCCGGTGAACAGGCGCGTGTCGTCGGGCAGCGTGAGGATTTGCTGGATGGAGTGCCATAAGGCCTTGGCATCGCCGCCGGGGAAGTCCGCCCGTGCGGTACCGAAGTCCGGCTGGAACAGGGTGTCGTGCACGAAGGCACTATCGCCAATCACATAGGTGACTGAGGCCAGCGTGTGGCCCGGCGAGAACATCACCCGGCCACCCAGCTCACCGATCTGAAAGGTATCACCCTCGGCAAACAGCGTGTCCCACTGGCGGCCGTCGGTTGGCATTTCCGGCCAGTTGTATATCTCCTTCCACAGCGTCTGCACTTTGGTGACGTGCTGACCAATGGCCGTTGGAGCGCCGGTTTTTTCTTTCAGGTACTGCGCTGCCGAGAAATGATCGGCATGGGGATGGGTGTCCAGAACCCAGGCCACCGACAGCCCTTGCTGCTTGATATAAGCCAGCAGGGTGTCAGCGCTAAAGGTGGCCGTCGCGCCGGATTTCTCATCAAAATCCAATACCGGGTCGATAATCGCGCACTCCTTGGTGGCGGGGTCGCTGACCACGTATTGAATACTAAAGGTGCGCGGATCAAAAAAACCAGCGACGTCCGGCGTGCCTGCACCTGTGCTTGGGGAAAACGCAAAGGTCCTCATGCTTATATCCTCAATATTGACGCTATAAAATAATGGTTATAACCATAGCTGATTAAAGAATATAAGCAACAGCCACTTATTAAAAGGCCTTCTCCAGCGCAAAACGCGGCTGGTTGTAGCCCTCTCTAATCACATTTTCAGTGAACATCTCAAGCGGGCGCACCCAGAGGCCGTAGTCGCCGTAGAGGGCGCGATAGACCACCAGAGGTTCCTCGGTTTCGCTGTGCTGGGCGGTACCGAGTACTTCGTAAAGGCTACCTTTGTAATGGCGATAAATACCGGGGGTAGGAACGATCATAAGGCTTCCTTTTGCTTGGCGGGCTGGGCGGCTTTTTTGGCGAGCCGCTCTAGCACCTTTGAAGCGGCGACAAAACCAAAGGTGCCGGTTAAAAAGGTGGCAGCGCCAAAACCCGAGGCACAGTCCAACCGGGTGACATCGCCGCTGCCGGGCTTCTGCAGGCAAACTTCACCGTCGCCGCTGGGGTAGACCAACTGCTCGTCAGAATAGACGCACTCGACCGAGAAGCGCCGCTTGGGGTTGCGGGAAAAGCCGTAATCACGGCGCAGCCGCGAGCGCACTTTGGATAACAGCGGGTCGTGCTCGGTGCGGGTGAGATCCGCTACCTGAATGCGCGTAGGGTCGGTTTGCCCACCGGCAGCCCCCGTTACGGTAATGGGAATTTTGCGCCTTTTACACCAGGCGATCAGCGCTGCCTTGGCGACCACGCTGTCGATGGCATCCACCACGTGGTCGACGTCGGCGGGGATGCGCTCGGCGAGGTTGGTGGGCGTCACAAAGGCGGTATCGGCAACGATCTCAATCTCTGGGGCAATCAAACGGCAACGCTCGGCCAGTACATCGACCTTGGGCTGGCCAATGGTGTCATCCAGTGCATGGAGCTGTCGGTTGACGTTGGACACGCAGACATCATCCAAGTCGATCAGCGTCAGTTTGCCGATGCCCGAGCGCGCCAGCGCCTCGACCGTCCAGCTCCCCACGCCCCCAACGCCGACCACCACCACATGGGCATGACGAAAGGCGTCCGCGGCACGCTGCCCATAGAGGCGGCGAATCCCGCCAAAGCGAAAATCGTAATCCGCAGACGACATAGAGGCTCCTGTACTCAGGTTAAAAGGGCGGATGGTGTACCGATGGGCGGGGTGCGCACGCTGTCCAGCGGCAAATGACCGGACCAGCCGAGATGATCGAACAGCGCCACCATGGTGTCGTCCAGCGCGCAACTAAGTTGGATGCGCTTGTCGAACAGCGGATGGTCAAAGGCCAGATAAGTGGCCGCCATCAGTAACCGAGGGGCGCTAAGCTGCTCTGCAAAAAAGTGGTTATGCACGCTCTTGCCGTGCTTGGCATCTCCAATGATGGGGTAGCCCCGCCGTGAAAGGTGGCGACGAATCTGATGGCGTCGCCCGGTCAGCGGGCGCGCTTCCACCAGCGAGTAGCGTGCCACCGGGTAGCGATCGACCTGCACCGGCAGCTCGACGCTATCCAAGCGGCGGATGTCGGTCATCGCTGGCATGGCGGGCATTTCCGCCTTGGGCCGTGTGCCGTCCTCTTCGCGCAGCGGGTAGTCCAGGCGTGCTTGCTCAGGGGCTTTGCCGCGGACTACCGCCAGGTAGCGCTTGTCTACCTGGCGTTCGCTGAACGCGTCGCTCAGCAGAGCAGCGACTTCAGAGGACAAGCCAAACACCATCACACCCGAGGTAGGCCGATCTAATCGATGCACCGGGTACACCCGTTTGCCGATTTGATTGCGCAACCGCTGAAGCAAAAATTCGGTTTCACCACGCGCCAGCGCCGAGCGATGCACCAAAAGCCCTGAGGGCTTATGCACTGCAACGAGATGCTCATCCTGATAGAGGATGTTGAGTGGCGTCATAGCGATCCTCGCTAAAAATCTGGCGACAAAGACTGTCTATAAAACATTGAACAAATCAGGCCGCTATTGTCGCGGCTTGGCGGGTTAATGTCATCTCTCGTGATATCTGGGCCACGGATCGCCCCAACACTCAACGCCATGGTGTGTGACCGGCAGTTGGTGTTGGCGGGTTAGCCAGCGGCGAACTACTTTGAAGGAGTACTTAAACAAAAGTTTTCCACGGATAAGGAAAGGAGACATCAACATGCGCTATATGACATCGCTCGGTTGTATCACTGCTTCACTGCTGCTTGCAGCCTCGGTGCAAGCAGATGACAGTATGGAGGTTGAGATACATAAAGTGAGTGCCGATGGCGTTGAGGAATCTATCGGCAGCATTAAACTGGAGGATAGCGAGCACGGCCTGCTGTTAACGCCTGACCTTAGCGACCTGGACGCCGGTGTGTATGGCTTTCATGTGCATAAGAACCCAAGCTGCGAGCCTCAGGAAAATGATAGCGGCCACATGACCGCCGCGCTTTATGCCGGAGGCCACTACGACCCAGAAGAAACAGACAGCCATGAAGGACCTTACGGCGAAGGCCATTTGGGTGATTTGCCAGTACTCACCGTAGATGAAGACGGCAATGCGACCCTTCCTGTGCTCGCCCCTCGTCTTACCCTGGACGATATAGAAGGACGCAGCATTATGATTCATGAGGGTGGAGACAACTACTCGGATGACCCCAAAGAGCTTGGCGGTGGTGGCAGCCGCATGGCATGCGGCATAGTGGAGTCATCAGAGTCCTCTGATGATGAAGAGTAAAGCTTAAAATAAAACGGGCAGCCCATTGGCTGCCCGTTTACGTTGTAAGATAAGCTGGCTAAAACCTTTACTCGTCGCCTGCCATCTGCATTTGGCGCTGCATGTAGTTCTGAATACCCACCTTATCGATCAGACCAAGCTCAGTTTCGATATGGTCGATATGATCTTCTTCGTCGGCGAGCAGATCACGCAGCAAGTCGCGGGTCACGTAATCTTTAACGCTCTCGCAATAGGTAATGGCTTCGATATAGTCATTACGGCCATCGTGCTCGATTTTCAAATCGCTCTCAAGCATCTCCTTGACGTTTTCACCGATGTGCAGCTTGCCCAGATCCTGCAGGTTAGGAATACCTTCGAGAAATAGGATGCGCTCGATAAGCTTATCAGCATGCTGCATCTCTTCGATGGACTCGTCGTATTCCCATTTGGCGAGCGCCTTCAAGCCCCAATCCTTATACATTTTGGCATGCAAAAAGTATTGATTGATGGCGACCAGCTCGTTGCCAAGGGCGATATTGAGATGCTGGATTACTTTCGGATCACCTTTCATGACGTCACCTTTTTCCTGTAATGCTGATAGTTTAGCAAACTCTATCAAGCAGTTACGTTAATCAAGGAGTATTAGCCATCAAAGGCATACTCCCAGCGTTAACTGGGAGTATAGAGATAAGACCTAAAAATTCAAGAAAATCATATATTTGCTAACGATAATTCTTACAATATCGATTCGCGTCACACGGCGTACGCTAAATCCATATTGGCTTCTAAGCGAGCCTCATGGACCGCTTCACGAGTGAGGGATTTCGCGAAACAAGCGCATTTGCCGCACTGTGTGGCACAGCCAGTAGCTTCGCGCACTTCCTGCCAGCTGCGCGCTCCGTCGCTCACCTGCTGGCGAATCTGATGGTCGGTTACTCCCTTGCACACACACACGTACATGGCTGCACCTCATAAAGTCTATGAGATGAATGTAAATGATTCGCATACATCTTTGCAAGTAGAAATATATAGCCTTTAGTAGGGATTCGTCTTAAGTAGCTTTAAGGGGTCTATAACCCTTTGTCGTGGGCGTATTTTTTGCGTGCCTACCCGGAAAATTAATATTTTGGCAACCTAACGATCTGCGTATTGGAAGCAATATCCGGCCAGCTGCGACGCTGCTTATCGAACAATACCCACCAATAGCCGATTCCTAGCGCCGCCAAGGACATCCAAGCCGTCAGGCAGCGTACCAGGCTTTGTTTGAATGAGATGGCGGTTCCTTGGTTGGTCTGTACCCGCAGACGCCACGCCTGCATACCCAGCGTCATACCGCCTCGCTGCCAGAAAAACGCAAAAAATAGCGTGGTAAACAGCACCAACAATAGCCGAAGGCTCCAGATATCGACGCCTGTGGTACCAATCGCTTCGGCTTCTTGGTCCAGCACGAATCTGAAAAACGCCAGATGAGCGACGGTCACGGCGATCCAGATCGCCGCAAGCAGCAGGCCATCGTAGAGCATCGCCCCCAGGCGCGGCCCCAACCCGGCGGGCTGCGTATTCGCTGGCTGGTGAAAACGCTGCTTAGCCATAGGGCTCCTTAACGCTCAGAGTTAGCCGTTACGTCGCAAGAAATAGACGCCCACCACCGCACACGCAAGGGTGGGCACTAGAACGGCCCACACGGGAGAGAAACCAAACAGGGTCGACGCCGGGGCCAGCAGGTCCTGGACGTACTTGAACACCAGCCCGGTCACCACGCCGTAAAACACCCGGGTGCCCGCCGCCACGGTGCGCAATGGGCCGAACACGAACGACGCGGCAATCAACACCAGCGAGCCCATGGTCAGCGGCATCAGTATTTTTTGCCAGAAATACAGCAGCGGTTGGTCTGTCTGCATGCCCTGATCTTCCAGGAAACGGGCGTATTCCCATAGTTCACTGGGTGCCTGGCTTTCCACCGAGCGCAGCAGGCGTTCCAGCTGAAGCGGGGTAAAGTCGGTTTCCCAATGCTGAGTGTCGGCTCGCTCGGACTCGGTGCGATCATCAAAGATCCGTGTGGTGGCTACATCCTCAAGCTGCCAGGCGCCATCGTTCCAGTTGGCACGGCGCGCGTAGGTGGCCTCGACCAGTCGCTCCTCGTCAAAGCGATAGCGGGTCAGGTCGAGGACCACGTTATCCGCCCGGATGGCCCCAAAGCGGTAGACGCTGTCGTCCTCGACCTGCCAGCCACTGCGGCTTGTCAGCATGGCCCCCTCACCCTGCATTTTTTCGAGCTGCCAAGCTTCGGCGTATTGCTCCGTACGCGGGCTGACATACTCCGCCACCATCAGCACCACCACGACCACCAGCAGCACAGGCTTCATCACGCTCCAGACGATTCGCGCCAGCGAGCGGCCCGCGGCGCGCATCACGGTCAATTCATTGCTGGACGCCATGCTGCCCAGACCAATCAGCGCCCCGATCAGCACCGCGACCGGGGCGTATTGATAAAACCGCCAGGGCGTGCGCATAAGTAGATAAAGAAAGGCATCGAGTGCGGTATAGCCCTCTTGGACATCGCCCAAATCATCGATATAGGCAATCGTAATATCCAACCCCAAGAGGACAAATTGCACCACTACGATTGCTGCTAGCACGTTGCGAGCGATATAGCGGTCGAGACGATCGGTGACTGTTAGCACATTTAGCATCAGCGCATCCCCTTGCGTTGCGACTGCCAGATCAGCAATAAGCCTAGGACTAAAAACACCCCATGAACGGGCCATATACCCAAGGTACTAGACCAAGCACCACTGCCCACCGCATCGACAGCTGCCAGCAATAAACTCAAGTACGCAACGTACAAAAAGATGGCGGGCAGCAGCTTGGCGAAACGTCCCTGTCTAGGATTCACGCGGGACAACGGCTGCGCCATGATCGCCAGTATAAAAACCATTAACGGCAACCCGGCCCGCCACTGCCATTGCGCCTGGGCACGATCGTTATCGTCTTGCCACAGTGCCGCTGTCGTGGCGTACTCCAATGAGTCCAGTTCTTGGCGATCGCGGCTCAAGCCCAAACGCAACGTGTAGCGCTCAAATGTCAGTCGTTCAGCATTACGCTGCCCTGGCGTCACGCCGTATCGCTCGCCATCACGCAGAACGAGGAAGCGGCTACCGGTTTCCATGCGCGTTTCTTGATAGCCCGACTTGGCGCGCGTCACATAATCGTGTTCGGCATCGTCGCCAGGCCCGCGCTGTTCGTGAATCAGGACATCCTGCATTTCGCTGCCGTCATCATTAAAACCACTGATATAAGCGGTACGCCCACCGCCAAATTCCTGAAAGCGACCGGGTGCCAGCACCGAAACGTCCAACCGGCTCTCCTGTTCTTCTATAATGGCGGCGGTTTGCAATGCCCCGGCCGGCGTCAGCCAAAGGCTGCACAGGCCAACCAACACCGCCACCGCCGTTGCAGGCAGCAACGTTACCCGCAACAGTCGTGTAGGGCTGATGCCGCAGGCCACCATCACGGTGATTTCGCTGTTCATATATAACTGCCCGTAAGCCAGCAATATGCCTAGGAAAAACGCTAGCGGAAGAATCAACTCCATGAAGCCAGGCAGGTGGTAGACCATTAAGCTGCCAAGGATGTTGACCGGAAAATCGCCCTCCGCGGCGTCCGAAAAATAGCGGATGAAGCGGCTGCCCATGATCACCAACAGCAAAATGCCCGCCACAGCGGACATGGTGAGCAATACTTCGCGGGTTAAATAGCGGAATAATATCAACGCGCTCTCCGGCTAGTCGTGCAGGATGTTATGCAACACCTGCATTGCTTGGGTACACTGATCCATTATCCTGAATACCTCGATGCTTGTCTTGTTGGAGACGTCATGGAATTTTCCGTTCAAACGGCCAACCCGGCCAAAATAGAAACGGCCTGCCTTGTTGTCCCCGTCTATAAAGACGGCGATTTACTGCCTGCCGTGGCCAAGCTCGACGATGCCAGCGAGCAGTTGATTGGCCAGCTCGTGGCCCGTGGCGACGTCGATGCCAGTCTTGCGAGCGTACAGCTACTGCCCTATGCCCCAGGCCTGGGAGCCGAACGCCTGCTATTAGTTGGCCTTGGCGAGCGCGAAAAATGTCATGAAGCAGCGTATTTAAAAGCGCTGGATGCTGCCATGACCGCGCTCATCAAACTGCCCATCGACGACGCCAGTGTCATGCTGACCGACGTACCGCTGGCCGACCGCGATACGGGCTGGAAAGCACGCAAAGTGCTCGAAAGCATCGAGCGCGCGGGCTACCGATTCGATCAGTTCAAACGCCAACCAGCGCCTGCCGCTAGCCTAACGCACTTGACCCTAATGATCAGCAGCGCCGCCGACGCAGACGCTGCCCAGCAAGGCGCCAGCTATGGCAGCGCCATCGGCCAGGGCATCAACTATACGCGCACCCTGGGAAATTTGCCGGGTAATGTGTGCACGCCAAGCTACTTAGCCGATCAGGCGGAACAGCTAGGGCGCGAATCAAAAGGCGCGCTGGCCGTCGACATTCTTGACGAAGAAGCGCTCGCCGAATTAGGCGCTGGCGCACTGCTGTCAGTCGGCCGTGGTAGCCGCGAGCCGACCCGCCTGATCGTCATGAACTATCAAGGGGCCGACAACGCTGACGAGGCCCCCCACGTATTGATCGGCAAAGGCATCACCTTCGACACCGGCGGCATTTCGCTCAAGCCCGGCGAGGGCATGGACGAAATGAAGTTCGATATGGGCGGTGCGGCCAGCGTGTTCGGCACCGTTAAAGCGCTACTGGCGATCAAGCCCAAGCTCAACTTGGTGTTTATCGTCGCTGCCGCGGAAAACATGCCGGACGGTGCCGCCACCAAACCTGGCGATATCATTACTACCCTGAAAGGCCTCACCGTTGAAGTGCTCAACACCGATGCCGAAGGCCGACTGGTGCTGTGCGATGCGCTGACCTACGCCGAGCGCTTCAAGCCAGCCAGCGTGGTCGATATCGCCACGCTCACCGGGGCGGCCATCGTTGCGCTTGGCCACCACGCCACCGGCTTGCTGTCCAACGATGACGACCTGGCGCTGGATCTGCTCGACGCCGGCGATGCCGCCTGGGATCGCGCCTGGCACCTGCCGCTATGGGACGAGTACCAGGAGCAGCTGGACTCCAACTTCGCCGACCTGGCCAATATCGGCGGCCGCCCGGCGGGCACGATTACCGCGGCGTGTTTCCTGTCGCGCTTTGCCGACCGTTTCCCCTGGGCACACCTGGACATTGCCGGCACCGCCTGGCATTCCGGCAAGCAGAAAGGCGCCACCGGGCGCCCTGTCGGCCTGCTTACCCAATATCTGCTGGACCGGGAAAACGACGCCCAGGTTGAAAATGGCGACGACTAGACAACCAGCGGTTGCCTTTAGGCGCTACAACCGTTAAACCTGAACCTATCAAGGCGTACGGAGGACGACTCGGTGCGCCTGTTTTCATCCTATTCCACGTATTCGCCCCGAGAGGCGTGTTGCCAGCGGAGACCAACAGCCGTGCCCACTGCAAGTTCTGATACGCACTTCGAAGCCCTGCCGTCCAACCAGCCGACGGCCGACGAGATTCGCGACAACATTCTGAAAAATCCCGGCTTCGGGCAATATTTCACCGATCACATGGCGCACGTCCGCTGGACGGTCGACGCCGAGTGGCATGGTCATCAGGTCCGCCCTTATGGCCCCTTGACCCTCGATCCTGCCGCCTCGGTGCTGCACTACGGTCAGGAGATTTTTGAAGGCATCAAGGCCTACCGCCATGCCGACGGCTCGGTCTGGACGTTCCGGCCGGAGAAAAACGCCGAGCGCTTTCGGCGCAGCGCCCGCCGCCTGGCGCTGCCCGAGCTTTCCGATGAGGATTTCATCGGCTCGCTGAAAGCCCTGCTCGCCCAGGACCACGCCTGGGTGCCGACGCCGTCGAGCGACGCCGACGAGTGCAGCCTCTACCTGCGCCCGTTCATGATCGCCTCGGAAGCCTTTCTCGGCGTACGCCCGGCCCACGAAGTGGATTACTACGTGATTGCCTCGCCAGCGGCGGCGTATTTCAAGGGCGGCATAGAGCCGGTGTCGATCTGGCTGTCGTCGCATTACAAGCGCGCCGCCCCTGGCGGTACCGGCTTCGCCAAATGCGGCGGCAATTACGCAGCGTCGCTTGCCGCGCAAAAGGAAGCCGCCGCCCACGACTGCAGCCAGGTGGCGTTTTTGGATGCCGCCGAGAATAAGTGGATCGAAGAGCTGGGCGGCATGAATCTGTTCTTTGTCTTCAAGGATGGCCGCCTGGTCACCCCGCGCCTGACCGACACCATTCTCGAAGGCGTTACCCGCAATTCCGTGCTGACGCTGGCCAAAGACGAGGGCTTAAGCCCGGAAGAGCGCCCCATCAGCATCGACGAGTGGCGTGAAGGCGCGGCGTCCGGTGAGATTACCGAAGTGTTCGCCTGCGGCACCGCGGCGGTGATCACCCCGGTGGGCGAGCTGGTCAGCGAGGACGAGCGTATTCGTCTCACGGCGGGGGGCAATAACGACGTGGCCAAGCGCCTGCGCACCAAGCTGCTCGACCTGCAATACGGACGCAGCGACGATACATACGGCTGGCTGACCCAGCTGGCCTAAGTCATCCGTCACCGTTTGCGTCGCCGCTGGCTTCAGCGGCGACGCGCCTCAAGACGCCCAGCCAGGACCTCGCCATGGCGCGCATTGACTTTTATATCCTGCCGGACAGCACGCTGGAGGCACGCCTGCAGTTTGCCTGCAAGCTGGCCGAAACCATCTACCGCAAGGGCTATCGGCTGCATCTCCACTGCGAAGATAAACCCCTCGCCGAGCAGGCCGACGAGGCGCTGTGGGGCTTTCGCGGTGACGCCTACCTGCCCCACGCGCTGGAAGACAGCGACATGGCTGAGAGCGTACCGATTACGCTCGGCTGGCAGCAGTTACCAATGCCCACTGAGGAGACCGCGCTGCTTAACCTGCACCCGGATATTCCCGAGGGCGTTGAACGCTTTGCGCGCATTGCCGAAATCATTAATCAGCACCAGCAGGTGCTGGTCGCCAAACGCGCCTGCTGGCAGCGCTATAAAGAACTCGGCCATGAGGTCGTGCCGCATAAGCTGGGGTGAGCGGCCGAGCAGAGGGCCTCCAACACAAACGCGTGACCCCGCACTTGGCGGGGTCATCAACAGCGAAAAGCTATCGTTTTAAGAGCGGCCAGGCAATCTGCCTGGCCATTTTCCATCACTGCAGTGCGTCTTCACCTTGGCCTTGACCCTGGCCTTGGCCTTGTTGGCCTCCCTGTTCCTGCATTTGCTCCTGCATCTGTTGCATTTGCTCCTGCTGCTGAGCCATGGCCTCTTCCAGTTCATCGCGCTGTTCTGGAGTGAACACGCCTTCGATCTGGGACTGCATGATGACGCTATTCGCGGTCATCTCAGCCGTTAGCTCACCAAGACGCTCCGCATCCGCGCGAATGGACGCTTCATCATAATCGGGCTGAACCTTCTCGCCGAGTTGCTGCTGCAGCTCTCGGGCTTCCTCTTCCTTGGCACTGTTTTCATCTTGCATCTGGGTCATAAGGCTGCTGAGTTCCTCTTTCTGCCCATCATCCAGATCCAACATTTCGTCAAGTTGGCTCACCTGGTCATCGACACTGGGGGTGCCGCCGCCCATACCGCCTCCACCCATTTGTTGCTGGGCCATGGCGGGAACACTGAACGCCATTGCGGCGACTGCCGGAACGAAAAGCTTGGTTAATTGCATGAAAACTCCAATTGCGTACAAATTGTATTTGCTACCCGACACAATCATGACGGGCCTTGCGATACCCCATATGACCCTAACAGACCACCTACACAGCGAAAACCACAAGGCTCATCAAGGTAGCGACTGATCTTGGCCCTGGGCTCCCAAGGTGGCTAATCAATACGGCCACAATCGGGTTATCTGTCGATACCCACGCCATCTGACAATGCTGTTTTCAAAAAATTCGTCTTAACGACAAATTATTGATTACCAGGGTGGCGATACCCCATGATGCCTAGCAATAGAACGCCCACTCATCCCGAAGTTATTCTTCTTAAACAATTTCTGGAGCCGTAAACGTGCTCACCCGCTACCCTCTCGCCGTTATTGTTATCGCTCAACTGTTCGGCACCTCGCTGTGGTTCAGCGTCAACGGTGTGGGTTTGGCGCTTCAAGACGCGGTGGGCCTGAGTGAGAGCGACCTTGGGCTGCTCACCATTGCCGTGCAGGCCGGGTTCATTACCGGCACCCTGGCGATTGCCACCACGGGGCTTGCCGACCGCGTGCGCGCCAGCCACCTATTTGCAGTTTCTGCCGTGCTCGGGGCGCTGGTGAACGCCACCTTTATTGGCATGGCGGATAACGTCACGCTGGCCGCGATCGCTCGCTTTGCCACGGGGCTTTGCCTGGCAGGGATCTATCCGCTGGGCATGAAACTGGTGGTCAGTTGGACGCCCAGCCACGCCGGGGCGGCGCTGGGCTGGCTGGTGGGCATGCTGACCCTGGGCATCGCCTCGCCGCACCTGCTGCGCGGGCTCACCCTGAACCTTCCCTGGCAATGGCCGCTGCTGCTTGCCTCGCTGCTCGCGCTGGCCGCCGCGCTGATGATTTATAAGCTGGGCGTTGGCCCGCACCTGCCCGCCAAAGCCAGCGGCGGGCGGCCCTGGGCGGGGTTGGCGGCGTTTAAACACAAGGATTTTCGGGCAGCGGCGCTTGGCTACTTCGGCCATTGCTGGGAGCTTTATGCCCTATGGGCCCTGGTGCCGTTTTTGGTGACGCGGGAGCTTACGCGTCTCGGTGCCAGCAGCAGCGTCCAGCCGTGGCTGAGCTTTGCGATCATCGCCATTGGCCTGCCCGGCTGCGTACTCGCCGGGCGCTGGAGCCGCCGGGTGGGCAGTGCCCGCGTGGCGTTTGTGGCGCTGGCCACCTCGGGCGCCCTATGCCTGATCTACCCGCTGATAGGCGCTGCCCCACCCCTGCTGCTGATCGCGCTATTACTGGTCTGGGGGCTGAGCGTGATTGCCGATTCGGCGCAGTTTTCGGCGCTGGCCTCGGCCACCGCCCCCGCCGAGCGACTGGGGGCGGCACTCGCCATGATGAACGCCATTGGCTTTGGCCTGACCATCCCGTCGATCGCCCTGGTCACATCGCTATGGAGCAGCCAGGAACTGGCCGTCATCTGGTGGCTGCTGCCCGGGCCGGTGCTTGGGCTGATCGCCATGCGCGGGCTGAATCGCCGCCCGGTAAGGGCCTGACGCCCTGCCCCTTATCGCGCTATACTTGTCGCCATTTTTTCGACCCCTTATGAATTCCATGCTTCCCTGCGGGGAGCATCGTTGCGGTGAGCCAATCCATGGAAAAGACCTACCAACCTGAGCAGATCGAAACCCGCTGGTACGAGCGCTGGGAAGCCGACAACCGTTTCGCCCCGTCAGGCCGCGGCGAGCCGTTCTCGATCATGATCCCGCCGCCCAACGTGACCGGCAGTCTGCACATGGGCCACGCCTTCCAGGACACCATCATGGATACCCTGACCCGCTGGAAGCGGATGCAGGGCAACAACACCCTGTGGCAGGTAGGCACCGACCACGCCGGTATCGCCACGCAGATGCTGGTGGAGCGCAAGATCGCCGCTGAAGAGGGCAAAACCCGCCACGACCTGGGTCGCGATGCGTTCATCGACAAGGTATGGGAGTGGAAAGAAGAATCCGGCGACCATATTACCCGCCAGCTGCGCCGCATGGGCGCCAGCGTCGACTGGTCCCGCGAGCGCTTCACCATGGACGACGGCTTCTACAAGGCCGTCCAGGAAGTGTTCGTGCGCCTGCACGAAGAAAACCTGATCTATCGCGGCAAGCGCCTGGTCAACTGGGATCCGACGCTGCACACCGCCATTTCCGACCTAGAAGTAGAGAACAAGGAGCAGCAGGGAAGCTTCTGGCACTTCCGCTACCCGCTGGCGGATGGCGTTAAAACCGACGACGGCAAAGATTACCTGGTGGTCGCCACGACGCGTCCGGAAACCCTGCTGGGCGATACCGGCGTGGCGGTCAATCCCGAAGACGAACGCTACGCCTCCCTGGTCGGCACGTTTATCGAGCTGCCCCTGGTCGGCCGTCGGATTCCCATCGTCGCCGACGAGCATGCCGACATGGACAAGGGCTCGGGCTGCGTAAAAATCACCCCGGCCCACGACTTCAACGACTACGAGGTCGGCAAGCGCCAGAACCACCTGCTGATCAACGTCTTTTCCAAGGACGCGGCGATTCTTGAGCAGGCCGAGATTTACGACCTGAAAGGCACTCCCCAGCCAGATGAAGACGCCACGCTACCGGCCAAGTACGTCGGGCTCGACCGCTTCGAGGCGCGCAAGCTGATCGTCGCCGACATGGACGCCCTGGGCCTGCTCGAGCAGGTGGAAGCCGTCAACAACACCATGCCCTACGGCGACCGCTCGGGTGACGTGATCGAGCCGCTGCTCACCGACCAGTGGTTTGTCGCCGTGGAGTCGCTTGCCAAGCCCGCCATCGAAGCGGTGGAAAAAGGCGACATCCAGTTCGTGCCCAAGAACTACGAAAACATGTACTTCGCCTGGATGCGCGACCTCCAGGACTGGTGCATTTCCCGCCAGCTGTGGTGGGGCCACCGCATCCCCGCCTGGTACGACGCCGAAGGCAATGTCTACGTTGCCCGCACGGAAGCCGAAGCTCGCGAGAAGCACGGCCTCGGCGTCGATATCGAGCTGACCCAGGACGAAGACGTGCTGGATACCTGGTTCAGCTCGGGCCTGTGGACCTTCGGGACCCTCGGCTGGCCGGAACAAACCCCGGAGCTTGAGGCCTTCCACCCCACCAGCGTGCTGGTCACCGGCTTTGACATCATCTTCTTCTGGGTGGCCCGGATGATCATGATGACGCTCAAGTTCACCGACGAAGTCCCGTTCAAGACGGTCTATGTACACGGTCTGGTGCGCGACGGCCAGGGCCAGAAGATGTCCAAGTCCAAGGGCAATGTACTCGACCCCATCGACCTGATCGACGGTATCAGCCTGGACGCGCTGCTCGAAAAACGCACCGGCAACATGATGCAGCCGCAAAAGGCCAAGGCGATTGCCAAAGCCACCAAAGAAGAGTTTAAAGACGGCATTGAAGCCCACGGCACCGATGCGCTGCGCTTTACGTTTCTCTCCCAGGCGACGACCGGGCGCGATATCAAGTTCGATATGAACCGTCTGGACGGCTATCGCAACTTCTGCAACAAGCTGTGGAACGCCTCTCGCTACGTGCTGATGAACGCCGAAGGCGAGGATTGCGGCACCGACGGTGGCGAGGTGGCACTGTCGCTGGCCGACCGCTGGATTATCTCCCAACTGCAGAAAACCGAGGCCCAGGTCACCAAGGCAATGGACGAGTATCGCTTCGACCACGCCTCCCAGGCGCTCTACGAATTCGTCTGGAACGAGTACTGCGACTGGTACCTGGAGCTTTCCAAGCCTGTTTTATGGGATGAAAATGCCACGGCGGAAGCCAAGCGCGGCACACGCCGCACGCTGGTACGCGTGCTCGAAGCCATTCTGCGCCTCGCCCACCCGATGATGCCCTATATCACCGAAGAGATCTGGCAACGCGTCGCACCGCTGGCGGGGACCTATGTAGGCGACGGCGCGTCCATCATGCTGCAGGCGTGGCCAGAAGCCGACAACAGCAAGATCGACGAGCAGGCGACCCGCGATATCGAATGGCTGAAGGGCGTGATTATCGCCGTGCGTAATATCCGCGCCGAGATGAATATTGCCCCCGGCAAGCCGCTGGACGTGTTGCTGACCAAGGGCAAGGCCGAGGACGCCGAGCGTCTGGAAAGCTACCGCCACTTCCTGGCCAAGCTCGCCAAGCTGGAAAGCGCCCAATGGCTCGCCAACCCCGACGACGCCCCACTTTCGGCCACGCAGCTGGTCGGCGATATGGAAGTACTGGTGCCCATGGCCGACCTGATCGACAAGGACGCCGAGCTCAAGCGCCTAGCGAAGGAGATCGACAAGCAGGACAAGCTGATTGGCGGCATCGAGAAAAAGCTCGGCAACGAAGGCTTCATCGCCAAAGCCCCCGAAGCCGTGGTGGAAAAAGAGCGCGGCAAGCTGGCCGAGTTCCAGGCCGCCAAAAAGCTGCTGGAAGAGCAAAAGGCGAAGATTGCGGCGCTTTAGCGTCCGTCCATAGCGCGCACCAAGACGGCACCTGGGCGGTGCCGTCTTGCGTATTGTGCCCCGCCCTGCCGACGCCTGAGGAACAAAACCGCTGATGACCTGCCCATAAGATCTGGACCCTTTGATCCTGATGGTCCGAGGCGGGTCACACCCTCTATCGAGTGACGCTGCCCAGCATTCACCCATTGAGGTCGCTTCCTATGGCAACATCCTCCGATAAGTTCCTGAACACGCCACCCACCCTACCGCCGCTCGACCCTGACCACATGTCGCTGTTCGAGCAAGCGGGACTGACGGTCAAGCCTCTGGAACCACTGGGCGTTGAAATATACGGCGCCGATGTTCGCACCCGGCTCCCCCAGCCCGTTATCGACGCTCTGGAAGTGGAAATGGCCCATCGCGGGTTCATCGTCTTCAAGCACCAGACGGAGCTTTCGGCGGATGAACTGGTCGAGGCCAGCACGTGGTGGGGCGCGGGCGAAATCCATTCGACCCACGGCGTTCATCCGGCAACGCCAGGCATGAACCGGGATGTCTTCCGCTGCTCTAACGACAACCGCTACGGCATCCTGGGCGTGGGGCCCCAGTGGCACAACGACGGCAGCTTCGAAGCCGCCATCTTCTCGCATTCCGCTTACTACATGGCCCGGGCACCCGAACAGGGCGGTGGCACGCACTTCGCCCACCAGGGCGCCGCCTTCGACGCGCTCCCCGAAGCAAAGCAGGCTTTCTGGGAGCGCCTTGTCTCGGTCAATTCCGCCTCAGGAGTGAGCCACCCCGTCGTCCACACCCACCCCATCTCGGGGCGCAAGAGCGTATGGCTGCACCTGGGCATGACCGGCGCGGTAATCGAACGGCTGCCGGAAGACGGACGCCCCATCGACGAACTGCAACAGACCCCTGCCGCTACCGACCAGCTTCGCCTGCTCAACGAAGACGAGATGAAACAGCTTTTGAGCGACTACAACGATCTGTTGAATGCGTCGTTCGAGAAAGGCTTCGGGATACGTTACCACTACGACACCGGCGACCTGCTGTACATCGACAACTGGGCACTGGCGCACCGGGCAGCGCCGGAGGCGCACATGTCCGCCGAAGAGCAGGGCCTGCGGATCATGGACCGGGTGACGGTCAAAGCCAGGCAGAACCTGGCGCCCCACTTTGGCTTGCCCCAGCACATCAACCTTGCCGGCCCGCATCCCTTCAACAGCGACGGCGTCTGGAAAGCCGGGGGCGTAGGCTTTCGCTGGAAAGATGACATCCCCATGCAAAACTAGGCGGTACGCCCGATGCGTTGATCATTCCCCATCGTGTCCTGACTACTTTTTCTTATCAACCGTGTAAGGTTGGTACAACAACGACCACTGAGTGGCATTGAAGGTTGCCTTTACACGGATTGTGCTATGCCGACACTCTCAGAGACGCGAATACAGACGCTGGCGGGCGAATTACAGCGGGCGGGGATTGGCTACCGCGCGCTTTCGCCCATGGCGGATACCGGGCTTGCCCACGATCACGTGTGGCTACACCGCGACGGCGACGACTGGGTGGCGCGGCTGCCCAAGCAGAGCCAGATGAACCTGGGGCCAAAAGAGAACCTGGCCTACGAGGCGGCGTGCTACGCCCGCGCCAGCCAGGGCGGGCATGTGCCGCGCCTGCATGGCCTGCTGGACGTCAGCGACGCCCTGCCCCGAGGCGGCCTGCTGGTGGAGGCTATCGACGGCCGCTTGGCGCGACTGCCGGAGGATCTGCCGCGCATCGCCGAGACGCTTGCCAGCCTGCATCGCTTGCCGCTGCCGGATAAGCCCGCCCCACTGCTGTCGCCGGCTGATCCATGGCGGGCCATGCGCGAAGAAGTCGCCCGTCAGTCTGAGTGGCTCGCGCAGGCGGACTTGAGCAGCGACGTCATCGACCAAATCCACGCTGAGCTAGACGCTCTTCCAGCGGTGCTTGCCGATGCCAAACGCTGCCTGATCAGCTTTGACACCCACCCCGGCAACTTCCTGATCGATGCCCAGGGGCGCGCGGTGCTGGTCGACCTGGAAAAGGGCCGCTACGGCCTGCCGGGGATCGACCTGGCCCACACCAGTCTTTATACCTCCACGACCTGGGATCTCAACAGCCAGGCGGTTCTCTCGCTGGACGAGGTGGTCGATTTTTACCGCGGCTGGCAGGCCGCCATGGGCGACTCCCCCAGCGCCGAGACCCTGGTCGCCTGCCGCCGCGCCACCTGGCTGTGGTCGCTGACCTGGTGCGCCAAGTGGCGCGCCCAGCACCTGCGCGCCAGGGATGCCCGGCAGCGCGGCGAGGACTGGTCGGCAGAGCTTACCGATCCCACCGTGATTGCCCACGTGCGCGACCGGGTGGAACACTACCTGTCGCCGTCGATCATCGACCGTGTTCAGGACGAACTGCAGCGCCTGCGCGCCACGCTTTAATGCCGGGCGTTGGAAAGACGCAGGTTACCCCTATTGTTCGATTGAGAGGTATGCGATGTTGAATGCCCGCCGTTTTACCCTGATGGCCCCTCTATTGGCACTGGCGCTGCCCGCCGCGGCAGCCCCCGACCCCGGTAACTGGCAAGCGGTGTTAGCCGAGGCCGAAGGCCAAACCGTTTACTGGAACGCCTGGGGCGGGGACTCGCGTACCAACCGCTATATCGACTGGGTGGCCGAGCAAATGCAGGCGCAGCACAACATTGACGTTGAGCACGTAAAACTGGACGACACCAGCAGTGCGGTGTCCCGGGTACTGGCCGAGAAGCAGGCGGGCAACGACGACGAAGGCAGCATCGACCTGATCTGGATCAACGGCGAAAACTTTGCCGCGATGCGTGACCGCGACCTGCTGTTTGGCCCCTTCGCCGAATCGCTGCCCAATTTTGCGCTGACCAACGCCGCCGAGAACCCCGAAGTGGTGACCGACTTCACGCTGCCCACCGACGGCTACGAGTCACCCTGGGGAAAGGCGCAGATCACCTTCTATTACGACGCTGATCAGGTCGAAACGCCGCCCCAGGACATGCAGGCGCTGCTTGACTGGGCGCGCGCCAACCCCGGCCAATTCAGCTACCCGAAAATCCCCGATTTCACCGGCAGCACCTTTTTAAAGCAGGCGCTGATCGAGCTGACCGACCAGGATGAGGCGCTTTATCAGCCCGTTGAGGAGAGCGATTTCGAGGCGGTCACCGAAGCACTATGGGCCTATCTGGATGCACTCCATCCACACCTCTGGCGCAGCGGGCGCAGCTTCCCCGACTCAGGCCCCAACCTGCGCACGCTGATGAGCGATGGCGAGCTGAGCCTGGCGTTTTCGTTCTACCCCACCGATGCCGCCGTGGCGGTAAGGGAATACGAACTGCCCGAGAGCGTTCGCAGCTATGTCCTGGACGGCGGCACTCTGGGTAACGTTCACTTCGTGGCGATCCCCTACAACTCACCCCACAAGGCCGGCGCCATGGTACTGGCCGACTTTCTGATGTCACCGGAAGCCCAGGCCCAGAAGCAGTCGCTCGAGATGTGGGGCGACCGCAGCGTGCTGGATATCGAACAGCTCGACGCCGATAACCAGGCGCTGTTCGAGCAGGGTGATCGCCACCCGTCCGAACTTCCGGCGGACGCCCTGTCCAAAACGCTCCCCGAGCCGCACCCGAGCTGGATGACGGCGCTACAGGATGCCTGGCTCGAGCGTTACGGCGTTAACTGAGCATGCTGCGACTCGCGCCGGCGCTGCTTATTACCCTGCTGGCCCTGCCGGTGGGGGCCGGCCTGCTGATGGTGCTGCTGCCGGCGTTTGGCTACCTGCCGGCGCTCGGCGGCGACGCGGTCAGCCTTGCGCCCTGGCGAATGCTGCTCGCCCACCCCGGGCTTGGTCGCTCAGTGGCGGTGAGCTATGCCAGCGGCCTGGTGAGCACCTTGCTGGCGCTGGCCATCGTCGTGCTGTTTCTGGCCGCCAGCCGCGGCACCTGGCTGGACCGAGGCATCCGCCGCCTGGTATCACCGCTACTGGCGATCCCCCACGCGGCCGTGGCCTTTGGGCTGGCGTTCTTGATGGCGCCCTCGGGACTTCTGGCACGCTGGGTATCGCCGGGCCTTACCGGCTGGGAGCGCCCGCCCGACTGGCTCATCGTCAACGACCCCCTGGGGCTTGCGCTGATGGCCGGGCTGGTGCTCAAGGAAGCGCCGTTTCTGCTCCTCATGTGCCTGGCCGCCCTGCCTCAGCTGCGTCCCGAGCAGCGCGTAACCCTGGCGCGCTCGCTGGGTTACTCGCCGAGTATCGCCTGGTTGAAAGGCGTGTTTCCGGCGCTATACCCGCTGATTCGCCTGCCGATTTACGCAGTGATTGCCTACGCCACCTCGGTGGTCGACATGGCCATGATCCTGGGCCCGACATTGCCGCCCACGCTGAGTGTGTCGATACTGACCTGGTTCAACGACCCCGACCTGGAGCGGCGCTTCATGGCCTCCGCCGGGTCCGTGCTGCAGCTTGGCGTGACGCTGGCGGCGCTGCTGACCTGGTGGCTGGGCGAGCAGTGTATCAAGCGGCTCGGCTATCGATGGCTGGTCAACGGCGCGCGACGGCAGGGCTCGTTCGCCATCGCGCTGGGCGGACGCGGGCTGCTGGGCATGACCACCCTGCTGGCGCTGAGCGCCATTGGCGGGCTGGCGGTATTTTCGGTGGCCGGTTTCTGGCGCTTTCCTGACGCCTTGCCCGGAACGTTCACCCTGGACCATTGGCAGCGCGTGTTGCCCAGCGTCGCTACACCGCTACTCAATACGCTGAGCGTCGGGCTTGCCGCGACGCTGATCGCTGCGGTGCTGGTCGTGGCCACGCTTGAAAACGCAGCGCGGCACCGGCTCCCGCCTCAAGCAGGCCAGTGGCTACTGTACCTACCGCTGATTATCCCTCAGGTGGCGTTCCTGTTTGGCCTGGTGGTCGCGGCGGAAAGCCTCAGCCTTCGCCCGCAGTGGGCGCTGGTAATGGCGGCGCATTTGCTGTTTGTGGTGCCCTATCTTTATCTGTCGCTTTCTGAGGCGTATCGGCGGCTTGACCCGCGCTGGCTGCAAGTCGCGCATTCGTTGGGGTCCTCTCCCAGGAGAGCCTTCTGGCAGATACGGCTGCCGCTGCTGCTGGCGCCGCTGCTGACCGCCTGCGCGGTCAGTCTTGCCGTAAGTATCGGCCAGTATCTTCCCACGCTGTTGCTCGGCGGCGGCCGCGTGCCCACCATTACCACCGAAGCGGTGGCCATGGCTTCAGGCGGCAGTCGGCGCCTGATTGCGGTGCTCGCGCTGCTCCAGGCGCTACTGCCGTTCATCGGTTTTAGTCTTGCGCTGCTGATACCGCGCCTAATATGGGCCAGACGACGCAATATGCGAGGCGTTGCATGACCGCGAATCCCACTCTGCACCTCAGGCAAGTCCAGATCTCGCTGAACGGCGACCCACTGCTTGCAATCGACAGATCGATTACCCCCGGCGAAGTATTGACCGTCATGGGCCCTTCGGGGTCGGGCAAGTCTACGCTGCTGGCCTATCTCGCCGGGTTTCTGTCGCCTACCTTCAACGCCCAGGGGCAGGTTTTTCTGGGTAAGATGCGGCTGGACACACTGCCCGCCGAGCAACGCGGGCTGGGGCTGCTGTTCCAGGACCCGCTGCTGTTTCCTCATTTAAGCGTGGCGGGCAACCTGCGTTTTGCGCTCCCCCGCCATGCGCGGCATAAAAAATCCCAGATCCGCGAGGCCCTTGCCCAGGTCGGCATGGCGGGCTTTGAAACGCGGGACCCGGCGACGCTCTCCGGTGGCCAGCAGGCCCGCGTCGCTTTGATGCGTCTGCTGCTGTCGACGCCCAGCGCGGTACTGCTGGACGAACCCTTTTCCAAGCTGGACACCGCGCTACGCCAGGAGATGCGCGCGCTGGTATTCAGCCAGCTGCGCGACGCCGGCCTGCCAGCGCTGCTGGTCACCCACGACCACGCGGATGCCGAGGCGGCGGGAGGGCCGATCATTGAGCTTGGCTAGTCCACGACCACCTGCGGCACTAAGCATTGTCATGCCGGTGCTCAACGAAGCCGCTGGCCTTGAAGCCACCCTAGAGGCACTTCAGCCGGTGCGCGCCCAGGGCGCTGAAGTCATCGTTGTGGATGGCGGCAGCGTTGATGAGAGCGTGGCGCTGGCGACGCCGCTGGCGGATAGAGTCATCAGCGGTGTGCCGGGCCGCGCGTGGCAAATGAACCTGGGCGCGCAGCAGGCCAGTGCCCAGGCGCTGGTGTTCCTGCATGCCGACACCCAACTACCCGATAATGCCGTGAGCCAGATCACTAAGGCGCTGGCCCGCCACGCCTGGGGGCGATTCTCGATTGAGCTGACAGGCCGCAGTCGCTGGCTGCCCGTGGTCGGGTGGATGATGAACCAGCGCTCAAGGCTCACCGGCGTCGCCACCGGCGACCAGGCGATCTTCGTGCGTACCGCCACGTTTCGCCACCTCGGCGGGTTTGCCGACCAGCCGCTGATGGAAGACGTGGAACTGACGAAACGCCTCAGACGCGTATCACGCCCCGCCTGCCTGGCGGCGAAAGTGATAAGCTCGGGCAGGCGTTGGGATCAATACGGCGCCTGGGCCACCATCCGCTTGATGTGGCGGCTGCGCTATCGTTACTGGCGCGGCGTTAGCCCCACTCAACTCGCCAAGGAGTACCGCGATGCCCGCTGAGCAGCCCCATCTACACCTGTTGGCCAAGGCCCCGCTGCCCGGGCGGGCGAAAACGCGCCTGATGCCGCTGCTCGGCGCCGAGGGCGCCGCCCAGGCCCACGCCGAGCTGGTACGCCACTGTGTGGCCAATGCCTGCCGGGCGCTGCCCGCCGAGCGCATCACGCTGTGGACCGCCCTCGACCATGCCCACCCGCTGTTTGGTGAGCTGGGCGCCCATTTCGGCATTACCCTGCGCGCCCAGCCTGGGGGCGATCTGGGTGCGCGTATCCGCCACGCGCTGGCGAGCACACCGGGGCCCGGCATGGTCATGGGCAGCGACTGCCCAAGCGTCACCAGCGACTTGATCACAGCCTGCGCGCAACGCCTGACCAGCCACGAGGTCGTCCTGCTGCCCGCCGAAGACGGTGGCTACGGGTTGATCGGCACCCAGCACGATTACCCCGGGCTGTTTGAGCTGATTCCCTGGGGGAGCGACCGGGTCATGGCCGCCACCCGCCAGCGTATTGAGGCGCTCGGCCTGCGTGCCAGCTATCCCGCAACGGTGTGGGACGTCGACCGCCCCGCCGACTGGCAGCGCTGGAAAGGCATTCAGGCGCCGATGTAAGGAAACACGCCGCCCGCCCACTGAACCGAACTGTTAAATGGCTTTCGCTGGAGATGACCTTGAACCGACAACGCTTACTGATTGCCTCGCTACTCATCGTTGCTATCAGTGCTTTTTTCCTGAGTGGCGCCCACCAGTGGTTCACGCTCGACACCCTGAAAGCCTACCAGAATGATTTTCAGGCGGCGTTCAGCCAGTCGCCCTGGCAGGTCGCGGGGATTTTCTTTGCCGTCTACGTGGTGATGACCGCGCTGTCGCTGCCCGGCGCCACCCTGCTCACCCTGCTCGGCGGCACCCTGTTCGGACTTGGCTGGGGGCTTTTGATCATTTCCTTTGCCAGCACAATAGGTGCGACGCTGGCGTTTCTGCTGTCGCGCTTCCTGTTCCGCCGCCCCATCGAAAAGCGCTTTCCGCGCCAGTTTGCCTCGGTCAACCGCGGCGTCGAACGCGACGGCGCTTTGTATCTGTTCACCATGCGGCTGGTGCCGGTGTTCCCGTTTTTCATGATCAACCTGGTCATGGGCCTGACGCGCATCAAGACCGTCACGTTTTACTGGGTCAGCCAGGTGGCCATGCTTCCCGGCACCGCCATCTACGTCAACGCCGGGGGGCAGCTGGGCGAGCTGGAAACGCTCAGCGGTATCCTGTCGCCGACGCTGATCGGCTCCTTCCTGCTGCTGGCCATCTTCCCCTGGATCGCCCGCCGCCTCGTGCGGCTGGTCCAGACGCGCAAGGCCTACCAGGGCTTTACCCGGCCCGCGCATTTCGACTACGACATTCTGGTCATCGGCGGCGGCTCGGCGGGGCTGGTCACCAGCTATATCGCCAGCGCCGTCAATGCCAAGGTGGCGCTGGTCGAAAAGCACAAGATGGGCGGCGACTGCCTGAATACCGGCTGCGTGCCTTCCAAAGCGCTGATCCGCGCCGCCCGCGCCGCCCACGAGATTCGCACGGCCTCCCGCTTCGGGATCACCACGAGCGACCCGCAGATCGACTTCCAGCGCGTCATGGGCCACGTCCATCAGGCCATCCGCGACATCGAGCCCCACGACAGCGTCGAGCGCTACCGCGGGCTGGGCGTCGAGGTCTATCAGGACCACGCCACGCTGACCTCGCCGTGGCACGTCCAGGTCGGCGATCAGACCCTGAGCGCCCGGCATATCGTGCTGGCCACCGGGGCGCGCCCCAAGGTGCCGGCGATTCCTGGCATCGAAAGCGCGCCGGTGCTGACCTCTGAAAACCTGTGGTCGCTTACCGAACTGCCCAAACGTCTGGTGGTGCTGGGCGGGGGCGCCATCGGCTGCGAACTGAGCCAGAGCTTTGCACGTCTGGGCAGCCAGGTCACCCTGGTAGAAGGCATGCCCCATCTGCTGGGCCGCGAGGACCAGGAGGTCGGCGAGGCCGTCGAAGCCACCCTGGCCCGCGAAGGTGTGACGGTGATGACCGAGGCCAAGGCGTTTGAGGTGGTCAGCGATGACGCTGGGCATCAGCTGGTGGTCGAGCAACACGGCGAGCGCACGACGCTGGCCTTTGATTACCTGCTGGTCAGCGTTGGTCGCCAGGCCAACATCGAAGGGCTGGGGCTCGAGGCCCTCGGCGTTACCACCGGCGCCGCCGGCACCTTGGAGCTCAACGAGCGGCTGCAAACCCGGCTGCCCAACCTCTGGGCCTGCGGGGACCTCGCCGGGCCCTACCAGCTCACCCACGCAGCGGCCCACCAGGCCTGGCATGCGGCTGTGAATGCGCTGTTTGGCGAGCTGAAGAGCTTTGCGGTTGACTACCGCTTTATGCCTGCGGTTACCTACGTCCAGCCAGAGGTCGCCCGGGTCGGTCTGAACGAAAAAGAGGCAATCGACAAGGGCATTGACTATGAAGTGACCCGCTACGCCATGAGCGAAAGCGACCGCGCGATTGCCGAAGGTGCCACCGAGGGCTTTATCAAGGTGCTCACCGTGCCGGGCAGGGACAAGATTCTCGGCGCGACCATCGTCGCGGAGAACGCCGGCGAATGGCTGGGCGAGTTTACCCTGGCCATGAAACACGGCCTGGGCCTGAACAAGCTGCTGGGCACCATTCACCCCTACCCGACCCTGGGCGAGGCGGCCAAGGCCACGGCGGGCGTATGGAAAAACGCCCATAAACCCGAGCGGGTGCTGACGCTGTTGAAACGCTACTTCGCCTGGCGGCGCGGTGTCGCTAAATGATCCAGCTGTTACTCATCGGCGCGGGCCATGCCCACGCCTTCGTACTGGAAGCCTTTGCCCGACACCCCGATGCCAGGGTGGCCATCACCGTGGTGAGCGACAGTCCCATGGCCGCGTATTCAGGCAGTGTCCCGGCCTGGCTGGCGGGTGAATGTTCGCTGCGTGACACCCAGATCGACGTTGCGGCACTCTGCCAGCGGGCAGGCGCGCGGTTTGTATCTTCACCGGTGGTGGCCATTGACAGCAAAACGCGCCACGTCAGCTTGGCCAACGGCGAGACGCTGCACTTTGACGTGGCCTCGCTCAATGTAGGCTCGACCCTGGCGTTGCCCACGCTGCATGGCGACCACCTTCCGCATCTCCTGGCCATGCGTCCGCTCAGCTCGTTGCATCATCGCTGGCAGGCATTGCGCAACGATATCGAACGGCTCCCCCAGGTCGGCCACCAGCGCGTGGTGAGCGTCGGGGGCGGGGCAGCAGGCTGTGAAACCTTGCTGAGCGTACTGGCCCAGGTGCGCCACCAACGCCCGGATATCCACTGGTCGGGGCATGTGCTCAGCGCCTCGCAGACGCTGCTGCCCGACGCAGGTCGGCTGCCCCGCTGGCTGACCCGGCGCGCGTTAGCCAGGGCAGGCATTCAGCTGCATCTCCAGCAGCGCGGAGCTTCGCTAGTCGAGGGCGGTGTCGCCACCACCCAGGGCGGCTTCATCGCCGCCGACATCGTGCTGTGGGCCACCGGGGCGGTCGGCCACGACTGGCTTTCCAACACCCAACTGCCGCTGGACGCTCAGGGGTTTATCCGGGTTGAAAAGACGCTGGAAGTCGCGGGACAGCCGGGGATCTTTGCCGCTGGCGACTGCGCCGCCTGCGACCCACCCCTGCCCAACGCCGGGGTATATGCGGTACGCATGGGACCCCATCTGGCCGACAACCTGCGCCGCGCTTGCCACGGCGAGTCACTCACCGACTGGCAGCCCCCAGCACGCGTCCTCGCGCTGATCGGCACCGGCGACGGTCGCGCCATCGCCAGTCGAGGCGCCCTGGGCGTTTCGGGCAGGTGGGTGTGGGAATGGAAAAAGCGGATCGATGCGCGCTTTCTAGCCCGCTTCAATCCGCCTTTTGAAGACCAATGACTGCCGTTGAAGGCTAACTGAAAAGCCGCCACGCCATCGAGGCTAGTTCGATTCTCGCCAGCCACCCAGTACCCGGCTATCCGGGCCGAAAAACACCAGCCGATCATGGTCGACCAAGTAGCGATAGGCGTTCTCGAGCATGTCCGTTATCCGCTGCGCATCTTCCTGGTTGGGGCACGCTTTACGCGTGGTGGATAGCTCACTTATTTCGATACGCTGGCTATCGCCCAGCTTGGCCTTACCGGTAAACCGATTACAGCCGTCGTGGCCGCTGACCCGACCGTCCCGGTCGATTTCAAAAAAGGGGGTCTCCGGCATCGACAGCCGTTCATTGGTACCCACCAGCAGTAGATCCCAGCGCTGCTCGACGACCGGCCCGGAAAGCGAGTCGCTGCTCGGCGCGTCCTCTGGCGATGAGCTTGGGCCTGGCGCACTGCTGCAGGCGCTAAGCAGCAGTGCGACCGGGGCCAGCCAAAGGCATAATCGCCCGCCTTTCATGGTCATGATGAACCTTCCTTGTGTGATGATTACCAGCTACCGGTATTTTCCATCGACGCCCAGGGCTCCTGGGGCGCCAGCGCGTCGCCTTTTTGTAACAGCTCGACGGAGATGCCATCCGGCGACTTGACGAAGGCCATGTGACCGTCCCGCGGCGGGCGGTTGATGGTGACGCCATTGTCCGCAAGCTTCTGGCACAGCGCGTAGATGTCATCGACACGGTAGGCCAGGTGACCGAAATTGCGCCCGCCGGTATATTCTTCCGGGTCCCAGTTGTAGGTCAGCTCAAGCTCTGGGGCCGTCAGCCGCGCTGAGCGTTCCTCGTCGTCGGGGGCGGCGAGAAACACCAGCGTAAAGCGGCCTTTGTCGTTTTCCTTGCGACGCACTTCCTTGAGGCCCAGCAGCTCGCAGTAAAAGTGCAGCGAAGCGTCTAGATCGCTGACGCGAACCATGGTGTGTAGGTATTGCATGCATCTCTCCTGATTGGGTCATGTGACGATGGTGACATAAAACACCCGACGCGCGCTCTTCATGCGCCAAGCTTAGCATTCCTGTTGCCGTCTTGCGGCCAGGGCGCTGGCTCGGTTGTCACGCCGATTGGGCGTATTAATTAGACAACAGTCTTACATGAGAATACTTTATTCACAATCATGTGCAATTAGTGTCACTTTCACCTTACCGGGGGAGACAACGTGGATTCAGTCACACAGGCGGTGCTGGGCGCGGCAGTGGGCGGCGCCGTATTGGGGCGACGACTGGGGCGCAAGGCCGTACTGATGGGGGCGCTGCTGGGCACCCTGCCGGACCTGGACGTGGTGCTCGACTACGGCGATGCGGTGGCCAACGTCACCGAACACCGTGGCTTCAGTCATTCGCTTTTCGTGCTCACCGGCCTGGCCGCGTTGTTAAGCGTGGTGAGCGCGCGGCTGGCCCCCGCCCGGGATATTTCACTCGCCCGCTGGGGCGCCTTCTTTGGACTGATTCTGATCAGCCACCCGCTACTGGATGCCTTGACCGCTTACGGCACACAGCTGCTGTGGCCGCTTGCGACCCCGCCGGTCGCCTGGCCGCTGGTCTTCATCATCGACCCGTTTTACTCGCTGCCACTGCTGGCCTGCCTGATCACCGCGTTAGTGACCCGCCGGGTCAGGCGCTGGTGCGGCTGGGGCCTGGCGATATCCAGCCTGTACCTGGTGATGTCTGTTGGCGCCAAGCTCAGCGTTGAACACAAACTCGCGCCGGTGCTCGCCGAACAGGGGCTCGACACGGCGCCCCGCCTGGTACAGCCGACGCCGTTTAACATCCTGCTCTGGCGGGCCACCGTGGTCGACGGTGATCGCTACTATGAAAGCCTGGTGAGCCTGTTCGATGGCGATGCTTCGCCGACCCTGGAGCCGCTACGCCGCGGCGCGGCGCTGGAAGGGGCCGCCCTCGACAGTCACGCAGGGCAGCGGCTTGCGTGGTTTGCCGGGCCGTTTCTGCGCTACGAGATGCGCCTGATCGAGGATAAGCTCACCTTGATCGCGACCGACCTGCGCCTGGGGTTTCCCGGGTTTCATCCGTTCAGCTTCACCCTCGCCACCCGCGAGAACGCCGAGTGGCAGCCGGTCGACCCTACCGCCGAAATTGGCAGCGAACGGGGCGTTCAGTTCGCCACGCTATCGCGCCTGGCGGCACGCGCGTTGGGCGAACGTGACGCACTTTGCGCCACGGCCTTCGTGTCGGCTGAGTGGCAGCTTCAGCCGCTCGCCCTGCCTTGCTCACCTGCCCGCTAGGCCGAGGGCGCGATTCCCTGACCGCAGCCGCTGTACTGCTCACCGTCCACGGTTAGAGTGACACGCGCCGGGAAGGGATGGCCACTCATGCCGTCGAAGCAGGCACCGGCTTCGATGCGTACCCGAAAAAAGTCGTCGCCATCGGCATTTTCCAGCACCACGCGCCCGGCGTCGTTATCCATGACGCTGACCATGTAAGGCAGCGTCTCATCGTTTTCCCCGTACTGGGTCGACAGGGTGAGCTTGGGCGAATCATGGGCCAGCTCGACCGTCCAACCAGGTTCGTTGCCCTGCCCCCGGAACATTACGCCCGGGTGGTCTTCGCGGGTCAGGGAGTCACGCCCCGCGGCCAACTCGCACTTGAGCTGGCCGCGGGGCGTTTCGACCATGGCCTGCTCGCCGCGATTCCAGAAGCTGATCTCGCCGTCCTGATATCGCGCGCCGCTGGCCACGACGGCCTGGGGCAGACGCCAGGCGCCGTGCAGCGACCATAGCCGCAGTATTTCACCGTCAACGGCGGTCACCAGGTGCTGGCTCGCCGGGCTACAGTGCCAAGCCTCGAAGACATCCGCCTGGCCGGAAAACAGTGCCGAAGGCAGTAAAGGCGCTTTGCTATCCAGCGAAGCATCGTCGTCTGAAAGCCCAGCGCTCGAGGACGGCTCCAGCGCCGCGCAGCCGCCGATCGCTACAATAGCAGCACCTAATACAACAAGCCTTACGGCGGGAATGGTCATGGCAACAGGCTCCTGAGATAACGGGTAGGCAACTTAGTGACGTTTGAAGGCATGTAAATCTTGGGGGTCGAAGCGGTCGACCTCGGCGGGCAAACCGAGGGCAGCCCGGTGCTCGCGAATGCGCTGGGGCTCGCCATCATCGCCTGGCGCGCGGCCATTAAATTCGGCAAGCTGCGCCAGGCCCTGGTGATAAAAGGCCAGAATATTCAGCGCCGTGCGGTTGTCCTCGCCCGTCGCCTGGCGAAGCGCCGGCAGATGGCCGTTGATCCGCGACAGATGCTGCTTGAGCTGCCATACATAGCCGACTTCCTGCATCCAGGGGCGGTCGCGTAGCGCCGCAAACAGCGCGCTGGTGGCGAGCAACCCGAGCACGCCGCCCAACACGTTGAGCCATAGGCTCTGGCCGAAGGCGGTGGTGAGCAGCATGGCAAATAAAAGCCCGAAAATCAGCAGTTGCCCGGCCATGATGAAGGTGATCATACGCGCCTTGCGGCGGTAGCTCGTGGGGTCGTGCGGCTCCAGGGTGAAGACCATGGCCAACCTCGCAGGCATAAAAAGTGAAGGACGTGCCTATGATACGGGGCTGGCCAGGGCAAACAAGTCATAGCGTTCGTCGCTTCCCAGGACAAGTTTCCGCAAGGGCGCTGTAGACCCATCCATGGGTGCTACTTTCGCCATCCATGGCGAAAGACCCTTGCTTTAACTTGTCCTGGGCATCTCGCCCGTGTGTTTCGTTACCTACGACAAGCGTTCCGCGGCGGTCTTCAACAAATGTTCGGTGGTTTCCCAGCCGACGCAGGCGTCGGTGACCGAGACGCCATAACGCAGGGCGCCGGGCTTTAGCGGCTGCTTGCCTTCGAACAGGTGGCTTTCCAGCATCAGCGCCACCAGATTGGCATCGCCTGCCTGGCGCTGGGCCAGTACGTCGAGCATCACCTCGCTTTGGCGGCGGTGGTCCTTGCGCGCGTTGGCGTGGCTGCAGTCGACCATCAGACGAGGGTTCTGCCCCGCTTCGCGCAGCGTATTGACAGCGGCGCGAACGTGGCGGGCCTGGTAGTTGGGCTCGCCGTGGCCGCCGCGCAGTACCACATGGGTATGCGGGTTGCCGGCCGTCTGCTGCATGACCGGGCGACCTTCATCGTCGAGGGCAAACCGCTGGTGCGAATGCGCCGCCGCCTGCATGGCGTCGACCGCCACCTGGATATCGCCGCTGGTGGCGTTCTTGAAGCCGACCGCCGCGGCGAGGTCGCTGGCAAGCTCCCGGTGCAGCTGCGATTCGGTGGTGCGCGCGCCGATCGCTACCCAGCTCAGGACATCTTGAAGATAAGGCGCCAGCATCGGCTGGAGCAGCTCGGTGGCCACCGGCAAGCCGCGACGTGCCACGCCCTGCATCACGTCGCGGGATAGCGCGAGGCCCTTGGACATGTCGCCGCGACCGTTCAACTGCGGGTCATAGGCCAGACCTTTCCAGCCAACCGTGGTGCGGGGTTTTTCGACGTACACCCGCATGACCGGCAGAAGCCGCTCGCTGACCTCCTCGCTCAAGGCGGCCAGACGGTCGGCGTAGTCGAGCGCGGCGTCGGGGTCGTGCACCGAGCAGGGGCCGACCACCACCAGAAGGCGATCGTCCTGACCGGTAAGGATGCGCTGCACCGCGCGCCGCTGCTCGGCAATCTGCGCTGCGAGCGCGGTATCCATGGGCAGCTGGGCGTGTAATTCGGACGGCGTGGGCAGCCGCATCGTCGTCGAATCGTGCGCGGTGGACGGCGTATTGCGCATGGCGCTGACGGTGGCATTCATGGGGTTAACTCTCCGTAATCGTGGGACATCGTTTGACCAACAGGCCACCGCTACTGGCACGGTCGGAGGTGGCAGCTGACACCGACCGCGCGTCGCTAAATCGCCAGGCGTCGTTCAGATAGCGATGTTCACCCGCGAATAGGTAGGCGCGATAGGTCATGGTCAGCTCCTCAATGAAATACCTGTGAATGATAAAGCGCTCGTCAATGCTGCTTTGCTCACTAATGGTTCGCCTGACACGCAAGAAGCCCCGGGGGTTACCCACCGGGGCTTCTTCGTTCGGCAGGCAACCCGTGGGGGTGTGCCTGAAAGCGCGACGTTAGGCGTCGGCCATCGGCACACCGTTGCTAAACCAATAGCCATAACCAAAGACGCCAGGCGCACAACCGCTATCCGCCATCATTGTCAGGCGAAAAGCAGAGAACTGGGCACATGGTGATGACATAAAACGTCCTGTTATGGTGTGGCTGCAACACGGCGGCAGCGAACGGTCTGGAATACGTTTTTTATCCTGCCTGTATGCGCCGCCAATAGCAACACCCGGCGCGACTTATGCGTCCTCACCGCTTAACGACGCGGCGCGTAGGAGAACACATCGGAGAAAACCCGATCCTCGGCGAGGCCTTTGGGCTCCAGCACGTCCATGCAGGCATACACCATGCCGGGAGAGCCAGAGATGAACACGTCCCACTCGCTTGGGTTCATCGACGCCTTTTCAAGCGCCAGGTCGATACGCCCCTGGTGGTGGTGGATGCGCTCGCCGGGGGCCATCGGCTCGGTCAACGGAAATTCGGTCACGGCCTGAAAGTCGACGTTGGGGAAACGCTGCGCCCAGTCGCAGGCCAGGCTTTCCGCATACAGGTCACGGTGCTCACGTACCGCCCACCACAGCGAGATCTGCCGCTCGGGCTGATGTTTCAGCGAGGCTTCAATGATCGCTTTCATCTGGGCAAAGCCGGTACCCGCCGCAATCAGCCATAGCGGGCGTTCGCTCTGGGTATCCAGCACGCAGTCGCCGCCGGGCAACCGCACGGTGAGCTGATTGGCGACCTGGAGCAGCTTGCGCAGTCGCGCAGAATTTTCGCGCTCGGGCCAGTGCTGAATGTGCAGCTCGATAATACCGTCGCCCCGTTCCGCACTGGCAATCGAGAAAGGCACCCAGGTCGCATCGTCGAGCTTGAGCTCCAGATACTGCCCGGGGGCGTGCTGCATGGCTTCGGCACGCCCTTCAAGGGTGACACCGAATACGTCGGGATTGAGATCCTCAACGGCCGTAACGTGGCAAGTCAACATCCTTGCGCTCATGAAAGCCTCTGTGGTTAAAAAAACGGTCTGGAATACTAGGAGTTGCTACCTTTGCGCGCGGGCGGCAAGGGGATATCAATGCCCAGGCTTTCCCAACGCGCATCGACCCGAGCTTTGACCTCGGCATCCATCACAATAGGCGTGCCCCATTCACGGTCGGTTTCACCCGGCCATTTGTTGGTGGCGTCGAGGCCCATTTTCGACCCGAGGCCCGATACGGGAGACGCGAAATCGAGATAGTCGATCGGGGTGTTTTCTACCATGACGGTATCCCGAGCCGGGTCCATCCGCGTGGTGATGGCCCACATGACATCTTCCCAGTTGCGCGCGTCCACGTCGTCGTCCAACACAATGACAAACTTGGTGTACATGAACTGACGCAGGAAACTCCACACGCCCATCATCACGCGCTTGGCATGGCCGGGGTACTGCTTTTTCATGGTGACCACCGCCATGCGGTAGGAACACCCTTCCGGCGGCAGATAGAAATCGATAATTTCGGGAAACTGCTTATGCAGGATGGGCACAAACACTTCGTTGAGCGCCACGCCGAGAATAGCGGGTTCGTCTGGCGGACGGCCGGTGTACGTGGAGTGGTAGATCGCATCGCGACGCATGGTCATCCGCGTCACGGTGAACACGGGGAAGTGATCAACCTCGTTGTAATACCCAGTATGATCGCCATAAGGGCCTTCCGGCGCCATATCGTCGGGGTAGATAAATCCTTCGAGGATTATTTCCGCCGATGCCGGCACATCAAGTTCAGCATGAGCGCACTTGACCAGCTCAGTGCGTGAGCCACGCAATAGCCCGGCGAAGGCATACTCAGACAGCGTATCCGGCACCGGGGTCACAGCACCTAAAATCGTCGCTGGGTCTGCGCCCAATGCGACCGCCACGGGGAACGGCTCGCCCGGGTGGGCTTTTTGAAACTCTTGAAAATCCAGCGCGCCGCCACGATGCGATAGCCAGCGCATGATCAAGCGGTTCTTGGCGATTTTCTGCTGGCGATAGATGCCCAGATTCTGACGCTTTTTATGCGGCCCCTGAGTAATCACCAGCGGCCACGTCACCAGCGGGCCCGCATCGCCTGGCCAGCAATGCTGAATGGGCAGCCGCCCAAGATCGACCTCGTCGCCTTCAAACACGACTTCCTGAACCGGGGCGCGCTTGACCTGCTTGGGCCCCATGCTAAGTACTTGCTTAAAGATCGGCAGTTTGCTCCAGGCATCCTTGAGGCCCTTGGGTGGATCGGGCTCTTTCAAAAACGCCAGCAGCTTGCCAACTTCACGCAGGGCCTCAACAGAATCCTGCCCCATACCCAGTGCCACCCGCTTGGGAGTACCGAACAAATTGCCCAGCAGCGGCATGTCGTGGCCCTTGACGTTTTCAAACAGTAACGCAGGGCCACCGGCACGCAGCGTGCGGTCACAAATTTCGGTAATTTCCAGGTAGGGATCAACCTCAGCGGTAATTCGCTTTAACTCACCCTGGGCTTCGAGGGCCGTGATGAACTCGCGCAGATCATGGTACTTCAATGCACACTCCCCGGCTGGCAGCAGTACCGCTGCGTCTGTTTTATAGACGCTAGCGGCGCTTCATCGCTTCAAAGAACTCAAGATTGGTCTTGGTATCTTTCAATCGATCAATCAGGAATTCAGTCGCAGCGGTGTCCTCCATGGGATTCAACAGCTTGCGCAAGATCCACATGCGTTGCATCTCTTCTTCGGAGGCCAGCAAGTCTTCACGCCGGGTGCCACTACGGCGGATATTGATCGCCGGGAATACGCGTTTTTCCGCCAGCTTGCGGTCCAAGTGCGCTTCCATATTACCGGTACCCTTAAACTCTTCGAAGATGACTTCGTCCATTTTCGAGCCGGTATCAACCAACGCCGTGGCGATAATCGTCAAACTACCGCCCTCTTCGATGTTACGCGCCGCCCCAAAGAAGCGTTTTGGCTTCTCTAGTGCGTGGGCGTCGACACCGCCGGTCAGCACTTTGCCCGAGCTAGGCACCACGGTGTTGTAAGCACGCGCCAAGCGGGTGATGGAGTCGAGCAGAATCACCACGTCTTTCTTGTGCTCAACTAGACGTTTGGCTTTTTCGATGACCATTTCGGCTACCTGCACGTGGCGGGCGGGCGGTTCATCGAAAGTTGAAGCCACCACTTCGCCACGCACGGTGCGCGACATTTCGGTGACTTCCTCGGGGCGCTCGTCGATCAGTAGAACGATCAGATGGCACTCGGGGTTATTCCGCGTGATCGACGTCGCGATGTTCTGCAACATCAGCGTCTTACCCGCTTTCGGCGGTGACACCAAAAGACCACGCTGACCTTTGCCAATCGGCGCGGTCAGGTCAATGATCCGCGAGGTCAGATCCTCAGTGGAGCCGTTACCGATCTCCATACGCATGCGGTCATCCGGGAACAGCGGCGTTAAGTTCTCGAAGAGAATTTTATGCTTGGCGTTCTCTGGACGGTCAAAGTTGATCTGGCTAACTTTGAGCAGCGCAAAATAGCGCTCACCTTCCTTGGGCGGACGGATTTTGCCCGAGATGGAATCGCCCTTGCGTAGGTTAAAGCGACGGATTTGTGAGGGCGAGACATAGATATCGTCCGGCCCGGCGAGGTAAGAGCTGTCGGCGCTGCGCAAAAAGCCAAAGCCATCCTGAAGAATTTCCAGTACACCGTCGCCATAAATATCCTCACCGCTTTTAGCATGCTTTTTGAGGATGGCGAAAATGATGTCCTGCTTGCGCGAACGGGCCAAGTTATCGATACCCATTTCACGGGCGATATCGAGCAGCTCGGGAACGGTTTTTTGCTTGAGTTCAGTGAGATTCATCGGTGTGTTAGAAAGTTGCTCATGAAAGCTGGGCGCCAAGCGCCGGGATAAGACAGGAGGCGTAGCACTTAATGATATGGCTAAGCGCCGTGTGATGCGTTCAGACCCCGAGAAGGCACGCGCTCGATAAAGGGGCTAGACTGAGGCTCATTAACCACATGATTAACTGTGACTCAGTTCGAGGGTGCTAGTGCTGGTAAATCTGGTTAGCACAGGAACGGCTAAACCAGCGGGCTATCTGACGACTTGGATATCTGGCCGACATCATCGGGCGCGATACACTCAACATTCACCGCGTCATGGCGTCAAACTCGACGCTAAATAATGTCTCGGACGACCTAGGTTGTAGCTGGGTAAATCCGGTCGGATCAAGCCAGTAGCTCGATGTTAGTCAACCCCTGCGCCAAACGCAAGCTTTTGGCAATTGACAATAAATAGAGGCCGCCGCAACCTTGGGGCAATTAACACCAAGGATAGCTCATGCCCAAGGACATTATGCTGCCCACCGACGCCTTTGCCCCAGCGGGCGAGCGGGGGGAGCCGCAACGTTTAGCCGCCATCGACCTAGGCTCGAACAGCTTTCACCTGCTGGTGGCCAACTATCAAAATGAACGCCTTCAGGTGGTCGCCCGCCTGGGTGAAAAAGTCCAGCTTGCCGCAGGCTTGGATGAACACGGTCAGCTTAGCGAGGAGGCCATTCAGCGCGCGTTAGATTGTTTGGGCCGGTTTGCGCCCTTCTTAACCGACATCACCCAACAAAATTTGCGTATTGTGGGGACCAACGCGCTGCGCGATGCCCATAATAGTCAGGCATTTATCGAGCGCGCCGAAGCCCAACTGGGTCACCCCATCGAGATCATTGCCGGTCGGGAAGAAGCCCGCCTTATTTATCTGGGAGCGGCTCATGCCCTGGCGGAAAATGGCCGCCGCCTGATTGTCGATATCGGCGGTGGGTCTACCGAATTCATCATTGGCGAGGCCTTTGAGCCCAAAGCACTGGAAAGCTTGCGCATGGGCTGCGTGACCTTTTCACGGCGCTTCTTTCCGGAAGGCGAGCTGAGTGAAAAACGCATGCGCCGCGCCGAACTCGCCGCCTTGTCTGAACTGGCCAATATCCAACGCCCTTATCAACACCTGGGTTGGGATGACCCCGTTGGTTCCAGTGGCACGATCAAAGCGGCCGCCAGCGTACTCTTAGCCTACGGCGATACTTCTCAAGAGGGCCTGATTACCCGCAGCGGGCTCAAGAAACTGCGCGAGCGGCTGATCAAGTGCAAACAGCTTGATAACGTTGAGCTCGACGGCTTAAAGGCTGACCGGGCCAAGGTATTTCCTGCTGGGGTGGCGATCTTAAGCGCCATTTTTGAAGCCTTTGACCTGGCGCAGATGCGCTTTGCCGACGGCGCCCTACGCGAAGGGGTTCTGTATGACATGGCCGGGCGTAACAGTGCCGAAGACTCGCGCTCAAAAAGCCTCGAAGTGCTCAAACGCACCTACGAAGTGGATACTCGACAGGCGGATAACGTGGCGGATACCGCCGCTCGGCTGTTTACCGAGCTTAACCGAGATTGGTCGCTAAGCAGCTCACTGGGCCGTTATCTGGAGTGGGCGAGCCACGTTCACGAGATTGGCCTGGCGATTTCTCACAGCCAGTTCCACCGCCACGGCGCCTACCTGCTTGAACATTCGGACCTCGCTGGGTTTTCGCGCCCAGAGCAGCGCTTGCTGGCATTTTTAGTGCGCGCCCACCGGCGTAAATTCCCTCTCAAAGAATGGCAGACACTACCGAAAAACCAGCAGGCACAAAGCGCCAAGCTGGCTCGCCTTCTACGACTGGCGGTGTTATTGAACCATTCGCGTCCTGAAACTGCCCCGCCGCTTCCCAATATGGCTGCTGACGATGATCACTTGACCATTACGTTACCTGAGAGCGACGAGCCGACGCTGCTGGGTACTGATCTGGAGCAAGAGCAAGCGTACATGCACGCAGCGGGATTTCAATTAAACGTTGTGGAGTCTCCGCCTAAACAAACGTAGCGTCTTGCGCCCGCCACAGTAAGGTGGCGGGTAGTTGAACCACGCCCAGGCACTCCTCCTCGTGCATCACCAGGATCAACCGATCACGCTGCCAGGGCGGCAGTTGAGTTTCTTGCAGCAGTCGCTTAATCTCGCGCCGCCCGCGCTCGGCCAGACGAATCACCTCCCCACCACGTCGCCAGCGCAAGGTGACAGGCTGTGCGGTCTTAAGCGACAGCCGCAGCGGCCCCAGAGGTGTTTCGATGCCCGGCTGTCCATCCCACTGGGTTTGCCAGGGCGCCAGTCTCTCCAACGGCGGCATGATATATAACCGCCCACGCCACACCCGTGCTTCCGCCCCAGGCCAAGTGACTCGCACCTGAGCGTCGGCCGCCGCGGCCAATTGATCCAACAGACTCTCCAGACGTTTGCGAGGAGGCGTGGGCAGATCGCTTTGCTGACAGTGCGAGCGCACCAATAGGCGCTGGCGGGGGCGCTCGCGTAATCTCAACGCGGCCACATCAAGGCTGCCATCGCGACCGTGCAGTGTTTGCAGTTCTTCGGCGGCGTAGGCGGCCAATAACTGGTCAGCTTCCCCCGCCAGCCGGGCACTTTGAGAAAGCGCCCGGCTGGCTGCAGGCCAGCGCGCTTCAAGTAGCGGCATCACCTGGTGGCGCAGCAGGTTGCGGTCCAGGGTGACATCGCGATTGGTTGGATCTTCACACCAGGCGAGCTGCATGGCCCTGGCCGTTTCGGCGATTTGCTGGCGACTGACATCCAGCCAGGGACGTAGCAAGGTAATGCCTTGCCACTCGCGCCGATAAGGCATCGCGGCAAGTCCGCGAACCCCACTACCGCGCATCGCAGCCAGCAACAGCGTTTCGGCCTGATCGTTTTGATGCTGAGCCAGCCACAACGTATCCCCTAAAGGAATATGCTGCTGAAAGGCAGCCAGACGCGCCCGTCGAGCCGCGCCTTCAAGACCTTCGCCTTGGCGTTCAACCTTTAGTCGCGCCAGCGTTAGCGGCACATCAAACGACGCACACAACGCCAGACAGTGCGCCTCAAACGCGTCGGCCGCAGGCTGTAGGGCATGGTTAACGTGCAGCGCTCTTAGCGGACGCTGAGCCTTTCGGCATACATCGACAGCTATCGCCAGCAGCAGCGACGAATCCAGCCCGCCGGATAAAGCCACCCAAATAGAGCGCCCCGGCGGGGTCTCCACCAGGGCGTCATTAAGCAGGCCAACCAGTGATTTAGGCAGCTGGCGCGCCATAGCTCATCAGACGATCATAGCGGAGCGTCAGTAATGCCTCGGTATCCATGCGTTGCAACCGATCAATGCTTGCCACCAGCGCCTCTTTAACGCGCTCGGAGGTCGTCATCGGATGCCGGTGTGCACCGCCTAGCGGCTCCTTGATCAGCGAGTCAACAAAGCCAAGTTCTTTTAGACGTTCGGCGGTAATGCCCATCGCTTGAGCAGCGTCAGAGGCTTTTTCGGCGCTCTTCCACAGAATCGACGCGCAACCTTCCGGTGAAATCACCGAGTAGGTCGAGTACTGCAGCATCTGCAGTTCATCGCAAACGCCAATCGCCAGTGCACCGCCGGAGCCGCCCTCGCCGACGACGGTAGAAATAATCGGCGTTTTCAGCCGTGACATCACCGCCAGGTTGTAGGCAATGGCCTCCGACTGTCCGCGCTCTTCGGCGTCGATCCCTGGATAGGCGCCCGGCGTGTCGATAAAGGTCAGCACCGGCATTTTGAAGCGTTCGGCCATTTCCATTAGCCGGCAGGCTTTGCGGTAGCCTTCCGGGCGCGGCATGCCAAAATTACGCCGAACCTTTTCTTTAACGTCGCGGCCTTTTTGATGACCGATTACCATGACCGGCTGGTCATCCAGGCGCGCTATCCCACCCACGAGCGCGGCGTCATCACCAAAGTTGCGATCGCCATGCAACTCATCAAAGTCGCTGAAAATGTGCTCAAGGTAATCCAACGTGTAGGGCCGCTGGGGATGGCGTGACAACTGAGACACTTGCCAAGGGGTTAAATCCTTGAAAATCGATTCCGTGAGCCTGCGGCTTTTCTCTTCCAGCCGGGCAATTTCATCGGAAAGATTGACTTGGCTATCGGAGCTGACCAAGCGCAGCTCCTCAATTTTTGCCTGGAGTTCGGCAATCGGCTGTTCAAAATCGAGATAATTAGGATTCATCGGCTCTGCCTGTTAAAAATAAGCCATGTCGAAACGCGCATGTAATGCAACCATTATCGCACCCTGACCCTGCCACGCAAGGCACCGCGCGGAACGCGCCTTACTTATAGCGCAACTGGACGCCCACCTGACCTTGCACATCGCGCAGGGTCAGCAGTAAATCGTCGCTGGGCGCGACTTTCCATTCATCCGCCAGCTCCAGCCAGCCCACGGCGTCGGGGTGTCGATACTGCAAGCGAACGGGCAGCCCCGCCTCGTCGCGATAGGGCGAAAGACTGGTACGTAAACTCTCGACTAACCGGCCATTGAGTTGCTGTGCATCCAACGCAAGCTCAACCGCTTGGCCAAACCGCATACGCGCCGCCACCATGGGCGTGACGTCCTTGCCACGCAGCTTAAGCCCGCCGGAAAAATCATCGTTGGAGACCTCGCCTTCGACAATCACGACTTCATCGGCGGCGATTTGTCCGCGCAGCTTTTCAAACATCTCGCCAAACAGCGAGGCCTCAATGCGCCCGGTGCGGTCATCCAGGGTAATGAACGCCATGGTATCGCCGCGCTTGGATTTCATGGTGCGCATGGCCACCACCAAACCGGCGATCCGCTGGGGTTCCCGGGAAGCTTTTAAATCGCTGATCCGCGTCGACACGAAGCGTTTTAATTCGCGCTCATACTCGTCAATCGGGTGGCCCGTCAGGTAGAGGCCCAGGGTATCTTTCTCTCCGGATAGCCGTTCGCGGTCGGTCCATTCGCGGGCGTGGCGATACTCAGCGTATACGTCAACGGCCTCTTCGTCGGCGGTAAATGCCTCGCCGAACATATCCAGCATGCCCAGGTTCTGGTTGGCATGATTCTGCGCGGCGGCCTTGAGGGCATCTTCCATAGCGGCGGCAAGCACAGCGCGGTTCGGGCCCAGATTATCTAGCGCGCCGGAGCGAATCAGTGCTTCCAGCGTGCGCTTGTTCATACGTTTAGCATCAATACGCTTGCAGAAATCGAAAATATCGCTGAACGCGCCACCCTCTTCGCGGGCTCCAACAATCGCGCCAATGGGGCCTTCACCCACGCCACGGATCGCGCCCAGGCCGTATACAACACGGCCCTGGGTATCAACGGTGAACTTGTAGCCACCGACGTTGACGTCCGGCGGGGTCACTGTCAGCTTGAGGTGTCGGCACTCCTCGATCAGCGGCACAACTTTATCCAGGTTATCCATTTCCGTGGACATGACGGCGGCCATGAAAGGCCCTGGATAGTGCGCCTTGAGCCAGGCGGTTTGGTAAGATACCAGGGCGTAGGCGGCGGAGTGCGACTTGTTAAAACCGTAACCGGCAAACTTTTCCACCAGATCAAAGATATTGCCGGCGAGGTCTTTATCGATGCCATTGGCCGCACAACCTTCCATAAAACCAGCGCGCTGCTTGGCCATTTCCTCAGGCTTTTTCTTACCCATCGCACGGCGCAGCATATCCGCTTGGCCTAGCGTATAACCCGCCATCACCTGAGCAATCTGCATGACCTGCTCTTGGTACAAGATAATGCCGTAGGTGGGCGCCAGCACGGGTTTTAACAACTCGTGTTGGTAATCCGGGTGTGGATAAGACACCTCCGCACGGCCGTGCTTACGGTTGATAAAGTCATCCACCATGCCCGACTGTAGCGGGCCGGGGCGAAACAGCGCCACCAGGGCGATCATATCGTCGAGGGAGTCAGGCAGCAGCCGCTTGATCAGCTCCTTCATGCCACGAGACTCCAACTGGAACACCGCGGTGGTCTCGGCGCGCTTGAGCATCTCGAATGTTTTGCCGTCGTCCAAGGGAATCGCGTCGATGTTAAGCGGCCCCTGGTCGTTGACCTTACGCACCTTATCGACCATCTCCAGCGCCCAGTCGATAATCGTCAGCGTGCGCAGCCCCAGGAAGTCGAACTTCACCAGCCCGGCGTCTTCAATATCGTTTTTATCGAACTGCACCATTAAGCCGGAGCCGTCTTCATCGCAGAGCAGTGGCGAGAAGTCTGTGAGCTTGGTCGGCGCGATCACCACGCCACCGGCGTGCTTGCCGGTACCGCGGGTAGTGCCCTCTAGCTTGAGGGCCATTTCCCAGATTTCTTCGGCCTCTTCGTCGCTGTCGATAAACTCTTTCAGCGCCGCTTCCTGCTCAATGGCCTTATCGAGCGTCATGCCCACTTCGAAGGGGATCAACTTAGAGAGCTTGTCGCCCAGCGAATAGGGCTTGCCCTGGGCACGAGCGACGTCGCGCACTACCGCCTTGGCGGCCATAGTGCCGAAGGTGACGATTTGCGACACCGCATCACGCCCGTAGCGGTCGGCCACGTACTCAATCACCTTGTCACGCTTTTCCATACAAAAATCGACGTCAAAGTCGGGCATGGAAACACGCTCGGGATTAAGAAAGCGCTCAAACAGCAGGTCGTAGCCAATCGGATCAAGGTCGGTGATTTTCTGCGCGTAGGCCACCAGCGAGCCGGCACCGGAGCCACGCCCAGGGCCAACCGGCACATTGTTATCCTTGGCCCACTGGATAAAGTCCATCACGATCAGGAAGTAGCCGGGAAAGCCCATCTGAATAATGATGTTCAGCTCGAAATCGAGCCGCTCGCGGTAGCGCTGATCAATCGCCTGGTATTCGTCGCCGTCCCGTGGGTAACGTTCGTCGGGAAATAGAAAATTCAATCGATCCGTCAGGCCATCGTGAGACACCTTGCGGAAAAATTCATCCTGGGTCATGCCTTCGGGGATTTCGAACTCAGGCAGGAATATCTCGCCCAGGCGCACATCAACGCTGCAGCGCTCAGCGATCATCACACTGTTTTCAAGCGCTTCGGGGATATCGGCGAACAGCTCTGCCATCTCGGCGGGGCTTTTCAAGTACTGCTCTTCGGTGTAGCGACGCTCGCGACGCGGGTCGTCAAGCGCTTTGCCTTCGCCGATCGCCACGCGGGTTTCGTGGGCCCAAAAATCATCGCGCTCCAAAAAGCGCACGTCATTGGTGGCGACCACCGGTGTTTGGGTGTCAATTGCCAGTTTAACGCTGGCGTGCACGCAGGCTTCTTCCAGAGGGCGACCGGTGCGAATCAATTCCAGATAGAAGCGGTCTGGGAACGCACGCTGCCAATCCTCCAGCAATATCTTCGCTTCTCGCTCGTGCTCGGAAAGCAAATGGCGTCCTATCTCGCCCTCACGCCCTCCCGATAACGCAATCAGGCCTGCGCTTTGCTCCATGACCCACTGCTTGTCGAGAATCGCCCGGCCCTGGCGCTGGCCGTCGGTCCAGCCGCGGGAAATCAGCTCCGTCAGATTGCGATAACCCACCTCGTTCATCGCCAGCAGCGTGATGCGGTAAGGGTGCGCCTCGTCGTGGGGGTTATGCAGCCAGAGATCGCTGCCAATAATGGGCTTCAGGCCTGCGCCTTGGGCGGCTTTGTAAAACTTGACCAGCCCAAACAGATTAGCTTCATCGGTCAACGCCAGCGCCGGCATCTCGCGCTCAGCGGTGGTGCTGACCAGCGACTTGAGCTTCACCAAGCCATCGACCAGGGAATATTCACTGTGCAAACGTAGATGAACGAACGGAACCGTCATGGGACTCTCGGTAAAACGCTAGGTGAAAAAGAAACGTTACAGTAACGCCAATTGACGCTGCACGGGGGCAAAGCTACGGCGATGTTCGGCTAAGGGCCCGTGAACCGCAAGCGCCGATAGGTGCTCTTTGGTCGGATAGCCTTTATGGCGTGCAAACCCATACTCAGGATAGTGCATATCCAGAGCAACCATCTGGGCGTCGCGGGCAACCTTGGCCAAAATAGACGCCGCCGCAATGGCCTGGTGACGAGCGTCACCTTTAACCACGGCTTGGCCGGGCAGCGCATGACCCGGCAGTCGGTTACCGTCCACCAGCAGGTACTCGGCCGCCGGGGCAAGGCCATCGATGGCGCGGCGCATGGCTAAATGCGTGGCATGATAAATATTGAGCTGGTCGACCTCGGCGGCGCTGGCCTCTGCCACGGTGAATGCCAGCGCCCGCTCGCGAATCAATATATCTAGCGCCTCGCGCTTGCGCGCCGTGAGCTTTTTGGAATCAGTTAGCCCATCAATGGGCCTCGCAGAGTCGAGGATCACGGCGGCGGCCACCACGCTGCCCACCAGCGGGCCTCTGCCCACTTCATCCACTCCCGCCAAGCGCGCACCGGCATAGTCAATCTGTAGCGGTGGGTAAGCGCTCGGATTAACGGCCATTGGCATCGCCTTGCGGTGTTTCCAGCGGTTGATCAGCCACTAGGGCGTCAATGGCGTCCGCCGCACGGCGGCTCGCATGACGCTGAAGTGTTTGATGCATCGACGCAAAACGGGCTTCCAGCGCGTGTCGTCCAGCCTCATCGGTCAATAGCGTGCCCAACTGCTCGGCAATCGTCTCAGGCGTGGCGGCATCTTGAATTAACTCAGGCACTAGGGTTTCTTGAGCAATCAAGTTGGGCAACGACACCCACTGGGTTTTAACCAATCGCTTGGCTAACCAGTGGGTAAGCGGGGCCATTTTATAGGCCACCACCATAGCGCGATGGCACAGCATGGCTTCGAGTGCTGCAGTACCTGACGCCAGCAACACGGCGTCGCTGGCAACCATTGCCTCCCGGGCTTGGCCGTCGAGTAATACCACGCGCTCGCCAAGTGCCGGGTAGGCTTGTAAAAGCTGGTCAATTTCATTGCGCCGCTGTGTGCTGGCCGCAGGAATCACCACTTGCAGCGCGCTATGCTGTTGGCAAAGCTGTTCAGCCGCTTGTAAAAAAGTCGCACCTAAAAAGCGGATTTCATTGCCTCTTGAGCCGGGCAGCATCGCCAGTACCGGCGCCTGCTCATCCAGGCCAAGCGCTTGGCGAGTGCTTAAGCGGTCATTTTCCAGGGGTAACTCATCGGCTAACGGATGGCCGACAAAGGCAACCGGCACATGGTGGCGGCGATAAAAGGCGGCTTCGAACGGCAGCAGCGTCAACATGCCGTCAACGGCTTTAGCAATTTTCTTGACTCGCCCTTGCCGCCACGCCCAGACCGAGGGGCTGACATAATGCGCTGTTTTAATGCCCGCCTCACGCAGCTGTTTTTCAAGGCCAATGTTAAAGTCGGGCGCGTCAATCCCAATCATGATATCGGGCTGCCAAGCGGTAGCTTCCTCGCGCAGCGTGCGGCGTACGCGAATCAGTCCAGGTAGGTGCTTAATGACTTCGACCAGGCCCATGATTGAGAGGGTCTCAAGGGGAAAGCGGCTAGTGAGGCCTTGAGCTTCCATACGCGGGCCGCCGATACCGCGAAATTCAATGGCCGGATGGCGCGCGCTTAGTTCACGCATCAGCCCCGCACCGAGAATATCGCCGGAAAGCTCGCCTGCCACTAGATATACGCGTTGAAGCTTCATGTAAGTACCCGCCGGTTAGCGGATAATGCCGCGTGTTGAGCGCTCGATGGAATCAGCAAAATGGGACACTTCAGGTAGCGGAAACTGACGGCGCATTTCGGCAAGTGCCTGCTCCACCGTCAAGCCCTGGCGATACACCAGTTTGTAGGAAGCGCTCAGGGCGTTAATGGCTTCACTGCTGAAACCGCGTCGCCTCAAGCCAACAAGGTTAAGGCCGCGAGCTTCTGCAGGATTACCGTTGATCATCACGTAAGCAGGCGTGTCTTTGGTAATAATCGAGCCGCCACCCGCCATCGCATGGTCACCAAAATGACAAAACTGATGGACCGCCGCCAACCCGCCCAGAATAGCAAAATTGCCTACCGTCACGTGACCTGCCAGCGTTGCTTGATTCGCCAGAATACAGTCATCTCCAATCACGCAGTCGTGACCGACGTGTACGTAGGACATCAACAAGTTACGCGAACCAATGGTGGTTTCCCCTCGGTCCTGAACCGTACCGCGATGCAGCGTTGCACCTTCACGGATGACATTATCGTCGCCCATTACCAAACGCGTCGGCTCACCGGCGTACTTTTTATCCTGGCAATCCTCGCCCACGGAGGCGAACTGAAAAATACGTGTGCGCTCACCCAATGTCGTCGGGCCTTTGACTACCACGTGAGGGCCAATCACTGAGCCCGCACCGATGGTGACATCCGGGCCGATTACACTAAAGGGGCCCACCTCTACGTCGTCGGCAAGCCACGCGGTGGGGTCAACAAGGGCAGTAGGATGTATCAAGCTACTTTCCTCTCAGCACAAATAATTTCTGCTTCACAGGCGAGTTCACCATCCACCGTGGCCCGGCAGGCGAATTTCCAAATGCCTCGCTTACCGCGAATGACATTAGCCTCAAGCACTAGTTGGTCGCCGGGCATCACAGGGCGCTTAAAACGCACGTTATCACTACCGACCAAGTAATACACGTAACCATCGGCGGGGAGCTTATTGACCGTTTTAAAGCCCAGGATACCGCAGGCCTGGGCCAGCGCTTCTATCACTAGTACGCCCGGCATAATCGGATGATGGGGAAAATGGCCATTAAAAAATGGTTCGTTAATGCTAACGTTTTTGTACGCAACGATGGATTCGCCCTTGGTTAGCTGCGTTACCCGATCAACCAGCAAAAACGGGTAGCGGTGCGGCAAGTACTCGCGAATTTCGTTAATATCCATAACCATCGTAGCGACCTCTAAAAAGACAAAACACCTGTTACATCAGGCAAACATCGGCACTCGCGCCGATCAAAAGGCAGTGGATTATAACGCGCTGCTGGTGAGCCTCAACCGACCCACTGCCATATTCACACAGTCACGACTGATCGCGATGATTTTTTTCTAAGCGTGACAATCGCTTAGCTATGTCATCAAGCTGTTTAAAACGAACGGCATTTTTACGCCATTGGGCGTTGGTCATAGCCCCGGTGCCGGATGAATAAATCCCAGGCTTATGGATAGAGTTGGTCACCAGGCTCATCCCGGTCACCTGGACACCGTCACAAATCGTCAGATGGCCGGCAATCCCCACACCGCCACCCAACATACAATGGCGCCCCACATGGGTAGAGCCCGCGATGCCGGCACACCCCGCTAACGCACTGTGATCACCTACCGTTACGTTATGGGCAATCTGTACTTGGCTGTCGATCTTCACGTCGTTACCGATGACGGTGTTACCCAGCGAGCCCCGGTCGATGCTTGAGCAACTGCCAACTTCCACATCATCGCCGAGCACGACACCGCCCAACTGAGCAATTTTATGCCACTGGCCGCCATCGTGGGCAAAACCAAATCCATCCCCGCCAATCACGCAGCCACTTTGTAAAATGACCCGCTGGCCAATGACGACGCCATGGCAGACAGTCACATTGGCATGTAACCGGCTATGATCGCCCACCACGCTATCGGCACCCACGACGCTACCTGCGCCAACCACTACGCCATCACCTAACACCACACCTTCTTCAATCACCGCATTAGCCTGAACGCTGACGCCTTCCCCCAGCGACGCACTCTCTGCGACCACGGCGCTGGGGTGGATTCCCGTCACATCCCGGGCGGGGAGCGGATCAAAAAGCTGGGACAGCTTGGCATAACCCAAATAGGGATTGTCTATCTCCAAACGGGCCACAGGGCAGCTTTTGCCGTGTTCGGGATGAAGCAGAACGGCTGCAGCTTGGGTTACGGCCAAGTCTTTCAGGTAAGCACGGTTCGCCAAAAAAGCCACCTGGTCGGACTTGGCTTCTTTCAGCGTTGCCAATCCCCTGATGGACTGGCTCCCGTCGCCCTCAAAGGCAACGTTCAAATGGCGGGCGATCTCCGCCAGCGTTAGGTCGTGAGAAGCGTGAGTCATGGGTGGCCAAAGAACCTTTGGCGCGGCAGAGCCGCACCGATCATTATGGGTATTTTAGTTAAGCGAGTTAAAAATCTGCGTCACTTCTTCCGTCACGTTGGGTAGGTCCCTGGAGGAATGCAGCACGCCTTGGGGCTCAACCAAGACTTCAATACCATGGCGATCAATCACCTGATCTACCGCCTGCTCCAGCTTGGGTTCTGCGCCTTCCAAAAACTGTTGCTCTGAGCGCTGTTGGGCCTGACCTATTTCCTGACGCAACTGCTCGAAGCGGTTGCCTTTCTCCTGCAGTTCGGCAATCAACGACTCGCGCTCGGCTTCAGGCATCGCATCGCCTTCATTCTGTAAGCGTTCCTGCAAGCCCTGCAGCTCGTTGCCAAGGCTTTCAGCTTCGCGTTGTTGATCGCCAATCTCGCCTTCCAGCTGGCTGATGGATGATTGGGCAGACTCGCTATTCATCAACGCTGCACGCCAGTCAAGCACAGCCACTTCGTCTGCTTGCGCCTGTGCTGATAACACCATGGCACCCAACAGACAAACGACCCCAGTGAGCTTACGCATGGTAGTAACTCCTTTTTTGTAAAGCTGGCGCGCCCCATGAGGCGCGCGTCAATACGTTAGAATGACTGGCCTAACGAGAACTGGAAGAACTGGGTATCATCCCCGGTCTCATCATTCAATGGCTCGGCCACCGCAAAGGTCAGCGGACCCACTGGCGTCAGCCAGGATAAGCCCACCCCGGCGCTGTAGCGCAGATCGCCCAGGTCGACGCCGGAGTCACACTGCTGCCGACTGGCGTCTTCATCCAGCACATCGTAGCAGGATGACAAGAACGTATTACCCGCATCTAAGAACAACGATGCTTGCAAAGAGTTCTGATCCTCTACAAACGGAAGCGGGAAAATCACTTCGGCGCTACCTTCAACCAGCACGTTACCGCCCATGGTGCGATCTCGACCGCCTTCCTGTCCGGGAGTGGTCCGCTGCCCTAAGGTATTGGACGTAAACCCGCGCACCGAGCCTAGACCGCCGGCGTAGAAGTTCTCGTAGAACGGATAAGGGTCATCTCCCACCGAGTCGGCATAGCCTACATCACCGGTAAATTTCAGTGACCACGCATCATTGAGCGCGAACAATTGCTGCGCTCGGGCGCTGGCTTTGTAGTATTGCGTGTCGCTGCCAGGTGCACCGGCTTCAATGGCTACACGCTGATAATTACCCGCCGTGGGCATGATGCCGCGGTTGAGATTATTACGTGTCCAGTTGGCGTTAAGCTTCAGGGTTTGTGCATTATCGCCCTCATCCTCGACATAACGACGAATTTCAGATGCGGTGTCAAAATAGGTTTTGACAGTAATATCTTCGACGCTAGCACCAAAGTTCAGCCGCGATAGTTCACTGATGGGGTAGCCGAAGTCGATACCCGCGCCAAACGCATCCGTGGAGTAGGTCGAGATATCGGAATCTTCGTAGTCAGTTTCGCGATAGAAGACATCATAACCACGCGAGATGCCGTCCAGCGTCCAATAGGGATCGGTAAAACCGAAGTTGACGCTGGTGAAAGTGTCACTACGCTGAGCGCCAACATTGACGCGGTTACCGGTGCCCAGGAAGTTGTTCTGGGACAATGCCGCCCCGTAGATCACCCCGGCGCTTTGCGAGAACCCGACGCTAGCGGAGACGGAACCCGACGGCTGCTCCTCAACGTTATAAGTGACATCCAACTTGTCCGACTCGCCAGGCACCTGTTCGGTATCGACTTCGACTTGGCTGAAAAAGCCTAGCCGCTCAAGGCGTTGACGCGACTGGGTAATCGAGTCCGTGGAGGCGGGTGCGCCTTCCATCTGGATCATTTCGCGGCGCAGCACTTCGTCTTCTGTGGTCGTGTTGCCGATAAACTCGATACGCCGCACATAGGCACGCTGCCCTGGATCGACGTTAATCACCAGATCGACCGTTTCACCATCATCCGATACCTCGGGCACTCCCTCGACATCGGCGAAGGCAAAGCCTTCCGCGCCCAGACGCTGGCGCAGCGCTTCAGTTGACGCATTGAGCTCCTGACGCGAAAAGATTTCACCGCGCTCAATGGTCAATAGATCCTGAGCTTCTTGTTCACCGATTTCTAAATCGCCGGCGAAGCGAACATCGCCAACGCGGTACTGCTCGCCCTCGTCGACATTGAGGGTAATGAAGATTTCTGATTTATCAGCCCCGATCGATACTTGGGTCGAGGTCACGTCGAAATTAACGTAGCCGCGGTCCAAGTAGTAAGACCGTAAACGCTCAATATCTCCGCCCAGCGCTTCACGGGAATACTCATCGTTGGAAAACCAGCCAAACAAAAAGCCTGGGCGGTCTTCGAGCTCGAAAAGATCCAGCAGCGTTTCATCGTCGAAGTCTTCGTTACCGACAATATTGATTTGACGGATTTTAGCCACTTCGCCTTCGTTGATATCGATATCGACGCGCACCTGCCCCTCATCGACTTCCTCGACGTTGGTCTCGATGCCTGCGCTGTAACGGCCCTGAGCTTGATAAACCCCCTCCAGCTCGCGCTCCATTTCTTCGAGCGTTGAGAGCTGAAGCACCTGGCCTTCTTCAATCCCGGCCTCGGTCAGCCCCTTGCGCAAATCATCTTCCGCAATTTGCTCGTTACCGTCGATATTCAACTGGGCGATAGTGGGACGCTCGACAACCTGAACCACTAGCACGTCGCCTTCCCGCTCCAGCGATACGTCTTCAAACAATCCGGTTTCGAAGAGTTCCCGTGACGCTGCCGCCAGCTCGCTCTCGCTGACCCGGTCATTGGCGTTCACAGGAAACGCATTAAAGACCGAGGCGGCGGAAACCCGCTGCAGTCCTTCAACACGAATGTCCGAAACTTCAAAGGATTGTGCTTGGGCACCGCTGGCACCTGCCAGCAAAAGTACCGCCATTCCAAAGGTCTTGATTTTCATGCAATCATTTCGCTCGCGTTGGTCTGCCTATGCATTCAAACAGGCACCATATACATTTGTGCAGGCAGATGACAAGGCATCCTAGGCACTACACGCGTCGTTACCAGAGGCGCATCAGATCAAAATACAGGGCCATCAGCATCAGAGTGCCGACCATAGCAAGCCCGATACGTAGGCCTATGGCTTGGGTTTGCTCGGAGACCGGCCGTCCGCGCACGACCTCCAAGAAATAATAAACTAGGTGGCCGCCATCCAATACGGGGATCGGCAGCAAATTCAACACCCCAAGGCTAATAGAAAGATACGCTAGAAAACCCACAAATGCTTCCAGACCCGCCCGAGCAGAATCACCGGAAACCTGTGCAATGGTAATCGGGCCTGACAGGTTAGACGGCGATATCAACCCCACCAGCATCTTACGAATGGCGTCGACGGTCAGCAATGTCATATCTGCCGTACGCGACAGCGACTGCCCGACAGCCTCAATCGGGCCATAGCGTATCTCACGCTGAAATTCTTCAGGCCAAGCAACAGGCTCTGCACCGGCCCCAATGTAACCAATTTCAACGCCTGTCTCCAGGGTATTGCGGCCAGGCGTTAAGTTTGTGCTTTGTCGTTCGCCATCACGCTCAAACTCGACCGTCAAGGTTTCGCCGGGGCTGCCTCGAATGACATTGACAAACGCCATCCAGTCAGCAATGGACTGGTCATCCACCGCAATAATTTGATCGCCCACCTGTAAGCCAGCCTCGGCGGCTGCCTGATCGTCGATCACTTGACCCAGCGTGGCGGGCACATCGGGCTGCCAAGGGGTTAAGCCCAGCGTTTCCAACGGCTGAGGCGGATCCTGGCGGGTCAAATAATCGCGCAGCGGTAGCTGATAAGTCGCTACGTTGCTTTCGTCCTCAGGTCGCGCCTCAATGGTTAGGTCGCCGCTGAAGCCAATCATCGAGATTAGCTTTAGATTGATTGCTTCCCAGTCGCTGACGGCTTCGCCCTGAATGGCAGTAATTTCATCGCCGTGAGCAAGTCCCGCTTCGGCGGCAGGGGAATCTGGCTCAGTGTCTCCCACCATCGGCGCGACTGCGGTCGTACCCACCACAAACAGAGCCCAATAGGCGACGATAGCTAACAAAAAGTTGGCGATAGGCCCCGCTGCGACCACCGCAATACGTTGCCATACACTCTTACGGTTAAACGCCTGATCAAGCTGATCGTCCGGTACCGGCGCTTCGCGTTCGTCGAGCATTTTGACATATCCGCCCAGCGGAATAGCGGCAACGACAAACTCGGTTCCATGGCGATCCACCCGAGACCAAAGCGGCTTGCCAAAGCCTACGGAGAAACGCAGCACCTTGACCCCGCAGCGCCGCGCCACCCAAAAATGGCCGAATTCGTGGAAGGTGACCAATAGCCCCAACACCACGATTACCGCCAAAATGTTTTGTATCAGGCCCACAGGGTACTCCTCGATATGCTACTCAGCCTGGCTGAGATTAAGCGGACCAACGTTTCAGCCACCCAGCCGCACATTCCCTCGCGCACTGGTCAGCCCATAAAATAGTCTCAAGACTATCGGCACGCCCGTCGATGGGTGTCGATAGCGCCTCTTCGACCAATCGGCTGATTTCCAGAAAGCCCAGCCTGTGATTTAAAAAGGCATCGACCGCTACCTCATTGGCAGCATTAAGCACCACCGGGGCGAGGCCGCCAACGCGCATCGCCTCACGGGCAAGCGGCAAGCACGGGAAACGCACCTCATCCGCCGCCTCAAAGTCCAGCCGCGCCACTTGAAATAGATCCAGCGCTTCGACGCCCGCGTCGATGCGCTCAGGCCATGCCAGCCCGTAAGCGATGGGCGTACGCATATCCGGATTGCCTAACTGGGCAAGCACCGAGCCGTCCTGGTAGGCCGCCATCGAGTGAATCACGCTTTGCGGATGCACAACGATCTGGATCTGATCGGGGCGGGCATCAAACAGCCAGCAAGCCTCAATTAGCTCAAGCCCTTTATTCATTAACGTGGCGCTATCCACCGATATCTTGCGTCCCATGGACCAGTTGGGATGTGCACACGCTTGCTCCGGAGTCACCTGGGCGATCGCCGCCTCACTCCAGGTGCGAAAAGGCCCACCGGAAGCAGTAAGGAGTAGCTGAGAGATACCGTGTTGTGCCAAGCCACCACGATGTTCGGTGGGTAGACACTGGTAGATAGCATTATGTTCGGAATCAATCGGTAACAGTGTCGCCCCCGAGCGCGCCACAGCCTGCATAAATAGCGCGCCGCTCATCACCAGCGCTTCCTTGTTGGCCAGCAGTACGCGCTTGCCCGCCTCTGCCGCCGCAAGCGAGGGCAGCAAACCCGCCGCTCCTACAATGGCCGCCATGACAATGTCGACGCTGGCATCACGGGCCACATCACAAAGCGCCTCAGCCCCCACCAGAACCTCGGTGGGCTGATTCGCTCGCCCCAACTCCGCGCGAAGCCAACCGGCATCAGCTTCGTTGGAGAGGACCGCGACGGCAGGACGAAAGGTGAGGCATTGGGCGAACAGAGCCTCTTTGGAAGTGTGCGCAGTTAGCGCATGGACTTGGTAGCGATCAGGGTGACGTGCGACCACATCAAGCGTGCTGGTGCCAATCGAGCCGGTAGAGCCCAGCACCGTGACACGCTGAATAGCTAACGACGTCATAGACCCAGCACCTGTAAGTAAAGTAGCGCAAACAGAGGAATCGCCGCCGTTAGACTATCCACACGATCAAGCACGCCGCCATGCCCCGGCAGCAGTTGGCTGGAATCTTTAATGTTGCGGTAACGTTTGAGCATGCTCTCAAGCAAATCGCCCAACACGGAAACCAACGTTACCAACAGGGTAATGACCACCAGTAGGACGCTATTAGCAAGCCCCAGCGAAAGTCCTAGTGAAAACCCTACGGCCAGCAGGGCCGTCGCTGCCATACCACCAAACACGCCTTCCCAGGATTTGCCTGGACTAACGCGAGGAGCCAGCTTGCGCTTGCCCCAGCGACGCCCGGCAAAGTAGGCCCCAATGTCAGCTGTCCAAACTAGCAGCAACACAAACAGCAGCCATAACGCGCCTATTTCGCGCAGAAGATTAAAACCGACCCAGCAGGGCAACAGCACCCATAGCCCCATTAATAAGCGCACTAGAGGGGTGTGCCATTGCGACGTTAAGGCCGGGTAGCGAGTGACCCAGACAAAATTAACCAGCCAACCCGCTGCGGCCAACCATAGCGGCCACACAGCGAGCACTGCATGGGTGAACCACATCACCAGCATCAAGGCGGCACAGCCCGCTACAAGTGCTGCACGCTTGAACGGCTGCCTCACGCCTGCCAGGTTGGTCCACTCCCATGCCCCCACCAGCATGAACAAGGCTGTGAAGAGAGCAAAACTGGCACCTTGCAGACCAAACAAGCCGATCAACACCAAAGGTGCTAGCCAGACGGCGGTTATCACTCGCTGTTTAAGCACCCTGGGCCTCTAATTGTTCGTCTGTCATGCCAAAGCGGCGCTGTCGCTGACAAAAGTCATCCAGCGCCTCGTCGAACGCCTCCGCATGAAAGTCGGGCCATAACAGCGGCGAAAAATGCAGTTCGGCGTAAGCTAACTGCCAGAGCATAAAATTCGACAGCCGCTGTTCGCCACTCGTGCGGATGCACAAATCTACGGGGGGGACATAGGTGCCGCCGCCCATAGCTTGATCCATTTGCACTTCATCAATGGCGGACGGAGAGATATCACCTGCGACTGCTTGCTCAGCCAAGCGCCGAGCGGCCTGGGCGATGTCCCAATGGCCGCCATAGTTCGCCGCAATCACCAGGTGCATACCTGAGTTGTTGGCGGTCAGCGACTCAGCGCGTTGAATTTGCTTTTGAATGGCATGGGAAAAGCCACGTTGCTCGCCGATAATCGACAAACGGATATTACGCTCGTGAAGTTTTTTAACTTCACGCTTGAGCGCCATCAAAAAAAGCTCCATCAGCGCATTTACTTCAGCGGCTGGGCGCTTCCAGTTTTCACTCGAGAAGGCGAACAGGCTGAGCGTTTCGACCCCACGCTCGGCCGCACGCTGAATAACCGCCCTGACGGCCTCTACCCCTGCACGGTGCCCTCGAGCACCTGAAAGACCGCGTGCACGAGCCCAGCGATTATTTCCGTCCATAATAATCGCCACATGGGACGGCACCGGATCCTGCGCGGCCTCGCGCACGTTGGCATCGTCCGGGCGTTGTCCGGGGAGCTGCGGTGACGTCATGAATGCTTACACCAAAGATCAATCATAGAAAAGCCAATCATGGATGGCTGAGCGGGCAGCGCTGCTGCCCGCGGCGTGAACAGCCGATCTTACACCTGCATCAAATCCTGCTCTTTTGCTGCAAGCGCTTTGTCAATTTCGGCAATATATTTATCGGTCAGCTTTTGGATCTCGTCCTCACCCTGGCGCTGATCGTCTTCGGTAATGTCTTTATCTTTTAACAGTGACTTAAAATCACCGTTGGCGTCGCGGCGGACATTACGTACTGCAACCCGGGCATGTTCAGCTTCGCTGCGCGCTTGCTTGATGTAACCCTTACGCGTTTCTTCCGTCAGCATCGGCATCGGCACACGAATCACGTTGCCCGCACTGGCCGGATTCAAACCCAGGTCAGACGTCATGATGGCCTTTTCGATTTTCTGCACCATGCTCTGTTCCCAGGGCGCAATCGTCAGCGTACGCGCATCTTCAACGTTCACTGAAGCCACCTGATTAAGCGGCACCTGTCCGCCGTAATATTCAACGGTTACCGCATCTAAAATGCTCGGATGGGCACGCCCGGTACGAATCTTGTTGAAGTTACTATGCAGCGCCTCAACGCTTTTTTTCATGCGAGACTCTGCATCTTTCTGAATGTCATTAATCACGTCGTTACCCTCTGTCTATCAGCGTGCCTTCCTTGCCCCCAACTACTAAATTTAGCAGGGCGCCAGGCTTGTTCATATCAAACACCCGCACCGGCATATCATGGTCACGTACCAGGCAGATAGCGGTCAAATCCATAACACCAAGCTTTTGATCGAGCGCATCATCGTAGGAAAGCTGGTCATACTTGACGGCGTCTGGGTATTTCACTGGGTCTTTATTGTAAACCCCGTCGACCTTGGTGGCTTTAATTACCACGTCAACATCGACCTCAATTCCTCGCAGGCAGGCGGCGGAGTCTGTGGTAAAAAACGGATTCCCCGTACCGGCTGAAAACAGCACAACATCGCCCGAAGTAAGATAACGGATTGCTGTGCGCCGGTCATAGTGCTCGACAACCCCACTCATGGGAATCGCCGACATCACCCGCGAGCGAATATTGGAACGTTCCAGCGCGTCACGCATCGCCAGGGCATTCATCACCGTGGCAAGCATGCCCATATGATCACCGGTCACGCGGTCCATACCGGCTTCGTTCAACGCCGCACCGCGAAATAAGTTACCGCCACCGATGACGATACCCACTTGAACGCCAATACCCACTAGCTGGCCAATTTCCAGCGCCATACGATCCAGCACCTTCGGGTCAATACCAAAGTCATGATCCCCCATCAGCGCTTCGCCAGACAGCTTAAGTAAAATACGCTTGTATTTTGACTTGGAACCGTCGGTTTTCGATTTGCTAGACAAAGAGGCAAGCGGTTCTTGATCATCGCGCGACATGGCAATTCTCCTAGGGCAGACCTTAGCGCCGACAAGCGGCATCACCCCTTTTATTATGCAGGGGCCGGATACGCGAAGGCGTGCGCTTGCGCGCACGCCAACCTACAGCTGGAATCTCTGACCTTAGTGACGGCCAGCCTGTTCCATAACTTCTTTAGCGAAGTCGACTTCTTCTTTCTCGATGCCTTCGCCCACTTCAAAGCGAGTAAAACCAACCACCTCGCCACCGGCCGCTTTTACAAACTCGGCAACCGTCTGGTTGGGGTCTTTGACGAATGGCTGCTCGGTCAGGCTGTTTTCGGCAAGGTACTTCTTGAGGCGGCCCTGCACCATTTTTTCAGCGATCTGTTCCGGTTTACCGGCCATATCAGGCTGCGCCAGGATAATCGCTTTTTCTTTATCCAGCTCTTCCTGGGGCATGTTTTCCGGATGGGCAACCGAAGGATTGATGGCGGCTACGTGCATGGCAACATCCTTTGCCACCTCGGCATCGCCACCCTTAAGAACGGTCAACACGCCAATACGGCCACCATGAACGTACTCACCAACCGTGCCACCGTCAGCGGCATCGACGACAACCGCACGACGCACGCCAATGTTCTCGCCGATTTTCTGTACCAACTGCTCACGAGCGGTCTCAAGATCGCCGGCCATCACAGCGGCAACGTCTTCGCTTTTAGCGGCGAAGAAGGCGTCGGCAATTTTGTCGGCAAACGCAATGAAGTTGTCATCGCGAGCCACAAAGTCGGTCTCGGAGTTGATTTCCACCATGACGCCGTAGCTGCCGTTGTCGGCAACGCGGGTCACGACGGCACCTTCCGCAGCGGTGCGGCCGGCTTTTTTCGCGGCTTTTAGGCCCGAGCTCTTACGCAGGTTTTCGATCGCAACCTCGATGTCACCACCTGCTTCGGTGAGTGCTTTTTTACACTCCATCATGCCCAAGCCGGTACGTTCGCGAAGTTCTTTAACCTGAGAGGCGCTGATAGCTGCCATGAGATTTCACCTCTGAAATGGTTCTAGCTGAGAGTTAAACACCTACAGAGCATAACGACGGTAAATGACCGAATTATCTCACTCTGCATGGCGCTGCCAACGTTGATGTCGGCCCAAGACTGCCCACTCCAAGCATTCACCCAAAGCGGGAAAAAGGGGGCCCAGGCCCCCTCTTAAGTGATACGGCACCAGCAACGATACCGCATCGGCCACCGGCTTACTCGGCGGCAGCGCTGCTGTCGGCGTCAGCGGCTTCTTCAGTTTCTGTCACTTCGACAAACTCGTCGGGGCGACCTTCTTTAGAACGACCACAGGCATCGGCAATCGCTTTTACGTAAATCTGGATAGCGCGGATGGAATCATCGTTGCCTGGAATCACGTAATCAACGCCATCGGGGTTGGAGTTGGTATCCACCACGCCGATAACCGGAATGCCCAGCTTGTTGGCTTCGTTGATCGCGATACGCTCGTGGTCAACGTCAATCACGAACATGGCATCCGGCAGGCCGCCCATGTTCTTGATACCACCAATAGAGCGCTCAAGCTTGTCCTGCTCACGCGTCGCCATCAAGACTTCTTTCTTAGTCAGCTTTTCGAACGTGCCGTCTTCGCGCATGGTTTCTAGCTCACGCAGACGCTTGATGGACTGACGAATGGTCTTGAAGTTGGTCAGCATGCCACCCAACCAGCGATGGTTGACGAACGGCTGGCTAACGCGATTGGCTTCTTCTTTAATAATCTTGCTAGCGCTGCGCTTGGTGCCAACAAACAAAATTTTGTTGTTGGATGCCGCCATCTTCTCGACCACGTCGATCGCTTCATTAAGCGCCGGCAGTGTGTGCTCAAGGTTGATGATGTGAATCTTGTTGCGCGCGCCGAAGATAAACTTGCCCATCTTCGGATTCCAGTACTTGGTCTGGTGGCCGAAGTGAGCGCCTGCTTTGAGCAGGTCACGCATATTAACGTGAGACATGGTAAAACTCCTGAAACTCGGGTTAGGCCTCCACGCACCCCATGGATCCGACCATTGACAGCGTTAGACGCTGCCAGCGGCACCCGGGACCATGTGCCGGTGCATGTGTGTTTTCAAGGCTTGCTGTTCAATACCGCAAGGTTACCCGCCCGTAAGCGGCGCAATGCCTGCGGTGCCGTGATAACGCTTTGATGCTTCTTCAACCTCGACAACCTGAAGATTGCAGCGGATGACGATTGCAGGAAAGCGCGCGGCTTTATACCATAGATCATCGTTAAGATGAAGCCGTCATCCGTTCAGCGGGCCTTTTATTGCCGCTCAACTTGCCATTCTGAGTCAACATCGAGAATCCATGAACGTTCCCATTAAAACGCCTTCTGAAATCGACAAAATGCGCAACGCTGGTCGCCAGGCGGCCAGCGTCATCGAGATGATCACCCCCCACGTCCAGGCGGGCATCAGCACCGGCGAAATCGACCGGTTGTGTCATGAGTATATCGTCAACGAGCTAGGCTCCACCCCTGCTCCCCTTAACTACCACGGCTTCCCTAAAGCGACCTGCACGTCGATCAACCACGTGGTTTGTCATGGCATTCCCGACGACGCCAAAAAGCTCAAAAAAGGCGACATCATGAACTTAGATATCACTGTGCGGACGGCCGACGGCTACCACGGTGACTCCAGCGTGATGTTCGTGATCGGCGACACTATTCAAGGCGAACGGCTGTGCCGCATTACCCAGGAATGCCTGTATAAAAGCATTGAGCTTGTCAAGCCAGGCGTGCGCCTTTCTGAACTTGCCCGCGTGATTCAAAAGCACGCCGAAACCAGCGGTTACTCCGTCGTCCGCGACTTCTGTGGCCACGGGATCGGGGCTGAATTTCACGAAGATCCCCAGTTCCTGCATTACGACGGCTACGCACCGGGGGCTGACATTAGCCTTGAAGCAGGCATGTGTTTCACCATCGAGCCAATGATTAACGTTGGCGACTACAAAACCAAGGTGTTGCGCGACGGCTGGACGGCGATCACCAAAGACCGCAGCCTGTCGGCGCAGTGGGAGCACACGCTATTGGTCACCGACACCGGCGTTGACGTGCTGACCGCACGCAGCGACGAAGACTTCAGCTTTCTTGATCGCTGATGCTACTCCACCACTACCGGTTTGAACCGGACACCACTCTGTTTGATCTTGAGCTGTTTCGCACAGAGCTCGCCGGCTCACGCTCGCCGATTGCGCCGTTTAAAGCAGCGCTTGGGGAAATCCAGACGCGTTTGGACGATCGATTTCGCGCCGGCGCCGATATTCGCGACCTGGTGCGCGGCCGCGCTTGGTATTTAGACCAGTTGCTGTCCATCGCCTGGGAACAGCACGACTGGCCCGACGACAGCGTTGCTCTGGTCGCCGTGGGCGGTTACGGCCGCGGCGAACTGCACCCGCACTCGGACATCGACCTGCTATTACTGCTTGAGCACGACGATGACAGCCCCTACCGGGAACCGCTGACTGCTTTTATTACCTTCCTGTGGGATATTGGCCTGGAAATCGGCCACAGCGTACGCTCGCTTAATGACTGCGAGCGCGAAGCGGCCGCCGACGTCACGGTGATCACCAATCTGCTTGAATCGCGCCTGATTGCCGGCCCGGAATCGCTGCGCGACCAGATGCGCGAGCGATTGAGCGCCGAGCACATATGGCCCGCGGACCGTTTCTTCGAAGCCAAGTGGCAGGAGCAGATTGCGCGTCATTACCGTTACAACAACTCCGAATACCACCTGGAGCCGAACCTCAAAAGCTCTCCCGGCGGGCTGCGCGACATCCAGATGATCGGCTGGGTGGCCAAGCGCCACTTCGGCACCGAGCAGTACACCGACATCGTCGCCAACGGCTTTATGAACGATGCCGAACTGCGCATTTTAAGTCAGGGCCAAGCCTTTTTATGGCAGGTCCGCTACGCGCTACACATGCTCACCGACCGCGCCGAAGACCGCCTGCTGTTTGACCACCAGCGCACCATTGCCGAGATGTTTGGCTTTCGCGATACCCCCGAGCGCTTGGCGGTTGAGCAATTTATGAAGCGCTACTACCGGCATGTCACCGCACTTGCGGGCCTTAACGACATGCTGCTCCAGCACTTCGATGAAGTCATTTTACGCGGCAAAGAGGCGCTGGAAACGGTCAAGCTCAACGAGCGCTTTGAAACCAAGGGCGGCTATATTCAGGTGCGTTCGCGCAACCTGTTTCGCGAACAGCCAGCGGCCATGCTGGAACTGTTTTTACTGATGGCCAAGCACCCTGAAATCGAAGGCGTACGGGCCGACACCATCCGCCTAATTCGCGACCATCGTCACCAAATCGATGATCACTACCGGGACGAACCGCGCCATCAACGGCTGTTTATGGCCATCATGCGCGCACCGGGCAACGTACCTCGCCAGCTGCGGCGCATGAACCGCTACGGCATCCTCGGCAAATACCTCCCCGAGTTTGGCCGCGCGGTGGGCCTCATGCAGCATGATCTATTTCATATTTATACCGTGGATGCCCACACCCTGCGGCTGCTCAAGTTTTTGCACGGCTTCCGCAAACCCGACGCAAAAGACGACTTCCCGGTCGCGGCTGCATTGATGCAGCAGCTGCCTAAATTGGACCTGCTATGGATCACGGGCCTGTTTCACGATATCGGCAAGGGGCGCGGCGGCGACCACTCAGAAATCGGCGCCCGCGACGTCGAACAGTTTTGCCAGCGCCACCATGTTCCCCAGCACGACACCAAGCTCGTGAGCTGGCTGGTCGAGCATCACCTATTGATGTCAATGACCGCCCAAAAACGCGACATCAGCGACCCGGACGTGATTCGTGACTTTGCCATGGAGGTGCGCACCGAAACACGGCTGGACTATCTTTACGTTTTGACCGTCGCCGATATCAACGCCACTAACCCGACGCTTTGGAACGGCTGGCGGGCATCTCTTTTGCGTCAGCTGCACGCTGAAACCAAACGCGCCCTGCGGCGCGGGCTGAAGAACCCACCCGACCGCGACGACTGGGTGCGCGAAACGCGCACAGAAGCACGCTCGCTGCTACAAACGATTGGCATTGATGAAGCTGATATTGACCGGCTATGGGAATCGCTCGGCGAAGACTATTTCCTACAGTACGCACCCAGCGAAATCGTCTGGCAAACCCAGGGGATTCTTGCCCACCAGCCATCCCCACTGCCGCTGGTATTGATCAGCGCGCCCACGGCCGATATGGCCGAAGGCGGCACCAAGGTGTTTATCCACACCCGCTCGGTAGACGACCTGTTCGCGGCCACCGCCGCCGCCATGGAGCAGTTGGGGTTGTCGATTCACGACGCTCGCATTGCCACCTCAAACAACGACTGGACGCTCAATACCTTTATCGTGCTGGACAATCTGGGCCAGCCGATTCGCGACTCAGCGCGTATTGAAGAAATGCGTCAGCACCTGGTGGAAGAGTTGGACGACCCCGACGACTACCCCAATATCGTCACTCGGCACACGCCGCGCCAGCTCAAGCACTTCCGGGTCGCCACCGAGGTATTGATTGAGCAGGACCCCGCCAACGCCCGCACCCTGCTAGAGCTTAGCGCGCCGGACCGGCCGGGGCTTTTGGCACGCGTCGGGCGCATCTTTATGGAGCAGGATATTGCCCTATCAGCGGCCAAAATCGCCACCCTGGGCGAACGCGTTGAAGACGTGTTCTTTATCACCACCAAGGCGGGCGAGCCGCTCACCGACCCCGACCGCCAACAACAACTGCGCGAACGCTTGATTGAGGTGCTGGGGGTTTAAACCCCCTCATCGCTCCGGTGGATTTGAGCCGACAGCGGCGCTTGCCTATAATCGTCGGCTACTTACGCGACACGACGCCTTCAACCACGCCAGCACGGCGTTCTGGATATTCATGAACCCTGATCTCGACGCCCTGCACCCATATCCATTCGAAAAGCTCGCGGCGCTCAAAGCGGACCTGACCCCGCCTGCGTCGCTTGCGCACATTCCGCTAACCATCGGCGAGCCGCAACACGCGCCCTACGCCGGGGCACTTGCCGCGCTTGTCGCCCACCAAGCCGATATGGCGCGCTACCCGGCCACCAATGGCCTTCCCGCCCTGCGCGAAACCATCGCGTCCTGGGCCAGCCAACGCTTTTCGCTGGCCGGGCTGGATAGCGAGCGTCAGGTATTGCCGGTTAACGGTACTCGCGAAGCCATTTTTGCCTTTATTCAATCCGCACTTGATCGCACCCGCCCAGCCAAGGTCGCGGTGCCTAATCCGTTCTACCAGATATACGAAGGCGCCACGCTACTGGCCGGTGGCGAACCGTTGTATCTCGACTGCACCGCCGACAACGGCTTTCGCCCAGATTTTGCAGCGATTAGCGCCGACACCTGGCGCGATGTGCAAATCGTATTTATTTGCTCACCGGGCAACCCTACCGGCGCGGTAACACCACTCTCAGAATTCAAGCAACTCATTGCGCTGGCCGACGAGCACGACTTCATCATTGCCTCGGATGAATGTTATTCCGAGCTTTATCTGGATGAGGCGGCACCGCCCCCCGGGCTGCTGCAAGCCTGCGCCGAGTTGGGCCGCGATGATTACCATCGCTGTGTGGTCTTTCACTCGCTCTCCAAACGCTCCAACCTGCCGGGCCTACGCTCGGGCTTTGTGGCGGGCGATGCTGACTTGCTAGCGCCCTTCAAGCGCTACCGGACTTACCATGGCTGTGCAATGTCGCTGCCGCTGCAGCACGCCTCCATCGCCGCCTGGCAGGATGAGCACCACGTGCGCACCAACCGCGAGGCCTACCGCGAAAAGTTCAGTGCAGTCACCCGTGTACTCGCCCCGGTGATGGACTTTCCTACTCCAGAGGCCAGCTTTTACCTATGGCCCGCCGTGCCGGGTGGCGACGACATCGCCTTTACCCAACGGCTGTTTGTCGAGCAGCATGTTAGCGTACTGCCCGGCAGCTTGATGGGCCGCCCAGGTCGCGACGGGCACAACCCCGGTAGTGGTCGGCTACGCTTAGCGTTAGTGGCAGAACTCGCCCCGACGCTTGAAGCCGCCGAACGCCTGCGCCAACTTGTTGAACGCGGTTAACGCGCTGAAGCGGCCATTCAGCCATTGCCAGGAGGCCCAATATGCTAACACTCTATATCATCAGCAACTGCGACACTTGCCGCAAAGCGGCTAAAACGTTGGACGAAAAAGGCATACCTTTTAAAACGTATGACCTGCGTAAAGACGGCCTATCGGCAGCGCTTTTGGAACATATTCTGCACCGCGTCCCGCTGGTCGAGGCGATCAACAAACGCAGCAAGACCTGGCGTGAGCTATCCGATGAAGAGAAGGATTTTGACGCCTCCTCGGGCCGCAAGTTGCTTTTGAAGCATCCCACACTGTTAAAACGCCCTCTGCTGGAAGTCGACGACGAAACCATTCTGGTCGGCTACAAAGACGGCGATTACGACAAACTCTAAGACTGAACACTGACCTAAAGGAACGCAGATATGCTGAGCTTTGCGCTTGGAATTGGCACCCAAAACACCCAGGGCGACTGGCTGGAAATCTACTACCCAGCACCGCTACTCAACCCGCCGGAAAGCCTGGTAAGCGCCGCCAAGGAAGCCCTTGACGCCCCCGCAAGCAACGCCGCCATCAGCTTCTTACCCGAAGACTGCACGCGCCTGGCCAAAGCCCTGGAAGCGGCAGGTCACCCCGAGCAAGCAGAGCTTGCGGAATCCTTCGCGGCCAGCCAGCGCCCGCTGGTGGCCATGTTCCTGGAAACCGACCAGCCACCGCAAACCGCGCCGGAGGTCTACCTCAAGCTGCACCTGCTCTCCCACCGTCTAGTCAAACCTCACGGGCTGGATTTGACCGGCATGTTCGGTCTACTACGCAACATCGCCTGGACTAACGAAGGCGCCATCGACATTGAAGAGCTTCCCGTGCGTCGCCTCAAAGCACGCTTGGCAGGCCGCACCCTGTCGGTGGACTGCGTCGACAAATTCCCCAAGATGACCGATTACGTGGTGCCCCATGGCATCCGCATTGGCGACACCGCACGCGTGCGTTTGGGCGCCTATCTCGGCGAGGGCACCACGGTGATGCACGAAGGCTTCGTCAACTTCAATGCTGGCACCGAAGGGCCGGGCATGATCGAAGGACGCATCTCCGCTGGCGTGATGGTCGGTAGAGGGTCCGACCTGGGCGGAGGCTGCTCCACCATGGGAACGCTCTCCGGCGGTGGCAATATCGTCATCAAAGTCGGCGAAGGCTGCCTGATCGGAGCTAACGCCGGCATTGGCATTCCGCTGGGCGACCGCTGCACGGTGGAAGCTGGACTATATATCACGGCAGGCTCGAAAGTGACGCTGCTGGATGACCATAGGCAGGAAGTGAAAACCGTCGCCGCGCGCGAGCTGGCGGGCCAGGATGACCTGCTGCTGCGCCGTAACTCACAAAACGGTCGTATTGAGTGCCTGACGAATAAAAGCGCTATCGCGCTCAACGAGGCGCTGCATGCCCATAACTGAGCCAGAGGGTTTATCGCCGACGCTGCAGCTTGCCTTTGACCTGCTCAGCCGCGCCTCAGTCACGCCGGACGACGAAGGCTGCCAGGCGCTGATAACCGAGCGCCTATCGGCGCTCGGCTTTCATGTGGAGCAACTACCATTTGGCGATGTGCAGAATTTCTGGGCAATCCGGGGTCATCACGGCCCGGTGCTGGCCTTTGCAGGCCACACCGATGTCGTGCCCAGCGGCCCTCACACCAACTGGGAATTCCCGCCCTTTGCGCCCTGCATCAATGACGAGGGCATGCTATGCGGACGCGGCGCAGCCGATATGAAAGGCAGCCTGGCCGCCATGCTCACCGCCGTTGAACGATTTGTTGCCACTCACCCCGACCACGATGGCCGCATTGCGTTTTTGATCACCTCCGATGAGGAAGGCCCCGCCGTGGACGGTACCCGCGCGGTGGTAGAGCACTTACGCGAGCGTAATGAACGCCTCGACTACTGCATCGTGGGTGAGCCTTCCTCCACAGCACGCCTGGGTGATGCAATTAAAAACGGTCGGCGCGGCTCGCTGGGTGGCGTCCTGCATATCAAAGGCGTGCAAGGCCACGTGGCCTACCCGCATCTGGCGCGCAATCCGATTCATCAGGCGATGCCTGCACTCAATGCGCTGGCCAATGAACACTGGGATGCCGGCAATGATTTCTTCCCGGCCACCAGCTTCCAAATTTCCAACTTTCGGGCGGGAACCGGCGCCACTAACGTCATTCCCGGCGAGGTGGAAGTGGTATTCAATTTCCGTTATTCCACGGAAGTCACCCATGAGACTTTGAAGACACGCACCGAAGCGATTCTGGACCAACATGGCCTTGAGTATCATATTGACTGGATGCTCAACGGCGAACCATTTCTAACTGCCGAAGGCGAGCTGGTCGATGCCGCCATTCGCGGCGTTGAAGCCGTCACCGGCGAGCGTCCCGCGCTCTCCACCAGCGGCGGCACCTCGGATGGCCGGTTTATCGCCACATTGGGTGCCCAGGTGGTCGAACTAGGTCCGCTCAACGCCACAATTCACAAGGTCAACGAGCGCGTACGTGCAAGCGACCTGGATGATTTAAGCCGCATCTATGAAGCCACGCTGCAAGCGCTGCTCACCTCCGGCGAGGTCAGCGTATGATGGAGCGTTATCCGGATATCGAGATTTATCTCGCCAATGCTTCCCTCCCAGCCCTGAATGACTGGCTTGCCAGCACCCTGGATGCCCCGCCGCTATCATCTGCAGGCAAAGCCAAATGGCGTACCCAAGGTAGTTACGAGGGGCACAGCGTGCCGGTTTTGCTGGTGGAAAACGCTGCCGACGGCTTTGCCAGTCTGTGGTTCGACAGCAACCATTGCCCCTGGCATACCGATCAGGAAGCCGCTCAGCATGCGGCAGAAGCCCTGCAAACCGAGATCCGCTGCTCGCTGGGCGGCTGGCACCCAAGCGATGACCCCGACCGCTTCTGGCAAGTGCTTCCCGGAGGCCGCGAAGGCCCCATACAATGGCCGGACTCTGGTCGTTAACCGGGTAGCCTAACGGACTTGACCCCGACGAGGCGGGGTCAAGAGATCGCACTAGCCAGTAACACACTGGCTTATAGTTACTCGATAATACTCACGTCGTCGGCCTGCAAACCACGCTCATTTTTAATCACGTGGTAGCGGACGATCTGGCCTTCCGCCAGCATGCGCGGACCGCGGCCACGAATTGCCCGGAAATGGACAAACACATCGTCACCGTTATCGCGGGTAATAAAGCCGTAGCCTTTATTCGTATTAAACCACTTCACTTCACCCTCTTCACGACCGTCGTTGGGGTCAATGATATCTTCATCATCGGCCGCATTAGGGGCTTGAGACTGACGCGGTGCGGGCTTGCCACGAACCGCCACATCGGGTGATACCACTACGGGTGGCGCGAGCGCGGCAGTGGCTAACGTACCGATACACAGCACAATAAAACTGCCGATGGCAACAGCAATGTAAACACCTCCAGCCCCAGTAACGGCCAGTTCGGCTAGCCACTGCTCAGCCAGCGGTGCGTCGGTTAAATGAATAATCCCCGCCAGCAGTAGCGGCGTGGGGGCGGCAAGTAAAATACTGATTAAGATACTGCGAAACACAACTTTTGGGTTCATGGATAAAAAAAGCTCTCTTGTTGTATGGGTAACAGAAGAAGGACAATACTCAATTCATCAGGTCTTGACGACTCGATGCACCGAGCTACTACACAAGGTTGCAATGTTACCATGACATCTTCTTTATCGCCCGCCGAGCTCACTCAACAGCTTGAATCTTTAGAGAGCCGCCTAGCTTATCAAGAACATTGGCTCGATACCCTGGATCAAGCGGTCGCCCAGCAGGAACGTCGGCTAGCGACGCTGGAGCAACTGAGTGCGCTGATGCGCGAGCGGCTGCGCGAACAGCATCAAGAGCTCCAGGCCGGTGACGACACCGGCGGCAGTCGTCCGGAAGACGACATACCGCCCCACTACTAATTAATAATGTCATTACAACGGCACTCTACCGATTCACCACCTCGGCAGGGTTAACGCTGGCAAGACTAAACGCTTCGGCCACCGCCGCGTAGGTGACCTGGCCATCGTGGACATTGAGCCCCGGCAAGAAATGCGGGTTGTCGCGCAGCGCCTGCTGCCAACCCTTATCGGCCAGGTCGAGAACGAATGGCAGCGTAGCGTTAGTCAGCCCCAGGGTAGAGGTCCGCGCAACGGCCCCCGGCATGTTGGCCACGCAGTAATGAACGATACCGTCGACAATATAGGTCGGCTCGGCGTGAGTGGTGGGCCTGCTGGTCTCGAAACAGCCGCCCTGGTCGATCGCCACGTCCACTAGAACGCTACCGGGCTGCATATCCGCTAGCATGGCGCGGGTAATCAGTTTTGGCGCGGCTGCCCCTGGGATGAGCACCGCGCCGATAATCATATCGGCCGTTTTGGCCGCTTCGTCTAACGCATCGGCGGTTGAGTAAACAGTCTTGATGCGGCCTTGATAGCGGTCATCCAGCACCTCCAACCGGGCGATGGATTTGTCCAGAATGGTGACTTCTGCCCCGAGCCCCAGCGCCATACGTGCGGCATTTTCGCCGACTACACCGCCACCGATCACGGTGACTTTCCCCGGTGCCACACCGGGCACACCCGGCAACAGCACGCCAGCACCGCCCTGAGCCTTCTCAAGACTATGTGCGCCCGCCTGCACGGCCATGCGCCCCGCTACGGTACTCATCGGCGCAAGCAGCGGCAGGCCACCTTTCGCATCGGTAATAGTCTCGTAGGCGATGCAGGTCGCACCGCTTTTCATTAGGCCCTGAGTCAGCGTTTCTTCGGCGGCCAAATGCAGGTAGGTAAACAACGTATGCTGGGGTGTCAGCCGCGCGACTTCCTCGGCCTGCGGCTCTTTGACCTTTAGAATCAGCTCAGCGTTTTGCCACAACAGCGCGACGTCCGCATCGACGTGCGCTCCGGCAGCTTCGTAGTCGCGGTCATGAAACCCGGCACCTTCCCCCGCGCCCGCTTGAACCGTCACCTGGTGCCCACGCCCGGTTAATTCTCGCGCACCGGTGGGCGTCAAGGCCACCCGGTATTCATGGTTTTTGATCTCTTTAGGGACAGCGATGCGCATAGATAGCTCCTGATTGTTTCGCTAGCAAAGGGTCAGCGTTAAGGCTATTACAGCACAGCTTTTGCACGCCTCCACCCCTCGAAACACAAAACAAAAAAAACGCCGGTTAAGGCGTTTTTTAGGAGAAAAATCTAGCGAATACCGGCTTTAGGCAAAAAAATCATCGTTATTCATCAACCACCGCATCACCGTAAACACGCTGATACTCAGCCGGCAGACGCATAGGCCGCCCACTGGAAAGCGCGATGCAGGCAAAGCGGGTACGCGCCTTGAGCAAGGTTTTGGCGTCGTGTTTGCGTTGCAGCTGGAAGCGGCGGGTTAAGCTGAAGCGTCCGTCGCAGGCCACAATCCAGGTGGCCAGCGCGAGTTCATCCCCGGCGTAGGCCGGGGCCAAATAGTCCAGCTCGTGACGGTGCACCACCATGGCCCGGTCCAGCTCGCGGTAGCGCTCAATCGAAAGCCCTAGCGCTTCCGAGTGCGCCCAGCTGATTTGCTCAACCCAGCGCAAATATTCGCTGTTGTTGACGTGCCGGTAGGCGTCGATGGCCTCATCCGTCACGTCTATATCCATCACAAAAGGCTCGGGTAGCGCCCATTCCATTGTTATGGCCCCTCTACCGGTTGCTGAAAGTACTACCTAGTCACGGAACACGCGCACGCCTAACGCCTTCAGGTACGACGTTTCCGGGATCGCCGGGTGTACCGGGTGGTCCGGCCCTTGATGGCCCTGGAAGATCACTTGACCATGGCGGTCCTGGTGACGCACCGCGCCGCGCACCACATCCACTAGGCGCTCGGGGGCCAGGTGCATCGAGCATGAGGCCGACATTAGCAAACCATCACGACCCAGCAGGCGCATGGCTTCACGGTTCAGACGATTGTAGGCACGTTCGCCGTTGGGGATATCCTTGCGCTTTTTGATAAACGCAGGCGGATCCAGAATTACCACGTCGAACTGTTCGCCGTCGGCTTTAAGCGCCGCCAAGGCCTCAAACGCATCGCCTTCACCAATAGCGACCTGTTCCTGGACACCGTTCAGTTCAGCATTGCGGGCCACCTGCTCAAGCGCCGGACCCGATGAGTCGACACACAGTACTTCAGAGGCACCGCTAACGGCCGCCTGGACGCCCCAGCCACCCACGTAGCTGAATACGTCCAATACTCGCTTACCGGCGACCTGCCCATTCAGCCAGGCACGATTAACCCGGTGATCGAAGAACCAGCCGGTCTTCTGGCCATCAAGTACCGGTACCACAAAGCGCACGCCATTCTCTTCCAACAGCACTTCGTCAGGCAGCGCGCCTTTGACCACTTCCACCAGGGCATCCAGGCCTTCCTGGCGACGGCCCCCGGTGTCGTTGCGGAACACAATCGCGCTGGGCTTGATGACTTTTTCCAAGGCATCGACAATCTCTTCAGCTAACGACTGCATACCTGCGGTGTTCAACTGCACCACCACGACATCGCCGAAGCGGTCGACCACCAGACCCGGCAACAGGTCGCCTTCACCATGAATCAGGCGATAAAACGGCTGCTCAAACAATCGTTGACGCAAGGCAAGCGCCTGGTTGAAGCGGTGCACAAACAGCGAGCGATCCAGACGCATTTCGGGGTCACGTGACATCACCCGCGCTGCAATGAGCGAATGCGGGTTCACGTAAGCGACCCCGATGACCTTACCGTTAGACGCCTCGACCAGCGCGGCCTCACCCGCGGTAAAGTTCTTCAGCGGGGTTTCTTTAATATCGACTTCGTTGGAATAAATCCACAGATGGCCCGCTTTCAGGCGGCGGTCAGCGTTTTTATTCAGGCGCAGGCGTTGGGTCACAACAGTCTCCAAAACAGCGTAGGCTTTAAAAGCTCGGGCAAAACAGTAAGTCGGTGCGACGCCGTAATTAGCGTTGGCAGCCGGGGCAAAAGACGCTACTCCGCTGGCCGAGTGTGATGCGGCGAAGCTCCGCCCCGCAGCGCATACAAGGTTGGCCGTGTCGGCCATAAACATTCAAACGCTGGGCAAAATAGCCAGGCTCGCCCTGGCCGCTGACAAAATCGCGCAGCGTGGTGCCGCCCTGAATGATAGCAGCGGCCAGCACCTCCTTCACAGCGAGGGCTAGCTGTTCGTAGCGGGCCAGTGAGATGCGCCCCGCCGCACGCCGGGGATCAATGCCCGCCATGAACAACGCTTCCGCGGCGTAAATGTTACCAGCGCCGACGACCACGCGGTTGTCCATCAAAAAAGGCTTCACCGCAACACGCTTATTGCGTGACATGCGATACAGCCAGCGACCGTTAAAGGTGTCATCCAGCGGTTCGGGTCCCAAATGTGCCAAGCGCTTATCGGCACTGCCATCACCCTGCTGCCAATCGACAAAGCCAAACCGACGCGGGTCGTGGTAGCGCAGCACATAGCCACTTTGGGTGACCACATCCACATGGTCATGCTTTTTAGGCAAATCGCCTACCTGGGCAATGCGCAGGCTGCCGGACATGCCCAAATGCCACAGCAGTGTAGCCTCACCCTCGTCGGTAACGACCGGCATTTGTAGGTACTTGGCGCGACGCGTCAATCCACCCACGCGCGAGCCTACAAGCCGCTCTGCGAAGTCCTCCGGCACCGGCACGCGCAGGCTAGGTTGGCGAACCCGAACTTCGGTAATTTCCTGGCCTTCCAAGTAAGGCGCGATACCCTGCCGGGTGGTTTCAACTTCGGGCAACTCGGGCATGATGAGAGCCTTTGATGACAGTGTGGTGACGGACTTTCACCTCTGCTATGTCGCTCGCAGGCGCACAACACCCATTCATGCAAAAACCCGGCTTAGGGCCGGGTTTTTAACAGGCGCTCGCCTGCGGTGAAAGCCAGTTATCGCAAAAGCGATTACTTGATTTTGGCTTCCTTGTACATAACGTGCTTACGGACCACCGGGTCGTATTTCTTGAATTCGAACTTATCCGGGGTATTCCGCTTGTTTTTATCAGTGGTGTAAAAGTGGCCTGTACCGGCACTGGACACCAGCTTGATCTTATCGCGCATGGTTTAACTCTCCCAAAATTCTTAGCCAAATGACTATTTAGATGGCGTCGCCGCGCTTACGGATATCGGCCAGAACCGTCTCAATGCCTTTCTTGTCAATGATACGCATACCTTTAGAGGAAACGCGCAGCTTGACGAAGCGGCCTTCAGCTTCAACCCAAAAACGATGGGTGTGCAGGTTCGGCAAGAAACGACGACGTGTCTTACGCTGGGAGTGAGAAACGTTATTACCAGTTACCGGACGCTTGCCGGTAACCTGACATACTTTGGACATGAGAGCCTCCAACTGCTTGGCCAGGATTTAATTACCTGAGTGTTCAAAACTGTCGGGCAAACCGGAGCAGGGAGGGCGTCAACGCGGTTAACCGCCTAGCTATACCCAAATCCGTTATTCAACCCAAGTTCAAAGGTGGCACTTTATACCAGAGCACTAGCCATTCAGCAAGAAAAACCGTGACAAAAGGCCGAAAAACCGCCTTTTGATTCATGTTACTTAACATCGTCGCTGATTGGCCGGGTAGCGTGCTTACAGCCAGCCCCGCTCGGCAAATGACACCACGTCTCCGTCCCCCACCACGAAATGATCCAGCACCCGCACATCAAAGAGGGCGAGCGCTTCTTTCAAACGATCAGTGATTCGTCGATCAGCATCACTCGGCTCAGCAACACCCGAAGGATGGTTGTGGGCCAGGATAACAGCGCCAGCGTTGTGCGCTAAGGCACGCTTGGCAACTTCGCGGGGATAAACGGATGCGCTGTCTAGGGTACCGCGAAACAGGGATTCATAGCGAATAATTCGGTGCTGGGTATCCAAAAAAAGTACTGCGAATTCCTCATGGCCCAGATGGCGTAGTTGAGAACTCAAGTAGTGGCGCACCAGCGTGGGTGACGTCAGCGCTTCCCCGCGTGCCAACTGCGTGGCCAGATGGCGCCTGGAGAGCTCAAGCGTGGCCTGTAGCTGGGCGAACTTGGCGCTCCCCAGCCCACGCGCTTCACAAAAACGCGTCTGGTCGGCTTCCAGCAGCTGACGCAGCCCCCCAAAGCTTGCCAGCAGATCCCGCGCCAGATCGACCGCGGAGCGACCTTGAACTCCGACACGCAAAAAAATCGCCAGTAGCTCAGCGTCAGATAGCGCCTGAGCCCCCAAGTTTAATAGTTTTTCTCGTGGCCGCTCACCTTCCGGCCAGTGGTTAATGCCCATCGCCGCCTCCCTGCGCGTTGTTTCGCCTTTCCCTATGCGTGGATGCAGCATGCCAAATTGTGCAGACGAATGGTATGGTAAGCGACCTAAAGAATGCTCAACGTGGGTCTTATGCCATGACGTCTGTGACTGCGACAACGACCGCTAACGCAAAGCGCGTGCTGCTGGGTATCAGCGCGGGCATCGCGGCGTATAAAAGTGCCCAGATCGTGCGCCTGCTAAAGCAAGCAGGCTGCGAAGTGCGCGTAGTAATGACCGATGGGGCTCAGGCGTTTATCACCCCGTTAACGCTACAGGCACTATCCGGCGAGCCCGTGCGCACGTCGCTGCTCGACCCTGACGCCGAAGCGGGCATGGGGCATATTGAACTGGCCCGCTGGGCCGATGTTGTCCTGATCGCCCCCGCCACCGCCGATCTCATTGCACGTCTGGTCCACGGCATGGCTGATGATCTGCTGACCACGCTTTGCCTGGCCTCGGAAGCCCCCAAGCTGATTGCCCCCGCCATGAACCAGGCCATGTGGCGCCACCCAGCCACCCAGCGCAACGTACAGCAAATAGCCGAGGATGGCTGGCAACTGATTGGACCCGCGGCGGGCGATCAGGCCTGCGGCGACGTTGGCCCAGGACGCATGAGCGAACCCGAAGTGATCGTTGACGCGCTATTGCGTCACTTTTCGCCCTCGACCCGCGTGACACCGAGCGCCTCGGCGCCGCATGTGGTGATCACCGCGGGTCCGACCCGGGAAGCACTCGACCCGGTGCGCTATCTGTCCAATCACAGTTCGGGGAAAATGGGCTACGCGCTCGCCGCCGCCGCCTCTGCACAGGGTGCCAACGTCACACTGATCAGCGGACCGGTCGCGCTTGCAACGCCCGCTGGCGTAACGCGCATCGACGTTGAAACCGCCGAGCAGATGCACCAGGAGTCACTGCGCTTAGCCACTAAGGCGGCACTGTTTATCGGCTGTGCCGCCGTTGCTGACTATCGCGCGGCAAGTACCGCTGAACATAAGCTGAAAAAGACCCATGAGAGCGATACGCTAACGCTTACCTTGGTCAAAAACCCCGACATTATTGCCGATGTGGCCGCGCTTCCGCCCGAGACACGTCCTTTTGTGATCGGCTTTGCCGCCGAAACCCAGGACGTTGAACGTTACGCTACGGATAAACTCACGCGTAAAGGCCTTGATATGATCGTTGCCAACGACGTTAGCCAACAAGGCCTCGGCTTTGGCAGCGACGATAACGCGGCGCTTCTGCTATGGCGTACGCCTAAAGGTATCGAACGCCTGCCAGAAGCCCCACAGCCCAAAACACAGTTGGCAAATCGCGTCATCCAACAAGCCCTTATGTTATTGCCCACGTTTACTGGAGCCACCTCATGACTTCCCGCCCCCGCTTGCAATGCAAAGTGTTGGATGAACGACTGCGCGACTATTTGCCCCATTATGCGACCGATGGCTCAGCGGGCATGGACCTGCGCGCGCTGCTCGACGAGCCGCTTATCCTGAACCCAGGAGATACTCACCTCGTACGTACGGGCCTAGCCATCTATATTGAAGATCCTGGCCTTGCCGGTATGATTTTGCCTCGCTCCGGTTTGGGGCATAAGCATGGCATCGTACTGGGCAACTTGGTGGGCTTGATTGATGCCGACTACCAGGGAGAGTTAATGATTTCCGTATGGAATCGCGGACAAAGCGCCTTTACGCTCGCCCCGTTCGAGCGGTTGGCACAGTACGTGCTTGTTCCGGTGGTACAGGCTGAGCTTGATCTAGTCGATCAATTTAGCGACTCCACGCGCGGCAGCGGCGGCTTCGGCAGTACTGGCCGTCACTAATCGGTACTGGCTACTTTCGTAAGGATACCCCCATGACGACACCCACAATTCCCGCTTCGATTTTCCGGGCTTACGACATCCGCGGCATTGTCGATGACACCCTCACCGAAGACACGGTGGAATGGATAGGCCGTGCCATCGGCTCTGCGGCGGCTGCACGGGGTGAATCCACCGTTGTGGTGGCTCGCGACGGCCGGTTATCCGGCCCACGCTTACAGGGCGCATTAATGCGTGGTTTGAACGCGACGGGGTGCGACGTGATCGATATTGGCATGGTACCCACCCCGGTGCTGTATTTCGCCACCCACATTCTCGACGGCACCCGCTCCGGGGTCATGGTCACCGGCAGCCACAATCCACCCGATTATAACGGCTTTAAAATCGTGCTCGGTGGCGACACGCTCTCCGGCGACGCCATCACCGCCCTCTACGAGCGATTACAGTCAGGCGACCTTACCCAAGGGGAAGGCAGCATTCATCAAGAAGACGTACGCGATGCCTACCTAACGCGCATCCTGGGCGACGTCAGTGTCAGCCGCCCGCTGAAGGCGGTTGTCGACTGCGGCAACGGCGTGGCGGGCGAGCTAGGCCCGCAGTTAATCGAGCGCTTGGGCGTGAATACGATACCGCTGTTTGACGAGATTGATGGCACCTTTCCCAATCACCACCCTGACCCCGGCAAGCCCGAAAACCTGAAAGACTTAATTCGTACGGTTCAAGACACGAAGGCGGACATCGGTCTCGCCTTTGACGGCGACGGCGACCGGCTTGGCGTGATTACCCCTCGCGGGCGGCTGATCTACCCGGATCACCTATTAATGGCCTTCGCCACCGACATGCTGGGACGCAACCCCGGTGCCAAGGTGATTTTTGACGTTAAGTGTACCGGCAACCTGAATCAGGTGATCAGCGAGGCGGGCGGCGAGCCGGAAATGTGGCGCACGGGCCACTCGCTTATCAAGGCACGCATGAAGGAAACCGGCGCCCTGCTGGCCGGCGAAATGAGTGGTCATATTTTCTTCAAAGAACGCTGGTACGGCTTCGACGACGGTCTCTACGCGGCAGCTCGGCTGGTGGAGATTTTGGCCAACTACGCAGGCGACGCCGATGCGTACTTTGATAGCTTCCCGCAAGACATCGGCACGCCGGAAATCAATATCACCGTCACCGACAGCAACAAATTCAACCTGGTAGATAAACTTGCTCGGGAAGGCGACTTCGGCGATGGTATCAAGACAACGCTGGACGGCATTCGGGTCGACTACCCGGACGGGTGGGGGCTTTGCCGTGCTTCAAACACCACGCCCGTGTTAGTACTGCGTTTTGAAGGAAAGAATGAAGCGGCCTTAACGCGCATTAAAGCGCAGTTTGCCAATGCACTGAAAAATGTCGACCCCGCTTTGACGCTACCCCAGGCTTGACCTGGGACGCCATCGTGCGGTGGGACCGAGCCCATAAGAAGGCACGGCCCAGCATGGGTTTCTCAGTGCGCTGAATGCCAATAAGTTTGCCACATCATTATCAAGGGACAACGTCATGAGTTCAGCCAGTCGCGACCCCCAGGTCGTTGTGGAGGTGCTTTCCGAAGCCCTCCCCTATATTCAGCAATTTTCCGGCAAAACCGTTGTAGTCAAATACGGCGGCAATGCGATGACGGAAACCACTCTGATCGACTCATTTGCCCGCAATATCGTGTTAATGAAAGAAGTGGGCATCAACCCTGTGGTCGTTCATGGCGGCGGCCCCCAGATTGGCGACTTGCTGGCCAAGCTCAATATTGAATCGCGCTTCGTCAACGGCATGCGGGTGACCGATTCGCAAACCATGGACGTGGTCGAGATGGTGCTCGGCGGGCTGGTCAACAAGAGCATCGTCAACCTGATCAACCAGAGTGGCGGCAAAGCGATTGGCCTGACCGGTAAAGACGGCGCGCAAATTCGTGCACGCCAGCTCAAGGTGGAACATCAAAGCCCTGAAATGACCGCCCCGGAAATCATCGATATTGGCCATGTGGGCGAGGTCGAGTCGATCTCCACCGACCTGATTGAAATGCTAGCGGCGCGGGACTTTATTCCCGTGATTGCGCCGATTGGCGTGGACAGCGAAGGTAAAAGCTACAACATCAACGCGGACCTTGTGGCTGGCAAGATTGCCGAAGCCCTCAACGCCGAAAAGCTCATGCTGTTGACCAACGTGGCAGGCCTGATGAATGCCGAAAGCGAAGTGCTCACCGGCTTGACCACGGCTCAAGTTGACGCCCTGATTGCCGATGGCACTATTCATGGCGGTATGCTGCCCAAAATTCGCTGCGCGCTCGAGGCCGTAAAAGGCGGCGTTAACAGTGCCCACATTATCGATGGCCGTGTGCCCCATGCCGTGCTGTTGGAGATTTTCACCAACGCCGGGGTCGGCACGCTGATCACCGACACCCACTAACCGCGACGGAGAGCAACATCATGAGCGATGAACGCAAGCCTCGCCGCCGCGAGCAAATCCTTCAGGCCCTCGCCCTAATGCTTGAAGAAGACAGTGGCAAACGGATTACCACGGCGGCTCTCGCACGCCAGGTGGGTGTCTCAGAAGCGGCTCTCTACCGCCACTTCCCTAGCAAGGCACGTATGTTTGAAGGGCTGATCGATTTTATCGAGGAAAGCATTTTTGCGCGTATTAACCGCATCATGGAAGAGGTGCCCGACGCCACCAATCGCTGCCGTACGATTCTGTCGCTGGTGCTCGGCTTTGCCGAAAAGAACCCGGGGCTTGCCCGCGTCATGGGCGGCGACGTATTGACCGGCGAGACCGCCCGGCTGCGTCAGCGGATCCACCAGTTGTTTGAGCGACTGGAAACACAGTTCAAGCAGATTCTCCGCGAGGCCGAACTACGCGAGGGCCTGCGCCCCACCATTCCAGCCTCCGCCGCTGCCAACTTGCTGGCGGCCCAGGCAGAGGGGCGTATTTCTCAGTATGTGCGCAGCGATTTCAAACGCTTGCCCACCGACTACTGGGACGACCAGTGGACACTACTATCGAGCCAATTACTGCGCGAAGCAGTGCAGCCAGCTTAACCTCTTAATCAGGCAAGAATAAGTGCGCCTGGTAGACACAAAAACGGCGCGCCTGCTATGGGCGCGCCGTTTTTATTGGCTACAACTTACTCGTTCAGGCCGCGATGGTATCGCCCATTTTCTGGCGCAATTTCTTCATCGCATTTTTCTCGAGCTGACGAATACGTTCGGCGCTAACGCCATAAACATCTGCCAGATCGTGCAGCGTGGCTTTGTTTTCCGCCAACCAACGGCGCTGCAAAATATCCCGAGAACGTTCGTCTAATCCTTCAAGTGCCAACTGCAGGCGGCGCGTTGAATCTTCCTCAAAATCGCTGTCTTCCAACTGCGTTGCCGGGTTGGAGGCCGCGTCGTCTAAAAAGTGCACCGGCGCTTGATAGGCACTGTCTTCGTCATCGCTAGGCGACGCGTCAAAGCCAGCATCGTAGGAGGAAAGACGCCCCTCCATATCACGCACAATGCCGGGTTTTACGTTAAGGTCTTTGGCAATGGCATCAACTTCATCATTATTGAGCCAGGCAAGCCGCTTTTTCGCACTGCGCAAGTTGAAGAACAACTTGCGCTGGGCCTTGGTGGTGGCAATTTTGACAATACGCCAATTGCGCAACACAAATTCATGGATCTCTGCTTTGATCCAGTGCACCGCAAATGAAACCAGGCGAACGCCTTGATTTGGGTCGAAACGCTTGACGGCTTTCATCAAGCCAACATTACCTTCCTGAATTAAATCGGCTTGGGGCAGGCCATACCCTGAATAACTACGCGCGATGTGCACGACAAAACGCAGATGCGATAGCACCAAACGTCGCGCCGCCTCTAGATCGCCTTCATCGTACAGGCGGAACGCAAGCTCACGCTCTTCGTCGGCACTAAGAACCGCAATGCCGTTGACCGCTTTGATGTAGCCACCCAGGTCATTGCCTGGGGAAAGCTGCCCCACCGGTAGAAGACTAGTGCTCATGTGCAGGTGGTCTCCGTTGTAACCCTTACGTGGATTAATGTATCACTGTGACCTTGCCATATGGTCAAGGTTCCCTCGCCGTCGCCTGATGAGCAACGTGGGCCTTCAGCGTGGGCGAATACTGGCAAGATGCCGAGATACGGCAAGCCATGCGCCCAACCAGCCGAGTAGTGTACTGCAAGATAGCAAAATTGTGGAGCCTGTCACGTCCAATTGCGGCAGCGAAAAACTCGCCCCATAGCTTGCCGCCAAAGCGGCCACAGGTAGCGACAGCCAGTGGTTACCCAGCGATAGCAGGCCTAGGGCCAAGACACCGCCGCCAAAGCCATACCAGGCGCCACTGTATAGAAAGGGACGCCTGACAAACGCATGGGTCGCGCCGATCAACATCACCACTTCGATTTCACGCCGGCGACTCTCCACTGATAGTCGGATGGTATTCCCCACCACCAGTAACACGCCGAGACCAAACAAGACGCCCAGAGCCAGCGCCACCCGTGTTCCCAACGCCGCCAAGTGGCGGAGGCGCTCAACCCACGCCAAATCGACCCGCACTTCATCGACACCGGGCATGTCTTCCAGGCGCTCGGCGAGCGTCTGCATGATGTCAGGATCAACGCTACTCGGGCGTACCACGACACTTCCCGGCAGCGGGTTATCTTCAAGCCCTGAGAGCGCATCCTCTACACCCAGCGACTGCTGAAAGTCGGCCATGCCCTGTTCAGCGCTAACAAACCGGGTGCTTTGTACGTCTTCATCCGCACTGACCGCCTGCTCGATGCGTTCGGCCTCGCCGGATTCAACGTCGACTTCAAGATACACGGTGAGCGTGGCGCTCTCGTCCAGCTCTGCATCCAGTAGCCGGGCACTGTCCAATGTCAGCCAAAGCGCCGCTGGCAGCACCAAGGCAATGGCAATCGCCAGCATCGTAAGCAAATTACCTACTGGGTAGCGGATCAGGCGCTGCAGGCTGTCGACCCCCATCGCCCGGTGGTGCCGTCCCCATGCCCGCAAGCGGCTAGACGTGCGCGGCTGTTGGGCTCGCGCTCCTCGCTGCACGGGGCGTGCAGCCTCTCGCGGGGCTGCACGGGCGCGCGTTGCCCGAGGGGCAGCGCCTTTCGGCCTAATAGTGGGTCGTTTCATTCGGCCCCCTCGTCCGCCACTAGGCGGCCATCGCGCAAGCGTAAAATCCGATGTTGCAGTCGCGCGATCAACGCCAAATCGTGGCTGGCAACCATCACGGTAGTGCCAATCCGGTTAAAATCTTCAAACAGCGACATAATGTCGGCGGACAGCTGCGGATCCAGATTACCGGTGGGCTCGTCGGCAAGCAGTAAAGCGGGCTTATTGACCACCGCACGGGCGATACCCACGCGCTGCTGTTCACCGCCGGAAAGCTCAATGGGCAACGCTTTTTCACGGTGCAGCAAGCCTACTTTATCGAGGGCGGCGCGGACACGCCGGGCGGACTCCCGAGGCTCGATACCCTGGATGTCCAACGGCAGCGACACGTTTTGAAACACGCTGCGATCGAACAGCAGTTGATGGTCCTGAAACACCACGCCAATTTGGCGCCGGTAAAACGGCACTTGGCTGGCATGCAACTGGGCAATATCGTGACCCGCTACCACCACGCGTCCACGGCTCGGCTTCTCCAGGCGCATAACCAAACGCAACAGCGAGCTTTTCCCCGCGCCTGAGTGCCCAGTGAGAAACACCATCTCACCTCTCGCCACACGAAAGTTCAGATGCGACAGCGCCTCAAAACGCCCTCCGTAGCGCTTACCCACATGCTCAAAGGCGATCATGGGTTGGCATCGTCTCCCTGACGGTCGAACAGCGCGTTGACGAAGTCTTTCGACTCGAAGGGCCGCAGGTCATCCAGCCCTTCGCCAACACCTATGTAGCGAATCGGCGTATTAAGCTGCTTCGCTAACGCAAAAATAATCCCACCTTTGGCGGTGCCATCTAGCTTGGTGAGCGTGATACCGCTCACCGGGACTGCCTCGTTAAACGTGGTGGCCTGGGAAATAGCGTTTTGCCCAGTCCCGGCATCGAGCACCAGCATGACTTCGTGGGGCGCGGTGTCATCGATCTTTTTCATTACGCGATGGACTTTTTTCAGCTCTTCCATCAGGTGGCCCTTATTATGCAAACGCCCGGCGGTATCGGCGATTAACACATCCACCCCGCGGGATTTGGCGGCGGCGACCGCGTCATAAATCACTGAGGCACTGTCAGCACCGGTGTGCTGGGCAATCACCGGCACGCTGTTGCGCTCACCCCAAACCTTCAACTGCTCCACAGCGGCGGCACGGAAGGTATCCCCTGCCGCCAGCATGACGCTTTTGCCTTCACGCTGAAAACGCTGGGTGAGCTTGCCGATCGTGGTGGTTTTGCCGACACCGTTGACGCCCACCACCAGAATCACGAAGGGGCCGTCGCTGGCCTTATCAAAGCTCAGCGGAACAGTGACGGGTTCAAGCATCGCCGCCAGCTCTTCCTGCAATCCACGGTAGAGCGCTTCGGGGTCATTCAGCTCTTTGCGCGATACACGGGCTTCCAGTCGCTCGATAATTTCGCTGGTCGCCTCAATTCCCACGTCAGCCATTAGCAGTTGGGTTTCGAGGTCTTCAAGCAGCTCGTCATCGATCTGCTTTTTACCCAGGAAAAGATCGGCGATGCCGTCAGTCAAATTAGCGCGGGTTTTGCCCAGGCCTGACGTGATACGCGCAAGCCACCCTTTTTTCTCGCCTTTATCGGCAACCGGTTTATCTTGCAGCGCCGGTTTTTTGACGAGCTCTGGCTCTGGCTCTGGCTCTGGCTCTGGCTCTGGCTCTGGCTCTGGCTCTGGCTCTGGCTCTGGCTCTGGCTCTGGCTCTGGCTCTGGCTCTGGCTCTGGCTCTGGCTCTGGCACAGGATCAGGTGCAGCCGAATGCTCGTCAACGCCGGCATCCTCGCGCTCGGCGCTTTGCGAGTCCGGCGCTTGCAAGGAGCCTTCATCGGTCTCCTGCTCCTTAGAAGCCTCGGCCTGCGACTCGTCGTCCTGCTGGGAATCCTGCTTTTGTTTACGCTTAAAAAAACCAAACATGGATGTCATCCGACTAATAAAGATAAAGAATGTGATTATCCTACCACCGCCAACCAAGACTTTGGATAAGTAGCCCGCTACAATCCGCGATATGACACGACAACGCTCCTCTCGCTCATCTGCTGCTCGACGATCACCTGCCAAACCCATGGGCAAGCTGCGCATTATTGGCGGCGACTTTCGCCGTCGCCAGCTCCCGGTACTCGACAGCCCAGGATTGCGCCCCACGCCCGACCGCGTGCGTGAAACGCTGTTCAACTGGCTCGGCCAGACGCTTTACGGCAAAAAAGTGCTCGACCTGTTTGCTGGCACCGGCGCGCTGGGGATTGAAGCACTCTCACGCGGGGCCACACAGGTCGCCTTTATCGAGCGTGACAGCCAGGTGGCCGCTCACATTACCCGTAACCTTGAGACGCTCCAAGCAAATCAGGGCCATGTCATCATTCGCGATGCACAGGTGTTTCTCGCCCAGCCTGCCCAGCGCTTCGATGTCGTCTTTCTAGACCCACCGTTTCATCAGGCCCTGGTAGCCGACTGTTGTAGCGCACTGGAGACAGGCGGCTGGCTGGCAGAAGATGCGATGATTTACGTAGAAACCGAACGTGACTGGGATCCTCAAGTGCCAACCCATTGGGCGCTGCATCGCGAGACCCAAGCAGGGGAAAGCACGGCAAGGCTTTATCAACGCCACGCTCCGTAATCAGCGCTTGCGGCATCGCATTGCGAACGTTACGCTCGCCCCACTGTTTTTTAACCCGTTTTTGTACAGGCAAGCATGTCGCTTGTTTTTATCTGGAGGTGGGCATGAGCCTAGAGTTATTTAATCAGCTTGAGCAGCGCGTTACCGACACCGTTGAAGCGCTGGAGATGATGAAGCTGGAAAATGAGACGCTGCGCAATGAAAACACCCAACTCAAGCAGGAGCACGAAGAGTGGGAGCGCCGCTTAAGCGCGCTGCTGACTAAATTCGATGACGGTCAGTCCTAAATAGACCGCGACATCAGCAGCGCACTCTCGCGCCCGGTGGCGCCTTCAGCCGCCGGGTAATAATCCCGCCGCATGCCGTCCTGTTGAAAGCCTGCGCCGACGTAAAGCTTTCGCGCTGACGTATTGCTTTCACGCACCTCCAGCAGCACCCGCTCGCTTTGCCAATCGGCTGCCACCGCCAGCACAGCGCCGAGCAATTCACCGCCGATCCCTTCGCCACGCCGCTCGGGCAGCACGCCAATGGCCTGCAGTTCGGCATCGAAAGGCAAGCGTGCCAGCAGCGCATAACCGATCAGCTCGCTGGCCTGCCAGCACCCCATTACACAGGCCGCATCGTCGACCAATGCCTCTGTCAGCAGCGCTTGGCTTGCGCCGCTCTGGGCGCGCACTTCGAGCGCCAGAAGTGACTGCACGTCAGTGCGGTAAAGCTCAGCGATCATCATGCGCTAACGACGGTGCCTGCCAACCTTTTGCCAGGGCGTACAGCTCAGGCCAGAGAGCACGCTTGGCCGTGGGGCTTTGCAGTAAGGTGGTCAATGCCGGCGCCTGCCAGACCGGCAGGCCCAGGGTGCGGCTGTGATCGGCATCCACATCCAATACCTTCGACAGCGACTCGCTATCTGGGTCAGCGGCGGCGTCGCCCCACCAGAGTATCTTTTCCAACTGCCAGTGCTGGCGACTGGCCGCGCCATTGATAAAGGCGGTGACGCCTTCGCGGGCTTCTTCCAGCGGGTCGTCCGACGCAAAGGCGTTGGCCATGGGCGGCCATTTAAAGCGTGTGACCTCCGGCAGCGTGCCGTCTGTAAGCCCGGCCGCCTGACATATATTGGCGAGTAGCCGCTGGGCGTCCGCGCTGAGGTCCCCGGCGTGCAGGCTTAGCCAGCGTCCACCGATACATACGCATGACACATGAAACGTCAGGGGCTTGGCGGGCGCTGCGTGAGACGACGTAGCAGGTGCCTCGTCAGGCGTTGACGTAGCAGGCGCTTCCGCGGGTTTGCCCGGAGCCTTCGCTCGATCGTCAAGCAGGGCGCGCACCGCCGAGGGTGACGCGGGCACGTCCTCAGCGACAGACGGCACGTCGGCGGGCTTTGGCGGCGGTGATGGCGCATCATCCAAAAGCGCCTGTAAGCGCTCGCGCGGCGGCGTTGTCGCCGCCGGCGTATCGTCCCATTCGCAGGCCTCGGTCGGGCGTGCGTTGGGTAGTTGATAGCGGGATGCCCAGGCAGTGATGCCCATGGCCTCCAGGTAATGCCGACGAACAACCTCTGGGGTCACTGCCCGCCCCCTCGGCAGTTGGGCGAATCGGGGCGCTGGCCGCCTCGGACTTCCCATTCATGGGGGGTGTACAAATGAAGCGCCAGCGCGTGCACCGGGCCCGACAGTTCATCGGCCAGCAGCGCATAGATCTTCTGGTGGCGCTTAACCGGCATCAGGCCATCAAAGCTATCGCTCACCAGGGTTACCTTGAAATGCGTTTCGGCGTTCTCGGGCACGTTGTGCATATGGCTTTCATTTTCTACCTGCAGCACGTCGGGCGCGAGCGCCGCTAACTTCTGCTCTATTTGTGCCTGCAGCGTCATGGAGGCTCTCCTTAGGTCGGAAACCCTTCCATTGTACGCGCTTACTGGCCGCCAGACGATGCCCGACGCGCAACCAGCGCGCGCCGCGCCAGTGACACCCGCGAAAGGCTCGCCAGCAGCGCCAGCAAAGTGGTCGCGGCCCCCAGCCACAGCGTTATCTGCACGGGCGAACCCAGGGCCAGCGCGGCGCCCACCAGGGCGACCCCCACCGATTGCCCCACCGTGCGAGTGGTGCTCATCACCCCGGACACGTTGGCGCTGCGCTCTGGCGGCAGGCTACCCATCATTTCGCGGTTGTTAGGTGGTTGAAAGAGCCCAAAGCCAATACCGCACAGTGCCGTGCGCCATAAACTGCCCACCACACCGGTCGATTCATCGACGAGCGCCAAGGCGATTAGTCCGATGATCAACAACACCAGGCCAGTGCTGGACAGCACACTGGGGTTAATACGGTCGGCAAGCCGCCCGGCTAGCGGTCCGACGACCATAATGGCAAGCGGCCAAGGGGTGAACAACCAGGCGGTTTCCAGCGGTGAAAAGCCCATCTGCTCCTGGTAGAAAAACGACAGTGCGACAAATGTCAGCCCCTGGCCAATAAACGCCAGCCCCGAGGCCGAAACTGCCAAGGTAAAGCGCTTTTCCGCGAACACGCTTAGCGGTAATAACGGATACGGTGCGCGCCGCTGACGGGCAATAAACAAGCCGCAGGCTGTCACCGCGAGCCCTCCCCAGCCAGCGCTTTGCCATACCGGTGCGGCGTGGCCTGCGGCATCCATGGCCAAGAAGAAGCTTGCCAGCATCAACATGGAAAACAACGCACCCAGTACGTCAAAGCTACCCTGGCGTGGCGTTTCCCGGGGGAGCGCTCGGCTTGCTAGCCACAGAGAGCACACGCCTAGCGGTACATTCAGCGCGAACAGCCAGGGCCAATCAGCAAACGAGAGAATCACGCCGCTTAACGTAGGGCCTGCGGCATACCCGCCGGCCACCACCAAGGCACTGAGGCCTAATGCACTACCCAGCAAGCGCGAAGGGAAAATTGCCCGATAAAGCGACGGCCCGATGGACAGCGTAGCGGCTGCTCCCAAGCCCTGTAAGGCGCGAAACACCAGCAGTGTTTCTAAGTTGCGCGACAGGGCCGCTCCCAGCGCGGCCACCACAAAGGTTGCCACGCCAAACAGATATAGCCGCCGACGGGTTACTAGCTCACTAATACCGGCAAACACCAGCAAGAACGCAGCGCACACTACCTGGAACAAATTGGTGATCCACACCGACCGGGAAGCAGGTATATCAAGATCGGCCGCAATGGTGGGCAAGGCAAGGTTAATCATGGTGGTATCGACCACCGCCATCAGTGTACCCGTGACCAACGCCAAGACAGCCAACGCTCGCTCGCCCCCTGGTAGGCCATCGTCGCCGGGTCGGGTTTCAAACAGTCGCATGCGGGTGAGTTCCTAAACGGCCCCATTGAAACAGCGAAACCGGCAAAAGCCGGCTTCACGATACGCTTACGTCACATCGACAACGCGCTAGTCTTGCTCGTTATCCAGTAGCAGCGCATCATCGACGTCAGATATTTCAAGGGCCGTGTCATCATCAAGGTCGATAGCGAGGTAGCTATGCTCGATGCGTAAAAAGGTTTGAAACAGCGACCAATCAAGCTTCTCCGGCCACTGGCGTTCATCCTCTTCCCAGGCACGCAGCTCGGTCTCAAGAATTTCCACGTAGCGTTCGCGGACAAAGGTTTCAAGCGCTTCGGGTGTATCCATCTCTGGAATCAGATACACCGTGCTTTCATGTTCGACGTCGTCCAGGGTCAGGTCGTCGTCTCCCATGGTGGGTTCGAGCGCATTGATCCAGTCCACAAAGGGCTGGGTCGGCCTGACGCTCAGGGCAGAGCGATTTAGCAGTTTCATGGGATTCTCCTCGCCGTCGAAACGTGGTCATTATGGGCGCTAAATCGCGCCCTTACCAACTTTTAGTCCACTTCGGGACGCATCGCCGGGAACAGCAGTACGTCGCGAATCGAGGGGCTATCGGTAAACAGCATCACTAAACGGTCGATACCAATGCCCTCGCCCGCTGTTGGCGGCAGGCCATACTCCAGCGCACGCACGTAATCCGCGTCAAAGTACATAGCTTCCAGATCGCCGGCGTCTTTCTCGACGGCCTGCTCGCGGAAGCGCTCAGCCTGGTCTTCGGCATCGTTAAGCTCCGAGAAGCCATTGGCAATTTCACGCCCACCGACAAAGAACTCAAAGCGGTCGGTGACAAAGGGGTTGGCATCGTTGCGCCGCGCCAACGGGCTGACCTCAGCCGGGTACTCGGTGATGAAGGTGGGCTGGTCGAGCTTGTGCTCGGCGACTTCTTCAAAGATTTCGGTCTGGAGCTTCCCAAGCCCCCAGCTGTCCTTGACCTTGATGCCGCATTTTTCCGCCAACGCCCGCGCGGCGTCGAGGGAACCCAGATCGCTGTCGGCAATGCCGTCGCCGTGGTCGAGTATCGCCTGGCGCAGGGTCAGGCGGTTGAACGGCTGGCCGAAGTCGTAGCTGGCCCCCTGGTACGCAATCGTGGTGGTGCCCAACACTTCTTGTGCGGCCGTACGCAGCATCGCTTCGGTCATGTCCAGCAGGTCGCGGTAATCCGCGTAGGCCCAGTAGAACTCGACCATGGTGAACTCGGGGTTGTGCCGGGTGGACAGCCCTTCGTTGCGGAAATTGCGGTTGATTTCAAAGACTTTTTCAAAGCCGCCGACCACCAGGCGCTTAAGGTACAGCTCCGGGGCAATGCGCAGGTACATGTCGATATCCAGCGCATTATGATGGGTGATAAACGGACGCGCTGCCGCGCCGCCGGGGATCGGCTGCAGCATCGGCGTTTCGACTTCCATAAAACCGCGCGCCTCAAAGAAGCGGCGCATAGAGCTGATCACCGCCGCGCGAGTCTCGAACACCTTGCGCGACTGCGGGTTCATGATCAGATCGACATAGCGCTGGCGATAGCGGGCTTCCTGGTCGGTCAGTCCGTGAAACTTATCCGGTAGCGGGCGCAGGCTCTTGGTCAGCAACTGCGCCTCTTTCATCATCACGTACAGGTCACCCTTGCCGGACTTATGCACGGGCCCACAGGCAGCGACGATATCGCCAATATCCCAGCTTTTGATGTCGTCGAGCACGTCGGCGGGAAGGCCTTTCTTGTCGACGTAGAGCTGGATCTGGCCCGCCACATCCTGAATCACGATAAAGGGGCCACGCTGGCGCATCACACGCCCTGCCACCGAGGCGTGATGGTCCAGCGCCTCAAGCTCTGCCTTATCCTTTTCGCCCAGCGCATTGTGCAGCTCGACGGTTAAGCTATCGCGGCGGAAGTCATTGGGAAACGCACTCTTACCTTGCGCGGCAGCACTTTCGCGACGCGCAGCTAGCTTGGCACGTCGCTCAGCGATGAGGTGGTTTTCGTTATCTGCGGAAGACGCGTCTTGATGAGCCATCGGGCACCCTGTTAATGATCAAACCCTGAAAAGATTACAAACCTTGCTTGAGGCTGGCGACGATAAACTGGTCCAGATCGCCATCGAGCACTTTTTCACAGTTGCTCGACTGGACATTGGTGCGCAGATCTTTGATGCGCTGATCGTCGAGCACGTACGAACGAATTTGACTACCCCAACCAATATCGGCTTTGGAGTCTTCCGCCTGCTGCTTGGCCTCGTTACGCTTCTGCATCTCGTGCTCCCACAGCTTCGCCTTCAACTGCTTCATGGCGAAGTCGCGGTTGGCGTGCTGGCTGCGCTGGTTTTGACAGGCCACGACTATGCCGCTCGGCTCGTGGGTAATCCGCACCGCTGAATCGGTGGTGTTAACGTGCTGGCCACCTGCGCCGCTTGAGCGATAGGTATCCACGCGAAGGTCGGCAGGATTAATTTCCACCTCAAAGCTATCGTCGATTTCCGGCGATAAAAACACCGATGCAAAGGAGGTATGCCGACGACCACCCGAATCAAACGGGCTTTTGCGAACCAAGCGGTGCACGCCGGTTTCAGTGCGCAGCCAGCCGAAAGCGTAATCACCCTGAATATGTAGCGACGCCGATTTAATCCCGGCTACATCGCCTGCGGAAATTTCGATAATTTCTGCTTTGAAACCGTGACTTTCTGCCCAACGCAGGTACATGCGCAGCAGTATATTGGCCCAGTCCTGAGCTTCGGTACCGCCGGAGCCCGATTGGATGTCCAGGTAAGCGTTGTTCTCGTCCATTTCGCCGGAGAACATGCGCCGGAACTCGAGTTTTTCCAACGTCTTTTGCAGGCTGTCGAGTTCTTTGCGCACCTCGTCGACGGTACCTTCGTCGTCTTCCATTTCCGCCAACTCAAGCAAATCACGGCTATCGCCTACGCCCTGCTCAAGGTCATCAATAGTGGCCACGATGGTTTCAAGGGAGGCACGCTCTTTGCCGAGCTTCTGCGCATAGTCGGGATCGTTCCAGACATTGGGATCCTCAAGCTCGCGAGAGACTTCTTCTAGCCGATCTTTCTTCTCGGCGTAGTCAAAGATACCCCCTGAGGACGTCTGTCCGCTCAGACAGGTCCTTGATCTGGAGGTGAATCGGATTAGTTTCCAACATGGAGTGTTCTGGCCTTAGTCGGTAAAAATTTAGTTAGTAAGAATAAGGTTTAAAAGAAAGAAGCGCATTGTAACGAAATTGGCCTCCAACAACCATTGGCACCGTCGCTATCGAAATTCTGTATAGCTACATGTGTAATTTCTGATAGACACCTGATTTTGGGCGGTGCTAGTACTTAATTGTCAAACAATCGTATTAGGACAATTTTTTGAGGGAACAACATGACAAAAACTCACACTCTGGTGGGCGCTGCCATAATGGCGCTAGGCTTTGCAGCCCCTCTGCAAGCAGACACACTTCGCTTAGCCATTATGGGCGAACCCGCATCGCTTGATCCGCATAAAATTAGCGGCACCTGGGAAAACGATGTGGTGGGCGACCTTTTTGAAGGGCTTGTCACTGAAGCCGCCGATGGCTCGCGCATCCCCGGCGTTGCCAAATCCTGGGAAATCTCCGATGACGGCACGGTATACACCTTCAAACTGCGAGATGATGCCAAGTGGTCAGACGGTGAGCCCGTGACGGCTGAGGATTTTGTCTTCGCTTTTCAACGCATTCTATCGCCCGATACCGCCGCTGATTACGCCTATCTCCTGTATCCCATTAAAAACGCCGAAGCCGTCTATGCAGGCGACGCCGAGACAAGCGACCTGGGTGTCGAGGCGCTAGATGCTGCCACCCTGCAAATCACTCTCGAACGTTCAACGCCTTATTTTTTGGATCAGCTTTCCCACTATACCGCCTACCCGGTACCCAGCCATACGGTAGAGACGCACGGCGACGACTGGTCGCGTCCCGGCAACATGGTCTCCAACGGCGCGTTCCAGCTCGAGGAATGGCAGTCGCAAACGCGTATCAGCGCATCGCGCAACCCCCATTTTCACGACGTGGACAATGTGGCTCTTGAAGAAGTCGTCTATTTTCCTATCGAAGAACGTAATACCGCGCTGAACCGCTTCCGCGCCGACGAGATCGATATCGCTCGGGAGTTTCCCACCCAGCAGTACGACTGGCTGAAGGAGAACCTGCCCGAAGCCGTGCAGGTAGCACCCTACCTCGGCATTTATTACTACGCTTTCAATGCCCGCGACGGCCATGCAACCTCTGACCCGCGCGTCCGTGAAGCGCTTAGCCTGGCCGTTCGCCGCGAGGTCATCACCGATCAGATACTCGGCACCGGCGAAGTGCCTGCTTACAGTTTCGTTCCACCCGATGTCAGTCACTATGAAGCGCCCACCGCTGACTTCGCCGAACTCTCCCAGGATGAGCGAATGGCACGCGCCCAGGAATTGCTCCAAGAGGCAGGCTATGGCCCGGACAATCCGCTGGAGCTCATGCTGCGTTACAACACCAGCGAGGATCATCGCAAGGTCGCCATCGCCATTGCTGCCATGTGGAAGCCACTGGGCGTTGAGGTCGAGCTGTATAATTCGGAGGTCGCCGTTCACTACGCGGATATTCGCCAAGGCGATTTCGACGTTGCCCGGGCCGGGTGGATTGGTGACTACAACGACGCCCAAAACTTTCTGAGCCTGTTGGAAAGTGGCGTGTCGAATAACTATGGCGCCTATAGCTCCCCTGAACTCGATGAACTGATGAGCGAAGCCGCGAGCACCCAGGACCTGGATGAGCGAGCCGACATCATGGCCGAGGCAGAGACCCTGGCCTTGGAAGATAGCGCAACGCTGCCGCTCTATTACTATGTTTCGCGCAACCTTGTCAGCCCCGACCTGGCCGGCTGGGAAACGAATATCGAAGATATCCACCGCTCGCGCTGGATTGAATTCGACGAGTAATTCCCTTCATCGCGTCTTTATGTGACACGACTGACCGCCGTTAAATCCTCAGGCTTCGGCCTGAGGAGCGAGGCTCGATCATGCTTAGCTATACGTTTAAACGCTTACTCCATGCGATCCCGACGCTATGGATTGTCATTACCCTATCGTTCTTTTTAATGCACCTCGCCCCCGGCGGGCCTTTCGACGGCGAGCGTCAACTCCCGCCTGAAATCGAGGCCAACCTGATGGCTTCTTACGGCCTGGACAAACCCGTCTGGGAACAATACGTCACCTACATGGGAAACCTGCTGCAAGGCGATCTTGGCCCCTCCTTCAAATACAAGGATTTTTCGGTCACCGAACTCGTCGCCCAAGGCTTTCCTGTCAGCCTTGAGCTTGGTCTGTGGGCGATAGGCCTGGCACTTCTAGTGGGCATTCCCATGGGAGTGGTTGCCGCGCTTAAACGCAACTCCACCGTGGATTATATTGTGATGGGGTCGGCGCTGGCCGGTGTGGCCATTCCCAACTTTGTGGTTGCCCCACTATTGGCGCTGGTCTTCGGGGTCTTTCTGGCCTGGCTACCCGTCGGCGGTTGGGACGATGGCCATTGGCAAAATATGATCCTGCCCGTCGTAGCGCTTTCCATTCAGCAGATTGCATATATCGCTCGGATGATGCGCGCCAGCATGATCGAAGTACTGGGCAGCCATTTTGTCCGCACGGCACGTGCCAAAGGCCTCAGCGAGAGCGAAGTCATCTTCCGCCACGCCCTGCGTCCGGCCATGCTCCCGGTCATCTCCTACCTAGGGCCCGCCATTGCCGGGATTATTACCGGCTCGGTGGTCATTGAGCAGATTTTTGGAATACCCGGGATTGGCCGCTATTTCGTCCAGGCGGCGCTCAATCGCGATTATACCCTGGTGATGGGCACCGTCGTCTTTTACGGCGGTCTGATCGTGCTTCTCAACCTGATCGTCGATCTACTCTACTCGGCTCTGGATCCGCAAATTCGCTATGATAATGAATAATGCAACCTCGGCCCCGCCGGTCGCCAGCAACAGCCTGGGGCGTGAAGCGTGGCGTCGACTCCGTCAAAACAGTGCTGCAACCACCAGCCTAGTACTTCTCATCCTCATTACCCTGGCCTGTTTATTCGGCCCCTGGCTAACCCCCTGGGCACTTGATGAAGTGGACTGGAACGCCTTCCAGGCTCCACCCGATTTCGACAGCGGCCACTATGCGGGCACTGACGCCAATGGCCGGGACCTACTCACCCGGGTATTGCACGGGGGACAGATTTCACTCTCCGTCGCCTTGGTCGCCACCCTTGTTTCGCTGGTGATCGGCGTTCTTTACGGCGCGATTGCTGGCTACGTAGGCGGCCGGGTCGACAACCTGATGATGCGCTTTGTCGACATTATGTACTCGCTGCCCTTCATGTTCATGGTCATCCTGCTGATGGTCGTGTTCGGACGCAACATACTGCTGATCTACGCTGCCATTGGGGCCGTTGAATGGCTGGACATGTCGCGCATTGTGCGCGGACAGGTACTCGCCTTGAAGCGACGCGAGTTCGTCGAAGCCGCCCATGCACTGGGCGTAAGCAGTTTCAAGATCGTCACACGCCACCTGATCCCCAACGCCATTGGGCCAGTGATTATCTATGTCACCCTTACCGTTCCTAAGGTCATTTTGCTGGAAAGCTTCCTCTCCTTTCTGGGCCTCGGCGTTCAAGAGCCCCTGACCAGTTGGGGAGTACTGATTAGCGAAGGCAAAGACATGATGGAAACGGCACCCTGGATGCTGATAGTGCCCTCTGCATTTCTAGCCACCACGCTGCTGTGCCTTAACTTTTTGGGGGACGGTCTGCGTGACGCCCTTGATCCCAGGACGCGCTAGGACAATGCAAGGAGGCTGTATGCCAAAACCAATACTGGAATTCGACCGTCTGCGGGTCGACTTCGACCTTCCCAATGGCTCCGTCACGGCCGTCAAAGACGTTAGCTTTACCCTGCATCAGGGCGAAACGCTCGCGCTCGTCGGCGAGTCAGGCTCGGGCAAGTCGGTCACCTCGACCGCCGCGATGGGCCTGCTGCCTGAACTGGCGCGCGCCACCGGCACCATTCACTGGCATGGCGGGCCGGGCAATGAAAACCTGATTACCGTCAACCGCAAGCGCCTGCGGGCGATTCGTGGTAATGAGATCTCAATGATCTTCCAGGAACCGATGACCTCGCTCAATCCCATGCACCGCGTGGGTCAGCAAATTCGTGAAGTACTGCATAAACACACGCCCTTGCGGGGGAACAATGCTTATCTGCGGGTAGTAGAGCTACTCGAACAGGTAGGGATACCCGAGCCCAAGCGCCGCATCGATAGCTACCCCCACGAGCTTTCCGGCGGTCAGCGCCAGCGGGTAATGATTGCCATGGCGCTGGCCTGTGAACCTCAACTGCTGATTGCCGATGAGCCGACCACCGCCCTTGACGTCACGGTGCAAGCGCAGATACTCGCGCTGCTTAAAGACCTCCAGGCCCGTTATGGTATGGCGATTCTGTTTATCACTCACGATTTAGGGGTTGTTCGTCATTTAGCCGATAGCGTGTGCGTCATGCAACACGGCGAAATCGTCGAAGCAGGGGCCACCCAGACGTTGTTTAAAGCTCCTCAACACCCTTACACCCAGATGCTGATTAACGCCAACCCCAGTGGCCATAAGGCAGCCGTTCCCGACTCAGCGCCCGTTCTGCTTACTGCGCAACACATTGGCGTTCGTTTCCCGATCAAGAAACACCTGTTTGGCCCCAACCGCTATTTTGAAGCGGTGAAAAACATCGACCTCTCGCTGCGCAAAGGACAAACCCTAGGCATCGTGGGCGAATCGGGCTCAGGCAAAACCACCCTAGGCCGCGCGCTTCTTCGGCTGGTGAAAAGTCACGGCAAGGTACATTTCGATAACATCGACGTTGGCCAGCTTGACCGCGCGGGAATGCGGCCGCTGAGATCGCGTATGCAAGTGGTCTTTCAAGACCCTTTTGGCTCGCTTTCTCCACGCATGACCGTGGGCGAGATTATTGGCGAGGGGCTTCGCGTTCATCAGCCGCTACTCGGGCGCGCCGAACGCGACACCGAGGTTATCCAGGCCCTTGAAGAAGTCGCCCTGGACCCCGCCCACCGTCACCGCTACCCCCATGAGTTTTCCGGCGGCCAGCGGCAACGCATTGCCATCGCCCGAGCATTGGTCGTCAAGCCTGAGTTCCTACTGCTTGACGAACCCACCTCCGCCCTTGATCGTTCGGTACAAATGACCGTCATAAAGCTGTTACGCGATTTACAACAACGTCACGGATTGACCTACTTATTTATTAGTCATGACCTGGCCGTTGTTCGAGCACTGGCAGATGAGGTCATCGTGATGCGCCAGGGCGAAATCGTCGAGCAAAACGACACCCAATCACTGTTCAACGCCCCACGCCAAACCTATACCCGCGAACTGATGCGCGCGGCTTTCCTGGATAGCCCAGCGGCATAAGTGGCAGCCCAAACGTTAGCGCTCGTTTAATAAAAAACCCGGCCAAGGCCGGGTTTAGGTCGTTTTTGCTGACTAACGCGCTAGAAGCGATAGGTCATCTGAGCACCGAAGCCATGGGCTTCGTTTTTGTAGTCGGCGGAGTAATTAGCTCCTCCAACTGGTTGGTCACCTGTCGCCGGACTTGCTAGCAGATCACTGCGCTCCTGGCTAACGGAGGTGCCTCGCTCGGTCAGGTATGAGTAGGCCACATCGATGGTCAAGTCATCGGTTGGGCTCCAGCCTGCCCCCAGTGAGAAGATGCGGCGGTCGTCCGAAGGGATACGAACGCTTCGGTCGTTATCATTGCTCGGCGTATTGTCCAGCGTTACCCCCGCACGCAGGGCGAGCGTCGGCGTCAACTGATACTCACCACCCGTGGCAAAGGCCCAGGCGTTAGAGTAGTTTTGCTGCTCGTTGGTGATTTCGTTGCCCTGGCTACCGGTCACCGAAATCTCTTCAAACTGGCTCCAACGCACCCATGAGGCGCCGAACATCAGCTTCAAGCGATCGGTCATCTGCTGCGTCAGCGAGAAATTGACCGTTTCAGGCGTGGTCAAGTCCAGATTAGCTGAATCTGACTGCACTATATTGCCCATCGGATCGGTAGCGCTAAAGTCACCCTCCAGCTCGTAATCAACCTTTGAGCGATACGTTAAGCCTAAAGTCGTTTCAGGTGCTGGCTGATAGATAACACCTAAATTGTAACCCCACGCCTCATCATCGCCATCTACACGTGAGTCAATATCAGCATTTGGGTTATAAGTTTCTTCAGAGGGAAGCTGACGACGAAGTTCTCCATCCACTTGGTTGTAAGTAATCCCGGCACCCAACGACCACTGATCGTTGAAACGATAAGATACCGTGGGCTGAGCACTCATTACTGTGATTTCGGTATAGTTACCAAAGTAGCGGCCCTGGAAGTCATCTTCATAATCAGTCTTTGAACCAAAAGGCGCGTAAACACCGAAACCAAAGGCCAGCTTTTCATTGACCGGATGGGCATAAAACCCGTAGGGGATAGTAGAGCCAGGCACCATATCGCCATCGTTGCCGCCCGGAATACTGCCCGCAGGGACTTGATTGCCCGTAGGCGTTCCACCTTGAGCGACGCCTGCATCCACTGTGCGGCTAGCTTCCACATTAGAAAGCTCACTATCGACATTTAGATAGGTCGCACCTGCTGAAAATTGGGCTCGATCCAAAAACGACATACCCGCTGGGTTGCCGTACACAATGGTCGCGTCTTCCACGTTAGAGCTGCGGCCCGCATGCCCATACCCCTGGCCGCTCACGCTCTGCTCATTGATTTGATAACCACCCGCTTGGGCTTGGCTTGCGAAGGCGGCCGTGGCGACGGCAACTGCCAGAGTGAGCTTGTTAAATTTATTATGCATAGTGGGCCTCTTTTCCCAATGATCCGACGGGATGGTGACCATCCGTCATACTTTTTTTGTACACCTCAGTTTTGGCCTAAAAGCACGCTACGTTCAAGGGCAAACGAGCGTTTTATTTTAATTTTGTCTTATACATTAGTCGCACGACCGTTTTAAATCATTGTTTTAGGCTTTTTCGGGTATTTTCTGCCCACCCTTGACCTTTGTGTAACCCATAGGTTTTAAACTATCTGAACTATTACAGACAGCGAGCCAGGGAGCGCACAATGAAAGTTAGCGAGTTGGCAAAACGCGGCGGCGTGACCCCCGAAACGGTGCGCCATTACACCCGGGAGCAGCTACTTGCGCCCACACGACACCCAGATAACGGCTACCAGCTCTACTCCGCGACCGACCTTGAACGGCTGCAGTTTATTCAAAGGGCACGCAAGCTCGGATTCAGCGTGGCCGAGATTCGCGACATTCTCGCCCATGCCGACCAGGGCGACTCCCCCTGCCCGCTAGTACGCGACCTGCTGGCCAACCGGCTGCCGCAAATCCGCGCGCAGATCCAGGAGCTCGAGGCGCTTGCCCAACGTATGGAGCAAGCCTTAGAAAGCTGGCAACACATGCCCGACGGCACGCCGGACGGCCACAGCCTGTGTCGCTTGATCGAGAGCTTTCCTGAGAAGCAGGAGGCCAAATGAGCCAGCACACCCTGACGCGCACGGTGCCTGGCATGAGCTGCCAACGTTGCGTGACGCGCATGCGCGAGGCGATTCATCAGCAAGACAGCAAAGCAGGCGTGGTCGGCATGCCTGGGGAAAAGCGCCTGGAAGTGACGACCACAATGGACGACGCCACTCTCGACCAAGCACTTGAAAGCGTGGGCTACCCACCTGACAAGCGCTCCCACGACACCACCCCGCCTGAAGACAAACGCGACAAAGCAACTGGCTCGACGTCAGCGAAAAGCCCCTCCCAAGGCAGCCGAAAAAAGATCCGCCTGGCGATCAGCGGAATGACCTGCGCCAGCTGCGTGAAAAGCGTTCAGAAAGCCCTAGAGCGTACTGAAGGCGTTGAGACAGCAAGCGTTAATTTTGGCACGCATACCGCTCAAATTTTTGGCGATGCCGACCAGCACGCCTTAATAGCGGCTGTGGAATCGGTGGGCTACGGGGCCGAGCCGATTGTCGATATGCGCGAAGCGGAAAGAACGCGCGCCCAACAGGAAGCCCACGACTACACAAAACGCTTGAAAGGCAGCGCCTGGTCGCTGGCACTTGCCGTTCCGCTGATGCTCAGCATGTTCGTCTATCACCCACACCCGATGGGCACAGGGCGGCTATTCTGGCTGGTGGTCGGGCTTCTGACGCTGGCCATTCTGGTGTTCCCTGGCCGCCATTTTTTTGTCAACGCCTGGAAAAACCTCAGGCACCATCAAGCCAATATGGACACCCTGGTGGCCATGGGTACCGGCACCGCCTGGCTCTACTCGATGGTGGTCGTAGCCTTCGCTCCCTGGTTACCAGAGGTCGCCCACGGTATCTATTTTGAAGCCTCGGCCATGGTGATCGGCCTGATCCTGCTGGGTAACGCCATGGAACTTAAAGCGCGCGGACGCACCAGCGATGCGCTAAAGCGACTGCTGGACCTGCAAAGTCGCACCGCCCGGGTGATTCGCGACGGCGCAGAACATGAGGTAGATGTTGACGCCGTGCGCGAGGGCGACCACATCCGCGTGCGTCCCGGCGAGCGCTTACCGGTGGATGGTGAGGTCATCGAAGGCGCAAGCCACATCGATGAATCCATGCTCACCGGCGAACCCGAGCCCATCAAGAAGGGCCAGGGCGATGAGGTCAGCGCGGGCACGGTCAACGGCAAAGGTGGGCTGGTTTACCAAGCGACCCGCGTAGGGGCTGACACCCGCCTGGGGCAGATCACCGAACAGGTGGCCAGCGCGCAAAATTCGCGCCCGCCGATTGGCGAACTGGCCGATAAAGTCTCCAGCATTTTTGTCCCCTCGGTGATGATTATCGCCGTACTCACGGCCCTGGTATGGTTCAATGTCGGCGCCGAGCCGCGGGTCATTCACATGCTGGTGACAGCCACCACCGTACTGATTATCGCCTGCCCCTGCGCGCTGGGGCTGGCCACGCCGATTTCCACCATGATTGGCGTCGGCAAGGCCGCCGAACACGGCGTTCTGGTGAGAAACGGCGAGGCGCTGCAAACCGCCAGCAAGTTGACCACGCTGGTAGTGGACAAGACCGGTACGCTTACCGAAGGCAAGCCCCGGGTGACCGAGGCCGAGGTGCTGGGCGACGATACGTCCACGGCACTGGGCTATATCGCGGCGCTGGAGCGCGGCTCGGAGCACCCGCTTGCCGCGGCGCTGTTGGCCTATGCCGACGAACATGGCGCTGATCCTGCCGAGATCCGTGACTTCGACAGCGTCACTGGGGGCGGGGTGAAGGCACAAACCGCCGACGGACAGTCACTGTTGCTGGGCAACGCGCGCCTGATGGAAAACGCCGGTATCGACCTCTCAGTGAGCCAGGACGCCGCCCGGGCGCTTGAAGAGAAAGCCCGCACGCTGGTGTATTTTGCTCTAGGCGGGCGATTAAAAGCATTGTTTGGCATCAGCGACCCGCTGCGCGACGATGCCGCTGCCGCCGTTAAACGGCTGAAAGAAGACGGTTTGACCGTGATCATGCTGACCGGCGACAACCCCCACACGGCCGCCGCTATTGCCCGCCAAGTGGGCATTGACGATTACCGCGCCGGGCTGCTGCCCGAGGACAAACACGCCGATATCGAGCGGCGCCAAAAGGCAGGTGAAGTGGTGGGTATGGTCGGCGACGGGATTAACGACGCCCCGGCGCTGGCCCGCGCCCATGTGGGATTCGCAATTGGCCAGGGCACCGATGTGGCGATTGAAAGCGCGGGCATGACGCTGATGCGGGGGTCGCTGCATGGCGTGGCCGACGCCATCGAAATCAGCCGGGCCACGCTGCGCAACATCAAGCAAAACCTGATCGGCGCCTTTGGCTACAACGTGCTGTGCATTCCCATCGCCGCCGGGGTGCTCTACCCCCTCACCGGCACGCTGCTCTCGCCGATGATTGCGGGGGCGGCCATGTCGCTTTCCTCCATCACCGTGGTCAGCAACGCCAACCGCCTACGGTTGTGGAAAGCAAGCGACATCCCATCCAAAGGAGGCACATCATGAGCCTACTGGTCAATCTCGCCGGGCTCGGCCTGATCGCCGCCATTGTGTGGTGGTTCTGGCTGGCTTAGCCAAGGCCTAGCTGACGCCGATATAGCGGCCGGGCTTATGGTTCAGGGCGATGATTAAATTCAGGGTCAGCGCACCCAACACCGAGAAGCCCACTCGGTCGAGCGGTAGCTGGGTGAGCGCCACCAGCAGGATCAGCCCGTCGATACCCAGTTGCACATAGCCTGCACGCAGGCCGTGCTTCTCTTGGAGGTAAAGGGCCAGGATATTGATGCCGCCGAGGCTGGTGCGGTGGCGAAACAGCATCAGCATGCCGATGCCCATCAGAGCCCCGCCCATTAGCGCGGCATAGAGCGACGGCACGGCGGCAAACTCAACCCACCCCTGAGTCAGCTCCGAAAACAGCGACACCAGGCCAATCGCCGCGAAGGTACGCAGAGCAAAACTCCAGCCCATGCGCTTAATCGCTAAATAGTAAAACGGCAGGTTAATGGCAAAGAACCACACTCCAAACCCCCAGCCTGTCATATAGTTCAGCAGTAGCGCCAAGCCTGCTGTGCTGCCGGTTAACAGCACCGCATGGGTATAAAAGGTTACCCCGAGCGCCACAAAAAACGTGCCCAGCAACATCGCCATGACATCCTCATAGGGCTTATGAGGGTCTGTGGGAAGATCTTCCATGCGCATGGCAGCGTCCTTACTTGAAGTATCAGGGGTACAAAATGCTGCGTTTATAATGGATTGGCGTGCTCGACCATCAACTGCAACGATTCGCGGCCGCGCCAGCGGTTGCGATTAAGCTTATAGGCGCAATGGAGCGTATCGCCAACGCTAAACGCGGGCAGCTCGCCAGGCGTCAGCGCGCGAAACCAGATAGCTTTGCAGGTTACCGGCCCCATGGACAGTTCCATCATCAGGTGTACGCCTTCCGCGCCGACGGGGCGCAGCGCTTCAACAATAAATCGCCCCTCAAATAGCGGTGGGTCAAACTCACGACCATAGGGGCCCAAGGCATCAATATCCTCAAGCGTTGCCAAGCATAGCTGTGCCGTGGATAGCTCGCCGTCGGTCCAAAGGCGCGGATAAAGCACTCGCCCTTCCAACTGCTCGCCTACCGCCTGTAGAAAAGCCGCCTTAAAGACGCCTAGCTGCTCACGGGGCACGCCCACGCCTGCCGCCCCACCATGGCCGCCAAAGCGCGGCAGTGCCTCGGGGGCGAGCTCAAAGGTCCGTTGTAATGCATCACGCAGATGCAGCCCGTCAATCGAGCGACCGGAGCCCGTCAACATGTTGGGGGCCGCTGCCTGGGTAAGCACCAGGGCAGGACGCCCATAGGCCTGCACCAAGCGCGAGGCAACAATGCCCTGTACGCCGGGATGGCCATCCTCCAGTAGCACGACCACGGCAGGCTCTTCAGCTTCCAGGGCACTGGCCGCTAGATGGCGCGCCTCTTCCGTCATATCGGCTTCAATGGCTTTGCGCGACTGGTTATCCTGGTCGAGCACTTCCAACTGTCGATTGGCAACGCCGTCGTTCTCGGCCAGCATAAAGTGCAGCGCTGCGTAGGGGTCGTCCAGCCGCGACCGGGCGTTGATACGCGGCCCCATCTGAAACGCTAACGTCTCAGCGTTAAACGGCACGCTATCAGCGCCCAGGCGTGTGGCCATCGCCCGCCAGCAGGCAGCATCCATGCGGTTGATGAGCGTTAAGCCGTGATTGACCACCGCCCGGTTCGCAGGGCTGCCCCCGAGCGAGACACAGTCCGCTACCGTTCCCAACGCCACGTAGGAAAGCCAGGGCGAAAGTTTGGGCGTCGACTCTGACAGCGCGCCCCACTCGATCAACACACCGCGAGCAAGTGACATGAGCAACCACGCCACCATGCAGCCGGCGATGGTTTTATCGGGGTAGTCGCAGTCGTTACGGGTTGGGTTAACGCAGGCGTAGGCGGAAGGCGGTGGGCCTTCCATCGGCAATGCGTGGTGGTCACTGACCACCACATCAATGCCCGCGGCTTTTAAGCGCGCGATACGCGGCTCGTCGCTGCTGCCACAGTCGGCGGTAATCACCAGTGTAGGAAACGGCTTAAGCGCCAGCGTGCGTTCCACCAGTGGCAAACTGATGCCGTAGCCGTCGTGAATGCGGTGGCCAATCAGGCTGTGCAGCTTATATTCCGGTACGCCAAATAGCTCCACCAACGTCCGGCGGATGACCACGTGGGAGGTAATGCCGTCCACGTCGTAATCGGTGAGAATCCCGATCGACTCGCCCTCGGCCACCGCCTGGGCAATACGCTCGGCCGCTCGGCAACCGTCAGCGAGTTTCTCCGGGTGCGCCAGATAGCGCAGACTCGGCGATACCAGCGGTGCCAGCTCGCCTTGATAGCCAGGCAGCCGGGAGGCCAGCAGGCGCGCCTGAAGCTCATTTAAACCTTCCGCCTGGGCGCGCGCATAAACAGCCTCGTCGAGTGGACGAGGCTCCAGCCGGGGCTGGCTTGCGTGTTGTAGCATCGTCGCGCGCGCGGTCTGTTGGGGCACATCTGTCACGTTGGACATACGCCCTAGCGCCGGTTGTCAGCGACGAACTGCTGCACCGCACTCAGTTCGGCGGGCAACACCGTATAGCGCTCTTCACGCTCCAGCAGGTCGTCCATATGGGTCGGCAACGGTACTCCCTGGAAACCTGCCTTCACCACCGCTTCGGCAAACTTGGCGGGGTGAGCCGTGGCTAGCGTAATCACCGGTGTGGTTTGGTCGGCCCGGGCACGCTCGGCGGCGCGATAGCCAGTGGCCGTGTGCGGGTCGAGCATTTCCCCGGTGCGGTGGTGGGCTTCACGGATTACTTCCAGAATCGTCGCGTCATCCACGCTGTGGCTTGCAAACTTTTCACGCAGTTTGGCAAGCGGCGCATCAGCCAGCGCCGTTGGCTCTTGTTGGAAGCGCTCCAGCAACGCCGCCACGGCCGCACCGTCTTGATCGTAGGCATCAAACAGCAGACGCTCGAAGTTCGACGACACCACGATGTCCATAGACGGCGCGAGCGTCGCCGCCAGCTCTTTCTTGGAGAAATCGTTGGCGGCAAGCGTGCGGTGCAAAATATCGTTGGCGTTAGTGGCAATAATGAACTGCTTGACCGGCAAACCCATTTTATACGCCATATAGCCGGCAAACACGTTTCCGAAGTTTGCCGACGGTACGCAGAAGCTTACCTCGCGATGCGGCGCGCCTAGCGCAACACCTGACGCCACGTAGTAGACGATCTGGGCCATGATGCGCGCCCAGTTGATCGAGTTCACCGCCACCAGCCGCGTGCCTTTCAAGAAGTCTTGATTGGCGAAGCTCGCTTTGACCATCGCCTGGGCATCGTCAAAGTTGCCTTCAATGGCAATGTTAAACACGTTGTTGGCAAGCACCGAGGTCATCTGGCGGCGCTGCACTTCCGAGACGCGGTTGTGCGGGTGCAGGATAAAGATGTCCAGGTTGTCGCAGTGACGGCAGCCCTCGATGGCCGCCGACCCGGTATCGCCGGAGGTCGCGCCCATGATCACCGCGCGCTCGCCGCGCTTTTTCAGGAAGTGATCGAGCAAGCGGCCCAGCAGCTGCAGAGCGACATCCTTGAACGCCAGGGTGGGGCCGTGGAACTGCTCGAGCAGAAAATGGTTGGCATCCAACTGCTTGAGCGGCAGCACTGCGTCGTGATTAAACGTCGCGTAGGCGTCCGTGACGATTTGATGGAAAGTGACGTCGTCGATCTCACCGTTGACGAACGGCTTCATCACTCGAAAGGCAATCTCCGCGTAGGAAAGCCCGGCCATGTCGGCCAGGTCTTTCTGCGAAAACGTGGGCAGAGTTTCCGGCACGTAAAGCCCGCCGTCGCTGGCCATGCCGGTCAACACCACCTCTTCAAAGGACAGCGCGGGCGCTTGCCCACGCGTGCTGATATAGCGCATGCGGTTGATTACTCCCCTTCGTCCAGGCTTTCCACGCGAATGCGCGTCACTGGGCCGGCGATATCCGCCATGGCTTCTATTTCGCGGATCGCTTCGTTCATCTGCTTCTCTTTGGTGCGGTGAGTCAGCAGAATAATCGGCACCAATTCGCCTTCGGTGGCCTCTTTCTGGATCAGCGCTTCGATAGAGATGCCCTGCTCGGCCAGGATAGTCGCCACCCGTGCCAGTACCCCGGGGCGGTCTACTGCCAACAGACGCAGATAATAAGCGGTAATAATATCTTCCATCGGCATGATGGGCAGTTGACTGACATCTTCGTCGATGCCGCTAAACGCCAGGTAGGGAACCCGGTAATGGTGGTCGGTGGAGATATCCCGCGCCACATCGAGTAGGTCGGCGACCACGGCCGAGGCCGTCGGCTCTGCGCCTGCGCCTGCGCCGTAGTAAAGCGTCGGCCCAACGGCGTCGCCCATCACCGCGATGGCATTCTTTACGCCATGAACGTTGGCCAGCAGGCGCTCTTTGGGGATCAGCGTGGGGTGAACCCGCAACTCAAGGCCATTCTCAGTGCGCTTGGAGATTCCCAGGTGCTTGATGACATAGCCCAGGTTATCGGCCTGCTCAACGTCTTCGGCGGTAATCCGCGAAATGCCCTCAGTGAAGGCTTTCTCGAACTGCAGGGGCACGCCATAGGCAATTGAGGCCAGAATAGTCAGCTTATGGGCGGCATCGATACCTTCAACGTCAAAGGTCGGGTCGGATTCGGCGTAGCCCAGCGCCTGAGCTTCTGCGAGCACGTCTTCAAAGGCGCGGCCTTCATCGCGCATATGGGTAAGGATATAGTTGCCGGTGCCGTTGATGATGCCCGCCACCCACTCGATACGGTTGGCTCCAAGGCCCTCGCGCAGCGACTTGATCACCGGAATACCACCGGCGACGGCGGCTTCAAACGCCACGATCACGCCTTTTTCGTGGGCCGCCTTGAAGATTTCGTTGCCGTGAACGGCGATCAGCGCTTTATTGGCCGTGACCACGTGCTTGCCGTTTTCAATCGCGGTAAGTACCAGTTCGCGGGCAATGTCGTAACCACCAATCAGTTCAACCAAGACATCCACATTAGGGTTAGTGGCCACTTCAAATACATCCGATGTGGCATTAATACCGGTAATGTCGCAATCGGGGTGAATACTGCGGTGGGCCACCTGCTCAATCACAATCGGGCGGCCTGCACGACGTGCAATATCGTCAGCGTTGCGCGTCAGCACGTTGAACGTACCGCCACCGACGGTACCCAGCCCACAAATGCCTACTCTTACCGGTTTCAAAATACTTCCCCTTTTATGTTGTGCACCCGTCGGTGCAGTGTCTCAGCGTGATGTTATTGGATCAATTAGCTTAGTCGTCATCCAGTTCCAGCATTTCCATCATGCGATCCGGCGGCACAAAGCCCGGCACCATTTGCCCATCGGGCAGAATAATGGCCGGCGTTCCTTCTACGCCAAGTGCGCGGCCCATCTCGTACTGCTCCGCCACTGGATTATCACAGCTGGCCGAGTTGGACAGAGTTTCGCCTTTCTTGGCCCGCGACATGGCTTCGCTGGGGTTATCGGCACACCAGACCTGCTGGAGCGTTCTCCCCGCGTTGGCGTTTACGCCACTACGTGGGAATGCCAAATAGTGTACTGCGATGCCACGTTCGTTGAGCTCCGGAACGGTCTCGTGCAAGCGTACGCAGTAAGGGCAGCTTGGGTCGGTAAATACCACGACCGTTGCTTTGGGCGTTTCTTCACCACGAAATACCACCCGATCACTTTCCGGTATTGCCGCAATGGCCTCAGCGCGTTCCTGATTGCGCGACTGCTCGGTCAGGTTGACTAACCCACTATCGGCGTTTTCATACAGATCGCCGACCAAAAAATGACTGCCGTCGGCATTGGAGTAAAACGTTTCGCCATTTTCCAGCCGAACATGATAAATGCCTTCCATCGGCGTTTCACGCACCTCGTCGACCGGCATTTCCTCACCGTTAACCCGCAACGAGTCTCGGAGCTCATCGGTGACGCTATCCGCCTGCACTGCCATGGGCAACAACGCACCGGCCAGTAGCCAGCCCATCAGCATACGCGGCTTGCTCAGTGACGTCGTTTTTTCTATACCTCGGCGCATCATTCATTCAACCTCTTGGGTGATGTTCGGCATGTAGACTCTCCAGGCGGGCCTGGGCCACATGCGTGTAAATTTGCGTGGTGGATAGATCACTGTGACCTAACAACAGCTGTACGACTCGTAAATTCGCCCCATGATTCAATAAATGCGTCGCAAACGCATGGCGAAGCGTATGTGGCGACAGTGGGCGCGTTATGCCTGCCGTGATGGCGTGGGCCTTAACGCGGTGCCAAAAGGTTTGTCGCGTCATCGATTTATCGCCCCGCCCTGGAAACAAGGCCGGCCGAGTTGGGTCCTGCATCAACATCGGCCGAGCTGTCTTCATATAGTGGGCCAGCCAATCGACAGCTTCCTCGCCCATCGGCACCAGGCGATCCTTGTCGCCTTTACCACGCACCCGGACCACGCCCTGGCGCAAATTAACCGCGTCTCCGGTAAGCCCCACCAGTTCGGATACCCGTAACCCGCAGGCGTAGAGCAGTTCTAGCATTGTACGATCGCGCACCCCAAGTGGAGTATCCAGCGATGGGGCCTGAAGCAATCGCTCCACCTCGTCTTCTTCCAGCGTGTTGGGCAAGCCTGGCTGCACACGCGGCAGTCGCACATCAGCGAGCGGGTCACTGGCGACATGCCCCTGCATTCGTGCCCAGCGGTAAAAACTGCGCAGGCTCGACAACAACCGGGCATTGCTACGTACCTGATAGCCTGCTTCACGGCGGCTCGTAAACCATGCATCCAGCCGAGCGGGCGAAGGCGATAACAATGACTCGCCCTGTTCTTCCAGGTGCTGCTGCCAGGCGTTCAAGTCGCGTCGATAAGCCGCTAGCGTATGCTCACTGGCCCCACGCTCCAGCCACAGGGCATCCAAAAAAGCATCAATGACACGCATACGCAAGCCGCCCGTTAGGATTCACCATCTGATAGATAAACAAAACCCCGCCCCGCAGAGCGGTGACGGGGTTTCGCTACCCAGGCGCAAGCGCCTGTGGAAAGGCTCGCCTTAGGCCAGCTTTTCCTTGATACGCGCCGATTTACCGCTACGCTCGCGCAGGTAGTAGAGCTTAGCTTGACGCACGTCACCGCGACGCTTGACTTCGATAGAGTCAACCAGTGGGCTGTAAGTCTGGAAGGTACGCTCAACGCCTACACCGTGAGAAATTTTACGTACGGTGAATGCGGAGTTCAGGCCACGATTACGCTTACCGATGACAACACCTTCAAACGCCTGCAAACGCTCGCGGCTGCCTTCCTTAACTTTTACCTGAACGACAATGGTGTCGCCCGGTGCAAAGCTCGGCACCTCTTTGGACATTTGCTCGCTTTCGAGCGCCTGGATCACTTTGTTTTTACTGCTCATCATCATGCTCCTAAATAACGTGGTGGCGAAACCGCTCAGTTATGGAAGGCGGTCGCCGTGATCCCGGCACTCAAAACGAGCGGCGCGGGAGTCGTTATGGGTGACACAGGTGCGAAGGCTAGCTATCTATACATTGGCTAACTACCCGATCCGCCCTGCACCGCCGCTCTGGCCTACTTAGTTTTCGTGGACAGAGCGTATTCCTCGATAAACTCATTCAGCAGCTGTTGCTGCTCGGCCTTTAGCGTGCGCCCTGCCAATAAGTCCGGGCGACGCTGCCAAGTACGGCCCAACGATTGCTTCAACCGCCAGCGCTTGATAGCAGCATGGTTACCGCTAAGCAGCACATCCGGCACCTGGCGCCCGTCGATAACCTCAGGACGGGTGTAGTGCGGGCAGTCTAACAAACCGTCGTTAAACGAGTCTTCGATGGCGGAGTCCTGATGCCCTAATACCCCGGGAACCAGCCTTGCCGCCGCGTCAATCAACACCATAGCTGGCAGCTCACCGCCGCTTAGCACATAGTCGCCAATTGACCATTCTTCATCGATGTCACTTTCCACCACCCGCTCATCAATGCCTTCATAACGCCCCGCTACCACCACTAGAGGGCCTTTAGAAGCCAGTGATTTCACGCCCTGTTGATCCAGCTTGCGCCCTTGGGGCGACAAATAGATCACCGTAGGCGTTTGGCCGGTCGCGTCATGTGCCTGCTGTCGGGCATCATGAATCGCAGCGCGCAGCGTGTCGACCTTCATCAACATGCCGGGGCCACCGCCATAAGGGCGGTCGTCTACGCTGCGATGGCGGTCGGTGGCGTAATCGCGAGGATTCCAGAACGCCAGTGCAATGCGCCGTTTTTCAATCGCTCGACCCACCACCCCTTGCTGGGTAAGGGCATCGAACATCTCTGGAAACAGCGATACCACACCAATCCACATCGCGGGGTGGGCGCTTTCGCTTCCACTATCCGGCACGTCTTCACCGTTCAAAATTCAGGGTCCCAGTCAACGACCATACGGCCATCTTCAAGGCTGATTTCAACAATGACGTCGTCCGGCAGAAACGGCAGCAGTCGCTCGCGCTTGTCGATCGACTCGACATCGCCATGCACCACCATGACATCGTTGGCGCCGGTTTCGAACAGGTAACTGACCCGCCCTAACCGTTCGCCGGCCTGAGTGAATACCGTCAGGCCTTCAAGCTCATACCAATAGTACTCATCGTCGGAAAGCTCAGGAAGGGCAGCTTTGGGCATTAGTATGTCCGCTTGGGCCAATGCTTCAGCCGCACTACGGTCATCAACCCCTTTAAGCTGTACCACAAGGCCTTTACCTTGCCGACGGCCCTGAACAATGGCCATTTGCGTCAGGCTTTCACCTTGGCGCACCCACCATTCGGGGTATTCCAGAATGCTGTCCATGGGGCTGGTATAGGAATATACCTTCAGCCAGCCTTTCACCCCGTGAGGGCTTGTCAGCTTGCCTAGCACCACGTGTGTGTCGTCAGTTTGGCTTGTTTCAAAACGCGTCATCGACGACCCCAACGTACAACAGCACTTGCCACATCGCGTTCAGGCTTAGGCCTGTTTACGCGCTTCTTTTACCAGCTCAGCAACGCGACCCGACAGCTGGGCACCCTGGCTCTGCCAGTGTACGACGCGGTCCAGATCAACGCGCAGACGCTCTTCCTGACCACGGGCAACCGGGTTGAAGAAACCGATACGCTCAATGAAACGACCATCGCGGGCGTTGCGTGAGTCGGTCACGGTCAGGTGGTAAAAGGGACGCTTTTTGGCGCCACCACGTGCCAAACGAATGGTAACCATACGATAACTATCCTTCGGTTGAGGTTACGAGAGTGGGGTTAGCGGTTTCGCTACCGGAGACACTCTTCATACTATATAAAGGCCTCCATGCTAGGCATTTGACGCTTTGAAGCCAACACCCACGCACGAAGAGGCCGCATTCTACGCAAATGCGCGCGGCTTGGAAAGCCTGGCCGCCAGAAAACTGTCAGGCCGTCAAGCTCGCCAAACGTCGGCGATGCCGTTCAGCGCCAGGGCATGCCACCGGGGCCGCCCATGCCACCCATACCGCCTGGGCCACCCGGGCCGCCGGGACCACCACCGCCGCCCATCATACCGGACATGCCGCGCATCATTTTTTGCATACCGCCTTTCTTACCGGCTTTCTTCATCATTTTTTGCATCTGCTTATGCTGCTTGAGCAGACGATTGAGGTCCGGCACTTGTAAGCCAGCGCCAGCAGCAATACGCCGCTTGCGCGAACCGTTGATGATCTCGGGCTTATGGCGTTCTTTGGGGGTCATGGAGTTGATCAGCGCTTCGAGCTTGCCGAGTTCTTTCTCTGGACCAGGTCCTTGGGCCATATCTGCCATTTGGCCCATCCCCGGCAGCTTACCGAGCAGGCCTCCCATGCCACCCATTTTCTTGAGCTGTTGGAGCTGCTCACGAAAGTCCTCTAAATCAAAGCCGTCGCCTTTTTTGACCTTCTTGGCCAACTTGTCAGCTTTGGATTTATCAACCGTGCGCTCGGCTTCCTCGATCAGCGAGAGCATGTCGCCCATGCCCAGAATCCGCGAGGCAACCCGGTCAGGGTGGAAGGGCTCAAGGGCATCCACCTTCTCACCCACGCCCATGAACTTGATCGGCTTACCGGTGATATGGCGCACGGACAGCGCAGCACCACCACGCGCATCGCCGTCGGCCTTGGTTAAAATAACCCCGGTCAGCGGCAGCGCATCGTGGAAAGCCTTGGCCGTATTGACGGCATCCTGGCCGGTCATGGCATCAACGACAAACAGCGTTTCGTCGGGAGATACGGCTTTGTGAAGCGCCTGAATTTCCGCCATCATGGCTTCGTCGATCGCCAGACGGCCGGCAGTATCGATCAAGACGACGTCGTGGAACTGAATCTTGGCGTGCTTGATCGCCGCTTCAGCAATCGCTACCGGCGCCTGGTCAGAGCGGGAAGGGAAGAAGTCGACCTCCACCTCTTTAGCCAGCGTTTCCAGCTGGTCAATCGCGGCGGGGCGATAAACATCCGCTGACACCACCAAGACCTTTTTCTTTTCGCGTTCACGCAGGTAACGGGCCAGCTTGGCCACCGAGGTGGTTTTACCCGCCCCCTGCAAGCCTGCCATCAGCACTACGGCCGGGGAGCTCTTTAACGCCAGCCCCTCGTTGGCCTCGCCCATGGTGGCTTCCAGCTCTTGCTGGACAATTTTGACGAACTGCTGGCCGGGCGAGAGGCTTTTTGAAACCTCCTGCCCCACGGCCCGTTCGCGCACCCGCTCGATAAAGTCTTTGACCACGGGGAGCGCCACGTCTGCTTCGAGCAGCGCGCGGCGGACTTCGCGTAGCGTATCTTTAACGTTGTCTTCGGTTAGGCGTGCCTGACCTTTGATCGATTTTAACGTCTGGGAAAGACGTTCACTGAGATTCGAAAACATGGGGCCTCTCTGCCTCCGTCGCTGTCGCCGGGCGTAACCGCCCCTGGACTAATGTGGGGAAGATTATACGCGCTCGCCGCGTGAGTCTCCATGGGGCTCAACGTGTAGATGACTGTGCGTCACTGTAAGGATTCGTTATAGTAGTGGCTTATCAATTCGTTTTATTTCATTACGACGCGCTGCAAGGCGCACGGATAGCATCATGCAGGCGCTCCCTTTCGCCACTATCGCCTTTGTTCTATACGTCGCCGCCGCCATTTGGCAGGGGATGACTCTGTTCCGGCGTGTGCCGCCCCGCCAAGGCATGGTGCGCATTGTCGCCGCCCTGGGTCTGCTGCTGCATATCCCGGTGGTCGTAACGCTGGTCGGCCAAACGCCCGGCCTGCTACCGGGCTTTGCCACCAGCGCCACGCTGCTCATGGCCGTCGCCGTCAATGTGGTATTGATCGCCAGCCTGTTCAAGCCGGTGCTGAACGCGGGGATCGCGCTATTCCCGCTTGCCGGGATTGCCTTGATCACGGCTACATGGCTGCCCAGCCAGGGCGGTCACGGCGGGCTGACGCCGGGTATTCTGATGCACGCGATCAGCTCGGCGCTGGCTTTTGCAGTCCTCGCCATTGCCGCCGTTCAGGCGGTGCTGGTAGGCCTGCAGAATCAGGCGCTCCGCCACCACCATATTCGCGGCATTGTTCAATCACTTCCTCCGCTCACCACAATGGAACGGGTGCTCTTCGAGCTCGTGTGGGCCGGCATTGTATTACTGACGTTATCTATTATCAGCGGTCTGCTGTTTTTAGATAACTTTTTTGCCCAGCATTTGGCCCACAAAACCGTGCTTTCGCTGCTGGCCTGGGTGATTTTCACCACCCTACTGATTGGCCGTTACCGCTTTGGCTGGCGCGGCATGCGCGCGGTACGCTGGACTCTCGGCGGCTGTGCACTGCTGATACTGGCCTATTTTGGCAGCAAATTCGTGCTTGAAGTGGTGCTTAACCGCTAACCTTAAAGGCACTCGTTATGTTGACACCTCTGCGGCAACCTCTTACAAATCGGCTTAATACGCCATAAAGGAATTTCTGACTTGAGTGACGACTTCCCACTGGGATTACTCTTCGGCTTGCTGGCCCTGCTAATTGCCCTCTCCGCTTTTTTCTCAAGCTCTGAAACTGGCATGATGTCGATTAATCGCTATCGGCTCAGCCACAATGCCAATAGCGGTGACCGACGCGCCAAACGTGTGTTTCGCCTGTTAACCAGACCCGACCGGCTGATCGGCGTGATCCTGATCGGCAACAATCTGGTGAACAACTTGGCGGCCGCCATCGCCACCTTGATTGCCGTACACTATTTTGGCGACGTGTCCGGCCCGGCAATTGCCACGCTCGTGCTTACCATCGTGGTACTGATTTTTGGCGAAGTCACCCCCAAAACCTACGCGGCGGTTAAGCCAGAGAACATCGCCTACCCTGCCTCCATCGTGCTGGAGCCGTTACTTAAGCTACTTTACCCGCTGGTATGGCTAGTTAACGCGCTGTCCAATGGCTTGCTGCGACTGATCGGTGTTAAAAGTGTCGAGAAAGGCGGCGATAACCTTACGCGGGATGAGCTGCGCACTGTGGTACACGAAGCTGGCACGCTAATCCCCTACCGTCACCGCGCCATGCTGTTATCGATTCTCGATTTAGAAAACGTCACCGTGAACGACATTATGGTGCCTCGCCATGAAGTGCTGGGCATCGACCTGGATAACTCGCTGGAGGAGATCCTGGCGCAAATCCGAACCAGCCAGCATACGCGCCTGCCGGTCTATAAAGGCGACATCAATAACATTATCGGCATGCTACATCTACGTAATGCGGCGCGCTTTTTGTCCCGCGAGGAAGTGACCAAAGCAGCGATTGTGCAGGAAGCCCGCGAGCCCTACTTCATCCCGGAATCCACGCCGCTTCACACCCAACTACTCAATTTTCAGAAACAAAAGCGCCGCATTGGCATTGTGGTCGACGAGTATGGAGACGTCGAAGGTCTGGTCACCCTGGAGGATATTCTGGAAGAGATTGTCGGGGAATTTACTACCGACGTATCGGAAGACGACGAGATTCACCAGCAAGACGATGGCAGTCACGTCATCGAAGGGACCGCGACCATTCGTGACATCAATAAAATGCTTGGCTGGCAGTTACCCACTGACGGCCCCAAAACCCTTAACGGGTTAATTCTGGAGCATTTAGAAGGGTTTCCTGAAGGTCCGGCTTGCTTGCAGATAGGTGCAACGCGGATGGAAATTCTGGCAATTCGTGAGAATCTTATCACCTCAGCACGCTGCTGGAAGGCCCCGCGTGCCGGATTAAGTCATTAGCGCGGCGTGATGTCCTGGTCTGCATCGGCTTTAAGCCGCCTCACCTGCTGTTCAAGATAGCAGCGAAGCGTTAAACCATCCGTTTCCCTAGGGTCGATAGGATCGCCAAAGTGCAGACTCACCGGCGCTCGGAAGCGCCTAGGCCATTTCTTAAGCGCTTTGCCGTCATAGTGGGAGGTCCACGACCCCCAAAGCCCCGCAAGCGCGGCAGGCACCACCGGCACGCAATCCCGCATCACAATCGACTCCAGCCCACGACGGAAGGTATGAATGTCACCGTCAGGCGTTAGCCGCCCTTCGGGGAATACCATTACGACTTCACCCTGACGCAACGCTAGACTCACCTCTTCCAAGGCGCGACGTAATGCGCCTGGGCTGCGCCGCTCCGATTCAATGGGGATAGCGCCGACCAGCTGAAACCACCATTTTAACCACGGAGAATCAAAGATCGGCTGGTCCATTACAAAACGCAATGGACGTGGGCTACCGCCGCCCAGCACCAACGCATCCATAAAGCTAACATGGTTACATACCACCAGCGCCGGCCCCTGCTTAGGAATATGGTAGCGACCACGAACGCGCAGGCGATAGCACAGCCGCATGGCGACAAAGATTAGGCCACGCAGCAGGTGACGCACTGGCTTAACCCATCCCATTACTCGCCTTGCCCTCGGTGGCGCAGTCCTGCCAGAACGGTGCTCATAAGCTGATCGAGCAACTCATCCACTTTAAGCTGTTGGCCCTGCCAGTAACCGAGGCGCTCATTGAGCCCTAGTTGGACGAGGCCATGCACACTGCCCCACAGGGTACGTCCCAATCGCCTTGCCTCAGCATCCCCCAGTGCAGGTTGGTAATGCTTAAGCGAGGTCTCTACCTGGGTAAATAAGGCTTCGATCAATTGGCTCTGCCGCTGATCCAACTCGCCTTCTTTTGCCAACGGGTGATCAAACAGAAGATGCCAGCGGTAACAATCTTGTTCGGCAAATCGCCAATAGGCATTGGCCAGCGCCCGCAGCCAGGGCTCAGGCTCATCGGATGCCAAGCTGGAAATGGTGTGCTGTAAACGCGCCAATGTTTCGACGTTGACGTACTGCAATAGCGTATTAAAGCTGCCGTATAGTTTTAGCAGGGTACTGGGTGCGCAGCCGACTTCTCTAGCCAAAGCACGCAGCGATAGGCCATGAATGGGCTTTTGAGCTAGCCATTCATCGCAAGCGTGCATAACCTGCGCGTGTAGGGCATCGGGCGCGTGCTGTCTTGGGCGGGCCATGGCGATCTCTTAAGGTGAACGGCAAACAGGAAGAATGCCTCATCGCGCTTTAGCGTGAGCAAGGGATACTATAGGATACCCCACATCGAACACTGTTTTCGACTCTAAACCTCGACATTTCATGCTTGATGCCCTCTAAACGGGCACAAACAACGCATTAGCGTAATAGGAGATCTGCATGGCCGGGCGTTTACACGTGCAGCAACTGCCTCTTGCCCGCCTACTCCCACACCTAAAGATGACCGAGCGGTTGATTGAGTCACCCAATCTGGCCCCGCGACAGCCGGTGTCGGCTATCCGTGCGGTTGAGGGACAACCCTGTTTACAGTCGTTATTTTGGGGGTTAACCCCGCCCTGGCTAAAAGTATTGGATAATGCGCCCCACTGCGCCCGGGCGGAAACCTTAAGCCAACGCGGCATGTTCCAGGAAGCCTATCGCTCGCGTCGCTGCCTGATGCCCGTAAGTGGCTTTTATATTTGGAAGCGCCTAGCCCGCGCCAAGCAACCCTATTTAGTCACGCAGGTAGAGCGTGGCCCGCTGTTACTGGCGGGCCTGTGGTGTCGCTATCACACCACGTTAACTCAATACACCGACTCCACCGCCTTAATTACCGTACCGGCTAATGCCTGCTTATCTCCCTTGACTGACCGGTTGCCAGCGGTGATCAATGCCCAAGATGCAGATGAGTGGTTAAACCCCGACACTGATCACACCTGCCTTACGCGGTTATTAATGCCCGCGCCGCTGGAACTGTTGGGCGCTTTTCCGGTATCAAAGCAGATTAACTTTCCCACCTACCAGTCCCCGGCCTGCGCGCACCCCGTTGGGCCGATGATACGCTGGACCACGCCATAGGAGCTTACATGCGGCAACTTATTGGTTTACAACGCTGTTTACTGTGGAAAATGGCCTTGCCTGGGGGTGCCCTAATGGGCATTACAATGGGCAGTTTGTGGCTGGCACCCGCGGCATTGGCAGCCAACGAAGACGACATCAAAGACGTTATCACGCCCCACGTCAGCCCCTATGATGAACGCGACTACCGCGTGCTTGAGCTGGAAAACGGCTTGAACGTCCTGTTGGTCAGCGACCCCGAAGCCGATAAAGCGGCCGCGTCAATGAACGTCCGGGTTGGCAGCGCCCAAGACCCCGATGACCTACAGGGGCTCGCCCATTTCCTTGAACATATGCTGTTTTTGGGCACCGAGGCTTATCCCGAGGCAGACGCCTACCAGAGCTATCTGTCACGTAACGCAGGCTCGCATAACGCGTTCACTGCACCCCACGACACCAACTACTTTTTCAATATTGAGCCTTCAGCCCTGGAAGGTGCACTTGATCGGTTCAGCGCCTTTTTTGTCTCCCCGCTGTTCAACGCCGACCAGCTTGAAAGCGAGCGCAACGTGGTGCATTCCGAGTACGTATCACGGCGGCGGGATGAAGGACGGCGCGAAAACGAAGTGCTGAATCAGTTTCTCAACCCAGACAACCCCACCACCCAGTTTGCCGTGGGTAACCGCAAGACGCTGGCCAATCCGCCAGAAGGGGAAGCCTCCCTTCGTGAGCGGGTAATGGCGTTTTACCAGCATCATTACGATGCCAACGTGATGAACCTAGCGGTGGTTGCTCCCCAGTCGCTGGACACGCTGGAAAGCTGGGTCGTCGAGCGTTTTGCCGAGATACCCGATAACGACCGGGAAGCGCCTACCATCGACACACCGTTGGTCGCAAGCGATACGCTCCCTCGTTATGCGGAGCGTCAGTCGATTGAAGACCGCCGTCAGCTACGCTTTTACTTTTCTATTCCCGACCCCACAGAGGCCTATCGCCAGAAACCCACCCAACTGGTTTCCCATTTACTGGGCGATGAAGGCGATGGCAGCCTGCTCTCCGTGCTCAAGGACGCAGGCCTAGCCGATGCACTGTCAACGGGGCTCAGTCGCGCCGATGGGCAGCACGCGCTTTTGACGGTCTCCATCAGCCTTACCGACGAAGGCGCGCAGCGCCTGGACGATATCGAAGCCACACTGTTTAGCGCTATCGAGCGTATCCGTCAGGGCGGACTAGATGAATGGCGCTACGATGAGCAAGCCGACCTTAACGAACAAGCCTTCCGCTTTCAGCAACCCGGCGAACCTCAGCAAGAGGCCACCCGGCTATCCATGAACCTGTCGCGCTACCCGGTGGAAGACGTCCAGTATGCCGCGTATCGGATGGATGAGTTCGAAGCCGAGCAGCATCAACGCTACCTCGATGCACTCACCCCAGACAATATGCTGCGTATTTACTCAGCACCCGACATCGAAAGCGATAAGGTCACGCCCTGGTTCGACACCGAATGGCGCGAACAAACGCCTAGCCAAAGCGGACAAGCTTTAAGTGGGTTAGCGCTACCGGCACCTAATCCGTTTATCGCCAGCGACCTTAGCCTGCTGGACGGCCAGGACGAACGCCCCAGCACGCTAATTGACACGCCGTCATTTACGGCCTGGCATATGCAAGACGCCCAGTTCAACACCCCAAAAGTGGAGTGGCGATTGAGCTTACAGCACCCAAGCGCCAGCTATTCCGCTGAAGAAGCGGTGCTTACCCGGCTGCTCGCCAACTGGCTCAACGATAGCCTTAATGAATCGCTCTACCCTGCCTGGCTGGCGGGCCAGTCGTTTAGCGCCTATGCCCACTCACGAGGCATGACGCTATCATTTTCCGGCTGGCGGGATGGTCAAACACCACTGATTGAGCAAGCGCTTAACCAACTCAGCGAGGCTGATATTGGCCAGCGCGATTTCGAACGGGTGCGCGAGCAACTCCAGCGCGAGTGGCGTAACGCCCCACAAGCTTCCTTATACGCCCAGGCAAGCGGAACGCTGGGTGAGGCATTGCTGGCGCCTCAATGGTCTACCCAAGCACTGCTGGAGGCCAGCCAGCGCCTCGAGCGTGGTCACTTGGTCGACTTCCGTCGTCGCTTCCTTTCAGACCTGTACGTGGATGCTATGGCAGTGGGTAACCTAGGACCTGAACTTGCCAAAGAGCAGGCTAACCTGATGCGTGGCAAGCTCACCCCCCGGCTTACACGTGACGATATTCGCAATCTCACCCCGCTCTCGGTCGATAGCGACGACGTGGTGCTGCACCCTGATAGCCAACGCGATGAATCCATCGTACTGCGCTACCTTCAAGGTCGTGATCAAACGCTACGCGAACAAGCGGCCACTCAGGTTCTCGCACAGTGGCTGGAAACGCCTTTCTATCAGCGCTTAAGAACTGAAGAACAGCTCGGCTACGTGGTGAATGCCGGTTACTCGCCGCTGCTGGATGCCCCAGGTGTCGCCATGGTCGTGCAGTCGCCCGACGCCGATAGCGAGACGATTGCCGAGCGCATGGACGCGTTTCTGGAGGAGGCCGACGAGCGACTGGAGAACCTGGACGACGATGAGCTGGATGCCTACCGCCAAGCGGTAAACAGCCGCTTGCGCCAGCGCGATACGCGCCTGGGGGAGATGGCTAACCGCTATTGGCAGGCAACCGCTCGTGAGGAGGTTCGCTTTGACCGGCGTGAACAGCTCGCCGAACTGGCCCTTGAAGTGACATTAGACGACCTTCAAGCCCTGTGGCCCGCCCTGCGTGAACGCCAACTGGACGTGCGCTTTAACCCCGGTGATGAGCCGAGCAGGGTGTCGAATATGCGCCAACAGCTCTCACCGCTACCCGAAAAGGCGAGCGACTAACCTTATCGCCTAACGCTGCCTGCTCAGGCCTCAAATGCCTGGGCAGGCAGCATGGCCTCAACGTACAGCACTAATTCTTCTAACACTTGACGCTGGTGATCGGTCAGCGTCTGCTGGTTGTAGTGTTCGATCTCCCGGGCAAAGGCTTTCAATGTAAAGCCTGACAGGGTGGCATCGTTCATACGCATCCAACGAAACGCCTCCCACTGCTCAAGCTCGTCACCTTCTAACGTTTCCGGATAGCTACGCGCGCGGAAGCGAAACAGCATATCTTCAAGGCGCGGATCCTGAAAAGCGAATCGCTCACCCACCAGATCCCAAGGGTCCATGGCCCGCACCCGCTCCATTTGCTTGCGATCGGCCGCAGAGAAAAACGCCCCACCGTAAAGCATCAGGTCAGGGTCCTGCGGCGCATCGTCGTAGCCTGCACTGAACACTTCAGCGACTTTTTGAGTCACCTCCGTTGCGTCACGGAGCATTTTCCAGTGGCGGCGACAAGCGTCCATATCCAGCCCTAAACGCGCCACAATGTCTCCGTATTCGCCTTTCTTTGGACCATCGACGTCTTTTAGCGCGGTCGTCGGAAAGACAACCGGACAGCGGTTGATATGAATCACCTTGAGCGGAATGCGCGTTTCGCCTTCCGCTAGGTCTTGCTGACTGACAAATACCCGCTCACGGATTTGCGCGGCCGACATGGCTAATAAATCCCCCGGGTCCACGCTTAGGTCATACACGATCACCCCGTTGGGGTTGCTCGGATGCTCGGCCAACGGCATCACTAGTGCACTGCAACCGCGGCTTGCCGGGTAACGGCGTGAGATATGCAAAATAGGTTTGGCGCTGGGCAAGTCCAACTGTTTAGCGACCGCCCGCTTGCCGCGCAGCCCCAATAAATAATCAAACAGCTTGGCATTACGTGACTTGAGCAGCCGCGCCAGCGCAATGGTGGCTCGCACGTCGGCGACTGCGTCGTGAGCACCTTCGTGGGCGATACCATTGGCTGCCGTTAGATCTTCAAGCTTAAAGCTCGGCGCGCCATCATCGCGCAGCGGCCACTCAATTCCCTCAGGCCGCAGAGCATAAAACGCCCTAACCACATCAATAAGATCCCAGCGCGAGTTGCCGTTTTGCCACTCCCGCGCGTAGGGGTCGAGTAGATTGCGGTAGAACAGATGGCGCGAGACTTCGTCATCGAAGCGTAGGCTGTTATAGCCCACCACACAGGTGCCCGGCTCGCTCATATGGCGTTGCACTTCGCCAGCGAACTGGGCTTCTGGCAAGCCATGGCGCTGAGCTTTTTGCGGCGTGATCCCGGTAATTAAGCAGGCGGCGGGGTGGGGAAGGTAATCATCAGCGGGCCGGCAGAACAGCTCGATAGGCTCGCCGATTTCGTTTAACGCCGCATCAGTACGCAAGGCAGCGAACTGAGCAGGCCGATCACGACGCGGATCGGCCCCAAAGGTTTCGTAGTCATGCCATAAAAAGCTGGCGGGGGCAGCAGTGGGTGACGCCATGAACAAGCACTCCGCTGGGCATTGAAAAGCCCAAGCCTAGCATATTCACCCTAGACCCCGCCGCGACTTTAGCTCTTGGGCAACGTTACGTTTAGCTCCAGCACCGAACAGTTATCTTCGCTATCCAGTGAGATTTGGATGGCATCGTCATCCACGTGAACGTAGCGACGAATCACTTCCAGCAACTCTCGCTCAAGCATCGGCATATAATCGGGCTGACCTCGCTGGCTACGTTGGTGCGCCACGATAATTTGCAGGCGTTCTTTGGCCACCGAGGCAGACTTCTTGCGCTCACGCTTCAAGAACTCCAGCAGTTTCATCGCCGACCTCCACCAAACATCCGGCTCAACAGACCTTTACGTTGATATTCATGAAAGCGCAGCGGCATGTCTTCACCGAGCAAACGCGATACGGTATCACTATAGGCTTGGCCTGCGTCGCTTGAAATATCGTGGGTAACCGGCACGCCTTGGTTCGATGCGCGTAGCACCGCTTCCGATTCAGGAATTAGGCCAAGTAGGTTAATCGCCAATATTTCCCGGATATCATCCAGAGTCAGCATGTCCCCCGATGTAACGCGATCGGGGTTATAACGCGTTACCAGCAGATGCTCTTTAATTGGGTCGTTACCTTCCTCGGCGCGTCGCGTTTTGGACGCCAGCAGGCCGAGAATACGGTCAGAATCGCGCACAGACGATACTTCAGGGTTCGTTACCACGATCGCTTCATCAGCAAAATACATGGCTAGCTGTGCGCCACGCTCAATACCTGCAGGCGAATCGCAAAGGATAAAATCGAAGTCTTCTTTCAGTTTATCAAGCACCTCGGCAACGCCTTCCTGGGTCAAGGCGTCTTTGTCGCGGGTTTGCGAGGCCGGCAAAATAAACAGATTCTCAACGCGCTTGTCGCGGATCAGCGCTTGATTAAGCCCTGCTTCACCCTGAATTACGTTGACGAGGTCATAAACAACGCGTCGCTCACACCCCATAATCAGGTCAAGGTTACGCAAGCCGACGTCAAAATCGATCACCACCGTTTTCTTTCCGCGCAGCGCTAAGCCTGTCGAAATAGCGGCGGCACTCGTGGTTTTACCGACCCCCCCTTTACCCGAGGTCACTACAATAATTTTGGCCAAGAGTCACTTCCTTCTTGAAGTCGTTCTTCGTATGCGCCGTTGGCGCACTACGTATAACGGGAACGTCTATGTCATCAATAAGCCACACGGTATCGCCGCGTGGCTGGCATTATCAACGGTTTGCGCCACTGTCACTAGATAAGCGGCTTAATTTCTAACTGTTCTTGAGTAAAGTGCACCTCGGCGGGGGCGCCCAACAGCTGAGAATCAATATCTTCCAGACGCTTGTAATTACCCGCCACCGACAGTAGTTCAGCGGCTAGCTCACGGCAATAAATACCCGCTTGCGTATTGCCATGAATACCCGCTAATGCCCGCCCGCGCAATGCGCCATAAACATGAATACTGCCCGCCGCCAGCACTTCGGCACCCGCGTTCACGGCACCTACCACCACGAGGTCACCGCCGGAAGCGCTGACTTGCTGCCCAGAACGCACCGTTCCGCGATACAGCCGTGTGGTTTCCAGCCCGGTATTTTCAAGCGCCTGAGCCGCCTCTACTGCAGCGTTTTCGTTGACCACTGCGACGGGCGCTGTGTTCTGACTATCACTGCTGACACTCTTAAGCATTTGCGCACGACTTTCATCGACCGGCGCAAACCAGCCAAGCCCGAGCGCCCACGCTGACTGTCGAACGGGCTCAGAACCGCCTCTCACCGCCACGGGAAGCAGCTTGTGATCCCGGCAAACGGCGCAGATACGTTCCAACGAAAGGTGCGGCTCATCGAGTTTTTCCACGCTAAGCACAACCGGTGTATGCTGAAAGAACGCGGGCGATTGAGACAACTTGCTCGCCAGTTGACGCCGGATATGCTCTGGGTCAGCGCTGCTTAACTCCATGATGGTCATCGGCAGCATGCCGCCTTTAAAGGTAAAGGCCACGTCGGCACTATCCACATTGAGGCTCATGGCCGAACTCCATGTCATGTTCAGGTAAGATATAAGGTAGCGCATTTACGCGCTTTTTGGGCGGTGAGAATTGACCCTCGCCATTCCCACGTCATAAGGCAACGCTAAGCGACAGCGCCGACAACTGCAACCTTCTAACGGTCGACGTCTGATTTTTTTCACGCAAAGCGCCTCACAGCAGGATGATCCATGCACGGACTGTTAAGACGCCTGTTCGCACCTCGCTGGCAACACCCTAACGCCGAGGTACGTCGCCAGGCCCTCCATCGCCTTGATCCCGACCATGCGGAGCAGCGTAAAGCGCTCGCCTCGCTTGCCCAGGACAGAGATAGCACCATTAAGCTGGCGGCACTGCTCGCCCTTGATGATATCGAAGGACTTGTGGAAGCTTACCCAGCCCATCAAGACGACCCGGCTTGGCAAGAGGCATTGTGCCAACGGCTCAGTGGTCAACAGGGGCAAACAGGGCTTGGCCAACGCGAGGCGCTAATTGAGCGTATTGAAGACGCCACGTTACTCAATGCCCTCGTGCTTAAGGGCGACAACCTCAACTTGCGTCTTACCGCGCTCGCCAAGCTGACGGAGGAATGCGATCTAATCGAGCATGCCTGCCACAATGGCGTCGCCGCCGTTCGTCACCAAGCGGCAGATCGCGTGGTCAGCGAAGAAGGTTTAAAACAGCTATTAAAACAGGCACGTCGTGACCGCCAAGTAGTGCGCTTGGCCCGGGACCGACTGCAAGCGCTGCGCGCCGACGCCCAATGGGAAGACGACCAACAACAGCAGCGCGAAACGCTTTTACAGCAGCTTGAACGACATGCCCAAGCTACCTGGGAGCCCCTCTACGGAGGACGATTGCGCCATTTTCAGCGTGAGTGGGAGCGTCTCAGCCAATCACCCACCCCTGACCAAGAGGCACGTTACCACCAAGCGGTGCTTGCCTGCCGTAAAACGCTGCATGATCACGAAACCCACGAGCAGACGCGCCAGCAGCACGATCAACAGCGCGAAGCTACCGATCAAACTCGCGAGCAGCTATTGGAAGGCCTTGAAGAAACGCTAGAAGGCCTTCGCCTGGGCAATGCGCTCACGGCACAAGATATCGACAGTCTTCGCGCTCAGCGCCAACTGCTTGGCCAACGCTGGCAGCACCTTTCCGACGCACACCCACCAAGCGATTCGACCCGTCAACGCTACTCTCAGGCGCTCAAAGATTACGAAGCCTGCATTGACGCTTGGCAACGCTGGCAGAGCGTCAGCGCTAATGTAGAACAGGCGCTGGCTGACGCTGACCACTCTGCTCTGGAGGGGCTACTCGACCAGTGCCGCTGGCCTGATAACCTGACCATGCCAACGCTTGCCCGCCAAGCACAAGCGGCGCTCAATGCCACTCCCGACACAGCCCATCAGGAGACGGCTACCCAGCAACTCAGCGCTTACCAAGCCGACCTAGACAGCTTTGAACACTTACTTGAGCGCGGCGCTTTTAAAAGTGCCAGCCGCCTTCACCAACGGCTTAAACCGCGCATCGATGCACTCAAAGGAACTGACGCAAAACCGCTTAAAGCAAGACTCAAACATCTCGGCGCGAGGCTGGCCGAGCTACGCGATTGGCGCGGTTTTGTCGCAGGGCCGAAGCGTGAACAGCTATGCGCCGCCATCGAGGCACTGGCCGACGACCAACACATGGCAGATGCCGCGCTGGATCGCCACCACCGTCAGTTAGTCAAGGAATGGAAGTCCCTGGGTGACGCGGCCGCTAATCGAGAGCAGTCAGCGCGTTTTCGTGCGGCCTCGGACCGCATCCATGAGCGCCTCATACCCTGGCGCGATCAGCTAACCGAAGAGCGCGCAGCCAACCTGCGTGCCCGCGAAACCCTCTGCGAGCAGCTCGAAACGCTTTTAGCGCAGCCATCACAAGACGCCGACCCGGATGTGCTGCGCGAGATTCGCGACAAGGCGCGTCAACAATGGCAGCACCATTCTCCCGTGCCCCGCGAACAAGCGGAGGCTATTGGCCGGCGCTTTGGGCGCATTCGCCATCAGCTGCAAACCTTGATCGACGCCCGCGCCGAGCATATCGCCGAACAGAAAAAAGCGCTGATTGCCAACGTCCGAGCCCTGCATCAGAACGACCGGCCAATCGCCGATCGCATCGAGCAAGCCAAGAAACTACAGCAGCAATGGCGGCAATTAGGGCGCGCTCCGAAAGGGGAAGAACAGTCGCTTTGGAAGGCCTTCCGTCACGAATGTGACCAGCTGTTTGCCCTGCGCGATGCACATAAACACGAACAGCTCGCCCAACAGCAGCGACAGCTCGACACCCTGCAAACGCTGATCGACGAAATGGATAGCTGGCAACCTCAAGACGCCAGCGACCAAGCCAAACTGGACAGCTTCATTGACCAGGCAACGCGCTTGGAGCCTCTGCCGCGCAGCCGCCGAAGCGAAGGTATGCAGCGACGCTTGAGCGGTATTATTCGCGCGCGTCGTGAACGCTTAAATCGTCTTGAAGTGGCCGACTCGGTGGCTGCCTGGCAGCAGCTTATGCCACTCATCGAGGCTCACTTGCGCGCCGATGAACGCAAGCTAGCCGGAGAGCAAGCAGAAACGGTGGACGCCGAAGCAGTGCTTGGCGAGATAACGCTAAAAGCACCTTTTGCCAGTGCCCACCATCTGCGCAACCAACGACGTCAGGAAGCTTTAACCGAGGCTCATGAAACCACTATTAAGGATCAGTTAGCACGGCTTCGCGTGCACCTGTCTTTATTGGCCATGGGCCGCGTACATCAACATGACGAACCGCTGCGGTTAGCCATTCAGGTAGAGCGCCTCAACGACGGCCTCCAACAGGAGCGCAGCCGCGCGCAAGAAGTAACCGACGTGCTCGCGGGACTAATCGCGCTTGGCCCCATGCCTAAGTCGATATGGTCTCATGAAATCAATGAATTGGATGAGTTACTCACGCGACTCGCCAGCGTGCCGCTGCCATAATAAACGGCAAAAGCCAGCGAGACACCTCGCTGGCTTTATCGTTATGGCGCAAAGCATTACGGGATTTAGCCCATAAACTGGCCGCCGTTGATATCAATATTGGCCCCGGTGATAAACCCAGACTCCTTATCGGCTAAAAACGCCACCAGTCGGCCAATTTCCTCTGGGGTACCATAGCGTTTAACAGGGATCGTTTCTCGAATTGCTTCGCGAACTTTTTCAGGAATATTCATAATCATGTCGGTGGCAATGTAGCCGGGCGACACGGTATTCACCGTAATGCCTTTGGTCGCGGTCTCCTGAGCAAGCGACATGGTTAAGCCATGCATACCTGCTTTCGCCGCGGCGTAATTCACTTGACCGAACTGCCCTTTACGGCCATTGATCGAGGAAATATTGATAATCCGTCCATAGCCATGCTCGAGCATCATCTCGATCACGCTACGACACGTATTGAAGACACTATTCAGGTTGGTATCGATTACCTCATGCCATTGCTCATATGACATTTTTTTCATGGTGCCGTCACGGGTGATCCCCGCACAGTTCACCAACACACTAATAGGACCGTGCTGCTCTTGGATTTGCTGGGCACCTTGCAGGCAGGCTTGATGGTCGGCGAGGTCTACACCCGACAGCGCAATATTTTGATAGCCATCGGCTTGCTGTGATGCCAGCCAGGTTTTGGCCTTCTCGGGGTTGTGATAACCCGCTACGACCAGATAACCCGCATCCGCCAGCGAACGACAAATCGCCGTGCCGATACCACCAGTTCCACCAGTTACCCAGGCGACGGGGGCTTGATTGGCCATTGACTACCTCCCTGATATGACGAATGGCTTGGGCGTTGCAGAGTTGGCACCGCAAGCCATTGTGAAAAGCGCCTTAGCGCTCAAGTACCAACGGCAAATCGCAATACGGGTGCGCGACTTACCGAGAGTCAGCATTGTTCTTGTTGCACTAACCTCAGCATAGCGTTAGTCAGCCCATGTTGCAGCACTCAAGTCGCTAACGGCTATAGGGCAAACGTTTTAAAACGTCTATTGACGGAACGTAAAAAAAGCGTAGAATACGCCACACGTTGATGCGGGGTGGAGCAGTCTGGTAGCTCGTCGGGCTCATAACCCGAAGGTCATCGGTTCAAATCCGGTCCCCGCTACCAATATTTTAAAAGGCAGATCAGTTACTTACTGGTCTGCCTTTTTTTATGCTTGCCTGCTAACTTCCTGTGGCACATCCGTGACGTATATGTGACACGTTGGCTTCTATCTTTTTCATCAGGAAATTTTTCGTGCAACCATCAGCCAGCTGATCATACGCACACTTTGTTATTTTCTATTTTCTTTGACCGTCATCAAATTCAAGCAAATCTCCCACCTCGCAATTGAATAATTTGCATAGTTTATCCAGCGCATCCAACTCAACGCGCTGGGCTGTTTCTTTTAGAGCAGCGTGATGATGTTGCGGTTAAGGCCTGTTTCACGCGCCCTGAATTCATAGAAAAATAAGTGCAGCACTTTGGACGGCCACTTAACGGAATGCCGATTTAGATCAGCGCTTGGCATCGTATTTTTGGAGGCATTTGAAGATAGAGGCCGGGCTCAATTGAGTTGAATTCTCATAATTTCAACAAGGCACTCGTTGAGCTTGTACTCTTCCACTCTCACCCAGCCTATTCTTGCATAGTAGGCCCCTTTGTCTTCCGTTATTAAGTAGAGCGCATCGTGGCCCTGCTGTCGAAGCGCTTCTTTGGCATGCTCGATTAGCGCCTTGCCAATTGCCTTTCCGCGCTGATCATGCGCTACATAAACCCTTGATATCCAGGGGGAGTACTGTGGCCGATCAGGAATATCATGTTGTACTAGGCAGATACCACCGACTAAGTTGTCGCCATCCAGCGCGATAAAAGTGGAGGGTAGGCTAGTTGTTGAACAGTGTTTTTCCAGTCTTTCTTGCCGAGTTGTCTCATTAATAGACTTATTCAAGTGTGCCCACTCAGCCTGATGCCATGCGGCAAGCTTGGGAATGTATTGTGGTTCTAAATGTTGAATCTTGATGCGCATATACTATTTATAGCCTCTGCTAACCGGCCTAAGGGTGCCAATATGTTGCGATCCAAATAATTTTTAATGATGTCAGCACGGCATAGTCACATTCTTCGTGATCCTTTTCCAAGCCGGTGATGATTCTATCAGATAGGTTAACACCTTCTATGTTGACGGCAGCCCCCCTCCTGTCACCTTACAATGCCATTCCTAGCTTGCAAAGGGCTTCTAAAATGATCGAATGGTAACTACAACCAATTAAAGTAGCATCAACAGTCATCTGGCGCTTTAAGTTAAGCAGGACAAAACGCATTGATCCAATTGCGGTAACAAAATTATCACTAACCGAACCCAGCTCAACGCCATAGTAGGAAAGAACATCATCAAAACTATATATCTACTTCTAATAAAGGCGTCAAGTATGCATCAAAACCGGCATCTGAAAACTTAATTTTCATTATTTAATTTTAACTATATAAAGGGAAAACAAAAAGACTCATTGTAAAGTTACTCAGGATGGCGATTTATAAGCAAGAGTGTAACCATCAGCCAACAGTGTTTTGGCGCTATCACGCAGAAATGCTAACACCTTAGACTGCTGCCACTCAGCGCGATAAACCATACCAAATCCGAATGAGATGCTCGGTGTAAAGGGCAATATCTTGACCCGGTCTTGGCAGTTCAATTGATCTTCGGCCGTGATCGGGTTGATCACAGCGATACCCACTTTGTTCGCTACAAGAGAAGTTATTGTCCCCATATTTGCTTCAGTCTTGCCAGCGATTCTCACTTCATGAGACGTAACCAGTTCCAACAGTGGATTGGTGCTGATACTTGGCTGATTGCTGATCACTAAATGCTGGCCCCACAATTCCTTGACATCCACGACATGGTGCTCAGAAAGCATGTGCGTTTCATGTACCAAACAAACTGCCTCGGTGGTAAGTAACGTCTCATTAAAAAGCTGGGGTGATGTGGCAGGCAAGGTAATAAAGCCAATATCGGCGTGGCTGGACTCTACTGCGGCCTGTACATCGTGGCTGGACATCATATCTAGGCTGACGCTGAAGTGGGTATTTTCCGCCAGCAGCATCGCTACCAATCGTGGCACAAAGCCAAAACTCAACCCAGGAATGGCTGCAATACGCAACCGCGAGGTGCCAAACTCCCTCAATGCCAGCACGCTGTGACGCAGCTCTTCGATATTGCCCATCAGGCGCAGGATTTCATCGTACAGTTCACGGGCTTCTGGCGTGGCTATCAGGCGGTTCTTTTCCCGCAAAAATAGCTGGATTCCAAGATTTTCTTCCAACTGGCCAAGCGAGCGGCTAACGCCTGACTGAGTAATACCTAATAACCGTGCAGTACCAGAGGCGCTACCTACTTCAAACAGTGTTTTGAAAGTCATCAATGCTTTCAAAGAGTTTATTGTAACTTCAGGCATGATTTTTACTCATCGAATCTTAAAAAATGATCATATATTGAAATATATAATCAAGACTACCTAGACTGCACAACAACGTAATTTTCACGCTGGTGCCAAAGTCAGTTGGCCTTAAGGCTGTCAGCAACTCAGCACTACAGCGATCACAACGAAACGGATTACTTGATGACCAATTCTCCGCTGTTTTATCAGACAGGCCCTGCCCTGCCGGAAGTCAGCCACGCTGATGGCGTCATACTCTGGGATACCCAGGGCAAGGATTATCTGGATGGCTGCTCCGGAGCCATCTCTTGCAACCTCGGCCATGGCCGCCAGGATATTCGTGACGCCATGCTCGCTCAGATGGACAAGGTTGCCTTCACTTATCGCACCCAGTTCGAAAGCGCCCCCGCGGTTGCGCTTGGCCATCGACTGGTCGAGCTATTTGACGCTGAGCTAGGCAAGGTATTTTTCGTTTCCAGTGGTTCCGAAGCGGTGGAATCTGCACTCAAGCTGGCGCGGCAATACTTTTTCGCCTTGGGACAGCCCCAGCGCCAGCAGTTTGTGTCACTGCGTCCTTCTTATCACGGCAGCACTATGGGGGCGCTGGGCATGACCGGTTATCAGCCGTTGGAAGCGCCTTTCACCAGCATGACCCATGCATCCATCAAGGTGCCGGGACCGGATTTCTATCGTCATCAGGAGTGTGATGATGACACCCACGTTGACCGCATCCTGACAGAGACCCGCGCCGCCATGGAAGCCGTTGGCCCTGAATCACTGATAGGTTTTGTCATCGAGCCAATCGGCGGTGCCAGCACCGGTGCACGGCTGTTAGGCCAACGCTACCTGCAAGGCATTCGTGCCTTATGCGATGAATTCGGCTGCCTGCTGATTGCCGATGAAGTACTCACCGGCGTGGGCCGGACCGGCACTTGGTTTGCCTGCCAGCATTACGATGTGGTGCCGGACATCCTGGTCACCGCCAAGGGATTGGGAGCGGGCTACTACCCAATTGGCGCGATGCTCGCCCGCAGCGCTATCGTCCAAACAGTCATGGCCAGCGGCGGCTTCCAACACGGCCACACCTATGCAGGCAACCCTTTGGCCTGCGCTACCGGTCTGGCCGTGCTTGAGGCCATTGTGCGCGAAGATTTACTGGAAAATACCCGCCAGCGCGGCGCGCAGCTAGAAGCTGGGCTGCGCAGGCTTGCCGAGCGCTACGACTGGGTCGGCCAAGTGCGCGGTGCTGGTTTGTTATGGGGCGTCGAACTGGTTGCTGATGGCGCTTCCCGCCAGCCTTTCCCTGCCGAGCAAAACCGCTTTGCCCAAATCACCGCATTGGCCAAACAGGAAGGTCTTCTGATCTACCCCCGCCGTACCCTGGATGGTATTGCCGGTGACCATTTCTTGGTCTGCCCGCCGCTGACTATTCAGGCCGAGGAAATTGACACCCTTCTGGAACGCTTAGCGCGTGCCATGGCGCGTTTTGATCAAGCGCTTACCGCCCCTGATTTGCATCCACAATCTTCCAGGGAGCGTTGAACATCATGACGCTTCTAAACCACAAAGTCTGTGATATTGACGCGGCTATCGCCGAGATTCCTGATGGCGCAACCATCATGGTCGGCGGCTTTGGCTCGCCAGGCACGCCCTTTGCGTTGCTCAACACCCTGCTAGCCAGCGGACAACGCAACCTGACCCTGATTAAGAACGATGCCAATGAACCCAGTATCGGTATCGGCAAGCTGATTGAGGCAGGCCGTGTAAAACGCTTGATCACTTCTCACTTAGGCCTAAACCGAACAGCCATTGAAGCCATGAATGCTGGCGAGCTGGAGGTCATTTTTCATCCTCAGGGGCTGTTGGCTGAAAAAATCCGCTGCGCAGGCGTTGGCCATGGCGGCTTTCTTACCGATATCGGCATCGGTACGGAAATTGCCGAAGGCCGCCGGGAAATCAGTATGCAAGGTTGCACCTGGGCCATTGAGCCTTCCTTACAGGCTGACGTTGCCCTGATTCACGCTGAGCGAGCTGACCGCTACGGCAACCTGATCTATCGCGCCACGGCCAGTAACTTTAATCCCTTGATGGCCATGGCTGCCGAGCGGGTCATTGCCCAAACCTACCGCATCGATGAACCCGGCGACCTGCCTATCGACAACATTCATACGCCCTGTGCCTTTGTCAGTCATGTGGTGCAGGTCGACCGTGCGTCCAACCAGCAAGGAGTACGCCCCCATGCTCTCTGATCAGCAGCGCATGTTGACCCGCGCCGCCCGTGAAGTCATCGACGGTCAGATCGTCAACCTGGGGATCGGGCTGCCAACACGGCTGTTCCACTACCTGCCTGATGACATGAATGTCCTGGTGCATTCCGAAAACGGCGTGCTGGGCTGCCGCCCCCGCCACGAAGGTGAAGCGCTGGATATCGACATGATTGACTCCGGCGGCGCGTATATCACCACCCGCGCGGGGGCTAGCGTGTTCGATAGCGCCACGTCCTTTGCGATGATCCGCCGCAGTCGTGTGGACGTTACCTTCATGGGCGCCTTTGAGGTGGATCAGGAAGGCAATCTGGCCAACTGGAAGATCCCTGGCAAATTCTCGCCAGGCATTGGCGGTGCCATGGAGCTGGCCCAGAAAGTAGCCCGGCTGGTGGTGCTGTGTTCCCACAACGACAAGCACGGCAACCCCAAGATTCTCACCCGCTGCCAGTTACCCCTGACCTCCAGTCGCTGTATTTCCCGCATTATCACCGAGAAAGCCGTGATGGATGTGACTCCGGAAGGACTTGAGGTAGTAGAAATCGCCGAAGGGCTGAGCGTTGAAGCGCTGCGCGAAGCTACCGACGCCCCCCTGCTGATTAATGAATCACGTTTAGGGGGATTCTGATGCTCGACGCCACCGAACAACGCATCATTGCCTGCTGCAATGCCTTGATGGACGACACCCTGGAAATGACCAGCGATCTGGTGCAGGGCTATAGCGTACTCGGCCATGAGCAGGGGGCGCTGGACACCATGGAGTGCCACCTTGAACGCCTGGGCCTGCCAATGACCCGTGTGCCATTGGATGCCCCAGGCTTTGAGGAACACCCCCATCGTGCCCCCACCGAATGGCCCAGCACTGGCCGTTACAATGTCATTTCAGACCTTAACCCTGGCGCGCCAGGACCACATTTAGTGTTCAACGGCCATCTTGATGTGGTGCCTGCCGAGCCCATCGATATGTGGACCCGCCCCCCCTGGGAGCCGTGGCAAAAAGATGGCTGGCTGTATGGCCGTGGCGCGGGTGATATGAAGGCGGGGATTGCCGCCATGGTGATGGCGGTTGAAGCCGTGCGTCAGGCGGGTGTAGAGATCAACTTCCCACTCACCCTGCAAACCGTAATTGAAGAAGAGTGCACTGGCAACGGCGCGCTGGCCTGCCTGCATCAAGGTTTTAGCGGCGATTTCGTACTGATACCGGAACCCTTCGGCGCTCAGATCTACGCTGGGCAAGTGGGTGTACTTTGGTTTCGGATGCGCCTAAATGGTGTGCCCGCCCATGTGCTCGACCCAAGCGCCGGGCGCAATGCGATTGAATCCCTGCAGGACTATCTACCAGCTCTGAAAGCGCTGGAAGCCGAAATGAATGATTTACCCCGGCCTGCGCTTTACGTTGACCATCCTCACCCTTTCAACCTTAGCGTTGGCCGAGTTGATGCGGGCAACTGGGCCTCCAGTGTGCCTGCCCACGCCATTCTGGAAGGGCGTGTTGGCTTCCCGCCCGGCATGTCACCGGAGGATGCCATGCAGCGGGTCTGCGACACCCTGATGACCTGCCACGCCGAGCTTGACGACGCGACACCTCCACCCAAGGTCAGCTTCCATGGCTTTCGTTCCGAAGGGCATGTGGTCGATCTCGACACCCCAGGCATCCGCCTTCTCTCGGAGTGCCACGAAGCACTACTCGGCGAACCACCTGCCCACTATCTGTCCACCTGCACCACTGACCTGAGGGCCTTCCACGTTTCCGGCAAGATCAACGGCACCTGCTACGGCCCGATTGCTCAGCGCATTCACGGCGTAGACGAGTGCGTCAACATTGACTCGATCCGCCACGTGCTAACCACCTATGCCCTGTTCATCCATCGTTGGGCGCTCATGGCAGACAACCAGGAGACTCACTCATGAGAGACGTGTATCTCGCCGACTATGCCCGTAGCGCCTTCAGCCGCGCGCACCCCCGCAAACCCGAGGTCGATGCCTGGGCAGATACCCGCAGCGATGCACTACTGGCCAGCGTGTTCGATGGCTTATTAGCACGTAGCGGCGTTGACGGCACGGCGGTGGAAGATGTGAGCATTGGCTGCGCCCTGCCAGTAAAAGAGCAGTGGAGCTTTGGTGGGCGTTACCCACTGTGGCTTGCCACACGCTTAGGCCCCCAGGGCGAAGCATGTGCTACCCGCCAAATCGACCAGCAGTGTGGCTCAGGACTTGCTGCGCTGCGCAACACCGCGCGGGAAATTCAGGCCGGTGCTGTCGAGGTTGGCATGGCTGCCGGCGTGGAAAACATGACCCGTGTGCCCATGGGACCGGCGCTGTTCAAGGAGGGTGTGCTGACCAGCCCATCGGCCCTGCAGAAAGCCGACTGGCTCGCCCTGGATGTGGTGCTCAACATGGGGCTGACCGCCGAACGCCTGGCCAAGGCTGCCGGTATTTCGCGCGAGGTAATGGACGCCCTCGCCCTCAGTTCCCACCAGCGTGCCGCCAAGGCCAACGCAGCAGGTCACTTTGACGCTGAGCGTTTGACCCTGAACAACGCGGCGGGCGAACCGGTAAGCGCGGACAGCAACATCCGCGCGGATACCAGCGCTGAGCGCCTGGCAGGGCTGGACCCGGTATTTATGCAAGGCGGAGTCGTGACCGCAGGCAACAGCTCGCCACTGACCTCTGGTGCCGCCGCCACGCTACTGATGTCTGAATCTGCCCTGCGCCAGCACGGCATTAGCCCCTTGACACGCGTTGTGGCCATCGCCGACTGCGGTGTCAAGCCGGAGGAGATGGGTGCCGGTGCCGCCGCCGCCATTCGGCGAGCACTGAAACAGGCGCAGCTGACACCGCAGGATATCGGCGTGTGGGAAATCAACGAAGCTTTCGCCGCTGTGCCGCTACATACCATGAGGGAGCTTTCGATTGACCCTGAAAACGTCAATATCTGGGGTGGCGCCATGGCGCTAGGGCACCCTTTAGGCGCAACCGGCATCCGCCTCGCTGGCACCCTTGGCCGACTTCTTCAATCCTGCCAGCAGCGCTACGGCTGCGCGGCAGCCTGTATTGGCGGTGGCCAGGGAGTCGCCATCATTCTGGAACGCTGTTAACCGCCAAATCTGCATACAAATACATTGCTAGCACCAAGCATCTAGAAACTGCCTCATTTTGTGGTAGTTAACGCGAACTCCATACAGGGAGAACAACAATGTCAACGACAACAAAAGATTCCAGCAAGCGACCCTCTTTTTTGGGAGCTATTATTGGAATCGGCTTTTTATGTTTCATGATGTTTGCGCAGATTTTTATCCTCGGTGAAGACTGGGTGACACATATCTCACTAATCTTTGCCATCGTGGTCTGTGCCATCATTGCTCTGGCCTCCGGCTTCGAATGGCAAGACATCCAGAAGGGCATTCTATATGGCTGCGAGATAGCCATGCTGCCAATGCTGATCCTAATGATGGTTGGTGTACTTGTGGCCAGTTGGATTGCTTCCGGTACAATCCCCCTATTGGTCTATTTCGGCTTACAGCTGATCAACCCCTCCTTTTTTCTATTTACTGCAGTGATTGTATGTTCAGTGGCATCGCTGGTTACAGGTAGTTCATGGACTACCGCAGCCACATTCGGCGTTGCATTTATTGGCATCGGAAACGGGCTGGATATTCCACCAGCTATGACTGCAGGCGCGGTAATTTCAGGCGCCATTTTTGGTGATAAGATTTCACCAGTATCAGACTCCACCAATCTCGCAGCTGGTGTGGCAGAAGCTGACTTGTTCGACCACATCCGCTCAATGATTTATACCACCGGCCCAGCGCTGATCATTACAATCATCCTATTCTTCTTCATCGGGATGCAGTTTGATGGTGAAGGATCTGATATTTCCCGAACAGAAGAACTACTTGAAGGTATCCGCAATAACTTTTCTGTCAGCCTGTTAGCCTTTCTCCCTCCGTTGGTAGTGATTGTTTTGGCCTATCGACGCGTCAATGCACTTGCCGTTATGGTTATCGGTAGCCTGCTGGGGGCAGGACTCGCAGTAACTACTCAGGATGTTGCACTAGGCAGCATGATGAACTACATGAACGATGGTTATGTATCAGAAACCGGTATTGAAACGTTAGACAGCCTATTCAGTCGTGGTGGCCTGCAGGAAATGATGTGGACAATTTCACTCGGCTTCATCGGCTTGAGCCTTGGTGGTCTTCTTGAGAAAACTAGTATGCTTGAGGTGATATTGGAGAAAATGGGCAAACTGGTGAGCAATTCGCGTGGGCTGATTGTTACCCACGTCCTATCATCATTGGCAACCAACCTGTTCTCAGCCAGCCAATATATTGCCATCATCATACCCGGGCGGATGTTCGTACCAGCCTATCGCAAGCTAAAAATCCTTCCATCGGTATGTTCGCGAACCTGTGAGGACTCAGCTACCGTTACTTCGCCACTGGTACCCTGGGGGTTAGGAGGCGCGTACTACATGGGTGTATTAGACGTTTCTGCGTGGGATTACATGGGCTGGACGTTCATAGCCATCATAACGCCTATTATTGCTATCTTATACGGCCTATTCAATATTTGGGTCTGGCGCGAAGGGGAACGTAACGATGTTAATACCTACAATTAGAGAAGGTCTGAATAACTGCCGATCTTCGTGAACATCCGCCTGATTCAACAAAAAGACCGCAAGTTCAGGCACCCTTCTCCCGTCATTTGTGTGTTTTGCCCGTTTCCCAACCATTGGGCGGAAAACGGGCACACCAGCCCTAAGCCGGTAGGCATTTTTCACCAACCTGCAAGTTGCTGAGCGCTGCCAACAAGTGCAGAAGGTGGGATTTTTGGCCTGGCCGCGTTAACGGACTTTGCTGTAGCCAAGACTTGTTTGATGTACAGAAATAGGTACTCCACCTTGGCATGGATACCGGCTTTGATTTTTTTCGACTCTACTGCCTGAAACCAATGAAGTAGTATCAACATTTTCGCCCTCCGACAAAGCAGAGAGCTTCGCTCCGAAGACGTGCTAACAAGGAAAGGGGACAAAATGTCCATCGAGATCACACTTTGGGTTGTGTTTGCGGCTGCAATGATTACGGCTATTGCTACCGGATTAGGGGCGTTACCGTTTCTTTTTGTAAAGAATTTCCGTCCTTTTTGGCTAAGTATATTCAATGCATTGGCCGCAGGGTTAATGCTAGCCGCAAGCCATAGCTTGGTTGGTGAGGGAAGCCGAGAAGCCCCCTGGCTGACGTTGCTAGGTATGGCTTTAGGCTTACTGCTGGTCGTCGTGTCAGATAAATTGATTGAACGACGCGGTACGCCTAATGTAAGCGAATTAAGTGGCGCTAGCGCGCGCAAGGCACTACTCATCTTAGGTATAATGACAATTCACTCTTTTGCTGAAGGAGTGGGCGTCGGTGTCTCTTTTGGCGGTGATGAGTCACTTGGCCTATTTATTAGCGCAGCAATTGCCATCCATAACATTCCTGAGGGACTGGCCATCAGTTTGGTATTGATTCCCCGCGGCATGTCGGTTTTAAAAGCCGCAGGGTGGAGTATTTTCACTAGCTTGCCACAGCCATTGATGGCAGTTCCTGCATTCATATTCGTAACTTGGTTCGCGCCTTTTTTGCCGATCGGCCTTGGACTGGCTGCAGGGGCCATGATGTGGATGGTGTTTGCCGAACTGATACCCGATGCTTTTAAAGATGCTTCGCCTAATGCCGCGGCGACCACGGTAGCATTAGCGTTTTTTGCTATGTATGCATTTCAGCACGGCATATATTGAAATAAATTTATATAAGGTTTTGTTGACGGTACTGCCAAATCAATTGCCCAAAAAAGCATCCATCACTTAAGAGATGGACGCAATTCATTTAATACTTAGTAGTATAACTAACACCAGCTACGCACGTTTACATGTATTGATACCGAGCAGCTTGTAAGCCGGACAAAAATTGAACAGCCCTGTTGCCAGCGGCACTAAGCCAATCCAGCCCCAAACGCCAATAGTGCCAAAAAGAGCTAATAGCATGAGCACCACACCTATCAATATGCGTAAAATCTTATCAATACCGCCTACATTGCTTTTCATATTTATCTCCTCAGAATTACCATTAATGTTCAGAAGCTATGAACGGGGATGCTTGGGTCACTCATCTTTTGTCCAATCTTTTCCGGCGTCGCAACACCTACACCTTCAAGAAGGTTGCTTTCGTCATATTCGCTGTTAGGCAGATAAATGGCACAAACATCGACGTCTGCACCATTTTCTATCAGCATTTTTAGAATACCTTCTGGCTTCACTTGGCCTGCCGGATTACTTGGCGGTGTGGCAATAGCATCCGCACTTTCGTATCCTTCTACCGCTAGATGACCCGCGGCATCGCAGAGCAACATATCCAGATCAGTACCCTGCTCCAGCATGGCGTTCGCCAGGATCATCACCATGCCTTGAGTCTGGAGAGAGTCGCTAGTGAGAATCACTAATGCCTCGTCTTTCTGTTGGTCACCTGAGGGGTTATCAGCTATTGCGTGACCCGATAAACTGATAAGCATCATCATAATTGTTAGTCTGATGGTTGCCTTGAAGTTCATATATATACCTCATTGGGTCAATTAGCGTCCGATGATCATTTACTTAAGAACCGATTAAGCAGCAGAACATCAATTCTCAGGTTTCCACACAACATCAGGGTTAATTTTATAGCTCCATGGTAGGCCTGAATTACGCCATCCATCCTTGGCTCTTACGCCCCGAGAGTCACCATCTTCCAGCTTTGAACCCTCAAAACCATCGGTGACAGAATAGACTTCGCTGTATCCCATATCGGTAATTACATCGACAGCAGGAGCACTTCGTGTGGCCCCCGAGCGGCACATAACGATAATTGGATCATTCTGGTCTACATCCAAAGCTTCAATTTCAGCCTTAACTTGCGACTTGAACCCGGTATTCTTTTTAGAAGGCCATGTTTCTGATGCATCATCAAATTGCTCCCGATCAGCTAGTACCCAGGGCACATGTATATCAGTGGGCTCAGCGAAGCCAGTAAACTTAATTTCTATGGGGTCACGCACGTCGATCAGCACAGCACTGTCATCTTCCTGTATTAATTCATAAGCTTCTTCGGCTGAAAGATACAATCCCAGCTTCGTCTCACGATAAGCCTCTGCTTCTTCTGCATACGCGAGACTGGTGCTTAGAGACATCGAGATTCCTAAGCCGATCAAGAGCAAAACTTTCGATTTTTTCATAACTTTTTCCTCTAACGAAATAGCCATAAAATCTATTCTAGTCCTCTTACTGAGCTGGCACACGAGACAAGACGTCGCAGCTTGACCCAAGTCAAACAATGTCAGGCTTTAACAAACAGAAGTCGTGATCTACAGATTATGATCAGCAATCAACTACTTTTGAGGTGTAAAAAACCGCGCCGATAGAGGGCGCGGTTAGATACCAACTACGTTCAAGCCATCACTGACCATGAGGTGCATTCTTATCCACAGCCGATCTTATGAAGTGGTGGCGAAATCTGCTGATAAGATGGTTTCGTCAATCGATGGTTATGCTGTGTGTAAATAGCCGTGTGGCGGTTGGGACCAGGGGGGGCACACTTGAGAAGGTTCATTCATACAGATATTAATGGAGCTATTTTCGTGAACTCAATCAAAGCCCCGTGTATTGAAGCCGCTTGGCAGAAACATCACCGCGAGTTACGTTTATTTCTAATTAAACACTGCAGCGACCAAGATATGGCCGACGATGTGCTTCAGCATGCTTACACCCAAGCACTGTTGAATCGGTCAACATTTTGCCAACTCGCCTCGCCGAAGGCATGGCTCTTTAAAGTAGTGAAACATCAATTAATCGACCGCCAGCGCCGCGATGGGCGCCTAGTATACGGCGAAGTTCCCGAATCAAGTGCGCCCGACGGCGCCAGCATCCCACCAATAGACAGTCTTGCCGGTTGCATCGCCCGCGCTCTGCCCCACTGCAACGCCGAGGATCACGACATTCTGTGGCAGTGCGATATTGAGGGCCTCAGGCAGGAGGACTATGCCAGACACAAAGGCCTGAGCCTGTCGGCTACCAAGGCGAGGCTTCGCCGTGCACGGCAGCGCCTGCGTAAGCGGCTGATTGCGCAATGCGGCATCGTCTTCGATGAGCAGGGACACCTCTGTTGTCATCGTGCTCAAGACGAATAGGAAAAAATTTATAGCCAGACTGCATCCTTTTGCCTGCTGCTGCGTCTTCTTGTGTGAAAACTCCTATTAAACAGAGAGACGCTGATTATGCTTGAGGTCTTTACTTGGTTGGCCGACTGGCTCATCTACGGCCTTGCCGGTCTGAATCCTGCGAGCAAACTAGGCGCCTCGCTGCACTTCTTTGTCGAGGACACTACCAAGATTTTCGCGTTGCTCGTGGTGATGATCTATATCATCGCGCTGGCACGTGCCTCGCTGGATCTCGAACGGGTGCGGCACTACATTCAGCAGAAGAACCGATTCGCGGGTTATGGACTTGGTGCCGGTTTCGGTGCCATAACGCCCTTCTGCTCCTGCTCCAGCATTCCGCTGTTTCTAGGGTTTACCAGCGCTGGGATCCCCCTGGGCATCACCATGGCTTTCCTATTCACCTCGCCGATCATCAACGAGGTGGCGGTCATCATGCTTTGGAGTCTACTGGGTTGGGAATTCACCCTGGTCTATGTCGTTATTGGCATGGCGGTGGGCATCGGTGGTGGCATGATCTTGGATACGTTAAAGGGAGAACGGTGGCTCAAGGACTTTGCTGCAAAAGCCTACCAGCAGGCAGCAGAGACTCCCCACAAAGATGACTCGCCCCCTGATGCGAAAACGCTGACGATTAAAGACCGTCACGTCTTTGCGCGCGACGAACTCAAAGAGATCGTCGGCCGGATCTGGAAGTGGGTAATTATTGGCGTCGGCCTAGGGGCTGCCCTGCATGGTTTCGTGCCGGACAGCTGGTTCGCCGACAACCTGGGTAGCGGTCAGTGGTGGAACGTTCCCGTAGCCGTGTTGGCGGGCCTGCCGCTTTACTCTAATGCCACCGCCGTGATTCCGGTAATGGAGAGCCTGATCCTCAAGGGACTGCCAGTCGGCACCACCCTGGCGTTCTGCATGAGCACTGTGGCCGCCAGCTTTCCCGAGTTCATTATGCTCAAGCAGGTCATGCAGTGGCGACTGCTGGGCATCATTTTTGTCATCCTTCTGGCCAATTTCATGGTTGTAGGCTGGCTAATCAATCTGCTTAGCCCCTGGCTGTTCAGCGGAACACTGATCTAAGAGGAGCATCGAAAATGAAGAAGATTGAAGTTCTGGGTACTGGCTGCAAGAAATGTGTCAACACTGCCGAACAGATTCAGAGCGTCGCTGACCATCTAGGTATTGAGGTCACGGTTGAAAAAGTCACCGATCCGGGGACCATCATGAGCTATAAAGTCATGTCGACGCCAGGCGTGGCTATCGACGGCAAGCTCGTGCACAGTGGTAGCGTTCCAAATCACGACAAGATCGAGACCCTGTTAAAGAATTAATTCAAGCATATCAATACCCCGGTAATAACGCTTTATCGGGGTAGTTTAGGCCTTGTCTGAAAAGTCGGCGAGCGAAGGCCAGACAAGGCAAAAATCGGCGAAAAGACGGAGTTTACGTAGTGTAAATGAGTACTTTGAGCTGATTTTTAACGCCGTATGGTCGAGCGCAGCCAGTTTTCAGACAGAGCCTAACTCCGGGCAGTAAACGCCAGGCAACCTTAGGGATGCCGCTATCCGCGGAGCTTGTGAAGCCGATTCTGACTGCGGGTCATATTTCATTCGATGACGGCGGCCGCAGTGCCAGTGTGCGTCTCAGCGCCAAGTAATGTCTGTGCCATGGCATGACCATTATCGATACAGTCTCCTACACTGATGCCATCACGCCAGTTCCCTATCAAATGAAGATCTGCGCACGTCTGCGCAATTTGATCGATTTTGGCTATCCGCGCTAAATGCCCAATGTCGTACTGCGGAATCGCTTGCGACCACCGCGCGACTTTCGTAAAGACCGGCTGTGCGTCGATATCGAGCAGCTGGCTGATGTCTGAGCTGACAGTGTTCACTAACTGTTCATCTGACTGGTCGCTAACCGCCGGGTTTCTGCGACCACCTATAAAACAAGTAAAAAGCACGTGTCCTTTGGGCGCGCGTTGCGGAAAAAGAGTGGAAGAGAACAAGACACCCAGAGTGTGCTTTTTTTCTTTGCTGGGAATAAGCATGCCGAAGCCATCCAGCGGGTGTTTAACAGCACGTTCGGGATACCCCAGTACGACGGCGGCAAGTGGTGGGTAGACAATGCTTTCCAACTCTGACTGAAGCTCAGCGTTTACGTTGCTCAGGAGCGACCCACTGACGCTTGCGGGTGTTGTCAGTATTAGCTTATGACCAGCAAAAGCCTGCCCCTTCTGATCGACGGCATGCCATGTGTGATTCTCGCGATTGATCTTTTCCACTCGGCTTCCGGTCACGAGACGAACGTTGGGCAGCCGCTCCAGCTCATGTCTGATGCCATTGGTCAAGGTAGACAGCCCTCCTGGGAAGCTAACAAGCTTGCCACGCCACTCCTCAGGGAAACCAACCTCATGATCTTTAGCGCGCTTTTTTTTGCTGTTGCGCATTTGAGCTATTCCGCCACGCAGCAATGATCCGTGTGCTTGCTCAAGGTAATAAAGGCGAGGGAAAGCAGCTTTCGCTGACAGGCGCTCTGGCGCACCTGCATAGACGCCAGAGACAAACGGGTCTACAAAGTGACTGAGAATATTTTGCCCAAGGCGTCTTCGCACGAAGGCGGCAAGTGTTTCTTCATGCGACGCTGGTTTTCGGAAAGGTTCCGTAAGCAAGTGGCGCCAGCCTTCAAATCCTATAAGCGGACTTTTTAACGCAGACTTAAGGCCATCAGGCAGCGCAATGAGTTTTCCGTCCTTGACGACGTAACGCTTCCGACTGGCTTCTGGCGGAAAGATGGCTTTTTCCGTTAGGTTCAGTGAATTTATCAGCTTATATAACGAGGGCTTTGCCATCAGCGTATTAGGGCCGAGTTCCATGTGCCATGCCTGCTCAGTCACTGACCGTATATTCCCCCCCAATTGTTCGTCAGCCTCAACCAGAGTCACGGATTTATTGTGGCGACCGAGCTCAAGAGCTAGCGAGAGCCCGGTTATACCTCCCCCAATAATCAGAAACGATTGTTCTCCGTCCTGTGTGACACCTTGCATAAAAACCCTTAAGCAATATCAAAATTTCGAACGTTTAAGGCTTAATCCTGAATACAGATCGCCTGTGCCCTTACGGCTTGGGCCGTCTTGATAACCAGAATGCCGATCAGACCCGTCAATAGTCCCAGAAGACCCACGCTCAGGCCCTTGAAGAACGGCAGCTGCAACTGTTCATACATCAAAAAGCTAGCAATGGTAATCGCCGCCATGGGGAACGAATACGCCCACCAAGACAGGAAAAATTCCAGCTTTAGAAACCGTCTTGTCTGTGTCAGTAACATCAGCGTCATGAACAGAGCGAAGTAATAGAGAATGCGACCCAAGGGATTGATTTCTCCCACCAGTTGAAACCATGAGATGAACCCAACAGCCGGCGGTGCAATCAGGATGAACAACGTAGGCAAAAGCTTCGACGGCAAGGGCTGGTGAAAGAACATTCGGTAGAAAATGATGGTCAGCAGTACCACCCAGAAAACCAACCCGATGCTGAAGAAAAACCAGGAGATTTCCATAGAAGCATGCTGCGCACCTGCAATGGGTACAAGAATGTTGCCTACGATAGGGATAAACCAGGCCGGATTGATGTGAGCAATTTCAAAGTGAGTCTGGTGCAACCAAGCAGAGAGAACATAAAGCGTGAAGCCGAGGTGAAGGACCACGCCGACACTCCACAACGTAAAGGACACGGCGTTGCTGTATGGTAAAAGCGCAATGCTCAATAAAATCAGACCAATGGATATAGTGGGGAAAAAGTTAACTTTTACCGGATGAGCAAATTCGGCTTTAACCTGACCGGGATATTTCAACGCCTTGGTTAGATAGAGCACCAGCAAAACAACAAATGTGACTCCCGTCAGGCCAAGTAATATCGGACTGAATTTTACAGAAAGACCCAGCAAGTCCTCCGCCCGGTGCCAAGCAATGGTGAACCCAGTCATTCCCATCACAGTGGCAAACCAGGAAATGGGGAAGTTCTGCAGTCGTGAAGGACGCACCTTGGTCATCAATTCATCTCCTCTGGTCACATAGCCCGGGCTTGCTCATAGACATGTTTGGGTGTTTGATGGTGGGAATACCCTGCTTTGATCTACTGAAACAACGCGCTGATAAACCAGGTCGATTTAGATAAAGCGTTCGGTAGTTGAAACATGCCCTTAATCGCCTGGACCACACTCCATGCAACGTTCAGTAATGGCAGGCCCCTGTCGAAGATTTGCTTGTAAATCGTGTAATCCTGACCTTAATCCCTCTTCAAGTACCGGATGGTAAAAGGGCATTGCAAGCATCTGGCTGACGGTTAACTTCTGTTCCAGTGACCAGGCGAGTAAGTGGGCCATGTGCTCAACCTGCGGACCGAAGAGCTCAGCTCCCAGGAACTGCCCGCTGCCGTGCTCTGCATAGAGCTCGAAATAACCCATATTTTCACCCATAACCAGTGCCCGCCCTTGATCAGCAAAGGAAACGTTGCCTTCAGCGATGCAGCCACAGCCGCCATAGCGCTTGTCTAGCGTATCGCGACTCTCACCAACGATCGCCATCTGGGGTTCGGTAAACACAATCGCAAGGGGAGCGTTGCGCTGTCCCACTTGCACATCATCCAGAAAAGCGGCGTTTCGGCCTGCGATTTTTCCTTCTGTAATGGCCTCGTGTAGAAGAGGTGCCGACTGATTTGCATCACCAGCGATAAATATATGGCTCGGGGCGCTCTGTACATCTAGGCATTGCAGAGTGAAACGATTGAATTCTGGCACGCCGTGCTCATTCAGCTTGAGCCCGGCCTGCCTGATATCTAACTGATCCAGGTTTGGCCGACGCCCGGTTGCGGCAAGGACATAATCGAATGTTTCGGCGAGTTTTTGCCGACTTTCACGTTCATAAAACGTAATGGCAACGTTGCTTTCCCTGCGTTCAATGCTGTCAAGTGAGGCATCAGCATCCAGATACAGCTCGCGATTAAATGTCTCGTCTGCCAGCTGGCGCAATTTTTCAGATTGAAAAGGCCCAATGACACCGCCAACGCCAAACGTGCGGGTTCTAACCCCTAACCGACTAAGCGCTTGACCGAGTTCCATGCCAATGACACCGGGACCCACAATAGCGACCGATTCAGGCAGCGTATTCCAATTAAACACATCATCATTGGTGATTAGCCGATCGCCAGCGCCTTCCAATAGCTTCGGCCATGTGGGCCGCGACCCCGTGGCAATGATGATGGCTTCTGCCGTAAGCTTGGTATGGTCACCAATCATCAGCGTATGTGGATCAATAAAACGTGCGTGACCATGCAATTGGTGAGACGCCGGAATCGTTTTCATTGATTTCAGTACATTACCTACGAAATGATCGCGCTCGTGTTTGACTCTTGCCATCACCGCTTGGCCATTGACTCCTACCTCGTTAACAGTGATCCCAAACATGTCAGCTTTACGTGCGGCATGTGCCGCATTGGCGGCGGCAATGAGTAGCTTTGAGGGCATACATCCCACGCGGGCGCAGGTCGTGCCATAGTTGCCGGCTTCTATCAGCACGACATCGTCGGTATGCTTGCGCGCGGCGTGCCAAGCGCTAAGCCCGGCACTCCCAGCTCCGATAATGGCTATCTTGACGTCTCGCTGCTGCATACCAATATCTCCTAAGCTTTGCTTGGCAAGGATGGCGCGATGTGCTCACTTGGTTGGGCAAGCGCCAGCCAAGCATCAAAGGTGGTAAAAAACACTTGCCCAGTTAACTCCTGACAAAAATGCGTGTGTTTTAATCGATCCATTACTGGGCCTTTTACCTCTGCCAGGTGCAGCGTGGCTCCAGCATCTTTCAACCGCGTGTTGATCGCTTCTAAACTTTCAAGCGCTGATGCGTCAATCAAGTTAACTGCCTGACATGTAAGCACTATGTGCTTTAACCATGGAGAGCGAGCAGCCAACGCCAATACGGTGTCTTCCAGGTAGCGGGCATTGGCAAAGTATAGGCTTTCATCAATGCGCAGTAGCGCTACGCACTTGTTAGTTTCGACCTGATGTCGCTTGACGTTACGGAAGTGCTCTGTGCCTGGCACACGACCGATGACAGCGCTATGGGGCTGGCTGGTGCGGTACAAATGAAGCCCCAGAGACAGCATTACACCGCTGGTAATACCGACTTCAACGCTGTGCAACAAAGTAAGCAACAGGGTAGCCAACATAGCCACACCGTCGCTGCGGGAGTATTGCCAGGTACGCTTAACGGCAGGTAAGTCAATCAGCGTGCCGACCGCCACAATGATAGTGGCCGCCAAGGTTGCTCTGGGCAAAAACGCCAGCAGGTCAGTTAGCAGTAACGTGGAAAGCATGATGCCAAATGCTGTGAACGCACCTGCCATCGGCGTTGCCGCGCCTGCTTCAAAATTGACGACCGAACGTGAAAAACCGCCAGATACTGGCGAGCCACCACTCACCCCTGCTCCTACATTAGCCATTCCCAAGGCAATCAACTCTTTGTTGGGATCGATACGCTGGCGCCGTTTAGCCGCCAGAGTTTGCGCGACTGACACCGATTCAACAAAGCCCACCAGGCTAATCAGAAGTGCTGCGGGTAGTAACCCAAACCAGAGTGATGAATTTAGGCTGGGAAGCGCAATGTCAGGCAAGCCGCTGGGCACAGCGCCCACCAGATCGACACCACGCTCTTTAACGTCTAATCCCCAGGCAAGCAACGTCGTGACAACCACCGCTGAGATGGGTGCAGCTTTCACGACAAGGCCAGCAGTGCTGGCAGACATGCCAATAGCTGTCAGCCATTTGTTTAATCGCTTGCGGCTCACCAGCAGAAAGCCCCATACACCCAAGCCGATCAACAGAGTCGTCATATTTACCTGATGCCACTGACCCAGTAGCGCCCCAAGCAGGTCGATAACGTTATGGCCTGATGCCTCAACACCTAAAATGTGCTTTAGCTGGCTTATAGCAATCAGAATACCCGACGCCGTGATGAACCCTGAAATCACTGGGTGGCTTAAGAAGTTGACCAAAAAGCCCAGCCGAAGAACGCCCATGGCAATTAAGATCAGTCCCGATAGTACGGCCAAAACTAGCGCAGCTCCGATATAATCTGGACTGCCAGGGCTAGCAAAACCACTTAACGCCGATGCGGTCATGAGCGCCGCCACGGCCACTGGCCCTACGGCTAAGCTAGCGCTAGTGCCAAAGATGGCGTACAGCACCAATGGAAGCATGCTGGCATAGAGCCCCATCTCGGCAGGAAGCCCAGCTAATAAGGCATAAGCCAGCGCCTGGGGCACCAGCATTAGTGTCACAATAACCGCTGCCAACACATCCCGAGAAAACAGCTCCCGGTTATAGCGACGTAGCCAACCAACCAGCGGCACCCAACGCTCAATAATCATGGGTCTTATCCGTTTGCCGATTCAAACTGATGGCGACGAGCATCGTCGCCCTATTAAGCGTTCTGATCTTCAAGCCCTTGTCGATGCTCTTCCAAATCAAAGCCTGCTGATTTTGCAGCATTAAACAGCTCAGCAAGGTCGCACTGTTCGCTGTGGCGCTTAGCGTAGGCCCATAGATGAGTCGCACGCTTTCCCGTTCGGCAGAATGCCAAAATAGGCCGCGGGAGCCGCTGCATTGCATCAGCAAAGGCGGCTACATCTGCTTGGCTGTAGTCACCGGGTGTGACGGGAATATGCACCCACTGAAGGCCAATATCCGCGGCTTTTTTACGGTAGGCATCTTCATCAGGAAACTCAGCGCTTTCTCCAGGTTTGCAGTTACAAATCACCGTTTTGAAGCCATTTGCTTTAACTTGCTCAAGCTCTTCTACCGTGAGCGCTGAGGTAATCTCGATATCCGTTTCTAAAGGCTGTGTTTGCATGATGTGGCTCCTTCGACAGTAGACAACTTAATCCCAGGCGGCGCCTTCCAAGGCATTCAGTGGGATCTTTAGATAGCGCTTACCGTTAGCTTCCGGCTCAGGCAGACGCCCGCCTCGCGTATTGACTTGCAGGGCGTGCAAAATCAGCTTGGGCATAGGTAGTTCGCTATCACGCTGGTGGCGTAGAGAGATGTAATCCGTTTCACTCATATTGACCAAGTGAGGGTTACTTCCAAGCTGCTCAGCGACGGTGCTTTCCCACTGCGGCTCGCGGTCATCGGGCATATAGTCATGGCCGGTGAATAGCCTGGTATCAGCGGGTAGCGCTAGAATCTGCTGGATGGAGTGCCATAGCACTCTTGCATCGCCACCGGGGAAATCTGCTCGTGCAGTGCCAAAGTCTGGCTGGAACAGGGTGTCGTGCACGAAGGCCGTATCACCAATCACGTAAGTAATTGATGCCAACGTATGGCCAGGCGAATAAAGCACGCGAGCATCCAGTTCACCAATCTTAAAAGTGTCGCCCTCGTTAAACAGTCTATCCCACTGACGGCCATCGGTCGGCATCTCTGGCCAGTGATAGATATCTTTCCATAGCGCCTGCACTTTGGTGACCTGTTGACCAATCGCCGTGGACGCGCCGGTTTGTTGCTTTAAATAATGAGCCGCAGAAAAGTGATCCGCGTGAGGGTGAGTATCGAGAATCCACACCACCGACAAGCCCTCTCTTTTGACGTAGGCCAGTA